>JBDHSG010000012.1:0-67181 GCA_039808005.1 Allobrachymonas sp. | reverse complement strand
CCCTTGACCATCTTGCCGGGAATCATCCAGTTGGCCAGGTCGCCCTTGTCGGTGACCTGCATGGCGCCCAGGATGGATAGGTTGATCTTGCCGCCGCGGATCATGGCAAAGCTCTGGTCGCTGCCGAAGATGCTGCTGCCCTTGATGGTGGTGACGGTCTGCTTGCCGGCGTTGATGAGGTCTGCGTTCACTTCATCGTCGTACGGAAACGGCCCGACGCCCAGCATGCCGTTTTCGCTTTGCAGCCACACTTCCTTGTCCGGCGGCACATGGTTGGCCACCAGCGTGGGAATGCCGATGCCGAGATTGACGTAATAGCCGTCCTGCAGTTCCTGCGCTGCGCGCGCAGCCATTTGTTCCTGGTTCCATGCCATGGCTGTATGCTCCTTGGAGATATGCAAGATCAGTCGCGCGGACGGGTGGTGCGGCGCTCGATGCGTTTTTCGGGGTGGGGGTTGTGCACGATGCGGTGCACGTAGATGCCCGGCAGGTGCACGTCGTCGGGTGCGATCTCTCCCACCTCCACAATCCGTTCCACTTCCACGATGCAGACCTTGCCGGCCGTGGCTGCAGCCGGGTTGAAGTTGCGTGCGGTGAGGTTGAAGCGCAGGTTGCCGCTCTTGTCGGCCACGCAAGCCTTGATGAGTGACACGTCGGGAAACAGGGCGTGCTCCATGATGTACGTGTGGCCGTTGAACTCGCGCGTTTCCTTGCCCTCGGCCACCAGTGTGCCCACGCCGGTTCGCGTGAAAAAGGCCGGAATGCCCGCGCCGCCGGCACGCAGTTTTTCGGCCAGGGTGCCCTGGGGCGTGAATTCCAGTTCGAGTTCCTTGGCGAGATACTGGCGTTCGAACTCCTTGTTTTCGCCGACATAGGAAGAAATCATCTTCCTGATCTGGCGCGAGTCGAGCAGCTTGCCCAGTCCGAATCCGTCCACGCCTGCATTGTTGGATGCGACCGTCAGGTTCTTCACGCCCGAGTCGTGCAGCGCATCAATCAGTGCTTCCGGAATGCCGCACAGGCCAAAGCCTCCCACGGCGATCAACTGACCATCGCGTACCACGCCTTGCAGGGCAGTTGCGGCATCGGGGTAAATCTTGTTCATGCTGGGTCCGTATTCAGGGAAAAGAATCAAAACTCCGGGTGCGAAAACTGTACCGCGAATATGGCGCCATCGCGGGAATTCCTTCTCCGGACAAACCAGCAGTCTTCTGGCGCGACAAGACCGCCGACAGAATATCTGTTGCATCGTTGCGATGCGTCACATGGACCGCGGCAGGCACATGCCCGGCTGTGTCATCGGCATCGGTGCAGGCGGATGGTTGTTCCGCATGGACGCGCGGAGACAAACAGCCAAAATCCGTCAACGCTTCCCGGATGCTCTGCTGTCTGACATGTGCGCGCGAATAAACGGGCGCCCGGGTTCCTCAGGCCAGTCCCAGCATCAATTGCAAGTTCTGCACGGCTGCGCCGCTGGCGCCCTTGCCCAGGTTGTCGAGCCGTGCGGTGCACACGGCATGGGGCAGGCTGTCGTTGCCATGGACGCGGATTTCCAGCAGGTTGGTGTCTTTCAGCGCTACGGCGTCGAGCTTGCCATCGGCCGGGGCGTCCTTGACCTGTACCCAGGTCTTGCCACGGTAGTGGTTTTCGTAGGCGGCTTGCAAATCCGGCAGACGCGGACAGCCGGGCAGGGTGTCGAGGTGCAGGGGCAGTTGCACGATCATGCCCTGCACGAAATTGCCCACGCTGGGCACGAACAGCGGGCGGCGCTTGAGCCCCGTGTGCGCCATGATCTCGGGAACGTGCTTGTGACCCAGGCCGAGCGCGTACAGCTCAAAGGGCGGCGCCGCGTTTCTTTCATAAGCCTCGATCATCTGTCGGCCACCGCCAGAGTAACCACTCACTGCGGGCAGGATGACGGGGTGATCGGCCGGCAGAATGCATGCGTCGATCAGCGGCCGGATCAGGGCGATGGCGCCGGTGGCGTAACAGCCCGGGTTGGCCACGCGTTGTGCCTGACGGATGGCGGTTTCCTGTCCGGCGCAGAGTTCCGGGAATCCGAAAACCCAGCCCGCTGCCACGCGGTGCGCCGTGGAGGCGTCGATGATGCGGGGCTGCTTGCCTGGCATGGCATCGATCAGGGCCACGGATTCGCGTGCAGCGTCGTCGTGCAGGCAGAGAATCACCACATCGGCCTGTGCCATCAGCAACTGCTTGGCGGCGGGGTCCTTGCGGAGGACTGGATCGATGCTGAGCAGATCGATGCCCTCCATGCCCTGCAGGCGTTCACGGATCTGCAGGCCGGTGGTTCCGGCTTCGCCGTCGATGAAAATGCGGTGAGTTGGTTTCATGGGCCTTCGATCGGAAAAACGAGATGGCAGGCGATGCCGGACATGCCGGAGAGTATGCCTGTGTTTGGCGCCCAGCGTGTCTGGGCGGCGTTGCGGCGGTAGCGCTGTACTCCGGGATATTGTCGATTTTGCGCGTATGGCGGCATGTTACAGTGTCAAATTCTCGTTTTTCGTTTCATAGGATTCCATCGCGCATTGGCGCTGGCGCCAATCGACTGCACATCCTGATTGTTCCTGTCCGGAGAGCCATTTCCATGAAAATCCATGAATACCAAGGCAAGGAAATCCTGGGCCAGTTTGGAGTGCCTGTGCCGCGCGGCATTGCGGCCTTCACTGTGCAGGAGGCGGTCGAGGCGGCCCAGAAGCTGGGCGGGCCCGTATGGGTGGTCAAGGCGCAAATCCACGCAGGGGGCCGCGGCAAGGGCGGTGGCGTGAAGGTGGCTCGCTCGATTGATGAAGTCAGGGCGCGCGCGGGCGAGATCCTGGGCATGCAGCTGGTGACGCACCAGACTGGTCCCGAAGGCCAGAAAGTTCGGCGCCTCTATATTGAAGAGGGCGCCGACATCCAGAAGGAATATTACCTTTCGTGCGTGACCGACCGCGGGACGCAGAAAGTGGCCTTCATCGCCTCCAGCGAAGGGGGCATGGACATCGAAGAGGTGGCGCACAGCCATCCCGAGAAGATCGTCAAGGTTTTCATCGATCCTGCCATGGGCCTGACCGATGCGCAGGGCGAAGAATTGGCCCGGGGCGTGGACATGCCGGCTGACTCCAAGGCCCAGTTCATCGACGTGTGCAGAAAACTCTACACGTGCTACATGGAGACCGACGCTTCGCTGGTCGAGATCAACCCGCTCAACCGGGACAGCAAGGGCAATATCGTCGCGTTGGACGCCAAGTTCAACTTCGACAGCAACGCGCTGTTCCGTCATCCCGAAATCGTTGCGTACCGCGACCTGGATGAAGAAGATCCGGCTGAAGTCGAGGCCAGCAAATTCGATCTGGCCTACATCAGCTTGGATGGCAACATCGGCTGCCTAGTCAACGGTGCCGGCCTGGCCATGGCCACCATGGACACCATCAAGCTTTATGGGGGCGAGCCGGCCAACTTCCTCGACGTGGGCGGCGGCGCTTCCACCGAAAAGGTAACCGAAGCCTTCAAGATCATGCTCAAGAACAGGAACGTCAAGGCGATTCTGGTCAATATCTTCGGCGGCATCATGAAGTGTGACACCATTGCCGAAGGCGTGGTGGCGGCATCCAAGGCCGTGGGCCTGAACGTGCCGCTGGTGGTACGCATGAAAGGCACCAACGAAGACGCCGGCAAGCAGATTTTGGCCGACAGCGGCTTGCCCATCATCACAGCCAACACCATGGCGGAAGCGGCAGAGAAAGTGGTCGCCGCGGCCAGAGCCGTCGAGCAAGACCCCGCCGGGGCGTCGCAGCCTGCTGCTGAAGATGCGCCCGGGCCTGCGGATGACGCTGCCACCGCATCGCAACCGGAGCCGGCATCATCGGGCGGGGGCAAATGGATTTTCCTGGCGCTAATTGGCCTGATGGCGCTGCTGATGCTCAAGTTCTGTGGCCGTACCAGCCAGCCGCAGGCTCTCGTACCGGCTCCGCAGGTCCGTCTGGCTCTGTTGCAACCGCAGGCCAAAGCCGCAGGCAACGATCGGGCTCAGCGCGGCGTGAAAGCCATCAGATTCGCTGCCAAAGGCTATGCCATGGAATGGCCCGCTGACGACGATCACGTGCCACTCCGCGTCCTGTAAACCGCCCAGAACACATGCAAGAGGAGCCCCGTTCATGAGCATCCTGATCAACAAGGACACCAAAGTCATTACGCAAGGCATCACGGGCAAGACCGGCCAGTTTCACACCCGCATGTGCCGCGATTACGCCAACGGCAAAAACTGCTTCGTTGCAGGGGTTAACCCCAAGAAAGCCGGTGAAGATTTCGAAGGTGTTCCCATTTATGCCGGCGTAGGCGAAGCCGCTGCAGCTTCTGGCGCCACCGTCTCGGTGATCTACGTGCCGCCCGCAGGTGCAGCCGCTGCCATCTGGGAGGCGGTCGAGGCGGATCTCGATCTGGTGGTCTGCATTACCGAAGGCATTCCCATCCGCGACATGCTCCACGTGCGCAACAGGATGAAGGCCAAGGAGGAGGCGGGCGGCAAGCGTACCCTACTGCTGGGGCCCAATTGTCCCGGGGTCATCACGCCCGATGAGATCAAGATTGGCATCATGCCCGGTCATATTCACCGCAAGGGGCATGTGGGCGTCGTTTCGCGCAGCGGCACGCTGACGTACGAAGCGGTGGCGCAGCTCACCGAACTGGAAATCGGCCAGTCCAGCGCCGTTGGCATTGGCGGCGACCCGATCAACGGCCTCAAGCACATCGACGTCATGCGCATGTTCAATGACGATCCCGATACGGACGCTGTCATCATGATCGGCGAAATTGGCGGTCCGGACGAAGCCGAGGCGGCGCGTTGGTGCAAGGAACACATGAAAAAGCCGGTTGTCGGCTTCATCGCCGGGGTGACTGCCCCCCCGGGCAAGCGCATGGGCCATGCAGGCGCGTTGATTTCCGGCGGCGCAGATACTGCCGAGGCCAAGCTCGCCATCATGGAAGAATGTGGGTTCAGGGTCACGCGCAATCCGTCGGAAATGGGGCGGATGATCAAGGACCTGCTGTAAGAAATCACGTTTTCCGGGCCTTTATCGTTTCTTGATTCCGTGAATTAGTCTTTTTGGTCTATATTAGACTTTTGGGCCTATTCTTGTGGAAACCTGCCTGTTTTATGACGACAAGGCGTCGAAAGCCGGTTCATTCATGAAATATGCAAGAATATGCATATAACTCAATCAGGAAAGGGCCCTGTGTAACACCCGCTGCCATGTCGCATTGGTCCCCCTGTTTCAATACGGGAACGGAGGATTGATACGCAACGGCCTCCCCGGACACAAGGATTGACAAATGGCTAAGTTGATCATTTCACTTGATGGCGTGACTGTCCGTGAAGTCGTTCTTGACAGGGATCATGTTTCACTGGGGCGCCGTCCCTATAACCATATCGTTCTTGACAATCTGGCCATCAGTGGCGATCACGCCATCTTTCAGTATGTTGATGGTGCCTTTTACGTGGAAGACGTCAACAGCACCAATGGCACCTCTGTCAATGGCGTCAAGATCAAGCGGCAGCAACTCTGGCACGGTGACGTCATCGGCGTGGCGCGGTTTCGCCTCCGGTTTGACTTTCCTGCCGGCGAGGAAATGGCGCCGCTGAAGGTTACCGGCGTGCTCAATAGCGCTGTCCGGGTACTGTCGGGTTCTTCTGCTGGCCGCGTGGTGATGTTGTCCAAGCCCGTCACCACACTGGGCAAACCGGGCATTGCGGTAGCCAGCATCACCCGGCGCGCCGAAAATTTCGTGTTGCGTTACATTGAAGGGTCCCGGCCACTCACCTGCAATGGCAATGTGGTTGCGGCTCGCGAGCATATCCTGGTCGACGGTGATGAAATCGATCTGGCCGGGGTGCAGATGTGTTTTGAACAGCGGTCTGGTCGCTAACAGCCCTGTCGTACAAGGGTAGCCAATACCCTCTCCTCATACCCGCTCCGGCTTCTGCCCGGGATGGCATGCGTATTATTTCCCGCTTACCGCTTCTTTAGGCGGTATAGTTCGTGCAATGACGGCGTGTGTCCTGGTGTTTGGGGGTGTCCGTGCTTGCCGCGGCGTGCGTTTCTCTGCCAGAAGGGGCACTGTGCCGGAAGTCCCGGAACAGTTTTTGCCCTTTTGATCCAGATGCAGCATGAGTGACACTGCGCCGTCAACGCCCTACAGACTGTTAGCTTGGCTGCGAAAAATAGATATACGGCGCTGGAGGGTGGCTGCGGTGCTGCGCGTGGCTGTGGTGTGCATTCCCCTGGCGATTACGTTGCCGGCCGTATTTGGCCTGGTGGAATACGAACTCATCTCCCGGGTTGAACAGCGCATATACGACCACCGTTTGCGTGCATTCGATGCCAGCAGCGCGCGCGACGATCGCATCGTGATCATCGATATCGACGAAGCCAGCCTGCGACAATTTGGCCGCTGGCCCTGGCGCCGCAGTGTCATCGCCAGACTGGGGGCCGAGCTGTTGCAGCGACAGCAGGTGGCGCTACTGGGGTTCGACGTCCTGTTTTCGGAGCCGGATGAAGACGACCGTGAAAACATCCACAAATGGCTGCAGGACAATCTTTCCCTGCAGGATCAGGATGCGCAGCAGCGCCTGCAAGCGGTCGAGGCATTATTGGCGCCCGATACCCTGCTGGCAGAAAGCATGCGTGGGCAGCCGGTGGTGCAGGGGTTTTATTTCTCGTCCAGCCGCAACAGCGGGCAGACGGGCAGTCTGCCCAGGCCGCTGGCCGTTCATTCAGCCGAACAGGCCCGGATTGCCGGGCTGCCGCAGATCGAGGGCTTTTCAGCCAATCTGCCGCTGCTGGTGGAAGCCGCTCCTATGGGCGGGTTCATGAACGCCCTCACCGATAGCGATGGGGAACTGCGCAGCGTCCCGCTGGTGGCGCAGCAGAAAAGGGAAGGGGAAACGCTCTACTACCCTTCGCTGTCATTGGCCATGTTCATGGCCTTGTTCAAACAGGTAGAGGTCCGGCTGCAGCCTGCTGAAGGCATGGGGCTGTATGCCGGGGAGGCTCCCTATCTGGGGGGGCTGGAGCTGCGACAGGGCAATGATACGCTGCGCATCCCTACCAATATTCATGGCGCCATTCTGGTGCCGTTTCGCGGCAAGGGCGGTCAGGGCGGGGGACGGTTTCACTATATCCCTGCCGCGGATGTATTGAATGGAAAGCTCGGCGCAGCAGAACTGCAGGGACGGATTGCGCTGATCGGCAGCTCGGCGCCTGGCTTGCGTGACCTGCGCGTTACGCCCGTCAGTACCGGTTTCCCGGGGGTGGAAGTGCATGCAACATTGCTGTCGGCCATGCTCGACGGCACATTCATCCATGTTCCCGACTATGCCCGCGGGTACAGCTTTCTGGTGGTTGTGCTGGTATCGCTTGTGCTGCTGGTGATGCTGCCGAGAATGGGTGCGGGTGGGGCCTTGCTGCTGTGTCTGGGGCTGGTGGCGGCGATGACGGGTGTCAACCTCTGGGCCTATGCGCAGGCGCGTGTGGCATTGCCGCTGGCCGCAGGCATCATCATGGTGATGATGACGTACGTGCTGCACATCAGCTATGGTCTTTTCCTGGAGACGCGAACCAAGAAGCAGCTGGCCTCCCTGTTCGGGCACTACGTGCCTGCGGCCCTGGTCAGCGAAATGGTCAAAAGCCCCGGTGAATACACCACAGAAGCGCAGTCGCGCGAACTGACCATCATGTTCTGCGATATCCAGGCGTTCACCCGGCTGGCGGAACACATGGACCCCCAGCAGGTGCAGGCGCTGCTGAACCGGCTGTTCAACCGGATTGCCGAAGTCATTGCGCCCAACCACGGCACCATCGACAAGTACATTGGCGATTGCGTCATGGTGTTCTGGGGGGCACCCCTGCCTGTCAAGGAGCATGCCTGGTTTGCCGTGAAGACGGCATGCGACATTTCTGCGATGCTGGCGGATTTCAACGCGGAGCAGACCCAGGCAGGCCAACCCGCCATTCATCTGGGGATGGGCATCAACAGCGGGATCGTCAGTGTGGGCGACATGGGTTCGAGCATCCGCCGCAGCTATACTGTCCTTGGCGATGCCGTCAATCTGGCTGCGCGTCTGGAGCCGCTGGCCCGTCTGTATGGCGTGGCCGCTGTTGTTGGTGAACGCACGGCGGGATTGACGGCACAGGTGCAATGGCAGTGGATCGACCGCGTCCGTGTTGCCGGGCGGGGACACGCTGTCAACGTGTACACGCCATTGAATGCATTGGCTCCGTTGGCAACGCCGGATGCGCGGCAGCGCCAGGAAATGATGTTGTGGCGGCAATTCCGCGAAGCATACCGGCGGCATGCCTGGGGCGTGGGCCTGCAATTGCTGGAAAACCTGCGGTCGTTGCAACCCGAAAAGAGACTCTATGCCCTGTATCAGGAACGCCTGCGTGCGTTTCTGCAACACCCGCCCAAGCCCGACTGGGACGGCGTTACCGATATAGCGAAATAGCCATGCTGCAGTATGAAACCCTTGTCGTGACGGCTTTTGCCCAGAATTGCTCTATTCTGTGGTGCGACCAGACCCTGGAGGGAGCAGTGACCGATCCCGGAGGCGATGTGCCGCGCATTCTAGAGATTGCCGGACGCCGCCATATTGCATTGAAACAGGTGCTGATCACGCATGGCCATGTCGATCATTGCGCCGCTGCTGCAGAGCTGGCCGGGCAACTGGATATCCCCATTGTGGGACCGCATCCGGCGGATCAATTCTGGATCGATGCCCTGCCGCAAACGGCGGCCAGTTATGGTTTCCCGCCGGCCCAGTCCTTCACGCCCGATCGCTGGCTGCACGATGGCGACACCGTGCAGGTGGGCAACGAAACGCTCCAAGTGTGGCATTGTCCGGGTCATACGCCGGGCCACGTGGTGTTTCATGCACCGGCCATCCAGCGGGCGTTCGTTGGCGACGTATTGTTTGCCGGCTCCGTCGGGCGCACCGACTTCCCGCAGGGCGATTACGAACAGCTCATGAACAGCATCAGGCAGCGCCTGTGGCCCATGGGCGATGCCACCGTGTTCGTGCCGGGACATGGGCGGGAAAGCAATTTCGGGCACGAACGCCGCACCAATCCGTTTGTGCGCGGCACCTGATTCACAGAGTTTTTGCCAGGCATTTCCCGCGTGACAGAACAATCTTCCCCGCAGCCCTCATGGGCGCAATCGATGCGCGTGTATCTGGAACCGGCCAGCCTGCGCATGCTGCTGCTGGGGTTTTCGGCCGGCTTGCCGTTGCTGCTGGTGCTGGGAACCTTGAGCTTTCGGCTGCGCGAGGCCGGCATCGACCGCGCCACGATCAGTTTTCTGGGCTGGGTGGGCTTGGCTTACGGGTTCAAGTGGGTCTGGGCACCGCTGGTCGACCGCATGCCCATTCCCCTGTTGACACGCTGGCTGGGCCGCCGCAGAAGCTGGCTGTTGGCAGCGCAACTGGTCATCATTGTCGGGCTGGTGGGCATGGCGCTGCACAGCCCGGATCGGGGGGTGCAGCCCCTGGCTCGGCTGGCGCTGCTGGTGGCTTTCGCTTCGGCGACCCAGGACATTGCGCTGGATGCCTTCCGCATTGAATCAGCTCCGTTCGACAGGCAGGCCGTGCTGGCCGCCAACTACCAGACCGGGTACCGGCTGGCCATGATCTGCGCCGGTGCGGGCGTGCTCAGCCTGGCTGCATGGACCGAGCGCCGCTATGCGCCGGCCGGTGCGGGTTATCACAACCTGGGCTGGCTGGTGGGCTACCTGGGTATGGCCGCCGCGATGCTGGTGGGGGTCGTGACCGTGCTGTGTTCCCGCGAGCCGGCGCAGCGCCACGACCCGGACGGACAGCATCATCCGGCTGGTGATTCCGTCTACCGGCAGGCCCTGGCAGACGTGGCCCAAAGGGGTGTTGCCGTAGCCGGCATGGCGGCGTTCATCGTCTGGACCTGCACGGTGGTGACTGCCGTGGCCAGCGCGGCAAAGGCCGCCTGGATCGCTCCCCTCAACCTCGCCAGCCAGGGTGCTTTCGTCTGGCTCCTGGCGGGGGCGGGCGCTGCGTTGACGGTCCTGGCGGTCATGGGAAAAGGGGGGCGCTGGCGTCCAGACGAAAACGGCGCGGGCCAGCGACTGATGGCGCGCCTGCAGGCCTCGTTCGTGGCGCCATTTTCCGATTTTTTCACGCGCTATCGCTGGCAGGCGCTGCTGATTCTCGGGCTCATCGGCATCTACCGCATCAGCGACGTGGTGATGGGCATCATGGCCAACCCATTCTACGTGGACATGCAATTCAGCAAGGACCAGGTGGCCCTGGTCAGCGGCGTATTCGGCATCGTCTTCACGCTGCTGGGCACTTTCATCGGCGGGGTGCTGGCGCTGCGGCTGGGCGTGATGCGGGTGCTGATGCTGGGCGCGGTGCTGTCGTCGGCCAGCAACCTGCTGTTTGCCTGGCTCAGCAGCGTGCCAGACATTGCGCAGGACGTGTGGCGCTTCAGCGTGCTGGGCCATCCTTTCGCCATTGCGCGTGCGCTCACGGCCGTCATTGCCGCCGACAATCTATCGGGAGGCATTGCCTCGGCGGCGTTCATTGCCTATCTGTCGGGGCTGACCAGCATCCGCTATTCGGCCACGCAGTACGCGCTGTTCAGCTCCATCATGCTGCTGCTGCCCAAATTCATTGCGGGCTTTTCAGGCACGTTCGTCAATCACTACGGCTATCCGGCATTCTTCATCGGAACTGCACTGCTGGGCGTTCCGGTGGTTGCGTTGGTGTGGCTGGCGGGGCGGAAGTGGGTGACTAAACCCTGATTGATGCGTGGGACGGCATGTTGCGGCACGTAGGTTGGAGCGTGCCAAGACTTAGTGGCTTATGGGTGAGCCAACGCCTGCAACAGAGCTGTGGTGCGCTGCAGGCGGCGTCGACGGGAAAAGGCGAATCGACGTCCATAGGCACGCAGCAAGGCGCTCAGGTCTAGAGGAGAAGTCGCCTGGAAATCGTGCAGGAGGGTTCGCGCAAGTTCTTGTCGTTCTTGCGGTGCCATATGGGCGCGCAGCTGCTGCAACTGCTGTAGGGCGCCGCGCAGATTGCGCGCACAGGCGTGTGCCAACGCATACTGGACGTCTGGCACATCGCCCAATGACGTGGTGGCGAGCTTGTTGCGGAATGGTTGCAAGGACTGCGACCAGTCGCGGATCTTTTGCGGATTCATGGTCGACAGAATGCTGTTCACGTGCTGGCGATAGGCGATCCAGGGACTGGGCTGGTAATAGTAGCTGGCGGCGGCAAGTGCCAGTTGGGGAATCGTCGCCATGTCCTCGAAGTACATGCCCGCAGGGAATTGCAGGTCCGCTTTCCACAATGTGCGTTTGCTGATCTTGGACCAGGCGTGTGCTTCTCCGCCCAGCAGGATTCCGCACACCAGTTCAGTCGTATGGCGGCGCAATTGCCGCGCCGGTCCGCGGAACGTGCGGCGGTGCCATTCACCCTTGATGCGTTGCCGCCAAGTGGTATGGGTACGCCAGACCCGATAGTCGCACAGCACGATGTCGGGATGGTGCTCCTTGACAATGGCCTGCAGGCCGAAAATGGCACCGGGCAGCAACTTGTCGTCGGAGTCGAGAAACCAGAGGTACTCGCCCTGGGCGGCTTCGATCATGGTGTTGCGTGCGGCACTCAGCCCCTGGTTGTGGGCATGCCGCAGCAGGCGCAGGCGACCGGGCCAGCGCTGTTCCAGTGCGTGCATGACAGTGGCCGAACCGTCGGTGGAACAGTCGTCCAGCAGCAAGACCTCAACGCCAGCGTCGGCCTGCAGCATGACCGATTCGACGCACTCAGCCAAATAGGCTTCTACGTTGTAGATCGGAATCAGGATACTGAGCCAGGGCGTAGCGAGAGCCGTTGGGTCAGACATCGATATTCCAGAATCGGAGGAAACGCTGTCTTTTGAGCCACCAGCCATGTCGCCAGTAGGTACGCGCCAATTCTTCCGGGGACAGCGGCGCACTGGCCAGATAGTCCTGCCGGAGACGTGCCGCCAAGGCGGTGGGGTTGGGGACTTCCTGCAGAGTGGCACTCGTAAGATGACGCATGATCCCGACAAAATTACAGGCGCATTGATGTGCCAAGGCGAATCGGATGCGCGTCTCGTGTATCCATGGGGTTTTTTGCAATTCCTCGTGAAAAAGACCGAGCGAACTGGAAAGGTCCATGAGTCTGTGGAGATTCATAGTGGCCAGTATGCTGTCATTACGTCGGCGGTACGCGACCCAGGGAATAGGTGCATGGTAGAAGCTACGTGCCCGCAAGGCCAGCCGGGACATTGCTGCCAT
Source organism: Allobrachymonas sp. (assembly GCA_039808005.1). GTDB lineage: Bacteria > Pseudomonadota > Gammaproteobacteria > Burkholderiales > Burkholderiaceae_C > Brachymonas. The sequence continues at coordinate 54,833 of JBDHSG010000012.1, read as the reverse complement.
ATCTTCAAAATACTTGCCGGGCGGGAAACGCAGGTCCGTTGTCCACAAGGCACGTCTGGAAATCTTGGACCAAGCATGCCATTGTCCCTGTAGCAGCAAGCCATGTAGCAGCTCTTCAGTGTCATGGCTGCACGTACGGGCCGGCCCCTGAAAGGAGGATCGATGCAGTTCTCTACGACGCAGGCGATGCTTGAGCCGGAGCGGGGTGCGCCAGACCTGGAAATCGCACAGCACGATGTCGGGATGGTGCTCCTTGACAATGGCCTGCAGGCTGGGAATGGCGCCAGGCAGCAACTTGTCGTCGGAGTCGAGAAACCAGAGGTACTCGCCCTGGGCGGCTTCGATCATGGTGTTGCGTGCGGCACTCAGCCCCTGGTTGTGGGCATGCCGCAGCAGGCGCAGGCGACCGGGCCAGCGCTGTTCCAGTGCGTGCATGACAGTGGCCGAACCGTCGGTGGAACAGTCGTCCAGCAGCAAGACCTCAACGCCAGCGTCGGCCTGCAGCATGACCGATTCGACGCACTCAGCCAAATAGGCTTCGACGTTATAGACCGGAATCAGGATGCTGAGCCAGGGGGTGTGCATGCGTAAGGGGGTAGGCAAGAGAGACATCAGGTAGAAATGAAGGTACGGTTTTCATCCACGGCGTGCAGCAGTTGCGCATAGCGGTGCTGCATGATGGAAACATCGAAATTGGTTTCTGCGTACTGGCGTGCTGCCTGGGCCATTGCACCGGCTTCGGTGGGGTGGGTGAGCATGCGCTGCAGCGCCGCAGCCAGTGCAATGGCATCGCTTTCGGGAACCAGGAGGCCGGTGCGTTCGTGGTCGATGGCTTCGCGTACGCCCACTACATCCGATGCGATGCAGGCGCAACCGGCTGCCATTCCTTCGAGTAATGAAAGTCCCAGGCCTTCGTAGTGGGTGGAGAGCACGCACACTTGCCGTTGCATGAGGAATGCGGGCAGGTTTTGCACGTGGCCCAGGAATTGCACCTGATCTGCCACGCCCAGCTTGCGCGCAAGCGCCTGCATGCTGCGCTTCAGGCGCTGCTTGCCGCCACCCGCCAGATACAGCACAGGCTTGAGCCCTTGTTGCGCCATGCTCGATAGAGCCTGGATCAACGTTGCATGGTCTTTCTGGCGAGCAAAACGTGCGGCCATCACGATGCCAGGTTCGCGTGCTTTCCAGGGGGGCATTGCAGATGCAGGAAACCGCTCCATGTCGATCCCATTGGGGATCGCGAGGCATCGTTCGGGAGGAAAACCAAGCTTCAGCAGGGATTGCCGCACGCCTTCAGATACACCCACGATTGCTGCCGTACGCTGTGCCAGCCAGCGTGCCTGCGCCAGCCGCCAGAAGGTATAGCGCTCGCGCGAATTGTGTTCCACGTGCACCAGTTTGGGGACCTTGGCCAGCAGACCGGCATAGCGGCCCCAGAGGTGTTCGCTGAATCCGTGCGCCACCAGTATGCCGGGCTGCCACTCCAGCGCAATTTTGCGCAGCGCCAGTACCGTAGCCATGTGCGACCAGCCGGGAACCACTCGCACGTCCAGGCCCTGGTCGCGCAATGCCTGTACGCGGGCGGCATCGGTAGTGCGTTTGCGGCGCAGTACCAGAAGCACCTGCATGTCGCCGCTGCGCTGTGCGGCCAGGCATAAGTCGATTGCCACTTGCGTGGCCCCTGAAAATCCGCCGGTGACGAAATGCAGGACGCGCATACGTGGGCGCGGGCCTCAGTGGCTGGGCGTCACCGTCTTGCCGGCCGTCAGTCTATAGACGGTGCCGCAATACGGGCATTGCGCCTGCCCGTTTTCATCCGGCTGCAGATAAATGCGGGGATGGCTGGCCCATGGCGGCATGCCGGTGCGCGCCGACGGGCATGCCACGGTGCCGTGTGGTGCAAGGTCGCCGGCAGACAGTTCAATGGCGTCGGCAGGCTGTGGGTTGGTGGCGATTTCTTGCATGGTTCTGTGACAGTGCATGCCCGGCGGAAATCAGACCAGTGTCAGCCAATGGGCGTACTTCGGGTTGCGGCCGTTGACGATGTCAAAGAACGCGCTCTGGATTTTTTCGGTCACCGGTCCGCGGCGGCCTTCGCCGATCTGCACGCGGTCGAGTTCGCGGATGGGGGTGACTTCGGCAGCGGTGCCGGTGAAGAAGGCTTCGTCGGCAATGTAGATTTCGTCGCGTGTGATGCGTTTTTGCACCAGCCGGATACCGAGGTCTTCACAGATGTGCAGCACCGTGTTGCGGGTGATGCCGTTGAGTGCGCCGGCAGAAAGATCGGGCGTATAGACCACGCCGTCCTTGATGACGAACACGTTCTCGCCCGCGCCTTCGCTCACGAAACCGGCGCTGTCGAGCAGCATGGCTTCGTCGTAGCCGTCGTCGGTGGCTTCCATGTTGGCCAGGATCGAATTGGTGTAGTTGCTTACCGTCTTGGCCTGCGTCATGGTGATGTTGACGTGGTGGCGCGTGAAACTGCTGGTCTTCACGCGGATGCCGCGCGCCATGCCTTCTTCGCCCAGATAGGCGCCCCAGGCCCATGCAGCGACCATGGCGTGCACGCGGTTGCCCTTTGGCGACACGCCGAGTTTTTCACTGCCGAGCCAGACCAGCGGGCGCAGGTAGCCACTTTCCAGTGCATTGTCGCGAACGACGGATTTTTGCGCGTCGTTGAGCTGCTCCTGGCTGAAGGGGATGGTCATGCGCAGGATCTTGGCGCTGTTGAACAGGCGCTGGGTATGTTCCTGCAGGCGGAAAATGGCGGGGCCCTGGCTGGTCTTGTAGGCGCGCACGCCTTCGAAGGTACCGCAGCCGTAGTGCAGGGTGTGCGTCAGTACGTGCACCTTGGCGTCGCGCCAGTCGACCATCTGGCCGTCCATCCAGATTTTGCCGTCGCGGTCGGAAAGGGCGGGGGCTGCACTCATGGCGAAATCATCCTCGTGAAGATTGTGTTTGGAAATATAACGGCCTGGACGCGGGCCGAAGCAGAAATACAGCTTCGTAGTGTACTGCCGAATGTTCTGGCGTTCCTGGCGGATCGCTAGGTGCAATACTGCCAGCGCAGCGGTTTTTCTGCGCTGCATGGCGCCCATGCATAGAATGCAGGCTTTGTTCTCGTTGCATCATGACCGACGCTGCCTGCTCCACATCCGTTCCTGCTGCCCATCCGGCAGAATGTTCTCCTTCTGCCGCGTCTGACGGGGCTGCGCTGCAGGCACGCGCGCGCCGCGAAGCCATCAAGCTCGAAAAGCGCCTGTGCCGCCTGGCAGGGCAGGCCATCGTCGACTACAACATGATCGAGGCGGGCGATAAGGTGATGGTCTGCGTGAGCGGCGGCAAGGACAGCTTCACCCTGCTCGACATTCTGCAGAGACTGCAGCAGCGTGCGCCCATCGATTTCGAGCTGGTGGCCGTCAACCTCGACCAGAAGCAGCCGGGTTTCCCGGCGGACGTGCTGCCGGCCTATCTCGAGCGCGTGGGCGTGACGTTTCATATCGAAACGCAGGACACCTACAGCGTGGTCAAGAAAATCATCCCCGAGGGAAAGACCCTGTGCAGCCTGTGCTCACGCCTGCGCCGTGGCATTCTGTACACCGTGGCGCGGCGGCTGGGCTGCAACAAGATCGCGCTGGGCCACCACCGTGACGACATCGTGGCCACCTTCTTCCTCAATATGTTCTTTGGAGCCAAGCTCAAGAGCATGCCTCCGAAGCTGGTAAGCGACAACGGTGAGTTCATGGTGATCCGCCCGCTGGCGTATGTGAAGGAAGCCGATACCCAGCGCTGGGCCGAACACATGGAGTTTCCCATCATCCCGTGCAACCTCTGCGGCAGCCAGGAGCACCTGCAGCGCAAGCAGGTCGGGCACATGCTCAAGGAATGGGAAAAGCAGCATCCTGGCCGCACCGAGATGATTTTGCAGGCGCTGCAGAACGTGGTTCCCAGCCACTTGATGGACCGCCAACTGCACAATTTCCACGACCTGCAAACCACGGGCATGCCCGTGGAAGATGGCGACAAGGCGTTTGACGAGGAAACATTCGCGCCCGCTATTGCCACCATCGCAGCAGACAGCATTGGGCGCGCACAGCGGTAATCGGCGCCATGTCGGCAGATGCCATCACCCGCCTGCTCGTCATTCGTCACGGCGAGACCGACTGGAATGCGCAGCGCCGTGTCCAGGGGCACACCGACATCGCGCTCAACGACACGGGCAAGCGACAGGCCAGCCTGCTGGCGCAAACGCTGGCAGACAGCCCGCTCCATGCCGTGTACAGCAGCGATTTGCGGCGCGCCTGGGAAACGGCGCAGGCAGTCGCCTTACCGCATGATGCCCCGCACCATGTCATTGCCGCGTTGCGCGAACGCCGCTTTGGCAGCATCGAGGGACAGGTTTTTGCCGACTTCGAGCAGCAGCATCCCGAAGCGGCTTTTCATTGGCGCATGCGTACGCCGCACTGGCAGCCACCCGGTGACGGCGAGTCCTTGCTGGCGCTGCGCGAACGCGTCGAGCGCGCCGTGCACGGCATTGCCACACGCCATCCTGGCCAGCAGGTGGCCATCGTCAGCCACGGCGGAGTGCTGGATGTGCTTTACCGTGCCGCCACACGGCAGGAGCTGCAGGCCGCGCGCACCTGGACGCTGCCACACTGCGCCATCAACCGCCTGTTGTGGACGCCAGATGGCCTGACCCTGATCGGCTGGGGCGACGTGTCGCATCTGGATTGATGGATAGGGCGATAGGGGGCGATGGGGCCGGCGCATGCGACCGCATGCTGCGCAAGACGCGGATGTGGCCTTGCATCCAGAAAATGTGACAGAAAACCGGGCTATTTCGCCAGTGCCTTGAGGGCCTGCCGGATGCCGTCGCTCACGTTCACACCGTCGGGCAGACTCTTGAGCGCCGCCTGCGCTTCCTTTTCGCTGTAGCCCAATGCAAGCAGTGCCTGCTGGATATCGTGTTGCGTATCGTTGAGTGCGGCCGCGCCGCCCGTCGTGGGCAATTCCGCCCCGAGCTTGCCCTTGAGTTCCAGCAGCAGGCGTTCGGCCGTCTTCTTGCCGATGCCCGGCACCTTCACCAGCCGGCCGCTTTCCTGCAGGGTCACGGCCTGCGCCAGATCGGCTACCGACAGGCCCGAGAGAATGGCCAGTGCCGTGCGCGCGCCGACTCCGCTGATCCGGATGAGCTGGCGAAACGCCTTGCGTTCTTCTGCCGAGGCAAAACCGAAAAGTTGCTGGGCGTCTTCGCGCACGGACAGATGCGTCAGCAAGGTGACGGGCTCGCCCAGAGACGGCAGCTGGTAGAAGGTGCTCATCGGCACGTCGACTTCATAGCCGACCCCCTGGCAATCCACCAGCACCTGGGGCGGATTTTTCTCGAGCAATGTGCCGCAAAGTCTGCCGATCATGGAAAGAACCTGTTTACCTGTTGATGCCTGCCCGGAAAAGTGGGGCGGTTCTGGAGGGCGTTACGCGCGCCGTGCGCCATGATGCCATATGATGCGGTGCATGCTGCTTGATGGCACCGGCGTGCCATTGCAATGCCCGATGCCCGCTTCGCTCCATCCGCCACGCCAAGTTTGAAAATGATCCTGCGCCATTCCTTCACACCGCTCAACAACCAGCGCCTGACCCACCTGTGCGGCCCGCTGGACGAGCATTTGCGCACCATCGAACAGGCGCTCGATGTGAAAATCGCCCATCGCCACGAGCAATTCAAGGTCGATGGTTCCAAGGCCAAGGCCAGCCGTGCCATGGAAGTGTTACAGGCCCTGTATGAGCAGGCTGTGCGCCCGGTATCGCCGGCCATGGTGCAATTGATGCTGGCGGGCGATGGCAGCGCTTTGTCGCCTGCGGACGATGCGCAGCTGCTCACCCGCCGCAGCGATGTACGTGCGCGCAGCGCCAATCAGGGTGTGTACTTGCAGGCCATTGCCGCCCATGCCATCACCCTGGGCATTGGCCCGGCCGGTACCGGCAAGACCTGGCTGGCGGTGGCGTGCGCGGTCGATGCCCTGGAACGCGGCAGCGTCCAGCGCATCGTGCTTACGCGTCCGGCGGTGGAGGCCGGCGAGCGCCTGGGCTTTCTGCCGGGCGACCTGGTGCAGAAGGTGGACCCTTACCTGCGTCCGCTATACGATGCATTGCATGAGCTGATGGGTTTTGACAGGGTGCAGAAAGCATTCGAGCGCAACCAGCTTGAAATTGCGCCGCTGGCCTTCATGCGCGGGCGCACCCTCAACAATGCCTTCATCATCCTCGACGAAGCCCAGAACACCACGCCTGAACAGATGAAGATGTTCCTGACACGCATCGGTTTCGGCAGCAAGGCGGTCGTCACGGGTGACATCAGCCAAGTCGACCTGCCCAAGGGCCAGACCAGCGGCCTCGTGGAAGCAGAGCGCATCTTGAAGCGGGTGCCCGGCATTGCCCACGTGCGGTTCACGAGCGCCGATGTGGTGCGCCATCCCCTGGTGGCGCGCATTGTGGATGCCTATGACGCCGCTGCCCGCGCCAGCCGCCGGGCGCGTGATACAGCATGAACCATCGTCCGAACGATAAGCCTGCCGGCGGCTCCACGCGGCCCGTGTTGCGGATTGCTGGCGCCGCGTCACGCCCGGTATCCCGAAAGGTGGGCGCTCCTGCCGCAGGCCGGAAGGCGGGTGCGAACAAGGCAAAGCCGGGCCGTACCATGGACAGATCCGATGCAGACCTGCGCCAGCCGCCACGCAATGTCTGGCGCAGCGATCAAAATCCACGCGCGCCAGACGCACGCGGGCCTGCTGCGGCTGCGGCATGGTCCGACGAGATCAAACAGCCGGCAACCGCACAGGATGCTGAAACGCCTGCGGGCACGCGTCTGAACAAGCGCATGGCCGACCTGGGGATTTGTTCCCGCCGCGAAGCCGACGACTGGATTGCGCGGGGCTGGGTATTCGTCAATGGTGAGCCGGGCGTTACGGGGCAACGCGTGCAGGAGCAGGATGCCATCCATGTCGACAAGCTGGCCTATACCCTGCAGGAACAGCAGGTCACCTTCCTGCTGCACAAGCCGGTGGGTTACGTGAGTGGGCAGCCAGAAGACGGCCATGCGAGCGCAGCCAGTCTGCTGGGTAGCCGCAGCCACTGGCGCGGCGACAAAAGCCCGATGCGTTTCCTGCCGCGCCAGTTGCGCGGGTTGGCGCCCGCCGGGCGGCTCGATATCGATTCCACCGGCCTGCTGGTACTGACGCAGGACGGGCGCATCGCCCGTCAGCTGATTGGCGCAGACAGCACCACCGATAAGGAATACCTGGTGCGCGTGGAATATGCCGCGCCGCACGGCGTGGTGCGCGAACAGGTGCAGGCTGTCTTTCCGGCAGAGAAGCTGGCCTTGCTGCGGCATGGTCTGTCGCTGGATGGGCAGGCGCTCCGGCCTGCGCGGGTGGACTGGCAGAACCCCGAGCAGTTGCGTTTCGTGCTGACGGAGGGCAAAAAACGGCAGATTCGGCGCATGTGCGAAGCGGTGGGTTTGCGGGTGATCGGCCTGAAACGGGTGCGCATTGGCCAAGTGGTCCTTGGAGACCTGCCCTGTGGACAGTGGCGCTTCTTGCGGGTAGATGAGGTTTTTTAAAGGAAATTGCAAGCTTTTATCTTTAGAATGCGCCAACTTTTGATATGAAAGAGAACGCGCATGGGTAGATGGCCGAATATTTTCTGGATGGGGATGGCATGCGCAGCAGTCGGGCTGGCAGGGTGCGCCCATGTTTCTGCCCCAGTTGCCAGCACGGATGTGGTTTCAGATGGGCAATCCCGTTGCCTGACGAGTGGTGAAGTCAGCCAATGGGCACGGGCCTATGCGCAGCGTCAGCCCTTTGACAATCCCCCTGCGGCCATGCAGGCTGCAGACGCGGTCTGCACGCGTGCGAAATACCAGCGCCAGCTTGCGAACCTGGCGGGTCCGCTGGTGGGGTACAAAGTGGGCCTGAGCAACCTGCACGTGCAGAAAACCTTCCATGTCAGCGAACCCGTGTGGGGCAGTTATTACCAGTCGATGCTCCTGCCCGCGCAGCAAGGCACAGCGGATGCCCGGTACGGTTCCCAGTCCGTTTTCATGGCCAATCTGCTGGTGCGCGTCAGCGACGCCGGCATCAATGACGCGCAGACACCGGAAGACGTCTTGTCACACATCGATCAGCTCATCCCTTTCATCGAACTGGCCGACATGCAAGTGCGAAAACCGTCCCAATTGACTGCCCATCACATGACGGCCATCAATGCCGGAGCACGGCTGGGCATCATGGGGCAGCCTTTTGCTGTCGATGCGGATGCCAGAAGCCGCAAGCGTCTGCTTCGGGAGCTGCAGAGCATGTCGGTGCGGGTCATGGGCAACAAGGGGCGCCTGCTGGGAAGTGGTGCGGGCCGCGATGTGATGGGCCATCCGCTGCGGTCGGTGGTGTGGCTGGCCGCAGCGCTGCGCAAGGAGGGGCTGGCCTTGCAACCCGGACAGTGGATCAGCCTGGGTGCGTTTTCTCCCATGCTCAGGCCCAGAGCAGGTGAAAAAGTGACGGTTGCGTACGTAGGCCTGACAGGCATGCGTCCGGTCGGAATCCGTTTTCAGTGACAACACAGCCGGGTGGCTGGTTCAGGCGCGGGAAGTGAGTGAACTATCCGCTCTTGTGTCGTCACACCCCGGATCGTCGAACGGATCGGCCGTAAAAACCCGGATGAAGAGCAGGCCTACCAGTGCGCGCAACAGCTCTTCAGGATTGGCGTCCTGCCGTTGCAGGAGCGCCCCGACGGTTATGGGTCCGGCCTGTACCTGATGCAGCAGGGCGTGCGCGACATGGCCCATGCCGTGTGCGGGTAGATGGTCGATGCGGTGCATCCGAATGGTCATGTCCCGGAAATGGGGCGTACACATGGTGTGTACCACGGCCAACGGACAGCGCTGCACATAGTCCCACAGCACCTGCCAAAGCGACAACGGCTGGTAGCGACATGCATCAAATGGCAAAGGCTTGGTGTAGTGCCAGGTATGGACGTGCGCCCGCCTCAGGGCGTGCGCATCCAGGTCCTGCAATTGCCAGATTTTGCGGGTGCGAACGGTGGCGATGGCCAGCACTTCAGGGCTGTCGTGCATTTTCCAGATCAGGTGATGTTCTGGCCAGACACGGCGCAGGCAGATCATCTGGCGTGCCAGGTCGAACTGCATGGCCGTGGATGTTAGAACCGGGTGGGCGCTCAGGCTCATCAGTCGATGCAAGGCTGCGGCCTGGCTGGTGCACTGCAATTGCCAGACGTGATGGGAGTCTTCGTCTTCACCGAGCAGGCACACCGGCCTGCCTGCATGCCTACCCTGCGCATCGAGCCGGACGCATGGCGGATGCGGGTTGCCGCTGGTCTCTGGAGGGATGTCTGCATCGTCGGTCTCCCATGCATCATCGTCTTCCAGTTCCACGCTGCGCAAATGGCTCAGATACAAATCGGGGATCACGCCGGTCGGGCAGCGGCACCAGTGGATGCCACGGGAATGGGCTTGCTTATGCTGCACGTCGTTCAGCGCACGTGCGATGTCGCCAATTTCAGAGGGAGTCAGGGCAACCGGTTCATAAAACGCGCGCATAGGCATGCATCCTGGCGTTTCAAAGATTGTTTGCGGGGCCTACCACCCGTGGGCGGTAGGGGCCCTTCCGGTTCGCGCAGACCTGGTAGATGGGCAACGGGGGCGTGCACTGTATTTGGCATTCCCATTTGCCAGAAGGCGTCGCATTTGCACCTTTCGGTTCCGGAGGTGTTCTTCAGATATTCTGTTGTTCCGGACGGGAAATGTTTTTCCGTTCGGAAGAAGCGCAATCACAATCGACATCGTGGCGCCCAAGAAAACATCTCAAGAGTAAAAATGAATTAATAAAATGGTCAATATACACTAATAATTCCTACTAAATATCTAGGTGTTTACCCAGATAGAGAATCTGTTTGCATGTTTGCTCCCTGATTTCTGGGTCATGTGTGATCACGCCGGTTGTGCGCTGCCAGGCGGGGTGTTGGTGGCACGGCAATCGGCGCAGGTTCATTCTGGTTGCGCCGCTGAGGGACATGGGTTGTACGGAGGTGCCGGTCGAGCGGTGGGGGTGGTGGCATGGGGATGCCTGTAGAGGCGTGTCAGTTTTGCCTGTGCACAGAATGACTGGCTGCTGTTTCCTATCCGTTCATGACATCTATAGTGGGTGTTTGCGTAGCATGTGGGCCCCTCCCTCGGTTGAGGGGCCGTTTGGTTTACAGCGTGCCATATTGCGGACCACCACCCCCTTCGGGTGCGATCCACACGATGTTCTGTGTGGGATCCTTGATGTCGCAGGTCTTGCAGTGCACGCAGTTGGGTGCATTGATCTGCAGCCGCTGCCGTCCGTTTTCTTCCACGAATTCATACACGGCAGCGGGGCAGTAGCGGCTTTCGGGGCCGGCGTATTGCGCCAAGTTGATGGCTACCGGCACATCGGCATTGCGCAACGTCAGGTGCGCAGGCTGGTTTTCTTCGTGATGGGTGTTGCTCAGGAAGACCGAGGAAAGCCGGTCAAACGTCAGCTTGCCATCGGGGGATGGATAGTCGATACGCGGGCACTGTGCGGCCGGCTTGAGGCAGGCATGATCGGGCGTGTGTCCATGCAGCGTCCAAGGCGGGCTGTCGATGCCCAGTTTGGGCAGCAGCCACTGTTCGACGCCCGTCATCAGGTTGCCGATGAGCCGGCCATGCGTGTACCAGAGCTTGAAATTGCGGGCGCGCCGTAATTCGGCATGCAGCCAACTGGATTCGAAAGCCTGCGGATAGGCATCGAGCGTGTCATGGCTGTGACCGGCCACAAGGGCTTGCACGACGGCATCGGCGGCCAGCATGCCCGATTTGATCGCTGCATGGCTGCCCTTGATGCGTGATGCATTGAGCATGCCTGCGTCACAGCCGATGAGCGCACCGCCCGGAAACACCAGTTTGGGCATGGATTGCAGGCCGCCGTTGTTCAGGGCGCGAGCGCCATAACCGATGCGTCTGCCGCCTTCGATATGCGTGCGAATGAGCGGGTGCAGTTTCCAGCGCTGCATTTCTTCAAAAGGGCTCATCCATGGATTGGTGTAGTTCAGGCCAATCACATAACCCAGACTGACTGTGTTGTCCTCGAGATGGTAGAGAAACCCCCCGCCGAAGCTGTCGTCCGTCAACGGCCAGCCCGTGGTGTGCAGCACCAGGCCCGGTCGGGCCTGATGGGCGGGCACTTCCCACAATTCCTTGATGCCGATGGCCCAGCTGCTCGGGTCGCGTCCTTCGTCGAGGTGATAATGGGCAATCATCTGCTTGCCCAGATGGCCGCGCGCACCTTCGGCAAACAGGGTGTATTTGCCCAGCAGTTCCATGCCGCGCTGGAAACCGGCGCGTGGATGTCCGTCCTTGCCAATGCCCATGTCGCCCGTTGCCACGCCGCGTACCTGGTCGTTGGCATCAAAGAGCACTTCGGTAGCGGCGAAACCGGGAAATATCTCCACGCCCAGTCTTTCCGCCTCTTGCGCGAGCCATTGGCAGACAGCTCCTAGGCTGACAACGTGATTGCCGTCATTGCGCAGGCATTCCGGCAGCAGCCAATGTGGCATGGCCCGGCCGCCTGTTTCTGACAGAAGCAGCATTTCCTCCTGTGTCACAGGCTGACGCAGCGGCGTGTCCTGTTGCTGCCATCCGGGTAGCAATTCATCAAGCGCGCGCGTGTCCATGATGGCGCCAGAGAGAATGTGAGCGCCTACTTCTGTGCCCTTTTCCAGTACCACAACCGAAAGATCGTGTCCGTGATGCGTGGCCAGCTGCTTGATACGGATGGCCGCCGACAAACCCGCGGGGCCACCCCCCACCACTACCACATCGTATGACGCCGATTCGCGGGGACTGTGCAGCAGCTCGTCGCTGGAATTGCTGTTCATGGGTTTTCCATTGTTGGTTGTTGGGGCGAGTGCCACCAGTCTGAATAATAGTACGAACGCAGATGGTTGCCGTGCGTATGGTGCGGGTGGCCAAGGCCCGCCTTTGAAGTGCTGCCCTCATGCTTGGATTCCGGACCGCGATAACCCGGCGCATGTGCGAAATAAGACCCTGCGATCCAGACATGCGGCCGCAACAAATATGTAATGATTAATTCATAATTTGGCATGAAAGTGCTAACTGGGTGCGTTACGCTTCATTGCACCTTGTTTCAAATCCATCTATTTCAATCGGGATTCATGGCCTTTTTGAGCGGAAGGGAAAACGATTTCAAACTTATTTTTCGTAAGATACATATTACATATAACGTATAAATATCTATTTAATTAAATTTTTTCGAGAAATTATCTTTCATAAACAATGAGATATGAATTTATGTACATTTTGTTAAATGAAAGGCCTGCCTGAAGTTGTGCTGAAGTCTTTTAGAAGACCTTGGCGTCAGAGTCGTGCATGCATGTAACTGGACGTAATTTTTTTATCTGAAATGGTTGCATTTGTTGCCGGCTTGGCTCTACAATCCGATCCACTGTGCAGAAAGCAGTTGTATCCTCACAGTGTCATTCTTATTATTTTTTGTGGACCAAATATAGGAGGTACCTATGTTGCTCACGCCAAGAGAGCTCGAAAAGCTCATGGTTTTCAATCTGGCAGAAGTGGCTCTGAAGCGCAAAGCCAAAGGCATCAAACTCAATTTCCCTGAAGCAGTTGCCGTTATTTCGGCCGCAGCCCTGGAAGGCGCTCGTGAAGGCAAGTCGCTGGAGCAAGTTATGGCTTCCGCTGCCAAGGTGCTCAAGAAGAGCGACGTGATGGACGGTGTCGCCGATCTGGTGCCGATGGTGCAGATCGAAGGCGTGTTCACCGATGGTAGCAAGCTGATCACCGTGCATGATCCGATCCAGTGATCGTTTGCATTATTTAAGACAGACCAAATTCATTCTTTTCTAAGGAGATCGACATGTCTGGAGGTGGAGTTAATCCCAATGCCATCGGCGGCATCACTGTAGGCAAGGGCGACATCGAAATCAACGCTGGCCGTCCCGTCACCAAGCTGAAAGTGCGCAACACCGGCGACCGTCCGGTGCAAATCGGTTCGCACTATCACTTCTTCGAAGTCAACCGTGCTATCGAGTTCGATCGTGAAAAAGCTTTCGGCAAGCATCTGAACATTCCGGCTGCCACCGCTGTGCGTCTGGAGCCCGGCATGGAACAGGAAGTTGAACTGGTGCCTTACGCTGGTAAGCAGTGCGCCTATGGCTTCGCCAACCTGGTGGATGGCTGGGTCGGTGCAGAAGGCCAGAGCCCCTACAACCTGGAGCTGACGAAGGCAATGGAAAAAGTTGCCCTGTACGGCTTCAAGAACAAGAAGTAAGTATTGGTTCAATGTTTCGGATGTAAAGAACAATCATCCTAATACTTGAGAGGATAACATTATGGCTAAGCTGACACGTGAACAGTACGTGGGCCTTTATGGTCCCACAGTCGGTGACAAAATTCGCTTGGGCGACACCGACCTCTACATCGAAGTAGAAAAAGACCTGCGCGTCTATGGTGACGAAGCGGTATTCGGCGGCGGCAAGACCCTGCGCGACGGCATGGGTTTCGACAACACCGCCACCAGCGCATCCGGCGCGCTCGACATGGTCATCACCAACGTGACCATCGTTGACGGCGTTCAGGGCGTGGTCAAGGCCGACGTGGGCATCAAGGACGGCAAGATCGCTGGTATCGGCAAGGCCGGTAACCCCAACACCATGCAAGGCGTTACACCTGGCATGGTCTGCGGTCCTGCTACCGATGCTATCGCTGGCGAGCATTACATCATGACCGCTGGTGGTATCGATACGCACATCCACTTCATCTGCCCGCAGCAGGATGACACCGCCCTGGCTGGTGGTATCACCTCCCTGTTTGGTGGTGGCTTCGGTCCCACCGACGGCACCAACGCCACAACCGTGACGTCTGGCGTGTACAACGTGCAGCAAATGCTGCGCGCCATGGACGACATGCCGTTGAACATCGGTTTGCTGGGCAAGGGCCAGGCTTCTGCTACCAACGGTGCTGGTAAGGCCACGCTGGTTGAGCAGATCGAAGCAGGTGTTGCAGGCTTCAAGATCCACGAAGACTGGGGTACCACTCCCAACGCTATTCGTGCCTGTCTGCGCACTGCCGACGAGTACGACGTGCAGGTGGCTATCCACACCGACACGCTGAACGAGTCCGGCTATGTGGAAGACTCCATCGCCGCTTTCGAAGGCCGCACCATCCACACGTTCCACACGGAAGGTGGCGGTGGTGGTCACGCACCTGACATCATCCGTACGGCTGGTTTCATGAACGTGCTGCCTTCTTCGACCAACCCCAGCCTGCCTTTCGGTGTCAACACCCAGGCCGAGTTGTTCGACATGATCGTGGTGTGCCACCACTTGAACCCCGCCATCCCGTCCGACGCTGCTTTTGCTGAAAGCCGCGTGCGTTCGGAAACGATCGCTGCTGAAAACGTGCTGCACGATCTGGGTGCCATCTCCATGTTCTCGTCCGACTCCCAGGCCATGGGCCGTATCGGCGAAAACTGGCAGCGTGCCATCCAGACAGCTCACGCCATGAAAGTGGCTCGTGGCAAGCTGCCCGAGGACAGCAAGGACAACGACAACTTCCGCGTCCTGCGCTATGTGTCCAAGATCACCATCAACCCCGCTATTGCACACGGCGTGGCTCACCTCGTGGGTTCCGTTGAAGTGGGCAAGATGGCTGACCTGGTGCTGTGGGCTCCTGAAATGTTCGGTGCCAAGCCCAAGATGGTTATCAAGGGCGGTGTGGTTACCTACAGTGTGATGGGTGATCCGAACGCTTCGCTGCCGACCTGCCAGCCGCTGTTCTATCGTCGCATGTTCGGCGCTATGGGCGGTTCGCGTCACGACACCTGCATGGCATTCGTGTCGCAGGCAGCAGTCGATCTCGGCGTCAAGGAAACCCTGGGTCTCCAGAAGCGCGTAGAAGCTGTGAAGAACACACGTGCCATCAACAAGGGCAACATGGTTCGTAACAACTACGCTCCGGTGATCAAGGTCAATCCCGAGACCTTTGCCGTGTCGATTGACGGCGTGCATCTGACGATCCCGCCGGTCAAGGAAGCCAGGTTGAACCAGCTGTATTTCTTCAGCTGATGCCTGCATCCACTTTCCGGCGCATGGACGCAAGCCTGTGCGCCGGATTGAGATGACTCCGAGCCCCGCCGGACCGCAAGGTGCGGCGGGGCTCCGGGTAGAAGAAGGTCCTTCAAAAAAATAATTCAGTTGTTCTGGAAGTAATTTATGCTGATCATCGAGTCCATTTTGGGGAACGTCCGCGACAAGCAATGGCAGGAACGTGCCGAAAAAGCCAAGGTTGATTACCTGGCTCTGAACCAGTGGGATGCCCAGAAAAACCGCCTGCGTCGTACAACAGAACAAGGCAATGACATCGCGGTTTCGCTGCCCCGTAACACATTTATGCAAAATGGGGATGTGCTGGCATTCGATGAGGCCAACAACACGATGACCGTCGCCAAGATCACCCTGCGCGATGTGCTCATCATTGAGATCAACGAACTCCTCAAGAAGGAGCAGTCGGAGTTGGTGCGTCTGTGCATTGAAATCGGCCACGCACTGGGCAATCAGCACTGGCCGGCGGTTGTACGCGAAGGCAAGATCATCCTGCCCCTTACGGTTGACAAGAAAGTCATGCTGTCGGTTATGCGTACCCACGCCTTCCCCGACATCACCTATGACTTCCACCCGGCCGAGGTGGCCATCCCCTATTTGCTGCCGCACGAGGCTCGCCGCTTGTTTGGTGGGGCAGATCAGGGTTCAGTAGATATGTCCCATCACGTGCATGGCGCGCAGGGTGGTCATGGTGCCAGTGTCCCTGCTGGCCACCATAGCCATGATGGTGGGCGTACGCACCACGCTGATCATGGTCACAATCACGATCATTGATGCCTGGATCGTGTCAGTAACGTATTAATTGCAAAGAAACCATCCTCTTGGAATAATGGTGTCGCGGCGCACAGTGCGTTGCAAACCTGACCTACGAAGGAGACTGTCATGACTGCTCACAACCATACTCATACCCATTCCCATGCTGATGGTAAGTCGCATGAGCATGCGCATGACCCATGCTGCGGCAAGAACGATTGCTGTGATCACAACCATGCGCATCCGCACGAGCACGTCCATCAACATGCTGATGGCACTACCCATGCGCATCCGCATGACGATTGTTGCGGCAAAGACGATTGCTGCGATCACAACCATGAGCACCAGCACGCCCATGCCCACCGGCACGGCGATGGCGCTATCCATTCACACGCACACGACGAATGCTGCAGCAAGGATGACTGTTGCGGCCATGGTCATGAGCACTGATTGATTTGTTTGTTTTATATGGACACTGCAGTACAGGAAAATCAGCGCAACGCCTCGTCCCGCAATATGGCGGACATGTCTCTGTTGCATTGGATGCAGGCGTTGCAGTTTGGTGATTCCACCCTGCCGACGGGAGCTTTTACCTTCTCGCACGGGTTGGAGTCTGCAATCGAACGTGGATTGGTTAAGGATGCCGCGTCGTTGCACAGTTTTGTCAAGACGGCGGTAGAACAGGCTGCCAGTGGGGATGGCATTGCCGTATTGCACGCCTACAGAGCCGCTCATCAGGGCGATCTCCAGCGTTTGCTGGAAATCGACCGCAGCGTTCACAATCGCAAGCTCAATGAGGAATTCCGCTCCATGACGGTGCGGACCGGTAAGAAGCTCATCGAGTTGGCAGACAAGGTCGTTAACGCATCACGCGATTCGTCATTGCTCAGCCAATGGCGCGCAAAAGTGGTGGCAGGCGAAACGTATGGAACCTACCCGGTGTGTCTGGCCATCATTTTTGCGGTACTGGATATTCCGGAAGAAGGCTGTTTCATGGTGCATCAGTACGGGGTGGCCATGGCCGTCCTGAGCGCTGCACTTCGTTTGGTCAAGGTCGACCACGTGGATACGCAGACCATTCTGTTCAAGCTCAATGACAACATCGAGCGAGATTATGCGGTGGCTGCCACGCGCCGTCTGGAAGATATGGCCGGGTTCGCGCCGGTGGTGGACATGCTTGCTGCCGTCCATGTCAAGGCGCATGTACGGATGTTCATGAATTGATTCTGGTTTCGTTAGTTGTTCCAAGAAAGAAGTAATTACCATCATGTCTGACAAAAAAATTACCCGTATTGGTGTCGGTGGCCCGGTTGGTTCTGGCAAGACGGCCATCATTGAAGCCATTACGCCGATGTTGCTTGAGATGGGCGTGCGCGTCGTCATCATCACCAACGACATTGTTACTACCGAAGACGCCAAGCACGTCAAGCGTACTCTCAAGGGCATTCTGGCCGAAGAGCGGATCATGGGCGTGGAAACTGGCGCTTGTCCGCACACGGCCGTGCGCGAAGACCCCAGCATGAATTTGGCCGCGGTCGAAGATATGGAAAACAAATTTCCCGATACCGACCTGGTGTTGATGGAAAGCGGTGGCGACAATTTGACGCTGACGTTTAGCCCTGCGCTGGTTGACTTCTTCATTTATGTGATCGACGTTGCTGCCGGCGAAAAGATCCCCCGCAAAAACGGCCCGGGCATCACTCAGTCCGACATCCTGGTCATCAACAAAACCGACTTGGCGCCCATGGTGGGAGCCAGCCTTGAAGTGATGGATCACGATTCCAAGGTCATGCGCGGTGACAAGCCGTATCTGTTCACCAACTGTAAAACGGGTGAAGGCATCCGGGAACTGGCCGAACTGATCCACCGCGACTGCCTGTTTGACGTACCGCGTACCGACAAGTAAGCGAGATATATTGAAAAAACGAAGGTCCGGTTTCCGTTAGCCGCGTGAGAAACCGGCCTGTCTGACAGCGAGAAGTAACCATGTCCGATACATCCAAAGAGGCACTTGGCTCCGTGGCGCATATAGATGAGGCAGCCCGCAAGGCGGAATTCGACGCCTTTTTCAAGACCTTGCCCGAAGCGACCCAGATACTTCGCGACACGGTTCCCGAAGATTCGGAAACCTGGCGGCGTGCCCAGACCATTGGCAATGAAGCGCCAGAACTGGCTCCTTACCACAATGAGCCGGGACAGTTCAAAAGTGCCGGCGTGGGCAAGAATGGTTTTCTGCGTCTGAAAATGCGTCGCAACCCCGATGGGCAGACCATCATGGTGGATATGGAGCGGCGTACGCCCTTCATCATTCTGAAGTCGCTGTGTTGGGACGAAGCCATGCCCGACATGCGCTGCCTGTACATCATCACGACGGGCGGCGGTATTCTGCAGGGCGACCGTTACGCCATTGATTTTCTGATCGAAGAGGGTGCCGAAGCGCATATCAGCACGCAGAGCGCCAACAAGATCCAGGCGATGGACGCCAACTATGCGGTTCAGACGCAGACCATCAAGGTGGAGGACAACGCCTATTTCGAGTACATGCCGGATCTGACCATCCCGTGCGTCCATTCGCGTTACCTGACCGATACACGCATCGAGATGGGCGAAAACGCAACCATGCTCTATGGCGAGATCTTGGTTCCGGGGCGGATTCACCACAAACCGGAAGAATATTTCGGCTTTGACGTATTTTCTTCCTGCGTTACAGGTTACGATAAGCAAGGGAATGAAACATTTTGTGAGAAATTCATTCTTGAACCCGGGCGCGGAACCATCCAGCAGCTGGGGGTGATGAATGGATTCGATGTGTTTGCCAACGTGATTGTGCTCACGCCCAAGCATTTTGCCGATGAGATTTTTGCGCAAATGGGCGTGGACTATGACATCAAGAAGCAGCTGGCCAGTGGTTTGAGTCTGCTGCCGAATGATGCGGGACTCGTGTTCAAGGTACTCGGCAAGGAAGTTAAACCTGTCCGGGAACGGATCCACGAGTTCTGGAAGGTGGTGAGAAAGGTTGTCAAAGGTACGGAACTTCCCGATCCGTTCCTGTGGCGGCCATACTGAGCGCATGCTCGGGTTTTTGTACAAAAGGAGAGAGAGATGGTAGATGCTGCAAACGCCCAGTCCGGCAATCCTTGGACCCGGGCCGCTAATAGCAATCCAGTGCTGGAATTCATCGACAACGTCCTGCGGGGCTCCGGTCAGGTGATTTTCATGAACAACCCCTTGACTGGTTTGCTCAACTTCATTGCCATGTTCGTGGGCGCCTTCAATGGCGGAACGAGCTATCAGGTAGCCGTTGGTTCGGTGATCGGTACGATTGCTTCCACGGCCATGGCATACATCATGAATTCCAACCGCGGAAATCTCAAGGCCGGTATCTATGGCTTCAATGGCATGCTGGTAGGCGCTTGTCTGCCGACATTCCTTGAGCATACCGCATTGATGTGGGTGTTCGTGGTAGTGGGCTCGATGTTCTCGACCATAGTGATCATGGCAGTGGCCAACTTCCTGACGCCATACAAGATGCCAGCATTCACCTTCCCCTTTGTGCTGGTTTGCTGGATCATCGTGGCATTCAGCTACAAGATCGGTGGCATGAACACTTCGGGCCTGGCTCCTGCCATGCTGACCGACTTCACGGCCCAGACCGGCTCCATGGGTGGCATGGACTTCATCAAGGCTGGCCTTACCAGCATGTCGCAGGTATGGTTCGTCGCTGACTGGATGGCTGGCATCATCTTCATCGTGGCCCTTATGGTCGAATCGATGTGGTGTGCAGGTCTGAGCGCACTGGGCGCCTTCCTGGGCCCGATCATTGCCTATGTGTGTGGCGCCAATGTCGGCGACATCAACTTCGGTCTGTGGGGCTTTACGGCTGCCCTGACTGCTCCGGCAGTGGGTTGCGTGTTCCTGGCCACGAATGCGAGAAATGTGGCACTGGCTGTGTTCTCGATCTTCGCGACGGTCGTGGTGCACGGTGCAGTTGTGGCCTTCCTGACCCCGGTTGGTCTGCCTGCATTCACTTTCCCGTTCAACCTCACCGGCTGGATCTTCCTGTTTGCGGTGATGACATGGGCCGCTGACGAGGCGAAGAGCTGATTGAGTCGGCTAGATAGTCACTGACTGACAAATCGGCCAAGGTTTCGACCTTGGCCGATTTTTTTTGGTAACCCGTAGCGCAGATCGCAGAGCAGTATGCAGTGCCGATGGATCGGTTGTATGGGCACGCAGCGTTGCAAGCAGCTGTCAGTAGCTGCGCCCGTCCCGGTACAAAGCGTGGGATCTGCGCAGCAATGCCGTACTTTTGGCCAGTTGCGCCATGGTGCTGCCTGCGTGGGCATGGGTAATTGCCAGACCCAGGGCGTCTGCCGCATCCGTGCCGGGCAGCCCGGATAGGTGCAGCAGACGTCGCACCATTTCCTGAATTTGTGCCTTGGCTGCGCGGCCGTGTCCGGCGACAGCGCGTTTCATTTGCAGTGCGGTGTATTCGGCAACGGGCAATTGCCGGGCTACCAATGTGGCCAAACAGGCGCCGCGGGCCTGTCCGAGCAGTAGCGTAGCCTGTGGGTTGACGTTGACGAACACGATTTCCAGGGCGGCAACCGTTGGTCGGTAGGCCTGCACGACTTCATCGATGCCTTCGCATAGCAATTTGATGCGAGCCGGCAGATTGCCGGTCTCGGGCAGATGCTCCGAAGGGCGGTTGCTGGTGGTGCGGATGGTACCGCTGGCGACATAGTACAGGCGCTGCCCATGGAGTTCGATGACGCCAAAGCCCGTGGTGCGCAAGCCGGGGTCTATGCCGAGGATTCGCATGATGAGGGGAAATTTCGGGCGGGTTTGCGCAGAGCTGCGGGCAAAGACAAGAAATCCGACAGCAGGCGCCGATGAATTCGAAGCGACATGCGTCCATCATAGCGACAACATCTGCAGAGGCGAGCGTATCAATTGAGCAGGCCGGTAAAACGCTGTTGCTTGCCTTATGAACCAACCAAGCTGTACTGCACAAGGGGACGCGAATCTCTGTGCAGGAGCGGGTTCCCGTAGGATTTTTCGCAGCGTCAAGAAGACCGCTAGGTAGGAGTGCGAGCCAAAGCCACTAGGGGATGTCCACGTCGCGCATCCGGGCTGCAATGGTAGCGGAGCGTGACGACAAATAGCCTGAATGGCGATACTGTTCAAAGTATTTGGGTCGCGGCAGCATCACGGCCAGGCGCGCAGCTTCGCGCGGCCCGAGCTGTGCGGCCGACTTGCCGAAATAATGCTGGGCTGCTGCTTCGGCGCCGAACACGCCTTCACCCCATTCGACGTTGTTCAGATAGATCTCCAGGATGCGGCGCTTTCCCAGGGTCCACTCCAAGCAGTAAGTGAGCGCAAACTCCTGCGCTTTGCGAAATAAGATGCGCTCACCGGAAAGAAACAGGTTTTTGGCCAGTTGCTGGCTAATGGTGGAGGCGCCCACGAGCCTGGGTTGCACCGTCACGGGCGCTGCTGCGCCGCTGGCCAGGGCTTGCAGGGCGGGGTCGATGGGGCGGCCGGCCTTCTGCAACCGCTCGATGCGGCGTTGCGCGCGCTCCTGGGCCTGTTTCTGGCGGCGTTGCGCCTGCATCTGCTGAGCCTGTGCGCGGGCCTCGGCTGCGGCATTGCGGGAACGGGCCGATTCAATGGCTGTCCAGTCGATGCCGTCGTGATCGAGGAAATCGCCATCTTCCGAAGCAATTACGGCGCGCTTGAGATGATCGGAAATGGCTCCATATGGTACCCAATGCTGCTTCCATGCCGTGATTTTTCCGCTGACGGTCAGCCGGGCCAGTTCGGAGCGCTGGAAGGCGGTGGATTGTGGATCCACCAGCTTCATGATTCCGATACGGGCCACAAAATACAGCTGTAGCAACACGCCGGCCAGAATGATCCAGCCCAGCGCGCCCAGCACTCTTTTCCAGCGTGTCATGATGCGGAGGCTGTCTGTGCATCCACCAGGGCACGCAACTCCGAGAGCACCGGGGCCGTGCGCGGGCGCACATCACGCCAGAGCGCGAACGACAAGGCCGCCTGCTCCACCAGCATGCCCAGGCCGTCGCGGGCCTGCACGTCACGCCGTTGCACCGATTGCAGGAATGGCTGGGCGGCAGCGCCATACATCATGTCGTAGAGCATGCCGCCAGCATCGACTTTTTCGGCGGGAAAGGCCAGCGGCTCGCCGCTCAGGCTGCTCGATGTGGCATTGATGACCAGATTGAACACGGCTGGTGCATCTGGATTGGCGGGTCGTCCGCGCAGCACTTCGTCCAACGGACAGGCGTGCAGCGCTACCGAATGCATATTGGCCCAGGTGTAATGGCGTTCAATCAGGGCGCGGGCCTTGTCCGGATTGCGGTTGGCCACCGTAACGCTGGCGGGGCAGACGGCGATGAGCGCATTCAATACGCCCGCAGCAGCGCCGCCGGCTCCCAGCAGCAGAACGGAGAGGCCGGAGAAGTCGAACCCGGCATTGAACATGATGTCGCGCACGATACCGGGCCCGTCGGTATTGTCGGCATGCAGCACCAGACCCTTGCCTTTTTCGGCGTGCCGCCACATCAGGGTATTGGCGGCCTGGGCCAGTGCGGCCCGCGGCGTGTGGCTGGCTGCTGCGTCGAAGGCAGCATGCTTGAAAGGCACGGTGATGTTGCAGCCGCCGTATCGGGCTTTCTGCAGGCGCTGCAAAGTGGCGGCAAATCCGTCCAGCGGGCAATCGATGGCTTCATACGCGACAGGCTGGCCGGTTTGTTCGGCAAAGCGGGCGTGTATCCATGGAGAGCGGCTGTGGGCCACTGGGTGCCCAATGACGGCATAGTGGGTAACGGAAGCGTCAGTCATGAAAGAAGGCAATGAGAGAAAAACAAATCATGCTGCCAGCAGTGCCTGCTGTGCGCGCGAGCCGGGAGTGGGGCGGATATGGCTTCATCGCGTCACGGAGTGGCTGCCGGTCCGGCTAGATCCCGATAGGAGCGGGCCTGCGTTTCCAGCGTATTGTTGCGCGCAAACACGAAGCGTGAAACGACTGCGAGTTCATCGGTGTATTTGCGTAGGTTCTTGTCGAAAGGCCCGAAAGGCCCGGCCGTAACCGCAATGGCTTCGGCGCGCCGGTCCAGCATGCGGTTGCCCGAGGACTGCATGATCTGCGTTTCGAGCACGCGGCCATCGTGGTTGATCACCATGCGCAGAATCAGCGCGCCGTAGAGTTTGATGCCGTTGTGGGTCGGAAAATTGGTGGTGCCTTTTTCCTCGATTTTTTGCTTGAGGTTGTCGTAATACAACGCTTGCGGTCCCGCAGTGGTCGAAGGGCCGAGGTAGCGTCGGCGCGGGCGCGAGTTTTCATACTGGATGCGCCGTTCGATTTCGCCGACGATGCTCAGCAGCAACTGGCGTTTTTGCTGCAACGCCTGCGCCTGCGCTGAAGATGCCGGCAGATGGGGCGCGGCCGCCGCTAGGTCGGCAATTTGCTGTTTCACGCGCACCAGCAAATCCATCTGTTCGCGCTGCATGGCGTCCAGCTGCTGGAAGGATGGCGCATTGCCTGCGCGGCTGCCGTCTTCTGCGCCGTCGTCCTGGCCGTCAGCGTCTACGGGGCCCAGCTCGGTGCCATACTGATCGTATGGCGCGGGCGGCAAGGGCGACGTGGCCCGCACGCCGGGTTGATCAAGATTGCCGCCGCCAGCCAGGTCGTATTGGGCGATTGCTTGTGGCTGATCGGGCGCCTCATCGGAGCGGGCGTTGACCAGAATCACTTCGAGCGGGGTTTCCTCGAAAATGCGGCTGGTGCTTTCGGGGTCGGCAACATGGACGGCCAGCAGGCCCAGGTGCAGCGCCAGCGAAATGCCTGCGGCAATGCCCATCGGCGAAAGGCGCCGGGGTGTCTGGATGGGGGCGTTCGGCAGGGCCGCGGTGCGTGTCATGGCCAAGTACAACAGGCTGTTTGGTATGCATTTTAGAGCCAGCCCTTGCGATGGGGGCAGGGCTTCATGGATTGGCGCGAGTGGTGTTGGCCGACTTTAACCGCGCAGGCGGGCGATCAGGCCGTTGAGGGCATCGATCGATCCGAACTGGATGGCCAGTTCGCCCGTTTCTTCCACCTTGCCGTGGCGTTTCACGCGTTTCTTGATCCGCACCTCTACCTGCGCCATGAGCAGGTCGGAAAGCTCTTCTTCGACGCTGCGTACGTCGGCTGTCTTGGCCGGCCGGGGTTTTTGCGCGGTCAGCTGAAAATCGGCGCTCAATCGCTTCACCAGGCTTTCAGCTTCGCGCACCGAAAGCTTCTTGCCGCTGATCTGGCTGGCGGCGGTGATCTGTGTGGCACGATCCAGCGCCAGCAGTGCCCGGGCATGTCCCATCTCGATGTCGCCGGCCAGCAGCATGGTCTGCACTGGATCGGCCAGATTGAGCAGACGCAGCAGGTTGCTGGTGGCGCTGCGGCTGCGGCCAACGGCCTGGGCGGCTTGGTCGTGTGTCAGTCCAAACTCGCTGATGAGGCGCTGCAGCCCCTGGGCCTCTTCCAGTGGATTGAGGTCCTCACGCTGCATGTTCTCGATCAGCGCCATGGCGGCGGCCGCATGGTTGTCCACCGCGCGTACCAGCACCGGAGCCGTTTCCAGGCCGGCCAGATGCGCAGCCCGGAACCGCCGTTCGCCAGCGATGATCTCGTATTTCCCGGCGTTGGGTCCATCCGTCAGCTTGCGTACCAGGATCGGCTGCATGATGCCTTGCGCCCGGATGCTCTCGGCCAGCTCGTACAACGCTCCTTCGTCCATCCGCGTGCGTGGCTGGTACATACCGGGCACCATCTGCGCCAGCGACAGTTCTGAAGGCGTTGCATCCGGATGTGCACTGCTGTCGCTTGCTGGTGCGGCGCTTGGGCCCAGCAGGGCTTCCAGCCCGCGGCCGAGGCCTTTTTTCTTGGTTGCCATACGCGCGATTCCTTTAACGGTCATGTCCATTATTCGCCCCTATGGGGCTGTAATGTGTGGGCCAGCAGTGGTTGCAGGTTTCAGGGTCGGAAACGGCAAGCCATTTCACTTCTGCTCCTTGACGGGTGGTTTGTTTTTCAGGGTGTTCCACCGCTTCTGTCTTTTGCCGAGTGTACCGCTGCGGGATTTTGTCTTGGAACGCCTTCCGGGGAAGCACTCCGCCGGTGGTCGTGCCGATCAAAGCGTCTTCACGCGCTCGACCATTTCCCGCGCGAATTCGACAAACGCCTTGCTGCCGCGTGCAGAGGGGTCGAACACCACGCCGGGCAGTGAATAGCTGGGCGCTTCGGCCAGACGCACATTGCGCGGAATGACGGTGTTGAACACCTTGTCGCCGAAGTGGTTCTTCAGTTGTTCGCTTACCTGCTGCTGCAACGTGATGCGCGGATCGAACATCACCCGTAGCAAGCCGATCACCTTGAGTTGCGGATTGAGATTGGCGTGCACCTGACGGATGGTGTTGACCAGGTCGGTCAGGCCTTCCAGGGCGAAGTATTCGCATTGCATCGGCACGATCACGCCGTGCGCGGCGCACAAGCCGTTGAGTGTGAGCAGACTCAGTGCGGGCGGGCAGTCGATCAGGATGAAGTCGTAATCGGATTCCACGGGTGCGAGGGCGGCTTTCAAGCGGCTTTCGCGCCGTTCCTGGTTGACCAACTCCACTTCTGCGCCGGCCAGCTCGCGGTTGGCGCCAAGCACGTGGTACCCGCACGTATCGGCCGTGACGCGTGCTTCGGTTACGCTGGCCTCTTCGAGCAGCACGTCGTATACGCTATGGACAAGCTGGCGCTTGTCCACGTTGGAGCCCATCGTTGCGTTGCCTTGTGGGTCCAGGTCCACCAGCAGCACGCGTTGTCCCAGGGCTGCCAGTCCGGCTGCCAGATTCACGCTGGTGGTGGTTTTGCCAACACCGCCTTTCTGGTTGGCGATACAGAAAATTTTGGCCATGGGTTTGCGCCTAGCACGCAGGAACGATGAAGGATTCGACCGCTGGTGTTGCGTTGCACAAACAGTCGTCGATGGTTTCGGAACCGGGCTGCAATTGCACCAAAAGCATGCCGCACGGCATGAAATGGCTTCAATTGTAGCGGCGGCCCTACGCTGGATGTACTGTTGGTGTATGGATACGTGCTTTTTTGCCCATTCGGGCAACGATGGGCTGCTTGGTCGAATCCCGACAAAAGTGTAACCATCACTTCACATGTCAGGGTTTGAGATATAGAATTGTTACTTGCTGTGTTAGATGCGGTGTGAGTGCGCCCTTGCGGGCCAAAATGCGCATAGCCAAGCCATGCCAGCGCCCCTGGTGAAGCGATGTGTATTACTCATGCCACAGAAGATACTTGCAATTTTTTTGCAATAACGGTTCGGGCGCAAAACGGGAACCACCGCGGGATGTGACGGCTCGTCGCTTGACCGCAGGAATAGAGGAAATACGATGGCGAATCTAACGGGAACTGTTCCAGCGGATACCATGACTGACGCTGAGAAAAAGAAGAAAGGCTGGCGCGTACTGCTTTTCGGAGTGCTCTCCAACTTCAGTATCGGTATTCTGTATACATGGTCGAACCTCAAGGATATTCTTGAGTACCGTTCGGTTAATTATATGGATGGCGTAGCCAGAGCGGTTGATGCTGCCGATCGGCTCTATAAGGAGTGGGATATCACCCAATTGAGCTGGCCGTATGCATATGGCGGTTTCATTTCCGCTCTAATCGTAGTGGTTGCCGGCCCGATTCAGGACAGAATTGGTCCGACCAAAGTTATCTGGGCCGGTATCCTGATGGTGGGTGGTGGTGCCATCCTGTGCAGCTTCTTTACGCACAGTCCATTGATGTTCACGGTTCTGTTTACGCTGCTGATTGGTAATGGCATCGGCTTCGTGTACGCCTGCCCCCGTGCGGCAGCCATGAAGTGGTTCCATCCTTCCAAGAAGGGCTTGGTCAACGGTCTGGTGGTGGCAGGTTTCGGCTTGGGCGCCCTGTGGCTGGCTCCTCTGGAAATTTTCTTCTTGAAGCAACTTAACTGGTCGCTGGAATTGACGCTGCAAGTGCTGGGCGTGCTGATCTTGATCCTCGGTACGATTGCTGCTATCAACGTAAAAAACCCGCCGGATGGCTATAAGTACCCCGAAATTCCGGTTGATCCGAACAAGCCGCTGAAGGAAAACCAGAAGAAATCTGCTTCCATTGGCATGGCAACGGTCGCTAAGAGCCCCCAAGCCTGGATGCTGTTCTTTGTGTACGCTTTCTACTGCTCGGCTGGCGCAATGGTGATTTCCAACGCCTCCGACATCATGCGCGTGCAGTCTGGTGGAGAAGACGGCCCTTATGGCGCGGTTGTGAAGACCTTGGTTAGTGTGATGGTGGTTGTAGCTTCCATTTCCAACGCCACAGGCCGTTCGCTGGGTGGCATCCTGTCCGATAAGATCGGTCGCAAGCCAACTTACTACATCATCCACACGGTACAGGCCATCAACATGTTCCTGTTCCACTTCTATACCACCCCGACCATGATCTTCATCGGAACGATCATTACCTGTGTGGCTTACGGTACCGTGATGTCTACCACACCCTCTATCGTGGCCGACTATTGGGGACTGAAATCTTACGGCGGAAACTACGGTATTGTGTACACTGGCTGGGGTCTTTCGTTGATCATTGGCCCCACTATTGCCCAGTTCTCGAAAAAATATGTGATTCAGAATGGTCTTGATTTGACTACTAGTTATCACATTGCGTACTATGCAGCCATTGGCTTGATTGCTGTATCTTTCGTGCTGGCGTACTTGGTGAAGAAGCCGAAGTTCAAACAGTCCGAAGTGATCGACGACTACATCCTCTCCCCAGAGGAAACACGGGCCTAATTACCCGTACTGGCTCCCCGCTTCCTGCCTACGGACTTGAAGCGGAGGGTTCAAATAGAAAAGCGCCTGCATTTGCAGGCGCTTTTTTTGTAGGAAATCATGCGGGACGGATGAAGCAAACGGTAGAAGACGTTCTGGCGCAAGTGGGCAAAAACTGTTCTGCGCCAACCGTCATGGGCGGTCCGGGATTTCCCAGTGCAGTTCGATGTCGCCAGCTATCAAGCAGTGCAGATGCCTTATGCTGGCCCCGCAAGGCGTAATCAGGCTTTAGGCAACGCCTGCCGCACGGGCCTGGCGGTCTGCATGGTAGCTGCTGCGTACCAGTGCGCCCACGGCAGCATGGCTGAAGCCCATTTCCTGGGCCTTTTGCTCGAACATCTTGAAGGTGTCGGGGTGCACGTAGCGGCGTACCGGCAGATGGCTCGTGCTGGGCGCCAGGTACTGCCCGATGGTCAGCATATCGATGCCGTGGGCGCGCATGTCGCGCATCACGTCGAGAATTTCCTCGTCGGTTTCGCCCAAGCCCACCATCAGGCCGCTTTTGGTGGGCACGCCGGGGTGCATGGCCTTGAATTTCTTCAGCAGATTCAGGCTGA
The DNA here is from genome assembly GCA_039808005.1 of Allobrachymonas sp. Classification (GTDB taxonomy): domain Bacteria; phylum Pseudomonadota; class Gammaproteobacteria; order Burkholderiales; family Burkholderiaceae_C; genus Brachymonas. The sequence goes on along the minus strand of JBDHSG010000012.1, from coordinate 26,397 downwards.
AGGCGTAGTCGCTGCCAGGTCGTGCTTCCTTGTAGAGGCGTGGCACAGTTTCCAGATTGTGGTTCATCACGTCGGGCGGCGCGGCTTTCAGGATTTCCAGCGCGCGGTCGTCGCGGCCACGGAAGTCGGGCGTGAGGATTTCGATCTGCGTCTGCGGCGAGAGCGCGCGCGTTTCGCGGATGCAGTCCACGAAGTGCTGGCTGCCGCCGTCGCGCAGGTCGTCGCGGTCCACGCTGGTGATGACCACGTATTTCAGTTTGAGCTGTGCAATGGTGTTGGCCAGGTTCACCGGTTCGTCCACGTCCAGCGGATCGGGGCGGCCGTGGCCCACGTCGCAGAACGGGCAGCGGCGCGTGCATTTGTCGCCCATGATCATGAAGGAAGCCGTGCCGTGGCCAAAGCATTCGCCGATATTGGGGCAGCTCGCTTCCTCGCACACCGTCACCAATTTGTTCTGGCGCAGGATGTCCTTGATCTCGTAGAAGCGTGTACTGGGGCTGCCCGCCCTGACGCGGATCCACTCGGGCTTGCGCAGGGGTTCGTGCGGCTCGATCCGGACCGGGATGCGGCTGAGCTTGGCTGCGGCTTTCTGTTTGGCCAGTGGGTTGTAGGTTTCCATTGATTGCGCTTCACGCACAACCGGATGGTCAGCGCCGGGCTGTTGTTGGGGCAAGGACTCGTCTGTCATGCCAGAAGTGTAGCGGAGCCCGTGCCGGAATTGGTCACTGCATCAGCCACAACCGTTACAGCCCGAGCAACTGCCGCAGCTGGATGTGGGTTTGTCACCGTGCGGTGCAGGGCTGTTGCCTGCAAGCGGTGCCGCAGCGCGCCGCAGTTTGCAGCGCCATGCGCCGGGCATCAGGCGCCAGAAGGAATAGGCGGCGGCGCATGCTACCAGCAGGAATACGATCAGGGTCTGGGTCATGTCAACTCCATGCCGAGGCCAGGCGGTATGTGATGAAACTGGCAACATATGCCAAAGTGAACAGGTACAGGGCCACCAGAATCGCTGTGCGCCAGCTGTTGGTTTCGCGCTTGATGACGGCAAGTGTCGGCAGGCACTGCGGGGCAAAAATGAACCATACGAGCAGCGACAGGCCGGTTGCCAATGACCATTCGTTTGTGAGCACGCCTTCTAGCTTGCTGGCGACATCGTCCGCATCGCCCGAAAGGGCATACACGGTTCCAAGCGCGCTGACCATCACTTCGCGTGCGGCAAGGCCGGGAATCAGGGCCACGGCTATTTGCCAGTTGAAGCCCAGGGGGGCCAGTACGTATTCCAGGCCATGCCCAATGCGGCCGGCCAGGCTGTACTCGATAGCTGGTCCGCTGGCGTTTTCTGGGGGGCTAGGGTAGCTCGAGAGGAACCACAGCAGGATCGACAGGGCCAGAATGAGGCTGCCTGCCTTGCGCAGAAACAATACGGCGCGATCGACCAGCCCCATCGCCACGCTGCGCAGGCTGGGCCAGCGATACGCGGGCAACTCCATCAGCAGGGGTGCCCGCTGAAAGGTGCCCTTGCCTGTAAGGCGCTGCCAGGCTTGCAGCAACCAGGCAATCAGCATGGCCACCATGACGGGAAATACATACAGGCCAAACAGCACCAGTCCCTGAAGATTGAATACTCCCCATACCTGGCGTTGCGGAATGAATGCAGCAATCAGCAAGGCGTAGACCGGCAGCCGGGCGGAACAGGCCATCAGGGGAGCGATCAGGATGGTCAGCAGCCGGTCGCGCCAACTGCCAATGCTGCGCGTGGCCAGAATGCCCGGTATGTTGCAGGCAAAGCTCGACAGCAGTGGAATGAACGAGCGGCCGGAAAGCCCCGCAAACCCCATCAGGCGATCCAGCAGGAAAGCCGCCCGCGTCAGGTAGCCCGAGTCTTCCAGCAGCAGAATGAAGAAATAGAGAATCAGAATTTGCGGAAGGAAAACCAGCACGCCGCCAACACCGGCCACTATGCCGTCCACCAGCAGGCTCTGCAGCGGGCCTTCCGCCACCCAGTTGGAAACCTGTTCGCCCGTCCATTCGGTGGCGCTTTCGATCAGGCCCATTGGCCATTCGGCCCAGCTGAACACCGCCTGGAACATGAGCAGCATGGTCAGGGCCAGCATGACCAATCCGAATACCGGATGCAGTGCCAGCCGGTCGAACCGGTCTGACTGGAGCCATTGGCGCTGGGGATCCTGAACCGCCCGGTCGAGGATCTGGCGGATCGTTTGCCGGTGCGCCAGAATGTCCTTCATGGTAGGTGGCTGCCAAGGATGGCTGCTGGGTGCGCTAGCCGGAGGTGATGCCTGGTCGAGTAGCTCGAGCAGTGCTTGTGCGCCACCTTTTTTGACGCCGACGGTGCTGACGACAGGCATGCCCAGAGCGGCTGAGAGTGCCTGGGTGTCGATGACGATACCCTGCGCCCGTGCCATGTCGCTCATGTTGAGCGCCAGCACCATCGGGATACCCAGGCGCTGTGCCTGAAGGACCAGTTGCAGATTCAGGGCCAATTTGGTGGCATCGGCCACGCACACCAGCAACTCGGGCGGTGGCTCGCTGCTGTTGCCGGTAATGATGTCGCGCGTCAGCGCCTGATCGCTGGCGCTGGTGTTGAGGCTGTAGGTGCCGGGCAAATCCAGCACGTCTATGCGGCGGCCGGTGGGCGTCACGGTGATGCCCGATTTGCGTTCCACCGTCACGCCCGGATAGTTGGCCACCTTCTGGCGGCTGCCGGTCAGCAGATTGAACAGGGCGGTTTTCCCACAATTGGGATTGCCCAGCAAAGCGATGCGCCGGACTGCGGCAACAGGCATCTGTTGGGTCAATGGCGCGGCGGCAGGTGAGATGGTTCCGGCTGGAATGCTGGCTTCACGCATCAGGTGCCTCCTGCTGCATGAGCATTTCCAGGGGCGTTACCAGCACGTGGGACGCTTCATTGCGGCGCAAGGCAAAGGTGCTGGTGCCGATGCGCACCACCAGAGGGTCGTTGCCCGGCTTTCCGGCCGTCAAGACGCAAACCCGCTCGTCAGGCGCGAGGCCGATGCTGAGCAATTGTTCTAGCAGGTCCTGCGGTGCGCCAGGATTGTCTTTTTTGGATGGGTGGTCGGGTGCGGCATGGGTCAGGTCAACGACGCGAGCCCATTGCTTGAGGGGGAGCAAATGAAGCGGAATGATGGGGGCGGGAGGCATGTTATGAAGGACAGAACCAATGCGGTGATGAATGAGAATTATTCTCAGTCATTATGATGCCGATGCAAGGGCAAAAAAGAAGAGAGTCCCGGAAAAATACAGGTTATTCAAAAGGGTGTAAGAGCGTTGCGTCAGTGGGACCTGTTTCCACCTTATTGCGGCAAGTCAGCTACACTCGGCTGATGTGTTTTCATGGGTCAGTCCGACGGTCCAGCCGGAGTGCAGACAGTTGGCTGCGGGTCTGCTCAGACGGACGGCAGGGTGAGCTGGGCGTACCGTTCGGGATGTGCGGCGGGGGATTCTAAGGCAGTTTTATGCATTCAAACAATGAAGAAGATGTAGACCAGATGATGGAAGTCATGGGGCAGCATGCCCGCCAGGCAGCGACCCGCATGGCGTCGGCATCGGCGGCCCAGAAAAACGCGGCCCTGCATGCGCTGGCGGATGTGCTTGGAGAGCAAAGCGAGTTTCTGCAGACAGCAAATGCGCAGGATGTTGCGCAAGCCCAGGCCGCAGGCCTGAGTGCGCCGATGGTCGACCGTTTGCGTCTGACGCCCGAAGTGATCAATACCTTGCAGGAAGGCTGTCTGCAACTGGCGGCCATGGCCGACGTGATCGGAACCATCAGTGGCCTACAGGAACAGCCCAGTGGCATCCGCGTAGGACAGATGCGCGTGCCAATCGGCGTTTTCGGCATGATCTTCGAAAGCCGTCCCAACGTGACGATCGAGGCAGCCAGCCTGAGCATCAAGAGCGGCAATGCCTGTATCCTGCGCGGAGGCAGTGAAGCCATCGAGTCGAACAAGGCGCTCGCGGCACTCGTGCATCAGGCACTGGCCGCCGCGGGACTGCCGCAGGATGCGGTGCAGCTCGTCCCCACTACGGACCGCGCGGCCGTCGGCCGCCTGATTGCCATGCCCGAATATGTGGACGTGATCATTCCGCGCGGCGGCAAGGGGCTGATCGAGCGCATCAGCGCCGAGGCCAGGGTGCCGGTGATCAAGCATCTCGACGGCAATTGCCACACCTACGTGGACGACCCGTGCGACATCGGCATGGCCGTAACCATCGCCGACAACGCCAAGACGCAGAAATACAGCCCCTGCAATGCCACTGAAAGTCTCCTGGTGGCGCAGGGCGTAGCAACAGGTTTTTTGCCGCGCATCGGCAAAATCTACAAGGAAAAGGGCGTGGAAATGCGCTGCGATGCAGCGGCCCAGGCCATTCTCGCTGCGCATGCCGACACCTGCGAGGCCAAACTGGCGGATGCCACCGAGGAAGACTGGTATACCGAGTACTTGGCTCCGATCATCAGTATCAAGGTGGTCAGCGGGCTTGATGAGGCCATTGCGCACATCAACCACTATTCCTCGCACCATACCGACGCCATCGTCACAACCGACCATCTGCACGCCCAGCGGTTTTTGCAGGAGGTAGACAGCAGCAGCGTGATGGTCAACGCCAGCACGCGTTTTGCCGACGGTTTCGAATATGGGTTGGGTGCCGAAATCGGCATCAGCACCGATAAATTCCATGCGCGCGGACCCGTCGGCATCGAAGGGCTGACTTCACTCAAATACGTGGTGCTGGGGCACGGAGAAATCCGGCGGTAGCCGCGGCGACGCACTGCTGGCGGTTCAACGGAGGGCGGGAAAACTTCACGCATGAACGTGCTTCACATTCGGTTGTCTTCATTGGTTTCATCATGTCTTTCATCGACGCAGCGCCGCCGGCCATTCCCCCTTTCTGGCAGCGCCTGAACAGGTTTTTCCTCTTTCCGTTGCAGAGTGAAGCGCTGATGTATGGCCTGGGGCTGGCCGCATGCAGCCTGTTCATTTACGTGCCCTTGCTCAATCTGGTCGTCCTTCCGGTGATCATGCTGGCCATCAGCCGCTATGCGTTCAAGATCGCGGCGCTGTCGTCTTTCGGCATTTTCAGCCTCGGGGATTACACCCCGATGGAGGAAGAAGAAGACTGGAAGAAGCTGCCCTGGAAATTTGTCGGCGCCATTTTTGTGCAGTTGCTCGTGCTGGGGTTCGTTGCTGCAAAAATTCCGGAAATTGCACCTGTCGGCTTCTTCTTGTTCTCGCTGCTCATGCCGGCCACCATGATGGTTCTGATCAAGGACCACAGCTTGCGCGCGGCCATTAATCCGCTGGAATTGTGGCGGTGCATCCAGGGGGTTGGCTGGCCCTATCTGGTGCTTTGCGCCTTCACTTTCTTGCTCATGCAAGGCAGCGCCACGGCTTCCGGCATGCTCGGCGAGATCGTCCCTCGATGGCTGCTGCTGCCGGGCCTTATGCTGGTTTTCATTTATTTTTCCTGGGTCAATGCCGCGCTGATCGGCTACACCATGTACCAGTACCATCGCGCGCTGGATATCGATGTGGTCAACGAATACCAGGGCGAAGAACCCCAGGTCAATTCGCGCGAGCAGGCTCGGCAGCGCGATGCGGCGGTTTCGCGCCTGGTGCAGCAGGGGCGGATCTCCGATGCCCTGGAACAGGCGCAGCAGTGGCTGCGGGAGCGGCCCGAGAGCCTGCCCGAGCACCGGCGCTATCACCGGTTGTTGCTGCTGGGCACGGATGGCCAGGAGCTGCAGCGCCATGGCCGGCAATTTGTGGAATTGCTCCTGAAAAATCGGTCCTCTTCGGAGGCATTGCAGGTGTACAAGGCCTGCGTGCAAAAGAATCCCGATTTCGCTCCTGGCAGCGCCGTTGCAACGCTGATGCTGGCTAAGTTCGCCTGGAAAACACACGACAGCTCACTGGTTCTGCAGCTGTTGCGCAGATTTGACCGGCGCTATCCTGGCCATGCCTTGATACCGGCTGTTTATGCCCTGATCGTGCGCGTTTTGTACCAGGGGTTGCAGCGGCGGGAACAGGCCGTCAGCGTGTTTCAGGGATTGCAGCAACGCTATCCCGACGATCCGTATACCCAGGAGGCGGCGCGTATCCTGTCTGGCTGAATGCTCCTGCCAATTGTTGCGCGGGCTGCAGCAACGGGATCGGGGGCAGAAACAGAAAAAATGTTGGGTATAATTCGTCGACGAAAAATTGCTTCCACTTGTATACGAGGCCGTCGATTGTGAAAAACGAGTTTCGATATGCAAGAAGAAGCGGCTGAATCACATACGCGAGAAGGAACTACTCCGCAGTGGACAGCCGAACAGGCCGCGTCTTGGCGTTTGCACCATCCTGGCATGTCGTTATGGCTGACGGTGGTGGCGCAGGTGGCGGTTCTGGTGGTTGTCATCGGAGGGGCGACATTGGCGTCCGTGCGTCGCGAGATCACTGTCTCATTGCTGTGGGGTGGTCTGGCGGCGGTCATGCCGGCGGTCTTGAGCGTAGCTGGTTATCGCACGACCATGCGGTTGCTGGCAGGCAAGAGCCGATCCGTCAGGGCGGCATGGGGGCTGATGTCGATTGTTTTTTGGGAAGCGGTCAAGCTGGTTTCCTCGGTAGGTCTGCTGGTGCTTGCACCGCGCTGGCTGTCGCAAGTCCATTGGCTGTCTGTGGTGCTGATGTTTGTGGTGGTGATAAAGGCTTACTGGTTGGCGGTTTTGTTGGTGCGCTGGCGGGAGCGGCGGGCCAGGTCGGCGGTTTTGAAACGAGTGTTTGATAACGGAGTTTGATCTATGTCTGCTGAACAAGCGGTCGCGCAGGGTGCCGCGCACGCCCCTACTGCTGCTGAGTACATTAATCACCACTTGCAGCACCTGCAATACAACTTTGCCTTGCAGCCTGCCAAGCAGACGCGTATTGTGGACTTCAGTCTGTTCAACGCCGACTCCCTGTTCTATAGCGTGGTATTGGGTGCGCTGGCGTGCTTCGTGATGTGGCTGGCTGCGCGCAAGGCCACGGCGGGCGTTCCGGGACGCTTCCAGGCCATGGTCGAAATCCTGGTGGAGTTTGTTGACACGCAGGCACGCAGCGTGATTCACAACAAGGAAAGCCTCAAGGCGGTATCGCCCATCGCGCTGACCATCTTTGTCTGGATCTTCCTTCTCAACGCCATGGACATGCTGCCCGTGGATGGGCTGCCGGCCCTGTGGGCGTGGATGTACGGCAATGCGGGCCATGATCCTGCGCATGCATATATGCGCGTGGTTCCTACGGCTGATTTGTCTGCGGCGCTGGGTATTTCCAGCTCTGTGTTGTTGATGACGCTGTATTACGGCATCAAGGTCAAAGGGGTGGGCGGTTTTGCGCACGAACTCGTGACGGCCCCCTTTGGTTCCAAGATTTTCATGGCGCCAATCAACTTCGTGATGCAGCTGATCGAGTATGCGTCAAAAACCATTTCGCATGGCATGCGGCTGTTCGGCAACATGTTTGCGGGTGAACTGGTGTTCATGCTGATTGCCATGTTGGGCGCCGCGTGGAGCTGGGGCAACCCGATACTGTCGAGCGGATTGGGCATCGCACATATTCTGGCAGGCTCAGTGTGGGCCATCTTCCACATTCTTGTTATTACCCTACAGGCCTTCATCTTCATGATGCTGTTCCTGATCTATGTCGGGCAAGCCCATTCCAGTCACTGACTGGGGTTGGATTGCAGATTTTTTCCTTTCTCATTTTTTTACCAGGAGTCTTTAAATGGAAAACGTACTTGGCATGGTTGCTTTGGCTTGTGGCTTCATTGTCGGCCTGGGCGCCTTCGGCGCAGCGCTGAGCATTGGTCTTATGGGCGGCAAGTTCCTTGAATCGTCTGCACGTCAGCCCGAATTGATGAACGATCTGCAAACCAAGGTGTTCGTGCTCGCAGGTCTGATTGATGCGGCCTTCCTGATCGGTGTGGCTATTGCATTGCTGTTCGCGTTTGTCAATCCCTTCCAGATCGCGTAAGAAACTGGTCTTTTTGCTTCACGGGTGACGAACAAATGAATATCAATGCAACACTTATCTTTCAGGCTCTGGTCTTTTTCGTGTTGTGTGCCTTCACGATCAAGTTTGTATGGCCGCCCATTGTGAATGCACTCGATGAGCGGGCCAAGAAGGTGGCGGATAGCCTAGTGGCTGCCGACAGGGCCAAGGCCGAGGTGCAGGATCTGAACCTCAAGGTTGAGGCGCAGCTGGCCGGCATGCGTGAAGAGGCCGCGTCGCAGCGCGCCGATGCCGAGCGTCGTGCGCAGGAAATCATTGAGGAGGCGCGCGCCAAGGCCAATGAGGAAGCCACCCGCATCATCGCTTCGGCCAAAACGGAAGCGTTGAGCGAGGCTGGCAGGGTGCGTGACTCGCTTCGCAATGAAGTGTCTGTCTTGGCCATCAAGGGTGCTGAGCAAATTTTGCGCAGAGAGATCAATCCCGCTGTTCATGCCGATTTGCTGGATCGTCTCAAGGCTGAGCTCTGATTGGAAAGGAGCTGAACATGGCGCAAACATCGATCGAGGATTTGCTGCGTACTGTGCTGAAGGCCGGTTCTTCGGCCACTGGCACGGAGGCGGCACGTCAACTTGCTGCATTGCTCGAGAATCCGACTGCCGGCCCTTACGTTGCCCGCAAGGTTGCCGAGCTGTTGAAGAAACCTTCTCCCAACGCTATGCCGGTGGCGGTGGTGCAAACCGCTTTTGCCATGAGCGAAACGGAGTTGCAGTCCCTCAAAGCCAAGCTCGAAGCGCGGTTTGGGGAAAAGCTGGATATCCGTGTGATGGAAGAACCATCCCTGATTGGCGGTGTGCGTGTGACGGTTGGCGACAACGTGCTGGACGCATCGATCAAGGGCAGTATCGAAAAAATGAAACAGGCCCTGGCTGCGTAAGGCGGCGTCAGGAATCAAGGAAAGAAGGAAAGCGTCATGCTGCTGAACTCTGCAGACATTTCTGAACAAATCAAAACACTCATCGAGGGCATGGGCGAAGTTGCCGACGTGCGCAACCAGGGCACAGTCGAAACGGTAACCGATGGTATTTGTCGCGTATCGGGGCTCTCCGAGGCGATGCAGGGCGAAATGCTGGAGTTCCCGCCAACGCCTGATGGGTTGCCGACTTATGGCTTGGCCCTGAACCTCGAACGCGACGCCGTGGGTGCCGTGATTCTGGGTAGCTACGAGCACATCAGCGAAGGCGACATGGTGAAGTGCACCGGGCGCATTCTGGAAGTGCCCGTCGGGCCTGAATTGATCGGGCGCGTGGTCAACGCCTTGGGTCAGCCCATCGATGGCAAGGGCCCGATCAACGCGAAGATGACCGATGTGATCGAAAAAGTGGCGCCCGGAGTGATTGCACGGCAATCGGTTTCGCAGCCGGTGCAGACGGGCCTGAAGTCGATTGACTCGATGGTGCCCATTGGCCGTGGCCAGCGTGAATTGATCATTGGCGACCGTCAGACCGGCAAGACAGCCGTGGCGATCGACACGATCATCAACCAGAAAGGTCAGAACATGACCTGCGTCTACGTCGCCATCGGCCAGAAGGCGTCGTCGATCAAGAACGTGGTGCGTGCGCTTGAGCAGCACGGCGCCATGGATTACACCATTGTGGTGGCTGCTTCTGCCTCTGAATCGGCAGCCATGCAGTATGTGAGCGCCTACTCTGGCTGCACCATGGGGGAATACTTCCGTGACCGCGGGCAGGATGCGTTGATCATTTACGATGACCTGTCCAAGCAGGCGGTTGCGTACCGTCAGGTGTCATTGCTGCTGCGCCGTCCACCGGGCCGCGAAGCCTATCCTGGCGACGTGTTTTATCTGCACAGCCGTCTGCTGGAGCGTGCGGCGCGGGTCAATGCCGATTACGTGGAAGCCTTTACCAAGGGCGAAGTCAAAGGCAAAACCGGCTCGCTCACGGCGCTGCCGATCATTGAAACGCAGGCTGGCGACGTTTCCGCCTTCGTTCCGACCAACGTGATTTCCATTACCGACGGTCAGATCTTCCTGGAAACCAGTCTGTTCAACGCTGGCATCCGTCCCGCCATCAACGCCGGTATCTCGGTGTCGCGCGTGGGGTCGGCGGCACAGACCAAGCTGATCAAGGGCCTTTCCGGCGGTATCCGTACCGACTTGGCCCAATACCGCGAGCTGGCGGCGTTCGCGCAATTTGCGTCCGATCTGGACGAAGCAACCAAGAAGCAGTTGGATCGTGGTGCCCGGGTGACTGAAATGCTCAAGCAGGCGCAATACAACCCGCTGCCCGTCAGCCTGATGGGAGCTTCTCTGTTCGCAGTGAACAAGGGCTATCTCGACGACGTGGACGTCAAGAAGGTTCTTGCATTCGAATCCGCCTTGCACGGCTATCTCAAGGACAAGCATGCAGATCTGGTGCGGCGTCTTGAGGACAATAAGGCGTTCGACAAAGAAGGCAAGGACGAGGCCGAACTGGCCGAAGCCATTGCTGCGTTCAAGAAGACCTTTGCATAACAAGGGAGAGGTAGACCGTGGCTGCAGGCAAGGAAATACGTGGCAAGATCAAGTCGGTAGAAAATACCCGCAAGATCACCAAGGCCATGGAGATGGTCTCCACCTCCAAAATGCGCAAGGCGCAGGAGCGGATGCGTGCAGCCCGTCCGTACAGCGAGAAGGTGCTCGAGATCGCTGCCAATCTGGGGCGGGCCAATCCGGAGTATGTGCACGATTTCATGCGGACCAATGACGCAAAAAGCGTCGGCATGATTGTGGTGACCAGCGACAAAGGGCTGGCCGGAGGTCTCAACACCAACATCCTGCGTGCGGTAACCAGCAAGATCCGTGACCTGCAAAAACAGGGGTATACGACCAAGACGGTGGCCATCGGCAACAAAGGACTGGCGTTTCTCAATCGCATGGGCGCGCCGGTGCTTGCACATGCCGTTCAGCTGGGGGACACGCCCCATCTGGACAAGCTCATTGGCCCCGTCAAGGTTTTGCTGGAAGCTTACAGCAAGGGCGAGGTGAGTGAAGTCTATTTGTGCTACACGCGTTTCATCAACACCATGCAGCAGGAGCCGATGATTCAGCGGCTTTTGCCCCTGCAGCGCCTGGAAGTAAAACCCGCTCACGCACAGGCAGCTCCGACTGGTGTGCAGGAGGGGCAGCAGGATGCTACCCCTGTGGATCAGGGCGGCAAGCGTGCATTGAACTGGGAATACATCTACGAACCCGATGTGCAAACGGTGATCGATGACTTGCTGCTAAGGTATGTGGAGTCGCTGATCTATGTGGCCGTTGCAGAGAACATGGCTTCCGAGCAGTCAGCGCGGACCGTCGCCATGAAGGCGGCCAGCGACAATGCCAAGCGCGTGATCGATGAATTCAGGCTGATTTACAACAAGACCCGGCAGGCTGCAATTACCAAGGAACTCTCGGAAATTGTGGCGGGCGCTGCAGCGGTTTGACCGTGTGCCGATTCTGGACACCGTCCATGTATCGTAGGTTTTCAGCATTTATTGCGAAATTTGTTTGGAGTAGAACATGACAACAATTGCAACCCGCGCCATGGGCAAAATCGTCCAGTGCATTGGCGCCGTGGTCGACGTGGAGTTTGCGCAGGAATCCATGCCGAAAGTCTATGACGCCCTCAAGATGGATGGTTCCGAGCTGACGCTTGAAGTGCAGCAGCAGCTGGGTGACGGCGTGGTGCGGACCATCGCCCTGGGTTCATCCGACGGCTTGCGCCGCGGGATGCAGGTCTACAACACGGGCGCTCCGATCACGGTTCCCGTGGGCCGTCCCACGCTGGGTCGCATCATGGATGTGCTGGGCCGTCCAATCGATGAACGCGGCCCGATCGCAGAAGGGCAGACGGCTTCCATTCACCGCAAGGCGCCTGCCTACGATGAACTCAGCCCTTCGCAGGAATTGCTGGAAACCGGCATCAAGGTGATTGACCTGGTGTGCCCGTTCGCCAAGGGCGGCAAGGTGGGCCTGTTCGGTGGCGCCGGTGTGGGCAAGACCGTGAACATGATGGAGCTCATCAACAACATCGCCAAGGCGCACAGCGGCCTGTCGGTGTTTGCCGGCGTGGGCGAACGTACCCGCGAAGGCAATGACTTCTATCACGAAATGGCCGATTCGGGCGTGGTCAACCTGGAGAATCTGGACGATTCCAAAGTGTCCATGGTCTACGGTCAGATGAACGAGCCGCCGGGCAACCGTCTGCGCGTGGCGCTGACTGGTCTGACGATCGCCGAGTCCTTCCGTGACGAAGGCCGTGACGTGCTGTTCTTCGTGGACAATATCTACCGCTACACGCTGGCCGGTACCGAAGTGTCCGCCCTGCTGGGTCGTATGCCGTCGGCCGTGGGTTACCAGCCGACTCTTGCAGAAGAAATGGGCAAGCTGCAGGAGCGCATCACCTCCACCAAGGTCGGCTCCATCACGTCGATCCAGGCCGTGTACGTGCCTGCCGATGACTTGACCGACCCGTCGCCTGCCACAACGTTTGCCCACTTGGATTCCACTGTGGTGCTGTCCCGTGACATTGCGGCGCTGGGCATTTATCCTGCCGTGGATCCGCTCGATTCCACCAGCCGCCAGCTCGATCCGCTGGTGGTGGGCGAGGAGCATTACAACGTGGCTCGTCAGGTGCAGGGTACGCTGCAGCGCTACAAGGAATTGCGTGACATCATCGCCATTCTGGGCATGGACGAGCTTTCTCCAGAAGACAAGCTTGCTGTGGCCCGCGCCCGTAAAATTCAGCGCTTCCTGTCGCAACCGTTCCATGTGGCCGAGGTGTTTACCGGCGCTCCAGGTAAATACGTGCCCCTGAACGAAACTATCCGCGGCTTCAAGATGATCGTGGATGGCGAGTGCGACCATTTGCCCGAGCAGGCGTTCTATATGGTCGGCACTATTGACGAGGCTTTCGAGAAGGCCAAGAAGGTTGCTTAATGAGTACGTCGCAAGGCGGTGTCCAGCATAAGCGGATGCTGCCTCGCGTGGCTGAAAGGTTGATGTGAACACACTCCAGGTCAATGTTGTCAGCGCCGAAGAAATGATCTTCTCCGGCCGTGCCCGTTTTGTTGCGCTGCCAGGGGAAAATGGCGAGCTCGGCATCTATCCGCGGCATACGCCGTTGATCACGCGGATCAAGCCCGGTTCCGTGCGGATTCATATGGAAGACGGCAGGGAAGAATTCGTGTTTGTGGCGGGCGGCATTCTTGAAATCCAGCCCGACGTGGTCACGGTGCTGTCCGATACTGCCATTCGCGGCAAGGACCTGGACGAGGAAAAGGCCAACCAGGCCAAACGTGCTGCCGAAGAAGCGCTCAAAAACGCCAAGACCGATTTCGACGTGGCCTTGGCCCAGTCCGAGCTGGCTGTCATGGCGGCACAAATCGCTGCCTTGCGCAAGTTCCGCCAGAAACACTGAACCTGAGGCGGCCTGCCGCGCGCGCTCTCTCGTTGGCTAGGGGGCTTCAGGACGTAAGTGCTATCCGGCTAAGGGTAGGCGCTGTGCACGCGTCCTCTGCGAGACTAGACTACCATCCCTCGAATGGTTGCGTGCGGTGCATGACAGTCTGCCATGCCGTGCCCCCGCAAGCCGTATTTCGCTGTTTCAACTCTGGGTTATTGGTTGCCCTTGTGGGTCTGGGCTGTCGGAAGGGTCATGCGCACAATGAAGCCGTGCGGACTGGCGTTGTGCGCGGTGGCCACGCCACCGTGCTGGGCCGCCACCCGGTCAACCAATGGCAACCCCAATCCACACCCTCCCGCAATCTGGTCATCGGCGCGCCAGAACCGCGTAAAGACTTCCGGCAGCTGTTCGGGCGCCACACCAGGGCCGTTGTCCGCAACCTCGAGGATAACCACCGGCAATGGACCGTTGGATGCGTGCCTGACGCTGACGTTGACGATACTGTTCTTGTCGGTGTACATCAGGGCGTTGTCGATCAGGTTGTTGATGGCTTCGCGCATCAGCAGGCTGTTGCCGCGAACCATGGCCGTGTCGTCGCCAAGGTAGCCGAGGTCTTTTTCCAGTGCCATGCTTTTGGGAACCCATTCCCGTGCCACGTCACGCGCCAAGGCGGCAAGGTCGTAGGCGTCGGGCAAATGGGCTGGCGTGTAGGCTTCGCTGCGTGCTAATGACAGCATTTGCTGCACCAGATGGGAGCTGCGCAATGCGGCTCCATGTATTTTCTCAATCCGGTCATGCAGTTTTTGCGGGTCTGGTTCTTCCAAGGCCAGTTCCGCCTGGCTGATCAGGCCCGCGAGCGGTGTGCGCAGTTGGTGTGCGGCATCGTTGATGAACCGTTTTTCGTTGTCGACCTGGCGGTTCAACCGTTGCAAGGTGTGATTGAGGGCGCTGGTGACGGCTACGATCTCGATGGGAGCCTTGTCGTCGATGGGGATGATTTTCGTGTTGCCGCTTTCGATGCCGCCAATCTCCCGGACCAACCGCCGAAGCGGTTGCAGGCCGCGCTGCACGCCGAAATACAGCAGGATGCAGCAGAGTCCGGCCAGCACAGCCATCGGGAAAAGCATCTCGCGGGCCAGATGGGTGGCACGCTGCTGGTAATGCAGGCTCTCCTTGGACAGGATGATGAGGGCTGTCTGCCCGCTTTCGCCCGTTCCATAAGGAACCGCCATGGCTGCGAAGCGGCGTGGCCGGCTGTTGACCGTGCTGTCGTAAAACACCGGCTGCGCATTGACGACAGGGATGTATGGCGCATCGGACGTTTTTTCCTGGCCGGCCAGCCATTGACCATCCGAAGTGCTGATGCGGTAGCGAAGGTTGACCGAACCTTCCAGATCATTCATGAGTGCAATGGCCCGTTCGACGTTTTGCAGGCGCTGCGCCTGTGTAGCGCTGGTGTGTAGCGCCTGCGCGATGATGTGCAGTTGGCTGCGCATCAGGTTGTCGCGTTGTTCGTTGTGGTAGTTCTGGGAAATTTGCCAGGCAGCCAGGCTTCCCACCAGCCACGCCAGAATCTGGGGCACGAGCACCAGTAGCAGCAGGCTGTACCGCAGCGAAAAAGGGGCGCTGTTTTGCCTGGCTTTCATTGCGAGGCATCCTGGGCGAAGGACTGGCAGGACGCCTGCAGCTTGGCGATGCGCGCCTGGTGGATGTGCTGGCGGATGCGTGCGCCATCCGGCTGTGGCGCATGGCCGTCGAGGGTGACGGCATTCTGCGTGGCTGCCTGCTGCGCAATGGCGCCCAGATCCATTTGCTGCAGGACCTGCAGGGCTTGCCAGAGACGCTCACGTTGCGGATAGGGCAGGTCGTGCATGCCATTGCGTCCGCGGGCGTCGCATTCGCAGGCCAGCAGGATGCGGGCGAAGCGCTGCGGCTGGCGAAAGGCGTCGCAACGTTCCAGCAGGCGCACGGTGGCGGCTGCGCCAAAAGTGCTGCTGCGATGGATGTTCCCGTGTTCGAGGGCGACGATATGCGCCAGCTCGCGGCATTCGTTTGGAACGCGCAAGCGCCTGCTCATCGTCAACAGAAGGGTGGCGCTGCTGCGTTCGTGCCCAACGTGGCGCGGCAGCAAATGAACGGGTGTGGTGGCCTTGCCAAGGTCGTGGCACAGGCAGGCATAACGCACGGCCAGCGGCGCCTGAAGCCTGGAGGCCATGTCCAGAACCAGCAGCAGGTGTTCGCCGGTATCTATTTCCGGGTGGTGTTCGCAGGGTTGCGCAATGCCAAACAGTGCGTCCACTTCCGGCAGCACATGCGCAAGCGCGCCACATTCGCGTAAAACGGCCAGCATGCGGGAGGGGCGCTGCTCCATGAGCCCGCGGCTGATTTCCTGCCATGCCCGTTCCGGCACCAGATGGTCGGTTTCGCCGGCGGCCACCATACGCTGCATGAGGTGCAGGGTTTCGGGCGCGACGGAAAAATCGGCAAAACGGGCGGCAAAGCGCGCCACGCGCAGGATGCGAACCGGGTCTTCGGCAAAAGCACTGGTGACGTGGCGCAGTATCTTGTCCTGCAGATCGTGCAGGCCGTTGTAGGGGTCGTGCAGTTCGCCGTCGGTGGATTCGGCAATGGCGTTGATGGTCAAGTCGCGCCGCGCAAGATCTTCTTCGAGCGTTACGCTGGCGGCGGCGTGCACGGCAAAGCCGGTATAGCCGTGCGCGGTTTTCCGCTCGGTTCGTGCCAGTGCGTATTCTTCTTTGCTCACCGGATGCAGAAAAACAGGAAAGTCCTTGCCGACCGGCAGGAATCCCTGCGCTAGCATCTGCTCTGGCGTTGCGCCTACCACGACCCAATCGTTGTCCTTTACCGGCAGGCCCAGCCACTTGTCGCGCACGGCGCCCCCGACACGGTACACGCGAGCGTCAGGGATGTCGTGGATAGGGGGGGCAGGCATGCGGGAAGCCATCAGTCAGAGGTTGTGGGAGTGTCGGTAGCGGATGCCAGGCCGGGAATGGCATTCGGCTTCATGCGGAAAATTTCAACGCCGACTGCTTCACAGTCGGGGTAAGCATCAGGTTTTTCGGTGGCTACGCGGACGGCGCAGACTTTTGGGTGCTGCAGCAATGCGCTTGCCACATCGTCGCACAGGGTTTCCTGCAGATCGATGTGGCCTCGGGCGGCGCGTGCAGCGATGGTGCTGCGGATCAGGTCGTAATCAACGACTTCGTCAAGGCTGTCCCGCCTGGGACAAGAGTCGCGCAGCAGGACATACATGTCCACATTGAACCGGACGCGTTGCGGAGCGTGCTTTTCGGCATCGTGCGCACCAATGCGGATCTGCGCGTCGTAATTGCGAAGAAACAGACGGCGGCAATGCAGGGTGAGCGGTTCGCTCCAATGGGTGGTTGGCATGGCGGATCCTGGCAGAAAACGGGAAAGGCGGCCGTACATGGGCTGGCTGGGCAGTTTCCCTATGGAATGTGCACCGTCAATCGGCAAGGGTACCAGATGCCGGCTTCTGCCTGCGTCATTGCCGTGTTCAGGGTTGCTGCGTGCCGATCAGGGAAAGGCCCGACTGAGCAGAAAACGCCGACGAACGATGAACGGGGGTATTGATTGGCCTCTTGGTGGCTTGTTAGGCATATTCACATAACATCCTGCGGATGCTGATGATTGCATTGGTCATAATGCTTTAATATCAGAAATGGAGCAAGTGCACTTGTGGGAATGGCGCTTGCGGCTGGGAGCGGTTGTCTACGACGCTACGGCATACGAACAACCAACGGATTCGAAAACATGGCAGATTTGCTGATAGTGGAAGACGATGCACTGCTGCGGGAAACCGTGGCAGAGCAGCTCGCGCAAAAAGGGCATGCCGTCACCATGGCGGACGGTGGCATCGCCGCGCAACAGTTGATGGAACGGCAGCGGTTTGATGCCATGGTGATTGATCTCGGCCTTCCGACCGTGGATGGCATCACCGTGCTCAAGTGGGCCCGCCAGCGTTTTGGCGCGATGCCGATCATGATCCTGACCGCGCGCGACTCGATCGACGACCGAGTGGAAGGGCTCAATGCGGGCGCGGATGACTATCTCACCAAGCCCTTCGACATGAAGGAACTGCAGGCACGCATCGATGCCTTGCTGCGGCGTGCACGCCTGCCGGCCTTTGGCGGAACGCTGCAGATCGCTGCAGGAGAGGGCCGGTTCTTGCGGCTCGATCCCCAGTTGCCCCTGGCCTGGCTGGGCGACAGCATGCTGGAAGTGACCCAGCGGGAATGGTCGCTGCTTTCCTTGCTGGTGGCCCGCGCCGGCCAGGTGGTCAGCCGGGAAGACGTGCTGGCCGTCTGGCAAAACGACGCGGCCGATGCAACCATTTCGGGCTCCAATGCGCTGGAGGTGTATGTCCATCGCCTGCGCCGCAAGCTGGCCGCCACCACCATCCAGATCCGCAACGTTCGCGGTCTGGGCTATACCCTCACGGCTGGCACGTGACTGTCAAAGCGGGCGGCTGCGCGCCAGCGGGGGATTGCGGCTGAAATAGCCCTGGATGCCGCGTAACAGCATGTCGGCCATGCGGGCCTGGAAATCGGCGCTGCGCAGGCGCGCTTCTTCCGCCGGATTGCTGATGAAGGCCGTCTCTACCAGCACACTGGGAATATCGGGTGCCTTGAGCACGGCAAATCCGGCCTGCTCCACGCGCGGCTTGTGCAGCCGGTTGATTTTGCCGATTTCGCCGAGCATGGCGCTGCCCAGTATCAGACTGTCGCGGATCTGGGCAGTGGTGCTCATGTCGAGCAGGGTGCGTTGAACCGACGCATCGCGGCTGTTGACGTTGATGCCGCCGATGAGGTCCGCCTCGTTTTCTTTGTTGGCCAGCCAGCGCGCGGCCGTGCTGCTGGCGCCGCTGCGACTGAGGGCGAAAACACTGGATCCGTTGGCCTGCGGCGCGATGAAGGCATCGGCATGGATGCTGATGAACAGGTCGGCACGCACGCGCCGCGCCTTCTGCACCCGCGTGTTCAGTGGCACGAAGTAATCGGCGTCGCGCGTGAGGAAGGCGCGCATCGGATTGTTGCCCACGCGGCTGCGATTGATGCGTTCGGCCAGCAGGCGGGCAATGCGCAGCACCACGTCCTTTTCGCGTGTGCCGCCAGGCCCGATGGCGCCGGGGTCTTCGCCGCCATGACCGGGATCGAGCGCCACGATGATCAGGCGGTCGGTCTTGCGCGGCAACTGCAGGGAAGGGGTTTCGGGCTGTGCGGCAGGCGAAACAGACAGACCTGCGGAGCCCTTTGCCCGTCCGGAGTCGTGGCGGGCGATCAGATCCGCAAGCGGATCGTTATCCTGGGTGGAGGAGGACGGTGATGCCGGAGCCTTCGTGGGGCCGCCGCTGGCAATCCAGTCTCCCAGCGGATCGGATGCACGCGGGACCTGCGTTTGTGCCGGGGGAACAAGGCCGATCGCCTCCTCGCGGCTGTATTGCGCCACGAGTTTTTCCAGCGGGTCGGGCGCATTGGCCGGATAAAGATCGAACACCAGCCGGTGTTTGTACGCAGCCACGGGCGCGAGGCTGAACACCTGGGCATTGATCGGCTGTTTCAGGTCGACGACGAGCCGGACCACCTCGGCCGAAAACTGGCCCACGCGCACGCGCGCCACGTTGGGGTCATCTGGCTGGACCTTGTCGACCAGGCCGCGCAAGGCCGGGGTGAGCGCGATGCCGGTGATGTCCACGCCCAGACGGGGCGGGTCCCGGTAGAACGTCTGGGTGTATTGCAGTGCGCCTTCCGATTCGAGGGTGATGCGGGTGTAGTCCTGGGCCGGCCACAGGCGCACGGCGATTACCTCGGCTGCGCGCGCCAGCCGCGGCAGGACCGAGGTTGCGATCAGGCACGTCCACTGCAACAGCCGCCGGCGGGTGAATCTGAATTTCCCTTCAGGCATCATGTCTGCGGTTCCAGTTCTTGCAACAGATCCATGCCGCGGTCGCTGTGCGCTTCGATGCGGACCTGGCGGGCCGTGCCGTTCATTGGTTGCAAATGGATGTCCCAATCGGGTTGGGGCAACAATGTGCCGGCTTTTTCCGGCCACTCCACCAGCTTGAGTCCGATGTCGGCGAACAGGTCGCGCAGGCCGCTGTCTTCCCATTCGCGCGGATCGTCGAAACGGTAAAGGTCACAGTGCCAGACGGCGATGGGCGGAACGCTGTAGCTTTCTACCACTGCGAATGTCGGGCTCTTGATGCGGCCCTGCACGCCCAGCTCCCGCAAAAGGTATCGCACCAGTGTGGTTTTTCCTGCGCCCAGATCGCCGTGCAGGAAAATGAGCATGTCGGCATCCTGCGGATGCGCGCGCCAGTGACGGGCCAGGCGCGTGGCAAAGGCAGCCGTGGCGGCTTCATTCTCCCAAACGAGGGTTTTTACAATCATGCAAGGTTTCCTGTCATGTCCGTGACGCCCAGTCTAGATCCTGCCTTTTCGGCACAGCGCGCAGCCCTTGCGGCTGTCAATGGTGATGGCTTATTGTCCACCATCCGCAAAGCTGCGGCGGCGCTGGGATTTGGCCACATCGGCGTGGCCGGCGTGGACTTGCGCAACGCCGAGCCGGGCCTGCAGGCCTGGCTGGAGCAGGGCTTTCACGGCAGCATGCACTACATGCAGGCGCACGGCCTCAAGCGCGCGCGTCCGGCCGAGCTGGTTCCGGGAACGCTGCGTGTCATCACCGCGCGCATGGATTATCTGCCCGCTGCTGCGCCGGCCGACTGGCGCGAGCGGGCACTCCAACGGTTGCAGCAGCCGGGCGAAGCGGTGATTTCGCTGTATGCAAGGGGGCGGGACTACCACAAGGTGATGCGTGCTCGGCTGCAGCAATTGGCCGGTTTCATCGAGCAGAGCGTCGGCCCCATCGGCTATCGCGTGTTCAGCGATTCCGCGCCGGTGCTGGAAGTGGAGCTTGCCAGCCGCAGCGCGCAGGGCTGGCGCGGCAAGCATACGTTGCTGCTCAATCGTGAAGCGGGCTCCACTTTCTTTCTGGGCGAGATCTTCACCGATGTGCCCCTGCCCCTGACGCAGTCGTCACCAGGGGCCGGACACTGTGGACAGTGTACCGCCTGCATTGCCGCCTGCCCGACGCAGGCCATTGTGGCGCCTTACCGGCTCGATGCCCGGCGCTGCATTTCCTACCTGACGATCGAGTATTCCGGCAGCATCGCACCCGACCTGCGGCCGTTGATCGGCAACCGCATTTATGGCTGTGACGATTGCCAGCTTGTTTGCCCGTGGAACAAGTTTGCCCGGCGCAGCCCCTTGCCCGATTTCGACGAGCGACATAACCTTGGACAGGCGACTTTGCTGGAATTGTGGCAATGGGACGAGGCCACGTTTTTGCTGCGTACAGAAGGTAGCCCGATCCGTCGTATCGGGCATGTGCGCTGGTTGCGAAACCTGGCTGTGGCGCTGGGCAATGCGCTGCGCGGGGCCGATGGGGCAGAAGCAGATGCCATCCGGCGTGCCCTGCAGCAACGCGCCAGCCATCCCGAGGTGCTGGTGCGTGAGCACGTCGTCTGGGCATTGGCCCAGACGCCCGGAACAGGCCCTCTTGCTCTCTGAATCGCTGATCCTGCGACAATACCTGCCTGGAGCGGCCCGTCCAGATTCATTTCATTTGTTGCTTGCGGAAGAAAAACCGAATGTGTGCTGCTGCAAAAACCCTTCGTCTGTCCTTTCCCGGGTGTGCCCAGGCGGTTGATGTGCGGGCAGCCATGATCGATCTGGATGGCACGATGGTCAACACCCTGGGGGATTTCGACCTCGCCCTCAATGGCATGCTGGCCGAGCAGCAATGGCCGCGCGTGGAGCATGCTTTCATCGCGCGCACGGTGGGCAAGGGCTCGCCCTATCTGGTTCGCCAGACCTTGCTGCATCTGGGACTGGGCTGCGACGGGGTCGTCGATGACGACCTGCATGAACGCGCGCACGCCTGCTACCAACAGCACTACAGCCGTATCAACGGACGAGCCAGCCATCTGTATCCCGGTGTGAAGGAGGGCGTGGAGGAGTTGCATGCCGCCGGCTTGCAACTGGCCTGCATCACCAACAAGCCGACAGGGCACGCGACCGCGCTGCTGCACATGCTGGGCATTGGGCAGTATTTTTCCTTCGTGCATGGCGGCGACCGTTTTGAACGCCGCAAGCCCGATCCCCTGCCGCTCGTGGAAACGGCCAGGATGCTGGGAGCTGAGCCCGCGCAGACGCTGATGATCGGGGACTCGGTCAACGACTCGCAGGCTGCACACGGCGCGGGCTGCCCGGTTGTTTTGGTGCGTTATGGCTACAACCATGGCGAACCTATCGATCGTGTGCCAGCGCTGGGCTATCTGGAACGCCTGTCGGATTTGCGCTGCGTGCAATGAGCGCCTGGCTGGGCTGTTTCAGGGGCATATGTACCGGCGGCCGGTGCCGTGCAAATCAATTCTTTGCATCCGGGTATTCAAATTTCTCTCGTATTTGCTAAACTGCGCAGATCATGTTCTTCCACTACACCATCACCACAGGTCGGTCAGACCGGGGAGCGTGGCCCTGGCGGGTCTGAATGGCCCGTTGTGCCAGGGGCCTGCGCGCCCGTGGCAGTCCATTGATGGTGGCGCCTGCCACTACCGCGCCTTGCGGAGTTGACGTTGGTAGGCATTGTTTTTCCGGATCGTTGCCAGTGCTGTGCACGCATGAGACACAGCCATGCCTTGATTTGATGGCAATGGTCCTTGCAGGTGGAATGTCTTTCGATGATGACCGAACTTGAATTCAACAGCCTGGCGGCGCAGGGTTACAACCGCATCCCGCTGATGCTTCAGGCGTTTGCCGATCTTGAAACCCCGCTGTCGCTTTATCTCAAGCTGGCCCATGCCGAATATGGCGGTGCCAACAGTTTCCTGCTCGAATCGGTGGTGGGTGGCGAGCGCTTCGGACGCTACAGCTTCATCGGCCTGCCTGCCCGCACGCTGCTGCGTGCCAGTGGCTTTGGCGCGGAAGCCCGCACGGATGTGGTGACCGACGGCTGCGTGACCGAAACGGCGCACGGCAATCCGCTGGATTTCATCGCCCAGTACCAGCGCCGCTTCAAGGTGGCGCTCACGCCGGGACTGCCGCGCTTTTGCGGCGGACTGGCCGGCTATTTTGGTTACGACGCGGTGCGCTACATCGAGAAGAAGCTCGAAAACACCTGCCCGCCGGATGAGCTCGGCACGCCCGATATCCTGTTGCTGCAATGCGAGGAAGTGGCCGTGATCGACAATCTCTCCGGCAAGCTGTACCTGTTGGTGTATGTCGATCCGGCGCAGCCCGAGGCCTACGGCCGCGGCAAGCAGCGCCTGCGCACGCTGAAAGAGCGCCTGGGCCAGTCCGCCCTGCCGCCCGCTGCCGGTGTGTTCAGAAGCGAACCGGTACAGCGCAGTTTTGCCAAGGAAGACTATTTGCGGGCGGTGGAGCGCGCCAAGGCGCTGATTGCCGCCGGCGACTTCATGCAGGTGCAGGTGGGGCAGCGACTGCACAAGCGCTTTGCGGCGCACCCGCTCAACCTGTACCGGGCACTGCGCTCGCTCAATCCCAGCCCCTACATGTACTACTACCATTTCGGCGATTTCCAGGTGGTGGGCGCTTCGCCTGAAATCCTGGTGCGGCATGAACGTGAGGCCAGCGGCGACGAGACCATCACCATTCGTCCACTGGCGGGCACCCGCCCGCGTGGCGCCACGCCCGAGCAGGACAAGGCGGTTGAGCAGGAACTGGTGAACGATCCCAAGGAGCGTGCCGAACACGTCATGCTGATCGACCTGGCGCGCAACGACATCGGCCGCATCGCCAAAGCTGGCAGCGTCAAGGTGACCGAGTCGTTCGTGGTCGAGCGCTACAGCCATGTCATGCACATCGTCAGCAACGTGCAGGGCTCGCTCAAGGCGGGCATGAGCAATATGGACGTGCTCAAGGCCACCTTCCCGGCGGGTACGCTCAGCGGCGCGCCCAAGGTGCATGCCATGGAACTGATCGACCAGCTCGAACCGATCAAGCGCGGCATCTACGGCGGCGCCTGCGGCTACCTCAGCTATGCGGGCGACATGGACGTGGCGATCGCCATCCGCACTGCCATCGTCAAGAACGGCACGCTCTACGTGCAGGCCGCGGCCGGCATCGTGGCCGACAGCGTGCCTGAAACGGAGTGGCGCGAAACCGAACACAAGGCACGCGCACTGCTGCGGGCGGCCGAATTGGTGGAGGAGGGGCTGGAATGAAACTTCTGATGATCGACAACTACGACAGTTTCACCTACAACCTCGTGCAGTATTTCGCCGAACTGGGCGCCGAAGTCATCGTGTACCGCAATGACGAAATCACGCTGGACGAGCTGGACAAGCTGTTCCAGCAAGGGGCGTTCGATCGCCTGTGCATTTCGCCGGGCCCCTGCTCGCCCAACGAGGCGGGCGTTTCGGTGCCCGCCATCCGGCACTTTGCCGGCAAGCTGCCGATTCTGGGCGTCTGTCTGGGGCACCAGGCCATCGGCGCGGCCTTTGGCGGCTCGATCATCCGCGCGCAGCAGTTGATGCATGGCAAGACCAGCGTCATCACCACCACGCAGACCAGTGTGTTCCGCAATCTGCCGCGCCAGTTCACGGTCAACCGCTACCATTCGCTGGCCATCGAACCCAGTGCCTGCCCGGATGCGCTGGAGATCACGGCCTGGACGGACGATGGCGAAATCATGGGCGTGCGTCACAAGACGCTGAATATCGAAGGCGTGCAGTTCCATCCCGAAAGCGTGCTCACCGAGCATGGGCATGCCATGCTCAAGAACTTCCTGGAGGGTTGAATCATCATGAATGCCAATACGGCCCAGCAAGCAACCATCACGCCGCAGGAAGCGCTGCAGCGCGCCATCGAGCACCGCGAAATCTTCCATGACGAGATGCTGCATCTCATGCGCATGATCATGCGCGGGGACATGTCGCCGGTGATGGTCGCGGCCATTGTCACCGGCCTGCGCGTGAAAAAGGAAACCATCGGCGAGATCACCGCGGCGGCTACGGTCATGCGTGAATTTGCCACCAAGGTTCCGGTCGAGAATACGGAGCATCTGGTCGACTTGGTGGGCACGGGTGGCGATGGCGCCCGCACCTTCAACGTTTCCACGTGTTCGAGCTTCGTTGCGGCGGCGGCGGGCGCGCGTGTGAGCAAGCATGGCGGACGCGGCGTGAGCAGCAGTTCGGGTGCAGCCGACGTGATCGAAGCGTTGGGCGCCGACCTGAGCCGCACGCCCGAGCAGATTGCCGCCAGCATCGAACAGACCGGCATTGGTTTCATGTTTGCGCCCAATCACCACCCGGCCATGAAAAACGTGGCGCCTGTGCGCAAGGAACTGGGCGTGCGCACGGTATTCAACATCCTGGGACCTCTGACCAACCCGGCAGGTGCGAAGAACATTCTCCTTGGCGTGTTTCACCAGGATCTGGTGGGCATTCTGGTGCGTGCCCTCAGGGAGCTAGGCATGCAGCATGCGCTGGTGGTCTTTGGCAGGGACGTGATGGATGAAGTGAGCATCGGCGCCGCCACCATGGTCGGAGAACTCAAGGACGGCGAGATCCTGGAATACGAGATCCATCCGGAAGACTTCGGCATTGACATGGCGAGCAACCGGGCAATCCGGGTGGAAACCCCTGAACAGTCGCGGGCCATGCTTCTGGACGTGCTGGAGGGCCAGAAGGGGCCGGCACGCAATATCGTGCTGATGAATGCCGGCGCGGCGCTGTATGCGGCCAACGTGGTTTCGGACATGGCTGAAGGCGTCGCCAAGGCGCGCGAAACCATCGACTCCGGCGCGGCCAAGGCCAAGCTGGAGCAGTTCATCCAGTTCAACCGCAAGGCGGTCTGACCGGAAAAAATGCGGGCGCGGATGGGCGCTATCTGTTCCAACTTTTCTTTCGATCCTTGCCATGACCGACATCCTTCAGAAAATTGTTGTCGTGAAACAACAGGAAGTCGTTGCTGCGCAACAGATCAAGCCATTGGCTGTCATCCGCGCAGAAGCTGAAAATGCGCCGTTAGTGCGCGACTTTGCTGGCGCCTTGCGAGCCAAACTCGATAGGGGGCAGGCTGCGGTAGTTGCCGAAATCAAGAAGGCCAGCCCGAGCAAGGGCGTGATCCGTCCGGATTTCGACCCTGTGGCAATTGCTGCGAGCTACGAGCAGGGTGACGGCAGGACGTGTGCGGCCTGTCTCTCCGTGCTGACCGACCGGCAGTTTTTCCAGGGGGCTCCGCAATATCTGCAGCAGGCCCGCGCCAGCTGCAATTTGCCCGTGCTGCGCAAGGATTTCATAGTGGATCCGTACCAGGTCTATGAAGCGCGCGCCATGGGTGCGGACTGTATTTTGTTGATCGCAGCCTGCCTGAATGACGCGCAGATGCACGATTTGTGTGTCTTGGCGCAACAGTCGGGCATGGCCGTTCTGGTCGAAGTGCACGATCGCGCCGAGTTGCAACGTGCGCTGACATTGGCGCAAATGGCGCCGCAGCCGCAACAGTTGTTGCTTGGCGTCAACAACCGCAACCTGCGCACGTTCGAAGTCAGTTTGCAAACCACGCTGGAACTGCTGCCTGAAATTCCCGCCGGGCAATTGCTGTTGACCGAGAGCGGCATCCTCACACAGCAGGATGTGCAGACCATGCGAACCGCTGGCGTGCATGCCTTTCTGGTGGGGGAGGCTTTCATGCGTGCCTCTGAGCCTGGACAGGAGTTGGCCCGGTTGTTTGCATAAAGGCGCAGCCAATGTGTCCGAAAACCGGGGAAGGCGCACAACTCGTGGCATAATGCGTGGCTTGCTGTGGAGAGGTGGCCGAGTGGTTAATGGCAGCAGACTGTAAATCTGCCGGTTTACACCTACGCTGGTTCGAATCCAGCCC
>JBDHSG010000026.1:0-18236 GCA_039808005.1 Allobrachymonas sp. | reverse complement strand
TTGCCATGCGCTCGGCATTGGTCACATAGAGCATTTCCACCGCATCCGGACGCGCACGGTAAACCAGTTCGGCCATCCACTTCGACCGGCATTTCCAGTCTGAGCACCGGTGTATCCTCGCTGAGCACATCCACCTCGACCGGTATCTCCAGCCTGAGCACCGGTCTGTCCACCACCAACAGCACCGTCACCTCGCTGTCGACTTCGGCCTCCACTGGCATCTCCAGCCTGAGCACCGGTCTGTCCACCACCAACAGCACCGTCTCTTCGCTGTCGACTTCCGTAGCGCCTCTGACAGAGGCAGTAAATGCAGCAGCCAGCGCCGGAAGTACCGTTGGCCTCTCAGTCATAGGTAGTGCCAATTCCGATGGAACCGTCTATACCCGAGGCAGGACATTCAACAACGCAGATCTTCTCGCAGTTAATTCCGCCTCTTGTATCAACGCGAGTGGCGCCGATTCAACGGCGACTGGCCTGTGCGCCAATGCAGGCGCCGCAGGCGCAAGCGCGTACGGCTCTCAATCATCGGCCTCGGATACCAACGCCACAGCCATCGGCTTCCGTGCGACTGCTTCCAACGCTGGCGCTACCGCAGTGGGATACCAGTCACAGGCAACCGGCACGAATGCCACAGCCATTGGGTCCGGTGCAGTAGCCAGCGGCAACAATTCCGTTGCCTTGGGCGCCAACTCGGTCGCCACACAGGACAACAGCGTATCCGTGGGCGCAGCGGGGGCTGAGCGCACCATCACCAACGTGGCCGCCGGCGTCAATCCGACCGATGCAGTCAACGTTTCTCAAATACAGGGGATCACCCAGAATTTCAGCCACCAGATCAACAACGTTGCGCGCATCGCATATTCCGGCGTGGCGATGAGCATGGCAATGACGGGCGCCAACTACATACCCTACCTAGAGCCGGGAGAAAAGGCGCTGGGCGTAGGCGTTGGCAGCTTCCAGGGCTATGGCGCCGCGGCGGTGAACTTCAGATCCATGCACGAAAACGGCAAGATGGTCTGGGGGGTCGGCGTGTCCTCCACCGGTTCACATTGGGGCGTCAGCGCCGGCATAGGCTGGAAGTGGCGCTAAGAGGGCATCGTGCAGGCTGCCTCGCAATATGCTGCGAGGCAGCCTGGCGAACCTGACGGCTCCGCTCCGCACGTAAGCCCACCACGTACGACAATTTCGCAAGGATGGCGCTTTTTCTCAAAAGCTGCTTTGCAAAGCCATCAGGAAGCGTGTGGGTTTGAACAGCTGCTTTTTACAGTTGGAGCCTCGTGCGTTTTCGCCCCATGTGTTTTTCGGTGCGCATGATTGACGCACGCCCCAACTGTACGCGAGCCCCATCTCCAGCACGCCAAGAGTCAATCTGTTTTTCCGCAGGCCACACCCCCCTACGGCAGGAGAACGGGGAAAAACTAACGCACAATATGGCGAACAACCTCTGCGTTCGGATACCGGAACACCTGCGCCACCCTTGGCTCTTTAACTGTGCCAGAACGGTCCATACGTACCGAAACTGAACGCCTGTCTGTCTGCCAAACACTTTGCCTATCGCCGACATGCGCATTGCCATCACGACACTGAGCCAGCCTGGACAAAACATCTGGTCTGCCGGCATTACGCAAAATGCCCTGTTCCTGGCCAGACTGCTGCGCAACATTCCTTTCGTGCAAGACGTCATGCTTCTGGACAGGGGCAGTGAAACATCTCTGGGCACACAGGTCGACCTGGACTGGTTTGGCACACGCATGGTCAAAATGCAGGACGCCACGGATCAGGTCGACGTGATCATCGAGATGGCTGGCCTGCTGGACAGAGCCTGGCTGGACTTGCAACGCGCGCGCGGCAAAAAGGCCATATGGATGTGCGTGGGACACCCCTATTCCGCGCTGGTGGAAAGCACGATTTTCCAGAAGAGTGGCATTTTCCTGGGATCCGGCCGGCACGATGCCATCTGGGTGATTCCAGGGCACGCGGCCTCCATCCCCATGCTGGAAACAGTACACCGTTGCAAGGCGGAAGTGGTCCCTTACTTGTGGGACCCCTGCTTCCTACAGGCGCGCAAGGCAGAAATTGCCGCTGCTGGCGTGCACTATGGCTACGAAAAGACCGTTGCCAAAAACTCTTCCGCGCGGGTTCCTTGGAAACTGGCGGTATTCGAGCCCAATCTGTCGCCGATCAAGTCGGGGCTCATCCCCATGCTGATCGCAGACACCGCTTATCGCCAGCAGCCGCAGGCCTTTGCCATGCTGAGCATGCTGAATATGGAGCACTTCGCGCAGCACCCCACCCTGCTGTACATGGCCAATACCCTCGACATGGTCAAACAGCACAAGGCGGTCTTTCTGGGGCGCAACGACATTGCGGGGTTCATGGGGGAAACCGGAACGCACGCCGTCATATCGCACCAATGGACAAACGACCAGAACTACCTGTATCTGGACGCCCTCCATGGCAACTATCCCCTCATCCACAATTCGCCGTGGCTGCGTGATGCGGGGTACTACTATCCTGACTTTGAAGTGGCCGAAGGCGCAAGCGCCCTGCTGCAGGCATACCAACAGCACGATGACGACCTGCCCGGCTATGCCGCACGGGCGGCGCGGTATTTCGACAGGGTCAGCATCCACAACCCGGACAACATCCAACGGTATGCCGATCTGCTGCGCGCCGTCTGTCACGACCGGCCCCAATGGCGAGGAAGACAATCATGAAACGGGCGGGTCCCATCAAGGTCGGCATCACTTTGCTGGTGCGCAAGGGTGCCCAGTCGATCTGGGAAAACGGCATTTTCCAGAACGTGTTTTTTCTGGCGCAGACGCTCAAGGCCTCGCCGCGCATGGCGCAGGTATCCATCGTTTGCTGTGGAGATGGCAGCGCTGAAGACCGCGCCCGATTCATGGCGGATTCGCCAATTGCCTGGATCGACGAGCAGCAGGCGCTCCAGCAACTCGACGTGCTGATCGAGATGAGCAGCGGCATGCCCGATGAGTGGGTGCGCCAGTTCCATGCTCGGGGAAGCAAGCTGGTGGTGTATGCGGTGGGGAACGATTATGTGATCGACGCCGAACGCCTGGCGTTTCAGCTGCCGCACGGCAGGATCATTCCGCAGATCCCGCGCGACGCCATATGGACGCTGGAAGAATACCGCAAGACATGCAAGCCTTATTATGAAGCGCTGTTTCGCTTGCCGGTGCAGATCATGCCGCACCTGTGGGGCCCGGATTTCATCGAGCGCCAGCTGCAACCCGGCCAGTGGGACTATCAGCCAGGGCGCAAGCGCTGGCGGATAGCCATCGTGGAACCGAACATCTGCTCCGTCAAGACCAGCCACATACCCATGCTGGTATGCGATGCCGCACACCGCATCAACCCGGATATCCTCGAACGCGTGTGCATATTCAATACCGCGCAGTTCAATGCGCACCCGCTGTTCAACCCGTTCGCCAACAGCCTGGATTTTGTCCGCCACGGCCTCGGGCTGTTCGCTGGGCGCCACCCGATGGTCGACATCCTGACCGAGCAGGCCGACGCCCTGGTCTGTCACCAATGGGAAAACGCGCAAAACTATGTGTATTACGAAGCTTTGCACGGGGGATACCCCCTGATCCACAATTCGCACCTGCTGGACGATTGCGGATACCGTTACCATGATTTCGATTGCAAGGAAGGCGCACAGGTGCTGCTGGATGCGTTCCAGCACCATGACGCCGAACTGCAGCAATACCGCGCCAAGGCCGCCCGCTACCTGCACAAGCTGGACCCCGTCAATCCGGAAAACGTTCAGGCCTATACAGATGCCCTGTTTCGCGTGCTGAAGCAGCCGAACGAAGGATTCGCCCCATGAATCACACACCTGCCGCCAATGACCGAACGCAAAACACCAGAAAGTGTGTAGCCATGCTTTTGCTGGCAGGCGCCGCAATGGGCGCTGGTGCGCAGAACGTTCTCATGACTCCGCCACCCAAGCCTGCAGCACCCTTCAATACGCTTTCGGCCGCCGCTGCAAACGCCGGCCTGACCGCCTGCAAACCAGCGATCGACCGCCTGTCCAGCCTGGCCATCAGCGGAACGCAGGCCAACGAAGTGCTGCTGGACTGGGACCGCAAGCGCCCTGCCTCCAGCCCGGTGTTCTCATTGACGGGTCTGGAATTCAGCAATGGCAGCGCCGCCATGTCCATCATCACCGTGCCCGAAAGCGCAGGGGGATGCACCGTCGCGGCAGAACGCATTTCGGTCGCACCCTTGAGTTGCCAGACAATCGCGACGCAAGAGCTTTCGGGGTACCGTGCCACGCGCCTGCTCAAGACCCTTACGGTGTACAGCGACCCCAAGGAGGGAAATTCGACCGTCTCGCTGATTGATTCTCCACCCGGCTGTCTGGTCATCCGCCGCTATGTGGAGTTTGGCTGGAAGCCGCCGCGTTGAACGCCTTTGCAGCATGGGCATGCCCGGCCATTGCCCCGATAATGCCGCGATGAACAAGCACAGGATTGTTGTCGGATTGAGCGGCGGCGTCGATTCCGCCGTCAGCGCCTGGCTGCTGAAGCAGCAGGGCCACGAAGTGGTCGGCATCTTCATGAAAAACTGGGAAGATGAC
This sequence comes from Allobrachymonas sp., assembly GCA_039808005.1. Lineage (GTDB taxonomy): Bacteria > Pseudomonadota > Gammaproteobacteria > Burkholderiales > Burkholderiaceae_C > Brachymonas. The sequence goes on along the minus strand of JBDHSG010000026.1, from coordinate 13,633 downwards.
GACGACAGCGAATACTGCTCCAGCCGCCAGGATTTTCTGGATGCCGCCGCCGTGGCCGACGTGATCGGCATCCCCATCGAGCACGTCAATTTCGCCGCCGAGTACAAGGACCGGGTGTTTTCCGCCTTTTTGCGCGAATACCAGGTGGGCCGAACGCCCAACCCCGACGTGCTGTGCAATGCAGAGATCAAGTTCAAGGCCTTTCTCGACCATGCCATGCGGCTGGGCGCGGAAAAGATCGCCACCGGACATTACGCACGCGCCCGCTTCAACCCGCTGACGCAACGGCACGAACTGCTCAAGGGACTCGATCCGCTCAAGGACCAGAGCTATTTCCTGCACCGGCTGAACCAGGCGCAACTGGCCAAGACACAGTTCCCCGTCGGCGAACTGCCCAAGGCCGAAGTGCGTCGCATCGCCGCCGAGATCGGCCTGCCCAATGCCCAGAAAAAGGATTCCACCGGCATCTGCTTCATCGGCGAGCGGCCGTTTCGCGAATTCCTCAACCGCTATCTGCAAAGCAAGCCCGGCCCGATCAAGGACGCGCGTGGCCGCGTCATCGGCGAGCATGTTGGCCTGAGCTTCTATACGCTGGGCCAGCGCCAGGGCCTGGGCATTGGCGGCATCAAGGAAAAGGGCGCGGCGCGCGGCGGGGGGGCGCACGCCCCGTGGTTCGTGGCCCGCAAGGACATGCCCACCAACACGCTCTATGCCGTGCAGGGGCATGATCACCCCTGGCTGCTGGCAAATGAGCTGGTGTTTGACGATGCCGCCTGGGTGGCGGGTCTTCCTCCTTCCATCGGTGCGTACACGGCCAAAACCCGCTACCGCCAGCAGGACGCCGCCTGCACCCTGCTGACGGAGGTTGAGCCCGATGATGCCTTTCGCCTTCGGTTTGCTGCCGCGCAATGGGCCGTTACGCCCGGACAAAGCGCTGTTCTCTACAACGGCGAGGTGTGCCTGGGCGGCGGCATCATCACGCAAGGCGAAAACCCGCCGGCTCCGTCATGACCACAGGACACCATCCTGACGGGTGGGCAATGCATAATATCCGGCATTGAGCAGCAGGCACGGGCCTGCTTCCGGTACAACTCCCTCTTTCTTTCTTCCCATGTCCAGCATTCTCCAATCCCTGCCCGTTGGGCAAAAAGTCGGCATCGCTTTTTCGGGCGGCCTCGATACGTCTGCCGCCCTGTTGTGGATGCGCCAGAAAGGCGCCATTCCCTATGCCTACACCGCCAATCTGGGGCAGCCCGACGAATCCGACTACGATGCCATTCCGCAAAAAGCGCTGAGCTATGGCGCCGAAAAGGCACGCCTGGTCGATTGCCGTGCGCAACTGGCGCACGAAGGCATCGCCGCCATCCAGTGCGGCGCGTTCCACATCCGCACGGGCGGCGCCACGTACTTCAACACCACGCCCCTGGGCCGCGCCGTAACCGGCACCATGCTCGTGGCCGCGATGAAGGAAGACGACGTGCACATCTGGGGCGACGGCTCCACTTTCAAGGGCAATGACATCGAGCGCTTCTACCGCTACGGCCTGCTGACCAACCCGGCATTGAAAATCTACAAGCCCTGGCTGGACCAGGCCTTCATCGACGAGCTGGGTGGCCGCGCCGAGATGAGCGCCTTCATGACGGCCCACGGCCACGGCTACAAGATGAGCGCCGAAAAGGCCTACAGCACCGACAGCAACATGCTGGGCGCCACGCACGAGGCCAAGGATCTGGAAGAGCTGTCCACGGGCATGTCCATCGTCAACCCCATCATGGGAACGGTTTTCTGGAAACCGGAGGTGGACGTCAAGCCCGAGGAAGTGCGCGTGCGCTTCGAGGAAGGCGTTCCCGTGGCACTCAATGGCCAGACCTTTGCCGATCCCGTGTCCCTGTTCCTGGAAGCCAACCAGATTGGCGGCCGCCACGGCCTGGGCATGTGCGACCAGATCGAAAACCGCATCATCGAAGCCAAGAGCCGCGGCATCTACGAAGCCCCCGGCATGGCGTTGCTGCACATCGCCTACGAGCGCCTGGTCACCGGCATCCACAACGAAGACACGATCGAGCAGTACCGCATCAACGGCCTGCGCCTGGGCCGCCTGCTCTATCAGGGCCGCTGGTTCGATCCGCAGGCGCTGATGCTGCGCGAGACGGCCCAGCACTGGGTGGCCAGCGCCGTCACGGGCGAAGTCACGCTGGAACTGCGCCGCGGCAACGACTACAGCATTCTCGACACCGAGTCCCCCAACCTGACCTACGCGCCCGAGCGCCTGTCGATGGAAAAGGTGGAGAACGCGCCGTTCGACCCGATCGACCGCATTGGCCAGTTGACCATGCGCAACCTCGACATCATCGATACACGCGGCAAGCTGGGCATTTATGCCAACAGCGGCCTCGTGCAACTCGGCAACAGCGCAGGCATGCTGCAACTGGGCAACAAGAACGCGCCGCGCTGATTGACCGGCAGGTCCCGCCGTTCAGGGCAGTGAATCGGCAGGGACCTCGTTTTCACGCAGAATGCCACCGCCTTCCACGCTGCCCGTTCGCGTTCCAGCTCCGTGCACGCGGGCTTCGCAGGCCTGCTTGTAGCCGTCTGGCAAGTTCTGGCAACGCGCCAACGCATTGCGGAAGTACTGCGACTCATCCTCCCGCGTGAATTTACTGACACGGGCCGCAGCCGCTTCATGCGCCGCCGCCGACCGGTATCCTCTGCGTGCCCCGCTGGGACTGGGTGCCGAGGCATCCTGCGCAAAAGCGGTTGCTGCCCCGCACAGGGCAATCAAGGCAAAGGCACTGCGGAAGCTGGTGTGTGCAGACATAAGAACCTCCTCGTCATTGAAAAACAACCATCGCTATATATTGTTCAGCATACGGCGCATGGAAATCCCCTTTTCCTCACATGGGGAACGCTGCCACTGCAGTAATGACACTCCACAGATGAATGGGCCAGCGGCACCCCGCCCAGCGCCCACTGCCCCACCGCTTGCCAGCAGATCAACAGTGCGCGTGCCCCAAACACCCGCTACGACCGATCCAATGGAAACCTCCCAGGGAAAAACCGCGTCGAGCGGACCACAGGCCGCGTTCCAATCAAACCGCCTGCGGCGTCCGCCGACTGAAAGGCTGGGCACAGCCAATATTTAGCCCCGCCACCGCAACAGGCGCAGGCCGTTGAATACCACCAGCAGGCTCGCGCCCACGTCTGCGAAGACCGCCATCCACATGGTTGCCTTGCCCGTCACGGCCAGCAGCAGAAATACCGCCTTGATCCCCAGCGCCAGTGCGATGTTCTGCCACAGCACGCCATGCACGCGTTTGGACAGGCGCACGGTTTCGGGCACGCGTCGAAGGTCGTCGTTCATGATGACCACATCCGCCGCCTCGGTCGCGGTATGGGTGCCCACCTGGCCCATGGCAAAGCCGACATGCGCGGCGGCCAGGGCGGGCGCGTCGTTGATACCGTCCCCCACCATACCAATGGTGTTGTGGCTTTTCTCGCCCTGCTCCTGGATCGCTTCCAGCTTCTGCTGCGGCAGCAGGCCGGCCTGTACCTCGCTGATGCCGGCATCGGCAGCAATCGCTTGGGCGGTGGCAGGGTTGTCGCCCGTCAACATGACGGGGGTAATACCCATGGCCTGCAGCTCGCGCACGGCCTGTTGCGAGGTTTGCTTGATGGTGTCGGCGACGGCCAGCAGGGCCAGCGCCCCCTGTTCATCGGCCAGAATGCTGACGCTGCGGCCCTGGCGCTCATGCTCGGCCATGCGCGCTTCCAGCTCGGGCGAACAGTGGCCACACTCATGCACCCAGCGGTGATTGCCCAGCACCAGCGCCTGGCCATCGATGCGGCCGTGCGTGCCACGACCGGCCTCGGCGACAAAAGCTTCGACCTCGGGCAGCGGGCCGGCATCGCCTGCCAGGTCCTGCGCAATGGCCTTCGAGACGGGATGATCCGAACGTGCCGCCATGCCAGCGGCCAGTTGCCAGATGCGCGCCTCGTCCACGCCAGAGCGCATGATTTCGCGTGCCACCAGACGCGGCTTGCCTTCGGTGATGGTGCCTGTCTTGTCCATCGCGATGCGGGTGAGCTTGCGCGCTTCTTCCAGATACACTCCGCCCTTGATCAGAATACCCCGCTTTGCCGCTGCCGCCAGCCCGCTGACCACCGTCACGGGTGTGGAAATGACCAGCGCACACGGACAGGCAATCACCAGAATCACCAACGCCTTGTAGCTCGCTGCCAGCCATGTCCAGCCGGCCAGCCACGGCCCCAGCACGGCCACGGCCAGTGAAATGACGAATACGGCCGGCGTGTAGGCAGCGGCAAACCGGTCGACAAAACGCTGCGTGGGCGCGCGCTTGCCTTGCGCTTCCTCCACGGCATGGATGATGCGCGCCAGCACCGTGTCCGTGGCTGGCGCAGTCACCTCGTATTCCAGCGCACCGTGCTGGTTGATGGTTCCGGCAAACACCGCATCCCCCAGCCCTTTTTCCACCGGAATGCTCTCTCCGGTAACAGGCGCCTGGTCGATGGCGCTGCGGCCCGCCACCACGCGCCCGTCCAGCGCCAGACGCTCGCCGGGCCTGACGCGTACTACGCCCCCCACGGCTACGCCTTGCACCGGCAGGCTCAGCCACGAGCCATCGGCCTGGCGCACCTCGGCCATTGATGGCGCCAGATCCAGCAAGCTCCTGATAGCATTGCGGGCCCGATCGACCGCGCGCGCCTCCAGCCATTCGGCAATGGTGTACAGCGCCATCACCATGGCAGCCTCGGGCCACTGGCCGACGAGGAAAGCGCCCGTCACCGCCACGGTCATGAGCGCATTGATGTTGAGCTTGCCATGCAGCAGCGCCTGCAGCCCCTTGCGGTACACCGCAAAACCCGACAACGCGATGGCCAGCGCGGCCACTGCCATGCTGGCCACCGTCCACACCAAGGTGTGCGGTGCAAAAAAGTGGATGCCCTCTGCCACCAAAGCCAGACCCAGGGCTCCCCCCATCTGCGCCAGCTCCCGGCGATTGTTGCCCGGATGGCCGTCATGCCCGCAACAGCCGCAAGCCGCCGCATCCTGCTCCCGCTCAGCAACGGGTTGCAGCGCAAATCCGGCCTGGCCGATGGCCGCAATGGCCTGTTGCACCACCGCATCGGGGGCATCAACCAGCAGGGCGCGCTGCCCCAGGCGAAACTGCAGGTTGCTGATGCCGTTGATTTTGTCCAGCGCCCGGCGGATTTCGTTTTCTTCCACTATGCAGTCCATATCGGGAATGCGCAGCCATTGCCCAGTGGAAGCAGCGGCCAGCGGCGTATCCAGATCGGCTGGCGCATGCGCATGGTGGTCATGATCATGATGATGGACATGGCCTTTTTCATGGGAGTGGCACCCATGCGCATTGCAGGTTGCCTGCTCAGCAGGCTTGCTTTCTGAACTGGCAGGCCTGGATGCGTCCGCCTCCGGCGGGTGGTGGCCTTTGCTGCAGCCACAGCCAGTGCCTGCATGAGAATGGGAAGAGGTGGTGGAGCGTGTGCATGTATCCATGGCCACCGATTAAAAACCCCGTAGTCGCTACAAGGTCAAGCAATTCCCGCCATAATCCGGTCCATGCGCAAGGTCTTTCCCCCTTCACCTTCAGAAACCCCACGCTCAGGCCGACGCCCGCTGCGCATTCGCGAGCTGGGGGCTGCTGTCGGCGTGGAAGTGGAAACGATCCGTTATTACGAAAAGGCCGGGCTGTTGCCCAGCCCGGTGCGCAGCGACAATGGCTACCGCGCGTACGGACAGGAGCATGTGCAGCGGCTGGCATTCATCCGTCATTGCCGCTCGCTGGACATGTCACTGGCCGATGTGGCCCAATTGCTGGGGCTGATGGACAACCCCGCAGCCGACGGTGCGGGGGTAGACGCCTTGGTCCAGCAGCAGATTGCCCGTGTGCGCATGCGCCTGACCAGCCTCAAGGCACTGGAAAAACAGTTGCTGGCATTGCAAGGCCGCTGCGTTGCCCCTGGTCACGGTGAACACCTGGCCAGCGAATGCCCCGTATTGCACGAACTGGTGGTGGCAGCCAAGGGCGAGGCGTGCGCCTGCCATGCCGACAGGCAAGACGCATAGGGCGGGCTGCGGCTACAGCCCCAGCTAACCCACCCAATCCATGCAGATCCCTTGCGGCAAGAGTGTCTATCCTGCCAGCACCGCCTTGACTGCAGCGGATACCGCACCCATATCCGCCTTGCCCGCCAGTCGCGCTTTGGCGGCGGCCATGAGCTTGCCCATGTCGGCAGCCGCCGGCTTGCGGCCATTGTCGGCTTCGAATGCAGCGGCAATGCCCTGCACGGCCGCCAGGATTTCTGTCTCGTCCATGCGTGCCGGCAGATATGCCTGCAGCACGGCCATTTCGGCTTTTTCCTTGTCGGCCAGATCCTGGCGGGCGGCCTGTTCGTAGGCGGCGATACTGTCCTTGCGCTGCTTGACCAGTTTGTCGACCACGGCCACCACGGCAGCGTCATCGAGGGTGATGCGCTCGTCCACCTCGCGCTGCTTGATGGCCGCCTGCAACAGGCGAATGGCGCCCAGGCGTTCGCTGTCCTTGGCGCGCATGGCGGCCTTCATGTCTTCGGTGATCTGTTCTTTCAGGCTCATTGTTTCATCCTCCGCAAACGGCAAAGGCCCGCTGAGCATCCCCGGCGAGCCTTTTTGACATGACAGAAGCTGAATCGACGTCAGCTTCTGAATCGAACACTCAGTAGAGCTTCTTGGGCAACTGCATGCTGCGCACGCGCTTGTAATGGCGCTTGACGGCAGCCGCCTTCTTGCGCTTGCGTTCGGCGGTTGGCTTTTCGTAGAACTCACGGGCGCGCAGGTCGGTCAGCAGGCCGAGTTTTTCGATGGTGCGCTTGAAGCGGCGCAGCGCCACTTCAAATGGTTCGTTTTCTTTTACACGAATGGTGGTCATTGGCGAAAATGTTCCAGAATGAGCAGATGTTTCTCGCAGGAAGATCGATAAACCCACGGGGTACAGCTGCAGTATTTTTCCCCGCCTTACAACAAGCAATCCATCAGGCCGACGGGGGGCAGCCAGTAAACTTCTAATTATAGAGGGTTATCCGGCCTTCTGGCCAGACAAGCTACTCTCTCCATCCATTGCTGGCGTTGCTGTCAGGCAACAGATCCTACCCATATCGGTACAAGCGCTCGATCCGCCGTTCCAGTGGCGGATGGCTGTCGAGCAGCCGCCGCATCCAGGCGCCCCGGCGCGCAGCCGGCTCCACCAGCAGCATGTGCACGATCAGCGGTTGCTGCCGCACCATCAGATCGGAATCGAACAGGGCGGTTTCATTGTCTGGCCCACTGGCCATCGCAACCGCCTGCTGGCGCTGGATTTTGCGCAAAACGCCCAACATGCCCATGGGATAACGCGTCCATTGCACGGCCCGGGCATCGGCCAGGAATTCGCGCTGGCGCGACACCGCGGCCACCAGCAGGCGACCCGCCAGCCAGCCCAAGCCGCCTGCGGCCATGACCGGCAGTCCCATCAAGCGCCCCCCCAGGGCCGCCACATTGCTTTTGTTGCCATGGCTCAGTTGCATGCCATGGAGGTGCTGGCCGAAACGGAACACCAGCTCCAACCCGAACACCATGCCACTCAGCCGCGTGTACAGCCTTGTGTCGCCTTCGGCGATATGGCTGAGCTCATGCGCCACCAGGGCCTGCAACTCGGCACGATCGAGTTCACGCAGAGCCCCTTCGGTGACCGCGATGACCGAGTCGGCAGAATGCAATCCGGCCGCAAACGCGTTGATCTGCCATTGGCGCGAGAGCAGCATGACTACCGGCACGGGCATTTGCGCCGCCAGCGCCATTTCCTGCACGATCTGCTGCAGTTCGTGTTCATCGTCGTGCAACTGGGGCCGTAGCGTTCGTGCGCCCACGCGCTCGGCAATCGCCAGCCCGCCTTGGGCCAGCATGCTGCTCTCCATCCACCAGCCGCCCAGCACGAACAGCAGCGTAATCCCGGTATTGACAGCATAGAAATAGTGCGGCAAACGCACAGGCCCCGACCAAGCGATCGACACCAGCCCGAACACCAGCCACAGCGCTCCATTGACGGCCAGTACCAGCAGAACGATGGTCAGCGCAAAGGCCAGCAGCAGTTTGCGGCTGGTTGCGCGTGCGGCGTACTGCTGCTCAAAAAACATCATGTGTCACCAAAAACTGCGCGGCCCGGGCCCAGTATCCAATCGCTGCTTCAGACCAGATATACGAGCCTCCACCCTTCAACGCGCATCCATCTGCACCCGCACCGTAGCACGCTCTTCTTCGCTGGCAGTACTTTGCAGCATGGCCAGCGGCTGAAAGCCAAACAGCGTAGCCACCACATTGGCCGGAAAGGACTGCACCACCGTATTGAAAGCCAGCACCGCGTCGTTATAGGCCTGGCGCGAAAAACTCACCCGGTTTTCGGTGTGTGCCAGTTCATCGGACAAATCACGCAAGGCGGCATCGGCCTTGAGGTCGGGATAGCTCTCGGCCAGCGCAAACAGGCGTCCCAGCCCGTTTTGCACCGAACGGTCGGCGCTCTGCAGAGCCTGGGCCGTTTCGGCACTGGCGCCATGCCCGCCTTGCCACTGCTGACGCAATCCGTCGGCCTGGTTGCGCGCGGCAATCACTGCCTGCAGGGTTTCAGACTCGTGCTGCAGGTATTTGCGTGCCACGTCCACCAGGTTGGGAATGAGCTCGTAACGCCGTTTGAGTTGCACGTCGATCTGTGCCAGCGCATTGGCCGTACCATTGCGCAAGCGCACCAGGCGGTTGTACAGCACAACCAGAATCCACGCAGCAATGCCCCCCGCAATCAGCAATATCACCAGCCAGGTCATGGTTGAATCCTTTCTTCATGGCATTCCCTCACGTCCGTAACTGTACAGGCAATGGCTGGCGCATACGGCCTGCCGGCATCGGGTCGGGGTCCGGTCGGTTTGCGAACGCCTGTTGTGTCGATATCAGCATGCCAGGCCGGCCACAGGCATTGCACCCGCGCAGCAACGGCAGCCAGCGATCGCTCAGCGCATCATGCCGCTGCCTACGGGCAGGATAGGCAGCGGGGCCGGAGCGACTACCGGCAACAACAGCGTCTCAATCAGTCTTTTTTTCGACTGCCGCTGCCTGGGCCGGTTGTGGATCGCACCATTTGTTCTCCACGTCACGCAGGCTGCCGCACCCTGCCAGCGCCATGGCGCTGGCACAGGCCATGCCCAACAGGGCCAGACGGATGGATCGTGTGTATTGGGTCATATTGCTTCTTCCCATGATTCTCACCAAGTATGGCGCACGCCAATGCGGCCGTTGTAGCCTTTACGTTGCGCGCCGCCCAAAGCGCCCTTGCTGCTGTCGAACGAATGCTGGTAGCGCACGTCCCCATACAGGTATGTCGATTTGGACAGCGCCAGTTGCCCGCCCAGACCCAGTTCACCCCAGGTTCGGCCATAGTTTTCGCGCACGTCTTCTCGCCCGATGGTGACGGAAGCTTTGTTGCCGGCGAAATCATGCAGCACATTGCCCGTCAGGTAGAACGTCCGCGTGCGCAACTGCTCGCCCTGCGCGTTCCAGGCCAGACGCCCACCGATACGCCCCCGCAGGCCGTTCAGGCTCTGGCCCTTGACATCGCGCACGCCATCATGAAATCCCTTGAGGTGAATATGCTGGTAGCTCAACTGTGCCTGCGGCTCGATCTGCCACCGGCTTTCTCCCAGGCGCCAGGGCCGTCCCACCTCGGCGCTCAACCCCAGCCCGTAGCCATTCTGGCTGGTGCTGCCACCATCACGGCCGTTGTATTTATTGCGTATCCAGGAAAGGTTGCCCACCAGATCCAGGTAGGTGCCATTTTTGGCATACCAGGTGCTGTAGCCTCCCACGGAGAGCATCGTGGTATCGGCTTTGCCCATGTATTTATCATCCACGACGACACCGTTTTGCGCGCGGTTCTGATCGTAGAAGTCGGTGCTGCCCCAGCCATACGTCAACATGGCTCCGTTGTGGCGACGGCTTTCGTCCTGCTGGTTGATCGGGTTGTCGAGATCGGCCCCAAACTGTACGAAGCCGGTCTTGCTTTTGAAGGCGAAGCGGTCCTTACCCTGCAATTTGAGATAGTCGCCATTGATGCGCCCCCAAACCGGATACTTTTTCTCGCCCTTGTCCTTGAACTGCTGGTATTGCTCGCAACGCGTGCCGCAGTCATCCCATGCCCAGGTCTGCTGTTCGCCCACACGCTCATGCAGCTTGCCCATCTGCGCGAAACCCATCTCCTTGTTGACCAGTGCTGCCTGCAGATAGGTTGGCACGTCTTCATGGTAAATCGGCGTGCCGGTTTTTGCCTCCAGGGTCCAGTGGTAGTTGTTGCCCACTTGTATCAGTTGCGCTTCACCCGCGTTGAGTGTGGGCGCCGATCCGGTAAACACGACGCCACTTTGTGTCCCGCTGACGGTGATGACAGGTTTGTCCGACACCTTGGGCTGGTCGGCTTGCGTCACATCGCCAAAAATGCCGCCCGGCACCGATACGGCCGTACTGCCGGTAGCGTCTCCGTTGATGACGAAGATATCGGTGGTCAGGTTATTGGGGTCGTTCCAGATGCCGTCCACCAGCAGCCTGGATCCGGCCAGGCCGGTGTAATTGCCCTGGAGGGTCAGAACATCCCCGGCTTTCTGATCGGCCATGCTGATGGTCGAGTGGGCAGAAGATACGTCGCCCGCCAGAATGAACGAGGCAGCGCCGGTATTGTTGAATGCATTCAACACCGACCCACCCTCCATGTTCAGCGCAGTGAAGGTGGAAGTCGTGGTGGAACCTGTGGCTTTTTCCGCCAGATTCCAGGTAGACCCACCGCTCAGGCCGATGTTCAAAGTCGAAGCAGCCGTTTTGTTCACCAGACCGGTCGCATGGGCACCGTCATCGAACACGAGCGAAGCCGCAGAACTCTGCGCGGCATTGCCACCCTGAACATCGATGATGTAGCCATCCGACGCTGCGGTCAGATCCGTTTCGGCACCTGTGAACAGCAGCGAAACGTCCTTCTGTTGCTGGTCAATCTGGATCAGGCTGCTGGTCGGCGTTGTGGTGCGGAAATAGGCATTGTTGATCTTGACATCAATCAAGTCGGCGGATGGCTGCAGAGCATTGAACAAGATGTCGTTGCCCACCCGGATGACATTGCCTTTTGCATTGACACGGAAACTGGCCGCCTGCGAGGCGTCAAGCACGGAGCCACCATAGGTTATTGCAATCGCCTCTCCGTTTGCGTCCGTGGTGTCTATCACAACATTGCCGCCAGAGGCTATATTGATCTGCCCTGCGCCCCAACCGTCACGCGTTGGCCTTAAATTGTATGGAAAGATGGAATTTCGGTTCGTCTTTCCAATCTTCAAGGCATTGCCTTTGCCATGCAGGGTAATGTTCACATCGTTCAGGTTGACCACCGGCATTTTCTGGTTGGCATCGAATTTTCCGGACACATAGACCCCGACGCCATAGCCGGAAGTGATATCGGCCGTGTATGTACCGTCCACCGTCACAACAGCGTTGGGACCGATCCCCGTAGACCCGGAGGCAATCGTTCCATCGTTGTTCTGTATCGCACGGATGCCCGTGGTGGGGTTGGCGTTGTTCATATCAGCCTTGACGGCCTTGAAGTTGTAGTCTCCCGCCACATGCACGTAATTGGTCAAGGTGCCCCCATTGGGCGTCTTGTCGCCATAGGCAGCTCCGGCAACCAGGCCATTGAGGTCGCCGTTGTTTGCATTGGCAATATCCAGCGTGAAGTTGTTGAGCCAGATTTTTCCGCCAAAACTCACGCCGACACCCGCATAGCTGTTTGTTCCCGCCGAGGCGCCATCCAGGTACATGGAAACGTTTTGCGCGGAAATGGTGTTGTTGGTCGTCAGCGTGGCGCTGTCCCAGCCTCCGGTCGTGATGCCTACCCCGGCGGTCGTATAGGTTTTCCTGGACGAGGGAGAACCGATTACCACATCGGATGACGTGACATACATGTTCTTCTTGGTGGTTCCTCCTCCGCCGCTGCCCTGCCCCATCAGGTTGCCCGATGCGCTCCACGTGGCCTCGCTTACGGTGACGGGCACACAGGTATAGGCAGAGTTGATGACATCATTGGTATAGGTTTCACATGTCCCTTGCGCAAACGAAAGGGGAGCGATGCTGGCGGCTACAACCAGCAAGGCCACGCTTTTCGATTGCCTCCTGTTTCTTACCAGTTCCGAACACGCTACCCAGGCGCCAATAGCTGCATTCCATTTCGTTTGAAAAACATTGTTCATGGTGACATCTCCTGCCCAAGGGCATAAGCCGTTGACGAAAAAGCAGTTCTATCGATGGCATCTGCGTTTCTGAAAAACTGCAACCATCAAAATAGAAATTTGGAGGTGGGTTTCTATCATCGACCGCTGCGGAGCAGGCGAAAACACGTGCTTTTCTCTACAGTTTCGTGAGAAATTTCATCATCGGAAAACGTTTGTGCATCGGCTCTCCCCGCCGTTCATCTGCGTTTTTGACACGCGCAATCACTCCCACTGCAATGGTGTACGCATCAGAGTCACGAGGGCAAGGGATATGCACACCATTTTTGAGCGTGCGCACCTGCTTGGGACGGCGCCCATTCAGCCGCATTGCACAGCGCAGTAATGGCTTGTGCACGCCTTCCAACGCAAAGCAAGCAGCCTCTATTCCCACCCATTCCTGTGGGTTGCAATCCAGACGCTCCGGGAAGACGAAATTGTCAATGCCTCACCAACTCTCACGGCCGGCCGCGGGAGCAGTGTCTCGTTCCAGGCCGTTTTTCCAGAAAGGCATGGCCTAACGTCGAGCCTGCGCACACTTGGCCTGCGGCAGCACGCACGGCCAGCGGCTACCCCATGCGCTTTGGCCTTGATGCAGACAAGGCCATTGAAAAAGGAATGGTTAAACCATGCTTCCCAGCGCAAGCCCCGCATGCTCGCGCAACGGATGGAAATGGATTTTGGGAAAGCGTTCCTGCGCCAGCCGCACGTCATACGGGCTGGTGCACAGGTAGGCCAGGGCGTCGGCGGCGTCGTGCGCCATGCGCTGGGGATAGGCGTCGCAGAATTTGCGCAATTCGTCCGGCGTGTCGGCACTGATCCAACGTGCACCGGTGTACTGACAACTTTCGAGCCGCACGTCGCAGTCGTATTCGGTTTTCAGGCGGTGCTGCACCACCTCGAACTGCAGTTGCCCCACGGCACCCAGCAGCATATTGCCGCCCATATCGGGCTTGAAGACCTGGATCGCGCCTTCCTCGCCCAACTGGGCCAGGCCCTGCTGCAACTGCTTGGTGCGCAGCGGGTTTTTCAGCACCACGGTCATGAACATCTCCGGCGCGAAAAACGGCAGGCCGGTGAACTGCAGGTTGGCGCCGTCGGTGATGGTGTCGCCCAATTGCACGCCGCCGTGCGTGGTAAAGCCGATGATGTCACCCGCGTAGGCCTCTTCTACCGCTTCGCGGCGCTGGCTCATGAAGGTAACGACGCTGGTGGGCCGCAGCTCCTTGCCCGTGCGCTGCACCTTCATCTTCATGCCCGGCGTGTACTTGCCCGAGGCCACACGCACGAAGGC
>JBDHSG010000011.1:0-69205 GCA_039808005.1 Allobrachymonas sp. | reverse complement strand
CTGGGCGGCGGCATCTTCACCAAGGGCGCCGACGTGGGCGCCGACCTGGTGGGCAAGGTCGAGGCCGGCATCCCCGAGGACGACCCGCGCAACCCGGCCGTGATCGCCGACAACGTGGGCGACAACGTGGGCGACTGCGCCGGCATGGCCGCCGACCTGTTCGAGACCTATGCCGTGACGCTGATCGCCACCATGGTGCTGGGCGCGCTGCTGGTGGCCGGCGATTCCGCCCAGGCCGTGCTGTATCCGCTGGCGCTGGGCGGCGCGTCCATCATCGCCTCCATCATCGGCACCTTCTTCGTGAAGGCCTCCGCTGGCATGAAAAACGTCATGCCTGCCCTGTACAAGGGCCTGGCCATTTCGGGCGTGCTGTCGCTCATCGCTTTTTACTTCGTCACGGCCGGCATGTTCCCGCAAGGCCTGGAGCTGTCCAGCGGCCGCAGCGCCAGCACGCTTGCGCTCTACGGCGCCTGTGTCGTCGGACTGGTGCTGACCGCCGCGCTGGTCTGGATCACGGAGTACTACACCGGCACGCAGTATGCGCCCGTCAGGCACGTGGCGCAGGCCTCCACCACCGGCCATGGCACCAACGTCATCGCCGGCATTGGCGTATCCATGAAATCGACCGCCTGGCCGGTGATCTTCGTCTGTATCGCCATTGCGGCTTCGTATGCCCTGGCCGGCCTGTACGGCGTGGCCGTGGCGGCCATGTCCATGCTCTCGATGGCCGGCATCATCGTCGCGCTCGACGCCTACGGTCCCATCACCGACAACGCTGGCGGCATTGCCGAGATGGCCGAGCTGCCCAGCAGTGTGCGCGACGTCACCGATCCACTGGATGCCGTGGGCAACACCACCAAGGCCGTGACCAAGGGCTATGCCATCGGCTCGGCCGGACTGGCAGCGCTGGTGCTGTTCGCCGACTACACCCACAAGCTGGAAGCCTTCGGCCACGCCATCAGTTTCGACCTGAGCGACCCGATGGTCATCATCGGCCTGTTCATTGGCGGCCTGATTCCCTACCTCTTCGGCGCCATGGCCATGGAAGCCGTCGGCCGCGCCGCGGGCGCGGTCGTGGAAGAAGTGCGCCGCCAGTTCCGCGAGATCACGGGCATCATGACGGGCGAGGCCAAGCCCGAATACGGCCGCGCGGTCGACATGCTCACGGGAGCCGCCATCAAGGAAATGATGCTGCCCAGCCTGTTGCCGGTGGTCGTTCCCATCCTGGTGGGCATGCTGCTGGGTCCCAAGGCGCTGGGCGGCCTGCTCATGGGCACCATCGTCACCGGCCTGTTCGTGGCGATATCCATGTGCACCGGCGGCGGCGCCTGGGACAACGCCAAGAAGTACATCGAGGACGGTAACCACGGCGGCAAGGGCAGCGATGCACACAAGGCCGCCGTGACCGGCGACACCGTGGGCGACCCCTACAAGGATACCGCCGGCCCGGCCGTGAATCCGCTGATCAAGATCATCAACATCGTGGCGCTGCTGATCGTGCCGCTGCTGCCCGGCGCCAACAAGCTGGCGGCCGCGCACGCACCTGCAACCACCCCTGCAGTGGTGGTGTCGGCGCCAGCAGCCGCTGCGTCTGCTGCGGAGATGGTGGATGGCGCCTCGGTGGTAGTGGAAAACGGCATCGTGAAATTCTTCTTTGCCAGCGGCTCGGCCGAAGTCGCAGCAGAAGGCCAGCAGGCCTTGGCGGAAATCGTCACGGGCCTAAAAACCGGTGGCAAGAAAGCCGTCATCAGCGGCTACCACGACGCATCGGGAGATCCGGCCAAGAACGCCGAGTTGGCCAAGCAGCGGGCCCAGGCCGTTGCCGCGCTGCTCAAGGCTGCCGGCGTGGCCGACGAGCAGGTAGAGCTGAAAAAGCCCGAGCAGGCCCAGGCCGACGGACCAGCCCGCCTGGCACGCCGCGTGGAAGTTGCGCTGCAATAAGCTGCAGTCTTGCGATAGCCTAGAAAAAAACCCGCCCAGGCGGGTTTTTTTCTGCCAGTGACGAAACACACACAGGTGCAACCGCCGCAGGCAATAGCGCTAGACGTACTCCACGGTCAATGGTGCATGGTCGCTGAACTTCTCCGCCTTGTACACGTGGGCGCTGCGGGCGCGCTGCGCCATACCGGAACTGGCCACGTGCAGGTCGATGCGCCAGCCCACGTTCTTGGTATAAGCCTGGCCACGATTGCTCCACCACGTGTAGCCCGTATCGCCCGCGTCAGGATAAAGCTGCCGGAAGACATCGACCCAGCCGTTGCCGTAGAGCTTGTCCAGCCAGGCGCGCTCTTCAGGCAGAAAGCCCGAGTTCTTGAGGTTGCCCTTCCAGTTCTTCAGGTCGATTTCGCGGTGCGCGATGTTCCAGTCACCGCAAATCACGAACTCGCGCTGTTCGGCCAGCAGCGATTGCAGCAAGGGGAAGAACGCTTCCAGGAAAACATACTTGAGCGCCTGGCGCTCCTCGGAAGACGAGCCCGAAGGCACATAGACCGACACCACGGACAGGTTGCCGAAATCGGCGCGCAGATAGCGCCCCTCGGCGTCGAATAGAGGATTGCCCATGCCCTCGATCACGCGATCGGGCTCCATGCGGCTGTATATGCCCACCCCGCTGTAGCCCTTTTTGTCGGCACAGTGGAAAAACCCGTGATACCCATGGGGTGCACGCATCGCGGGCGTCAGGTCGGCAGGTTGCGCCTTGAGTTCCTGCACGCAGACCACATCCGCCTGGTGCTGGCCCATCCAGTCGAAAAAACCCTTGCTGGCCGCCGAGCGGATGCCGTTGAGGTTGGCGGAAGTGATGCGCAGTCCGTCTGGTTGTTTTGCCATGCCAGACCTTTCAGCGCATCAGTGCTTCGATGGCATCGGGCGCCACTGGCACGCCGCGCGTGAGCAGCTCGTGCCCCTGCTGCGTGACGTGCACATCGTCCTCGATGCGGATGCCGATGTTCCAGTACGCCTCGGGCACATCGTCGGCCGGACGGATGTAGATGCCGGGCTCGATCGTGAACACCATGCCCGGACGCAGGATGCGGCTCGGACGATCGATGATGGTTTCGCCCGTCAAGGCATCCTTGCGCGCGCTGGCCTGTCCGATTTCCGACGGCTCCACATAGCTGCCGCAATCATGCACATCCATGCCCATCCAATGCCCGGCGCGATGCATGTAGAAACGGAAATAGGCGCGGTTCTCTATCACGTCGTCGACACTGCCGTGCCTGTTCCTGTCCAGAATGCCCAGGTCCAGCAGCCCTTGCGCAATCACCTTTACGGTCACGTCGTGGATGTCGTTGTGACGCACGCCCGGCTGCACGTGTGCGATGGCGGCTTCCTCCGCCGCCAGCACCAGGTCGTACACGGCGCGCTGCGGCGGCGTGAACCGCCCATTGGCGGGAAAGCTGCGCGTGATGTCACTGGCGTAGCCATCTAGCTCGCAGCCCGCATCAATCAACACCATTTCCCCGTTGCGAACGGGTGCAGCGCCTGCGCTGTAATGCAGCACGCAGGCGTTGGCGCCAGCGGCCACGATGTTGCCGTAGGCCGGGTGCTGCGCGCCATGGCGGCGAAATTCGTGCAGCAGTTCGGCTTCGATGTGGTATTCACGCACGTCGAGTCCGTCGCGCATCATGCGCGCCGTGGCCTGCATGGCGCGCACGTGCGCCTGGGCAGCGATGGCGCAGGCGCGACGGATGATACCCATCTCATGCGCGTCCTTGATCAGCCGCATTTCATCGAGCAGTGCGCAGGCATCGCGCTGCACGCCCGGAAACACCACCCCGTAGCGCACGCGCGCCCGCACCTTTTGCAACCATCCCTCCATACGCGCGGCCAGCCCGTCGTGCATGGCAAACGGATACAGCACGGCATCGGTGTTCTCGAGCATCCGGGGCAGGCGCGCATCGAGTTCGGCCACTGAGTGCGCCGCATCCATGCCCAATGCTTCCAGGGCTGCCTCGGGGCCCAGACGGTAGCCGTCCCAGATTTCGCGCTCCATGTCCTTGGGCTGGCAAAACAGCGTGCTGCGCAGCATGCCTGCCGCATCGGTTTGCAGCACCAGCCAGGCATTGGGCTCATCAAAGCCCGTGAGGTAATAAAAATAACTGTCGTGGCGATACGGAAAATCGCTGTCGCGATTGCGCGGCCGCTCAGGAGCGGTAGGAATCACCGCAATGGCATTGGCGCCCATCTGCCTGGCAACCGCGGCGCGGCGGCCAGCATAGGGCATGGAAACATCAGAATCGGAAATAGCAGTCATGAAACCAGATTGACGATAGCAGAACACATGCCGCAAAAGCGCAGGCGTGCGAGAATGAGAAGCGGGCTGCCCAGCATGATACTGGCTTGCCCGATTTCCCGTGGCCTCACGGGCCGCGGTTTTCTCCATTCCTGATGAAAGGAGTTTGGCATGAACACACGCACGTCTCTTTCCGCGTCTTTTTCCGTCGTGCGCGACAACCGGCGGAAGCTGACGCTGGCCACATGGAGTCTGGCGGCCCTGATGGGGCTTTCAGCCTGCGTGTATCCCGGCGGACCACACGGCCCCGGCGGGGAACCCTATCCCCCAACGGGGCAAGAGCGCTGTGATGCCACTGCCGCGCTGGCGGTAGCCAGGGGCAAGAGGCCCACCGCAGCCGTGCAGCAAAGAGCCCAGCGCGCTGCAAACGCCTGGACCGTACGCGTCCTGTACAAGAACCAACCCGTGACGCGCGAATACCAGCGCGGACGGCTGAACCTCGTCGTCAACGAAGCAAGAAGAGTGATCGAGTCGGCCTACTGCGGTTGATCCGACAGCCCGGGCCATGGATACGTGGCCCGGCTGTACGACACGTCCCTTACAAACAAAAAGCCAGTCGTTCCAAATGCTTATCTGCTCTGAACGGCACCAAAAAAACAATCATTATTTCTATGATTCAATCAAAATATAGTTCTTTTATTTAAATATTGATTATTTCTTATTACAATTTTCCGGTCTTTGACCATCGACCGGAACATTCGCCTCCATGGCAAAGACCATCACTTTCCTGAAAGGACTTTGCATCATGAAGACATCTCTCGGCACCCTGTTGCTTTCCAGCCTGTTTGCGGCAAGCGCCCTGGCCCAGACCGCCCCAGCTCCCGTGACCGCGCCCAAGGCTGCTCGGTCCGTTGCAACTCCCACCGCCCCTGCAACCACCAAAACCGCACCCGCTGCCGCGCCCGGCCAGGTATGGGTAAATGGCTCGGTGTACCACTGCCCCGGCACCCGGCACTTTGGCACGACCAAAAATGGCCAGTACATGAGCGAACAAGCCGCCATTGCGGCAGGCGCCCACGCCAGCCACAACCGGCCCTGCACCAAGTAATTTCCAGTTTCAGCCGCGCACGTCGTGCGCGGCTGGGCACTCCTGCATGCCCGCACTTATGCGGGCATTTTTGCGACTTGGACGACTCGTGGACGAGAAACCTGCCAACCGAAACCGTTCTCAGGCAGGCAATGCATTCAATTGAGCCAGCCGCTGCGGCGTGCCCACGTCCGTCCAGCGGCCGTAAAAAACCTCGCCGGTGATACGACCCTCGCGCATCGCCGCGCGCAACACCGGTGCGAGCGGTGCCACCACACCGAGCGGATTGCCCACAGCAATACCGCAATAGGGTGAGGCGAAAAGCGTTTTTCGGAACAGGCCGATGGCACTGTAGGTATAGCGCGGCGGCCGGTCATCGCCGCCGGGCATATCGTGCAGCACGGCTTCGGCATCCAGTGCAAAATCGCCCATCGGATGATGTGCAGGATTGGGTACCAACCACAGATGCGCCAGCGCGTCGCTGGCGGCAAACCGGTCGTAATCGGCGCGCGCAAAGGCAAAATCCGGCGCGTACACATCGCCAGCTGTCAACCAGAACACATCATCGAGCTGCGGCAGGGCACGGGCAATGCCGCCGGCGGTTTCAAGGGCGCAGCCAAAATCGATGTCTTCGCGCGAATACTGCAAGCGAGTCGCGGGCAACGCGTCACCATGCGGCCAGGCGGCGCCGAAATGTTGCAGCAACTGGTCGCCCAGCCAGGCGGTATTGACCAGCACATCCACAAAACCCTGCATCGCCAGTGCCCGCATGGGCCACTCGATCAACGGCCGGCCCCGTACCGCCAGCAAGGGCTTGGGCGTATGGTCGGTCAGGGGACGCATGCGGTTGCCGCGGCCGGCGGCCAGCAGCAGGGCCTGAGCAGGCTGAGAGGAAGCGGGCATGGAATGTGCGGGCAGACAGGGGAAATGCCAAACAGGAATGGGCCCGATTGTAGGCACAGACAGCGGTGCGTCGATCCGCCTGGGTTCACCCATCGCTACCGGGAGTGTTCTGTGGCCAACGCGCAAAGCAGTGCATTCTCGCACCTGCCGTTTCGAGCCGGAGGCTCAGCCCAGGCTGCATTGCCCGTTAGAATGACAAGATTTTCTGCAACCATCCCTGAATTCTTCCAACATTCCCACGGAGCCCCCATGACCACAGCCAAGCCCGCCCTGATGGCCAATGCCATCCGCGCCCTCAGTATGGACGCCGTCGAGAAAGCCAAGTCCGGCCACCCCGGCGCTCCCATGGGCATGGCCGACATGGCCGTTGCGCTATGGAACCGCCATTTGCGCCACAACCCGGCCAACCCCAAGTGGTATGACCGCGACCGTTTCGTGCTCTCCAACGGCCACGCTTCCATGCTCCAGTATGCGTTGCTGCACCTCACCGGCTACGACCTGCCGATGGAAGAGCTGAAGAATTTCCGCCAGCTGGGCAGCAAGACGGCCGGGCACCCCGAATACGGCGTCACCCCGGGCGTGGAAACCACCACCGGCCCGCTGGGTCAGGGCCTGGCCAATGCCGTGGGCATGGCGCTGGCCGAAAAGCTGCTGGCGGCCGAATTCAACCGCCCCGGCTTCGATGTCGTCAACCACAACACCTACGTCATGCTGGGCGATGGCTGCATGATGGAAGGCATCAGCCACGAGGCCTGCGCCCTGGCCGGCGCATGGAAACTGAACAAGCTGATCGCGCTGTACGACGACAACGGCATCAGCATCGACGGCCACGTACAGCCCTGGTTCGTGGACGATACCGCCAAGCGATTTGAAGCCTACCAGTGGAACGTCATCGGCCCGATTGACGGCCACGACGTGGATGCAGTGGACAAGGCGATTGCGCAAGCCAAGAAATCGGCAACCAAGCCCACCCTGATCATCTGCCGGACGACCATCGGCAAGGGTGCCCCCAACCGCCAGAATACCGCCAAGGCCCACGGCGAACCCCTGGGCGCCGAAGAAATCAAGCTCGCGCGCGAAGCACTCGGCTGGAAATATGCCCCGTTCGAAATTCCGGGCGATCTGTACAAAGCCTGGGACGCCCGTGCCGAAGGCGCCAAGCGCGAAAAGGCATGGGAAGACCTGTTCGCCGGTTATGTGAAGGAATTTCCGCTGCTGGCGTCCGAACTGCGCCGCCGCATGGACGGCACCGTCACCCGCATGGTGCAACAGCTCGCCGACCGCATGCCGCGCGTGTACCAGCCCCATGCACCGGCCGCAGCCACGCGCAAGGCCTGCCAGATGGCGTTGGAAAGCTTCACGGCGCACTTCCCCGAACTGCTGGGCGGCAGTGCCGATCTCACCGGATCGAACCTGACGTGCACCCAGAACACCCCGCCACTGCGGTTTGCCGACGACGGCTCGGTCGTCAAAACCGATGACGGCTCGGTCATCCTGACGGACAAGACGCGCCAGAGCGAAAGCGCCAAGCCCGGCCGCCACATCAACTACGGCGTGCGCGAATTCGGCATGGCCGCCATCATGAACGGCATTGCCGTGCACGGCGGCTTCATTCCCTACGGCGGCACCTTCCTGACCTTCAGCGACTACAGCCGCAACGCCATCCGCATGGCTGCACTGATGAAGCTGCGCGTGATCCACGTCTTCACCCACGACAGCATCGGTCTGGGCGAAGACGGCCCCACGCATCAGGCCATCGAGCACGCAGCGAGCCTGCGCCTGATCCCGAACCTCGACGTCTGGCGTCCGTGCGACGTGGTGGAAGCTGCCATTGCCTGGGCCAGCGCGCTGCAAAACGACAAGCGCCCCACGGCCATGCTGCTGAGCCGCCAGAGCGTGCCCTACATGCACAAGGACGATTCCAGCCTGGTTGCCCGCGGCGGCTACGTGCTGGCCGCGCCCTCGCGCGCAGGCCTGAGCCGCTCGGCAGAAGCGGTCATCATCGCCACCGGCAGCGAAGTGCAACTGGCCATGCAGGCGCAGGGAATTCTGGCCCAGCGCGACATCGCCGTGCGCGTGGTCAGCATGCCCAGCACCACCGTGTTCGACCGCCAGGCACCCGAATACAAGGAAATGGTACTGCCGCCCGAGCTGCCGCGCATCGCCGTGGAAATGGGCGTAAGCGATTACTGGTGGAAATACGGCTGCGCCGCCGTGGTGGGCATCGACACTTTTGGCGAATCGGCCCCGGCAGAGAAGCTGTACGAGCATTTCGGTTTCACCCCCGAAAACGTGGCCGACACGGTGCAGGCCGTGCTGGGACGCTGATTGTTGGCGGACGCACCGCAGCCACGGACCGCTCCCGCTTTTGCAATGCGCGCCCTGCGGGGCGCTGCAAACCCAAGGCCGGGCGCTATTTTTCTTTTTACGTACAGGAGTAGTAAGGCATGGCAATCAAGGTAGGCATCAACGGCTTTGGCCGCATCGGGCGCTGCGTGTTCCGCGCAGCGGTGCAAAACTTCGCAAACGACATCGAGATCGTCGGCATCAACGACCTGCTGGAGCCCGACTATCTGGCGTACATGCTCACCTATGACAGCGTGCATGGCCGCTTCAAGGGCGGTACGGTGGCCGTGGACGGCAACCATCTGGTCATCAACGGCCGCAAAATCCGCCTGACCGCCGAGCGCGATCCCGCCAACCTCAAGTGGAACGAGGTGGGCGCCGACGTGGTGATCGAATCCACCGGCCTGTTCCTGACCAAGGAAGCCGCGCAGAAGCACATCGATGCTGGCGCCCGCAAGGTCATCATGAGCGCGCCGAGCAAGGACGACACGCCCATGTTCGTGCACGGCGTGAACTGCCAGAGCTACGCCGGCCAGCCCATCGTCAGCAACGCTTCGTGCACCACCAACTGCCTGGCGCCGCTGGCCAAGGTGCTGAACGACAAGTGGGGCATCAAGCGCGGTCTCATGACCACCGTACACGCGGCCACCGCCACGCAAAAAACGGTTGACGGCCCCAGCAACAAGGACTGGCGCGGCGGCCGCGGCATTCTGGAAAACATCATCCCGTCTTCGACCGGCGCCGCCAAGGCCGTGGGCGTGGTGCTGCCCGCACTCAAGGGCAAGCTTACCGGCATGAGCTTTCGCGTGCCGACGTCCGACGTCTCGGTGGTGGATCTGACCGTCGAACTGGAAAAACCCGCCACCTACGCAGAAATCTGCGCCGAAATGAAGGCCCAGAGCGAAGGCGCGCTCAAGGGCATCCTCGGCTACACCGAAGACAAGGTGGTGGCCACCGATTTCCGCGGCGATGCGCGCACCAGCATTTTCGACGCCGAAGCCGGCATCGCACTTGATTCCACCTTCGTCAAGCTGGTGAGCTGGTACGACAACGAGTGGGGCTACTCCAACAAGTGCCTTGAAATGGTCAAGGTCGTGGCCGCCAAGTAAGCGCCCACTCTCTCTGCACAAAAGCCCGGCACGATTGCCGGGCTTTTTTTGTACGGTGGCGGCCATGCGGGCCTGCCGATGGGCTCCTCCGCACACCTCCTGCAACCGGGCGGCTGTCTACCGTCTGCTTCGTCAAGCAGACATTCCCGCCCCCAAAGTCTAGTCAGCGCGGCTTGGCCGGCTTTTTGCCCAGCGCCCCGCAATCGGCCGATACCCGCCGCCCTTCGCTTTTCATCTCCGTACGGCCCTCCTTGCCAGTGAGCACGGCCTGCGACGTAAAGCGTTCCGGGTTGTGCAACGTGGTGGTGAATTCGCCTTGGCTCGGCGGTTCCTTGCACACCATCGTCCCGCGCCAGGTGTTACCGATGTGGCTGACCTTGGTGTACGTGCATTGCCCTTCCACCTTGCCTTCGCGCACGGGGCCGGCCTGGGCCTCCTCGGGAGAAATGCACAGACGCACCGCTCCGCCATCGCCCAGGCCCACACCCATCTGGGCCATTTGCTGCTCCATCTGCTTGCGCACGGCAGGCGGCATGTTTTTCATCTGCTCGCGTGCCCGCGCCATCTGGGCGGCCACCTCGGGCCTGCCTGGCATGCGGATGTCCTGCTTGATTTCCCACAGGCCGGGTTGCAGACTCTGCGCCTGCGCGGCGGTTGACAGCCCCAACGCCAGCCAAACTAGGCGCATACGTAAGTGTTTCATGGCCGCTCTCCCTAAAAAATGGTCAGGGCTACGCACGGTGGCCAGTCGCTGGCAGTAGCGGCTGTTTCCGCCACCACACGCCGTCCCTCGCCCGTACCGCCGTCACGCATCATTGCCCTGGCGCGCTGCACACACGCAGAAAGCATAGCGCGCATTGGTCACCATGGTCAAACAACTCCAACACCCTTTCGCACAGCACGGGCGCTACACTGCAACCGGACGGACGTAGGCCTATTTCAGGTTTGTGTTCTCCCGCCCTGTTGTATCCGGAGTTTGCGCCATGCACATTGCCGCCATCCAGATGGTTTCCACCCCCGACGTTGCCACCAACCTGGCCGCGGCCGCACGCCTGGTGCAAGAGGCGTCGGATCAGGGAGCGGAACTGGTCGTGCTGCCCGAATACTTCTGCCTGATGGGCCACAGCGACCGCGACAAGCTCGCCCTCGCCGAAGCCCCGGGCCACGGCCTGCTGCAGGACTTTCTGCGTGAAACCGCGCTGCGCCATGGCCTGTGGCTGGCCGGCGGCACCATTCCCTTGCAAAGTACCGATCCAGAACGCATCTACAACGCCACGCTCATCATCAACCCGCAGGGCGAACAGGTGGTGCGCTACGACAAAATACACCTGTTCGCGTTCGACAACGGCCGCGAGGCCTACGATGAATCCGCCACCTTGCTGCCCGGCAACACGCCCGTGGCCTTTACTCTGCCTTCGCGCGATGGCTGCGCCTGGCGCGTGGGCCTGTCCATCTGTTACGACCTGCGCTTTCCGGAACTCTACCGCGCCCTGGCTGCCGATCTGCTGCTGGTGCCCAGCGCCTTCACCCACACCACGGGCCAGGCGCACTGGGAAATGCTGCTGCGTGCACGCGCCATCGAAAACCTGGCCTATGTGGCCGCCGCTGCACAAGGCGGCCAGCACATCAACGGACGGCGCACCTGGGGCCAATCCCTCATTGCCGGCCCTTGGGGCGACATCCTGGCACAACAAGCCACCGGCGAAGGCGTGGTGCTGACCGAATGCAGCGGGGATACGCTGCAACAGTGCCGCCAGCAGCTGCCCGCATTGCAGCACCGGGTGCTTGGCGGCAAGGGAGCGGAAAAGCCGGCATAACGCTGTTCGAGCATGGATGGTTATTGGAAACCTTCGCAAGCGCAATTCTCACGCATCCTCTCATCCACCCAACCAAGCCCGTAGCGCGCCATCCCAAAGATCCCCAAACTGGCACGCACCATGCAATCATGAAGTATGCATTCAACTCGTGAAATACCACACAAACGCAACCCAAAGGTTATATTTTTTGTCAACTCTCATCTGATTATTCGTTTTTGACAAAAATTGTCATCTTTTTCTGACAAAAACCGATTGCTGCCAACAGGCCGACGTACCGCTTTTTCACCCGCATAAATACTTTTGTGCGCTGGTTCACGCTTTTCAACAAAAAACACCCAAAAGGGCAAACTGGCACGGCCCTTGCATTTACTTGGGCAGTAGTTTGAAGAGGCTACTCCGGCAAGCAAAAACTGTTTCCTCGTTCCGCTTGCCAGATTCCTTCCATAGTTTTTACAAGGAGATCCAACATGAAAGCATCCCTGCAAAAAGGTTTCACACTCATCGAACTGATGATCGTGGTGGCCATCATCGGTATTCTGGCAGCCATTGCCATTCCCCAATACCAGAACTATGTCGCCCGTTCGCAAGTTGCTCGCGTGATGAGCGAATCCGGCTCGATGAAGACCGCCATCGAAACCTGCCTGCTGGACGGTAAAACAGATACGGAATGCGAAATCGGCTGGACTCATAGCAACCTGCTGCTTGGTGCTTCTACCGCTGCAGATACTGGCCAAGAGGGTTTGGTGATTACCTATCCTGCAGCTGCTGACGAAGAAGCCGTCATCACGGCCACATTTGGCGGCAATGCTGCTGTTACGCTGACAGGCAGTACGCTCGCCTGGACCCGAGACACCGATGGTGCATGGTCTTGCTCCACCAATGTGGAAGACAAATACCGTCCGGCTGGCTGTGATGCAGCAGACGGTGGTGATACTCCTGCTCCGTAATAGTAGTGGTATCAGCTTTTTAAGAAAAGCGCCTTCGGGCGCTTTTCTATTGCCCCACCTACCATGAAGCGCATTACCCGTTTGGTATTTTTTGCTGTATTCGGCAGCGCATTATTGCTCGCTCCCATACTGGCTTGGGAAACAGACCGCAATATGGTGCGCCGCTGGATATATCCAGTCAAAGCCCGGGCTGTCGTGGCATCCACCCGGTGCGACAGCCACGCGCCGCAGTGGCTAGCCAGCACCATCAACACCCTGGCGCAGCAGTTTGATTCGCCCGCCAATCAATTGCTGTATTGGCCGCACACTGCTTCAGCACCATCCGGCTGTGTCAATGGTTGGACAGGCACCCCCATAGTCAGCGCACGTATAACACCCGATACACGTTTTCGGTATGCAAGCCTGTCAAAAGCGGTTGTATTTATTGGCCTGCTGACGCCCCCGTCCCATGCACTCAAGAACGGGACAGAACTTGCCGCGCCGTCCCCTGCACAAACGCCATTTTTGCAGTGGCTTGAGACACCCATTGCCCCACTGTTCATTGGACAGGAAAAACCGCTGGACCACCGTGTGAATCTTATTCGCGTGCGCCATTTACTGAACCACAGCGCCGGTTTTGATCGCATCAAAAACCCCGACCCCATGCTGATACGGAATACCAAGCCATGGTGCCCGCAATCGCCCCAAGTTCTGGCAAAAACCCCCTTACAGTTTATTCCTGGCACCCAGTATACTTATTCCAATATCGGGTATTGTCTTGCCGCCCTGGCATATACAAAAATAAACGATCAAGAATTTGAAAAACACCTTGTTTCTGATTTGAATCTTGATAAATACAAGATAAGTTTCATCGATCAGGAAGACTCAGCAGTAGAATACAATTTCATGCATCAAAATTTTTATGGATCAGATTTTAAAAAATATTTTGATTGGCCGTCATTACGTACCAGTATGGGAATGACCGGTAGCGCAAAAGGATTGGTACAGCTTCTACGCGACAACTGGTCAACCCTAGTTTTATTTAAAAATTTAAAAGATACCTCTATACCGTGCGATCAAACAAAAATCAACAGTTGCTATGACGGTGTTATGGAGCGCCAAACCATAGGTGGCAAGACAGTATGGTCGCAGCATGGCTACCTTCCTGGTATGGGTGCCATTATTTTGACAGACGACTCGGGAAATCTGTTGGTATGGCTGGGTGCAGGAGAATCAAAAAACAGAATAGATAACTTCAATTATCTAAAGAGGCAATTTCTGGCAAACAACAGAAACTAAAATAAAACATCATGCACAAACGCCACCAAATTGGTTTCACATTGATAGAACTGATGATCATCGTGGCAATTGTTGCAGTTATTGCCAGCATTGCGATAGCCCAGTATCAATCCTATGTGATACGCACCCAGTTCACCCGCATCATGTCTGAGGTTACCACGCAACGCAGCAATATAGAAACCTGTCTGGCAGAAGGACGTACCGAGACAAGTTCCGACAGCGAAAACGATATTTGTATAACAAACTATGTGCCGTCCCCTTTATTACAGGACGCAAGCGGGAATATGTTCAATGGCGCCGCGCCGCCTACCGGAATAGGTGGTACGCCCACCTTGGTATTTACCGCATCGGACGGTGGCACCGAAGTAGATATGACATCTGTTTTTGGCGGTCGCTCTGGCACCTTGTTACATGGCCACACCCTGACCTGGCAACGCACATCCAGCGGCAGTTGGTCTTGCCGCACGACCATGGCATCGCGGTATGTAGATCCCGCGTGCATAGGGACATAAGCCGCAGCAAAAGTCCCTACCGCGCCACGCGATACACCGCCGTGCTGGCACGCAGATTGGGCAGACTGCGCACGACCTGGCCCGCTTCATCCAGGCCAAAACTGTCGAGCACGCGCAGGCCGTTGCGCCCTGCCAGCACGCCAAAGTCGGCATAGGTACCCACACGGATGTTGGGCGTGTTGTACCACTCGTAGGGCAGCCGGGCATTGACCGGCATGCGCCCGCGCAGCACCGAAAGGCGGTTGGGCCAGTGCGCGAAGTTGGGAAAGGCGACGATGCCCATGCGCCCCACACGCACCGTTTCACGCAGCATGGTTTCGGCATTGTGCAGATGTTGCAGGGTATCGATCTGCAGTACCACGTCAAAGCTGGCGTCGGCAAACAGGGCCAGGCCCTGGTCGAGGTTGAGCTGGATCACATCCACGCCGCGCTGCACGCAGGCCAGCACGCCAGCATCATCCAGTTCCACGCCGTAGCCGGTACAGCCCCTGTGGCGTTGCAAATGCGCCAGCAACTCGCCGCTGCCGCAACCTAGGTCGAGCACGCGCGCGCCCTGCGGAACCAGTTGGGCAATGGCGTCGATCTTGACCAGTCCGCCGCTCATATCGCCACCTCTTTTTCAAAATAGGCGCGCACCAGGTTCAGATAGCGTGGATCGTCGAGCAGAAAGGCGTCGTGGCCGTGCGGAGCCCTGATTTCGGCATAGCTCACGCGGCGCCGGTTATCGAGCAAAGCCTTGACCATTTCACGCGAACGCGCGGGAGAAAAGCGCCAGTCGGTGGTGAAGCTCACCAGCAGGAAGTTGGCCCTGGCCTGCGCCAGCGTGCGTGTGAGGTCACCTCCGAAGCGCCGTGCCGGGTCGAAATAATCGAGCGCGCGCGTGATGAGCAGGTAGGTGTTGGCATCAAAGTAGGTGCTGAACTTGTCGCCCTGGTACCGCAGATAGCTTTCGATCTGGAATTCGATTTCCTGCGTGCTGTATTTGTAGCCCATTTCGTTATGGGCCACAGCATCCCGCAGGTCGCGGCCGAACTTGCTCTCCATCACGTCATCGGACAGATACGTGATGTGTCCGATCATGCGCGCGATGCGCAGCCCGCGCGCCGGCACCACGCCATGCTCGTAAAAGTGGCCGCCGTGAAAGTCGGGATCGGTGATGATGGCACGGCGCGCCACTTCGTTGAAAGCGATGTTTTCGGCAGAAAGATTGGGCGCACTGGCAATCACCACGGCATGGCGCACGCGGTCGGGGTATTGCAGCGTCCACGACAGCGTCTGCATGCCGCCCAGGCTGCCGCCCATGACCGCGGCCAGTTGTTCAATGCCCAGGCAATCTAGCAGCCGCATCTGCGCATTGACCCAGTCTTCGACCGTCACCACAGGAAAATCGGCCCCGTAACACTGGCGTGCAGTGCCTGCGGGCGCATCGGGATTGATGTCGCGCGGACCGGTGCTGCCAAAGCACGAACCGATATTGTTGACGCCAATGACGAAGAAACGGTTGGTGTCCACCGGTTTGCCGGGGCCGATCATGTTGTCCCACCAGCCGACATTTTCGGGGGCGTCCGCGTAATGGCCCGCTACGTGGTGCGAAGCGTTGAGTGCATGGCAGATCAGCACCGCATTGCTCTTGTCGGCATTGAGCGTGCCATACGTTTCGAATGCCACGGTGTAATCGCGCAGGCTCGCGCCGCTTTGCAGCGGCAGCGGCTCGGCAAAATGCATGGTCTGGGGAATTGCGATGAAGGACATGGCCACTGGTAAACAAAAACCCGGTGCCGCAACGGGACGCCGGGTTTTCCAGTGCTCCGTTTTAGCAGTACTTGTTATGCGCCCGCAAGCTGGAAGCAAATCGGCGCGTTGGAGGGAAGTATAGCGCAGAGCACCTGAACCCTACCTCCCTATAAGACCAGCAACATCACGCGGCCAGGTGCTCGTCCAGAAAGGCTGCCAGCTGCGCCTTGGGACGCGCACCGCTGATGGTGGCCACGGGTTTCCCGCCCTTGAACAGGATGAGCGTGGGGATGCTGCGGATGCCGAACTGCGCAGGCACCGCCTGGTTGTCGTCCACGTCCATCTTGGCAATTTTCACCTTGCCATCGTAGGCGCCGGCCAGTTCATCGAGCACGGGTGCAATGGCCTTGCATGGGCCGCACCAAGCCGCCCAGAAATCGACCAGCACAGGAACGCCGGATTGAAGCACGTCGGAGCCAAACGTGGCATCGGTGGTCTGGATGATGAGGGGACTGGCCATGTGTATATGCTCCTTGGTTCTGTCAATGAAATGTGTCGGGCGTAGGGTATTTATGGCCATGGAGTTGCCGTTGAAAAACCGTCTGCCCATCGAGGTAAACCCGCAATTGTCATTTTGGCAGAAATGGTTTTTTGCCACGCGCCCCACCCAAATATTCGCAAAAGTTTAACGGATATCCTGCGGGAAAATTGGCTGTGCCCGCAAGCCGCGCACAGCATGCTCAGGCGCGGCGGGCAAACACCAGATCCCAGACCCCATGTCCTAGCCGCAGGCCGCGCTGCTCGAACTTGGTGAGCGGCCGGTAGTGAGGCCGCTCGGCATACCCGTCTGGCGAAACGGCGGTGTTCTGGAGCAGGGGCTCGGCCGACAGCACCTGCAGCATCTGCTCGGCATAGGGCTGCCAGTCGGTGGCACAGTGGATCGTGCCGCCCGGCTGCAAACGCTGCGCCAGCGTCTGCACCAGCGCGGGCTGGATCAGGCGACGCTTGTGGTGGCGTTTCTTGTGCCAGGGATCGGGAAAAAAAACATGCACGCCGTGCAGGCTGGCGTGCGGCAGCATGTGGTTGAGCACTTCCATCGCATCGTGCGCACAGATGCGGATATTGGTAAGCCCCTGTTCGCCGATACGCTTGAGCAACGCGCCCACACCCGGTGCGTGCACTTCGCAGCACAGGAAATTGATGTGCGGCATGTGCGCCGCGATGTGCGCCGTGGCTTCGCCCATCCCGAAGCCGATTTCCAGCACCGAGGATGCCTCCCGCCCGAAGGCCGCGAAAAAATCCAGCGGCGATTCCTGAAAGGGCAGCAGAAACTGCTGGCCCAACTCTGCATAGGCTCTAGCCTGGCCGGTGGTGACGCGGCCGGCGCGGCGCACGAAACTGCGCACCATGCGCGGATGCGCCACGGCAGCGGGGACAAGGGAAGCAGTATTGGAGGAAGCAGGTTCCTGGGTGTCTGGCATGGGCGATGACGATCGATGCAACCGCAAAAGAGCGCCATTGTACTGACGCCGCTGCCCGGTCAGGCCGCCCAGCGCCTGCGCCAGGTATCCGTCCAGTGCGCCAGCGCCTCAGGCGGCGTCATGACCTGCACGGCCGGCAAATCCAGCACGCGCGCAGCCGCCTGCAGATTGGCCAACACCTCGGGTCCCTGGCCTTCCGGCAAGGCCGTGGCCCCATTCTGTTTGGAAAGCTTCTCGCCATTGGTGCCCCGCACCAGCGGCGTGTGCAGATAATGCGGCGTCGGCAGGCCCAGTGCCTGTTGCAGCACGATCTGGCGCGCCGTGTTGTCGGTCAGGTCTTCTCCGCGAACGATATGGGTGATTCCCTGGGCCGCGTCGTCGACCACCACGGCCAGTTGGTAGGACCACAGGCCATCGGTGCGCTGCAGCACAAAGTCGCCCACGGCCTGGGTCACCACCTGTTGCTGTACGCCCAGGCGCCGGTCGTGCCAGACGGTGGGCGTATCCGCTGGCAGCCCCTGCCGTTGCAGGCACGCTGCGACATTCAGCCGCCAGGCATACGACTGCGCAGGAACGGACGGAGGCGCCGCGCCGCGTTGCGGCCGACAGGTGCCCGGATACACCCGTTCACCATGCCGCTGCAGCACTTGACCGTGAGTGGCCAGATGGCCGGCAATCTGCTTGCGCGAACAGGTGCAGGGGTAAGCGAGCCCACGCGCAATCAAATCATCCAGCGCCTGCCGGTACAGCGCATGGCGCTGCGACTGCACAACCGGCTCGGCATCGGGTACCAGCGCATGCTGCAGCAATTGCCGCATGATGAAGCGCTGCATGTCTGCGCGGCAACGCGTGGCATCCACATCCTCGATACGCACCAGCCAGCGGCCGCCGTGCGCGCGCGCATCGAGCCAACTGGCCAGCGCCGCCACGAGCGAGCCGGCATGCAGCGGCCCGGTGGGCGAAGGAGCAAACCTGCCGATGTATGTCATGTCCACCTGAAAATACCGTTTACCGGAACGATGCCCCTGCCCCCCATGCGCGTGCGGGACCATGGGTATTGCACTTTGCTGTCATGATGGCTGTCTACAATGGCCCACAGGACACACTCGACGATCACGCATGACAACGGCACTTTACAGCACCCCACCCTATATCGCCCCCCAGCTATTTTCTGATGCCGATGCCGCTCTGGAACAGGTGCAGGCCATTTACCGCCAGTCGGTGGAGCATCTGCGGCAGGCGCTTGCCCAGTTTGTTGCGACGGGCGACCTGCCACAAAAAGTGCGCGCCTTTTATCCGCAGGTGCGCATCCACACCGGCGAAGCCATGCAGGCGCCGCGCGGCGAAACGTACCACAACTATGGCTTCGTATCCGGCCCCGGTATCCACCAGACCACACTGACGGCACCGGACCTGTTTGCCGACTATTACCGACAGCAGTTCGCGCTGCTGCTCGCAAATCATGGCAAAAACCTCGAGGTGGGCACCAGCCAGCAGCCGATCGCGCTGCATTTCGCGCTGGATCCGGCCACCCATCACGAGGGCACCCTCACGCCCGCGCAGCGCCAGCGCATGAAGGCATGCTTCGACTGGCCCGACCTGCACGCCATGGACGACAGCATCGCCAACGGCACACTGGACATGGCGCCCGGCATGCCGCAGCCACTGGCACTGTTCACCGCGCCACGCGTGGACTATTCGCTGCAACGCCTGCGCCACTACAGCGGCACCGACGCAGGATATTTCCAGAACTTCGTGCTGTTCACCAATTACCAGTTCTACATCGACGAGTTCATCCGTCTGGGACAGCTCGCCATGCAGGATGCGACCAGCGGCTATACCGCCTTCGTCGAACCGGGCAACGTCGTCGCCCACCACATGCAGCACGGCGCCCCCGACGGGTTCGTGCAGGGCGCGCACCCGCAGCGCCTGCCACAAATGCCTGCCTACCATCTGGTGCGCCCCGGCCACAGCGGCATCACCATGGTCAACATCGGAGTCGGCCCCAGCAACGCCAAGACCATGACCGACCACGTGGCCGTGCTGCGGCCGCACGCCTGGATCATGCTCGGCCACTGCGCCGGGCTGCGCAACAGCCAGATGCTGGGCGATTACGTGCTGGCACACGGCTATGTGCGCGACGATCACGTGCTCGACGACGATCTGCCGCTGTGGGTTCCGGTGCCAGCGCTGGCTGAAATCCAGCAGGCGTTGCAGAAAGCCGTGGCCGACATCACACAGTTGGCCAGGGCCGACCTCAAGGCCGTGCTGCGCACCGGCACGGTGGCCACCACCGACAACCGCAACTGGGAACTGCAGGACAACAACCAGCCGGCACGCCGTTTCAGCCAGAGCCGCGCAATCGCCATCGACATGGAAAGCGCCACGGTTGCGGCCAACGGCCTGCGCTTTCGCGTACCCTACGGCACGCTGCTGTGCGTGAGCGACAAACCCATGCACGGCGAAATCAAGCTGCCGGGCATGGCCGACCATTTCTACCGCGAGCGCGTCGACCAGCACCTGCGCATCGGCATGCGCGCACTGGAACTGCTGCGCGAAGGCGGCGTGGAACAGCTGCACAGCCGCAAGCTGCGCAGTTTCCAGGAAGTGGCGTTTCAATAACGGCTCCGCACACGGCACGCCTTGCCGCACCGATGCCCGTTGGCGGCGCCTGCTCCGTATTCGCCAGCCCGCATGCGTTGCCCGCTGGCGACAGATGCGCTCGGCACGCTCCCGTTTGCAGCCTCTATCTGTAAAAACCGGTAAAAAGATCCGGGTTCTGTGCAACATGCCGCCGCAAACGGTTGTGCGCGCCACGCTGCAATGCAACAATCGCCGCATTGCAGGAGGGAATGTATCGTGGCTGGAATGTTGATGCGAATGGGTGCCGCCTTGGCGGTTTTGCTGGGTTTGGGAGTCATGACCGCATGGGCATGGGACCGTTCGGAATCAGGCACACGGGTATCGGCCACATCCGCTGCGTACAGCGTACAGCCTGACATCACGGCCACGACCGGCGCCCCGGAATAGTCCCTCGTTCCTGTTCTTCGATATCTACCTGACGCCAGACGGAACCGCCAGCGGGCACATAGATCCGCCCGCGTCTGCGAACCGGCAGTTCCGCGTCAATGCATCAATGTCCAGGGCTTCGCCCAGAGGCGATGCCACAGACGTTCCCTTTCAGTGCAGCACGCCCGCTTCCATGTGCAGCACGCGCGCATCCAGCGCCCGCAGCAAGGCCGCATCGTGGCTGATGGCCAGCAGCCCCACGTTGCGCGCGCGCGCCTGCGCCTGCAGGGCACGCCAGATCTGTACCTGCGTGATGGGATCGTGCATGGTGGTGAGCTCGTCGGCCACCAGCACGCGCAGTTGCGGAATGAGCGCACGCACGATGGAAATGCGCTGCAGCTCCCCGCCTGAAAGCTCGTGCGGATAGCGCTGCAGCCATTGGGGACGGATGCCAAAACTTTCCAAGGTGGCCGCATCGGGCCGCCAGCCTTCGCACAGCGACTGCCCCACATGCCAGCGCGGATTCAGCGCCAACTCGGCATGCTGCAGCACCAGTTGCACCGGATGCGCGCCGCTGGCTGGTATTGCCTGGCCGTCGAGCAGCACCTCGCCGGATCGTATCGGCATGTGCCCGCTGATCAGCCGCGCCAAAGTCGACTTGCCGCAACCGGAGTGCCCCATGATGCCGACCGTTTCGCCAGGTGACACGCGCAGGTGCACGCCATCGAGCAGCCAGGACGAACGGGCGTCCCAGCGAAAACGCAGGTTTCTCACCTCAAGCATGGGCCACCTCCTGTTGCATGGGGTCGTACAGATGGAAACCGTTCTGTGGCAATGCACGGTACAACGCGCGCGTGAACGGATGCTGCGCCTGGCCGCTGGCAAAGGTGGCGGCATCCACCGTTTCGACGGTGCGCCCTTCCTGCATGACCACGATGCGGTCCGCCACATGGCGCACGGCATCCAGATCATGCGTGATGACGAGCACGCCCTTGCCGGCATCGGCCAGGGCGCGCAGATGGTGCAGGGCCATCTGGCAGACTTCGGGGTCGAGTCCCGAGGTGGGTTCGTCGGCAATCACCAGATCGGCCTGCGAAACAGTGGCAATGGCCGTCAGCACGCGCCGCGCCATGCCGCCCGAAAGCTGGTGCGGGTAGCGTTTGTGCGCCGCTTCGGACAGGCCGTAGCGCAGCAGTTCTTCACGCGCCAGACGCCGGGCATCGGCAGCGTTGCTGGCACGTTTGGCAGCCATGGCCGCCCAGGCGACCTGCCGTTGCGCCATGGCGGTGGGGTCGAGATACGTCACCGCCTGGGGCACCAGGGCGATGCGCTTGCCGCGCATCTGCGCCTGGAGCGCGGGCGTAAGCGCCTGGCCATCAAACGCCATGTGAGCATTGAGCCGTGCGGTACGGGGCAAGATACCCAGCACGGCATGGGCCAGCAGGCTTTTGCCCGCGCCGCTGGCGCCCACCAGCGCCACCAGTTCGCCTCGTTGCACGCCAACGCTTACCCCGTTGAGCACCGGCAGCCATTCGCGCTGCAGCAGACTGCGGTAGCGCGCAAACTGCAGATACATGTCATGGACTTCAAGCATGGTCATTCCTTTTCATGATTGCCGCCCACTGGTC
Source organism: Allobrachymonas sp. (assembly GCA_039808005.1). Taxonomy (GTDB): domain Bacteria; phylum Pseudomonadota; class Gammaproteobacteria; order Burkholderiales; family Burkholderiaceae_C; genus Brachymonas. The sequence goes on along the minus strand of JBDHSG010000011.1, from coordinate 47,120 downwards.
ATTCCTGCGCACGGCGCGGATCGAGCGCGAGCCGCAGCCCCAGCGCCACCTGCTCAAAGGTAAGCACCATGCCCAGCAGACACAGGCCCGGCAGCGCACCCAGCCACCACCAGCCGGCACTGACGTAGCGCATCGATTCCGACAGCAGCACGCCCGTGGCGGGCAGGTGCGGCTCCAGCCCGAAGCCCAGGAAAGTCATCGCCGCCTCATGCAGGATGGCGTGCGGGAACATCAGCACCGCGCCCACCAGCGCCTGCGGCAAGATGTGCGGCAGCACGTGGCGCGCGGCCACCTGCCAGCCGCTGTGACCCAGCAGGCGCGACACCTGCACGTAGTCAGCCGCAAGCACCTGGCGCACCTCGGCGCGCACCAGCCGGGCCGGGCTCGGCCAGTGCGACAGGCACACGGCAATGATCACGCCCTTGGTTCCGCCGCCCATGGCAAAGGAAATGAGGATCAGCAGCACCAGGTGCGGCAGGCCCATGAGCAGATCGATGACCACGCCAATGGCCATGTCCAGCCACTTGTTGAGCGCCGACAGCATCCCCAGCACGATGGCGATGAGGATGGCGCCCACCGATGAAATCACACCCACGCGCAGGCTCACGGACAGACCCTTGATCGTGCGGGTGAGCATGTCGCGGCCCAGGGTGTCGGTGCCGAACGGGTGTTGCCACGAGGGCGGGATCAGGCGGGCATCGAGCCGGGTGGACAGGCCCGTATCAGGCAGCAGGTACGCGGCCACGGCTATGCCCACCAGCACGGCCAGCGCCACTGCGGCAGCCACCAGCGTGGTCAGGCGCGAGCCGACGCGCGGCAGCCCGCCCCGCTCCGTTAGGGTGTGCGGCAGCGTCGAAGTGAGATCGCGCGGCGCACCCACATCCCCCTTGAAGACGCCGCCGGCGATGCCGTCCACACTATCTGCCGCGCCTGCCGGTCGCGTGACGCGGGACACGGTGTTGTCAGTGTCCATGGTGGTGCATCTCCAGACGGTCAAGACGCGGATCGACCCAGCGCGCCAGAATGTCGGCCAGGGTGTTGCCGGCAAACACGAACATGGCCGCAAACAGCGCAATGCCCAGCAATAACGCGGCGTCGCCACGCGTACCGGCTTCCACGGTGGCCTGCCCCAGGCCGGGATACAGGAACACCGTTTCGGCCAGCACCGAACCACCAAACAGTTCGCCCACATGGGCAAAGTGCAGCGTCAGCGCCGGCAGCGCGCCATTACGCAGACCATGCCGCCAGGCCCGGCCCCAGCGGCTCAGCCCCTGGGCCTGGGCCAGCAGGGCGTAGTCGCTCTGCATGACTTCGCGCACCTTGTCGCGCGTATGCAGTGTCACTTGCGCCACGCCCAGCATCGACAGCGCCAGCGCCGGCAGGGCCAAGTGATACAGGCGCTGCCCGAGGGTGACCTCCGAAGGCAGGTAGCCGGGCGGACTGGCACAGCACACCGGCGCCCAGCCCAGCTTCACGGCGAACACCAGCAGCAGCACAATGGCCACCCAAAAAGTGGGAGCCGAAGCCAGCACCATGGCATAGCCACGGATCAGCCGATCCACGAAACTACCCTCCCAGGCGCCCGCCAGCAGCCCCAGGCCAAATCCCAGCAGCCCGGACAGCGCCCAGGCCAGCGCCATGAGCACGAGCGAGTTGCTGAACCGCTCGGCAATGACCTTGCTCACCGGCGCGTCGTAAATCATCGATTGCCCCAGATCGCCGCGCACCGCATTGCCCGCCCACTTGGCAAAACGCACGGGCGCGGAATCGTTCAGGCCCCATTTTTCGGCGATGCGTTCGCGCTGTTCGGGGCTGAGCTTGATGACCTCGGCCTTGAACAGCGCGGCAACCGGATCCACCGGCGAAGCAGCCACAAGCGTGAAAGCGCCGACCGCAACCAGCGCCATCAGCACCACGAAACGGCGCAGGCGGTTCCAGAAGAAACGCGGCCACGACAGGCCCTGCGCGTGGGCATGGCTGTGCATCTGCCCATCGTCGTGCGTGTGCGTGTGCGCGTGCGTGTGTTCGACCGGGGCGAACGACGTGGGAACCGTCTCCCCTTGCGGATGCACGTGCCCCACGCCCAGCCCATGGTCATGATCGTGTACGTGGCCATGAGGCGAGGCGCCCCGTTGTGCGCCGTCAGCATTCTTGGACATATTTATCTTCCGATTCTGCAAATCCCTGGTGGTAAAAGCCGTGCGCGTATTGAACAGACATATTTTTGCGCAGACGCATTCAACGCCACGCCATTACCACCATCTGGTTTTTTCCGGTGTCCGCAGACGGATGATTATCGGCCTGAACAGCGCGGCTGAAGCCACTGGCGCGGAACATCTCCAGCAACGGCTGGGCGCTTTCCACCTTGCGCATGGGCAACATTTCCAGCAACGCCTGATCGTAGGCTGCACAGGACGTTGCCGGGTGAAAGTGGACAATGGCCACGCCGCCAGGTTTGAGCACACGGCGCCATTCGGCAAGCGCTTCCTGGGGACGCAGTAGCGTCCAGAACACCCGCCGCGCAACCACGGCATCAAAACTTTCTTGGTTGATAGGCATGCGCTCGACATCAGCCATTTGTGTCAACAGCCGCCGCTGACCGGCAGCCTGCGCCTTGTCATGCACCTGGGCCAGCCGCTTCTCCGACCAGTCCAGCGCCATGACAGAGTATCCCATTCGAGCGAGCAGCATCGCACAATAGCCAGTGCCCGCGCCCAGATCCGCCACCTTCGACCGGTACGGAATATGCTGCCGGAACAGTGCCTCCCACATGGCGCTTTCTTCGGGTGCGCCCTCGGTAGAAAGATCGCAAGAGGCCCAAAAAGCACGAAGTTGTTCGCGGGCATCCGTCATGGAAAGGGAGTGTGGCATGTTCGATTCCTGTAAAAGCATGGCACTGGCGGCATCCACCCAGCCAGCACATGCCTAACCCAGACACTAGGCAGGCCATGGCCCACGAGACAATCCCCGCAGACCACAGTCCTTGCACAGACGGTTTTTCAGTGCATCAGTTGCAGGTCCACTTCCAGTCCTGGACGTTCCAGGTAATGGAGAAACCGTGTCCATGCGGTTCGATCTGACGCGGTCCGATGTCCAGGCACTTGTCCACCAGGTAGACGTGATCGAGATTGACCAGCCAGGCCCAGGCGGCGTCGCCTTTCATGCCAAAGCCCTGCTTGCCGTCCCACATGGCTTTTTGCCAGTACGGGTAAGAAGCCTCCAGCGAAAGCGATTTTTCTGCTGCATCGAGATGGGCATTGACCGCAGCATTGTTGTAATAGCCTGCGTTGTAATGTCCCTTGCCCGCCATGGATCCGGCATAGAGCTTGTACACCTCGTCGGGGCTGTGCGAACCCCAGCCGTACAGCACGGCGCTGCTGTGCTTGAGTCGCGCAATTTCCTCGCGTGTCTTGCCTGCCACTTCAAATACGATGCCCAAGGGCTTGACCATATCCGCCACAGCCAGCGCCAAAGCCTGACGCACCGTGTCATCCGAAAAATACAGCAGCGCAACGCGGGCTTCCTTGCCGTTCTTTTCGAGCACGCCCTTGGCATTCGTCACCCAACCGGCCTGCTTGAGCAGGGCCTGCGCACCAGCCATGTCGTTATCAGGCAGGCGCTGCTCGGGGTTGTCCCAGGGCAGGCCATCGGCAATGCCCCAGGCCGGCGTGCCGTGTCCGTTCAGCACGCCCGCCACCAGCTGGTGGCGGTTGATGGCAATGTTGATCGCCTTGCGGATGGCGGCATCGCTGGTCACGTCATTGCCGATCTCATACCCATCGGAGGTTTTCTGGCCCTTGGCCGGCACCATGGGGAACATGATGCCGCGGTTGTCCACCGTCTTGACCTCGAGCCGGTTCATGCCCGAAGGCACCTCACCGGCCAGGGTAGCGGGCACGGCTGCCACCTGCACCTGGCCGCTGCGGGCGGCAGCCAGGCTGGCGTCATCCTTGGTGAACAGGAAAGTGATGCGCTCGAACTGCGGCTTGTCCCCGTAATAGTGCGGGTTGGGCTCGACGATGAGCTGCTGCCCCTTCGACCAGGATACGAATTGGTAGGGGCCGGAACCCATGGGCGCCTCGGCATACGCCACACCATACGCATGCTTGGGCACGATACCCACGCTGACCAGTTTCTGGGTAAACGTCACCTGGGGTTTCTTGAGTCTGAACTGCACGGTTCTGGCGTCGAGGGCACGCGCCGATTCCAGCATGGTCAGATCCAGACCAGTCGCCTCCTGACGGCCGGTCTCGAACGTGAAGGCCACGTCCTCGGCCGTAAGCGGCTGGCCATCGGCAAATTTCACGCCATCGCGCAGGGTCACTGTCCAGGTCAGGCGGTCAGGCGCAAGCTCCCATTTCGTCGCCAGATCGCCTGTCAGATTGAGATGTTCGTCACGCGTCAGCAGGGTCGACTGGAACAGCAAGTTGCCGTATTCCCCCCAGCCCTTGATCGGATCGAAGCCCTGTTCGGGCTCACCCTTGACGGCCAGCACCAGGCGCTTGCCGGTTGCCGTCGGATTCTGCTGGGCAGCCGAAGCGGGCACTGCAGCCGTTTCCTGGGATTTGGTCGACTGGTTGCAGGCAGCCAGCCCCAGCATGATGGCACCAGCCAGCGTACCAGAGGCCCACTTCGCATATTTGCCACGTAGAACATGAGAGGTCATAAGATGTTCTCCATTAGATTTCGTACGTTGTGATCATATATTATTTTTGTCGCATTTTGATACCAAACCTTCGTAACCAGCCATCGCTGGTGCAAAAGCGCTGTTGTACAGGTTCTGACAGACGCATAAAAAAGCCCCGGCCTCTTGCGATGCCGGGGCACAATCCACCTGCTAGAAGGTGAAGGAGACAATCAGGGTGCAGAGCAAACCACCTGCACGCGTCGAAGAACACTATACATAGTCTTTTGTTGCAACGCAGCAATCCTGCAATTACCCCCTATGGGATCGCTGTTTTAAGGGCTATCAGCCAGCCGCCGGCGCATCCTGCTCCTGCGACGGTTCATCGGTATCGACAGCCAGCACCAGCGGCCCCGCGGCAACGGTGTCTTCTTCACCCTCTTCAGATTCTTCAGCAGTATCCATCGGGGATGCAACGTCGTCGAGACGATCCACAACCGTGGCGGTCACGTCGAGCGCCATGAGGTTGATACTGCCCAGCCGGATGCGCACCTGTGCATTGCGCGGCAACGTGTCGGCCCCCAGCACGCTGACGACCAGCGGCAGGCTGTTGGCGCGCACCAGCCCTTCGCGGATCACGCTGCCTTCCAGCTCGGTGATGCCGCGCTGCTGGAGATGGCGCAGCGTCCAGAAGCGCTCCATGCTGGCCTGGTACGCACCGTAGCCGCTGTACGTCGCGTCGAAGGCCGAAATGATGCCAAACAGCTCGGCATCCTTGGGCTTGAAGGGCGCAGCCAATGCAGCCGTGGTGCCATGGCGGATGGCGGCAATGATCTGCCACTGGTTGAGCAGATCCACATAGCGCCGCAACGGCGAGGTGCCCCAGGCATAGCAAGGCACGCCGAGCCCTGCATGCAGCAGCGGTTTGGTGCCCATGCGAACCTTGATCCCGGGCGCGAGCGCCGCCTGGCTGCGGTATACCCCGGGTACGCCGGAACTGGCCAGCATCTGGCCCCAATGGTGATTGACCAGAATCATGGCTTCGGCCACGATCAGGTCCAGCGGTGCGCCCCGCTGCCGCACGTCGATCTGCACGGTTTCGCTGCCATCGGGCGGAGTGTCCTTGAGCCCTTCGTCCCGCAACAGGCGGAAGCTGAAATCGGGCCGGGTAAACGTTTCGGGCTTGCCGCGCACCACTTCGCGCTGTGCCTTCAAGTGCTGGGCCAACCGCCACAAGAAGGCCAGCGCCGGCCGGTGGCGATGCAGTTCGGGAAGAGCGCCCTCGGACGTATCCACCGGCTGCACCAGCCAGTCGGACGTGACGATGGATTCCAGCGCATCGAGGCGCAGGTTGTCGACGATGGGCACCTGCTCGATGCGGCTTTGCGTGCCGGTCAGGGCCAGGGTCTCCGCATCGAATGTGGCGTAGAACGACAGCGCCGGACGCGCCTGGCCCGCACCCAGCGTGTAGTGCTGCACGACCTCGTCGGGCAGCATGGTGATCTTGTAGCCGGGCATGTAGACCGTGCTCAGGCGCTGACGCGCCACGGCGTCGATCGCATCGCCCGGCTGCACCGCCAGCCCCGGCGCGGCAATATGGATGCCCAGCGTGACGGCACTGGTGCCCAGGCCCGTAACGGAGAGGGCGTCGTCGATTTCGGTGGTGCTGGAGTCATCGATGGAGAACGCCTGCACATCGGCAAGCGGCAGGCCCGACTCGTCAATGGACGGCGGCCGCAGCGCCGGAAATCCAGTGCCCGTCGGGAAAAACTCGAACAGGAACCGTTGCCAGTGAAATTCGAACGGCGAACGCAATGCCCCTGCGCGTTGCAGCAAATCCAGCGGCGGCAACTGAGCCGTCTTGCTGGCCTGTACCACGGCCTTGTATTCGGGCGTGTTCTTGTCGGGCTTGAACAGGATTTTGTACAGCTGATCCTGAATCGGCTGCGGCGTGCGGCCACTTGCCAGCTCACCGGCCCAGGCGTCGATTTGCGCCTGGATGCGCTCCTTCTTCTCGATCGCCGCCAGCGCCTGCTGCACGACTTCGGCGGATGCCTTCTTGAACCGGCCTTTCACGCCGCCAACGCGGCGAAAATAATGCGGCGCATGAAACAGCGCCAGCAATGTCGCGGCCTGCTGGGTGAGCGTGGCAGGATCCTGGAAATAGTCCTTCGCCACATCCTGAAAGCTGAATTCGTCGGCAGGCGCGAACTCCCAGAGCAGGTGCACGTCGATATCGGCGGACAACGCACCGGCGTCCGTCAGCAGCGCGGCGGGCGTGGGCTGGTCGAACGTGAGCACGATCTGCGCATGCTTGACCTTGACGCGGCGGCCGGAGTCAAGCTCGATCTGTGACGTGGTTTCGGCCTGCGACAGGATGCGGCCACCCAGAAACCGGCCGCTTTCTTCAAACAATGCAAACATGGGCATTATTCTCCCACGACACGCAGGGCCCCATCGCCGGTCAACGATACCACCGCCACATCTGTTGTGCGGTACGCATCAGGCTGTGCACGCAACGCGCACGGCCACCCGCCTGGGAGGCCGGGCGTCTCCCGGCAACCAATAAGTTTCCGTCAGCGAAGACCGCTTATTCTGCGGAATGGGTCAGCAAGGCCGGGTCTGTCGATGCAGCCGCTTGCGCGCCCAGCATGGTCACGCTGCCCTGATAGAAGGCACCGGGCTCGACCTGCAGGGTTTCGGTCTCGATGTTGCCAAGGATGCGTGCCGTTGGCTTGAGCTGGACCGCCTTGGCGCGGACATTGCCTTCCAGCCGTCCGAATACCAGCAGATCCGTGCTGTGCACATCGCCCATTACGAGGCCATGCTCACCGATGATGGCCTGGCCCATAGCCTGCAGATTGCCCTGGATGCGCCCATCGACCTTGACCGAGTTCTGGGTCAGCAGATTGCCCTCGACCGTGCAATGCTGGGAAATCAGCGTGTCCACCGGCCCGGAGACCGGCTGGTAGGTTTGTGGCTTTTTATTGTTGCCAAACATGCAGCACCATGAAGAAGAGATGTCAGCACCACACCCTAACCGAACGCCTGTCCGCGAAGGATCGTGTCACTGGTGGTTTTCGGGAAAGATGCGCGTTTTTCACGCGCGGAACAAGAAGGCGCTGCTGCTGCGCAGTTTTCAGTCGCCGGTTGCCGCCAAGGGCGCATCCAGGCTCAGGAACTGCTCCGGGTCGAGACGCTCTCCACCGCGCAGCACCTCGTAATGCAGGTGTGGGCCAGTGGAACGCCCCGTCGAACCCACCAGCCCCAGCACTTCACCCGCCCGGATCGTTTCCCCGGTTCGGACGTTGATTTTGGAGAGGTGGCCAAATATCGTTTCATAGCCATTGCCGTGCGCGATACGCACCACATTGCCGTATCCGCCTTGTACTCCGGCAAAGGAAACCTTGCCATTGGCCGTCGCGCGCACCGGATCGCCCGTTTTGCCCTTGATGTCCAGCCCACCATGGTCTTCAGCGCCCCGGCCGCTGAAGGGGTTGGTCCGGTTGCCAAAATGCGAGGTCAGCGGCCCACCATGGGGCGCACCCAGTGGCGTGCGCTGGAGGGCTTGCAGGAGAGTTTCGGCATTCTCGGAAAAATCTTCTGTGAAAGGCAGGGTCCGCGCCGCCGCGGCAAGGACGGGACCACCGGCCGATGGTGTGCGCCTGCCTGGTTGCGGTTCGATGGCCACCGGCTTGATATACACCCCCCGCTCCTTGAGGTAGTTTTGCAGATCGGACACGACCTGCTCGGATTTCCTGAGGGCCTCGAGCTTGGCATTGATTTCTGCAGAGGTGTAGTTCTGCAGGTCGACGACTTTCTGCTGCAGTTCCTGGGTGGCCGCACGCATTTGCTGGCGTTCGCTCCAGTAGCGGATGCCCAGCGCGGCCAGTCCGGCTCCCAGCACGGCAACCGCCAGAACGAGTCCCGCAAGCAGGGGTTTGATGATGAAGAGCAGACGGGGGTTGACGGGTACGGCCCGCGTCTGCTCGGCGCTGACAACCAGCACAGTGGAAGAATCAAAAACTGCCATGAAAGAACCAGATTCGTTCTGCAATGCACGGGTTCGCACGTAGCGAATGGCTGGCCGCAACTACATGCCCGCCCGCCATGGATCCTGTGCCTTGCGTGAAAAAGTTGGCGGAAGAATACCATTCACCTTTCCGCCTGTCATCCATGGACCCTCAGGAAACTGCAAGAAAATCAATGACATAGAAACATCCATGGTTTTTCACCCACGAATCCCATATATAGAAATGGCCAGAAATTAGTACTTTTTAAGTATTAATCATCCACCTCAAAACAGTTAGGGGAAAACCATGAATCATACTTATGATCTATATTTTTCATCTGATATTCAGGAGCCATCAAGAAATATTTTTTTACATCTTTTTGACCCTACTCATCAAATGGCTTTTTGGCGCTCGGTTTTTATCTGAACACGTAAAAGCCACCCCTTTTTTTTTCATTCCTGTACACCCATCCACCCGCTGTACCGGCTGGCTGGATGCTCATTTTTCATGAACCGCGCATCCGTCATCCGTACCTCTGCAACCTGGTTTAGGCACGCGCCTTCGTTGATGGAACGGGTTAACGCCACCCTCCGCCTAAAAAGCCGGCTGCGCGTCCAGGCCAGCCCCTCTTTTTGCAAGAAATTGCCACTGCGCCGAAGTGTTTTCTTCAAGAGAAAACTGCAAAATGCGGTATAACTCACATCAAACAGTGAAATTGTTCACACATTGTTCTTCGTGCGCAGCCCTCCTTGCATCCAGCGGCAGAACAAAGACCGCGACAGGTAACCGCATCATGTTTCCAAAAATCGATCTCTTGCCAGCGCCCACGCCCTTGATGGAGTTGCGCAATCTCCCAGAAAAACTGGGGTGCAAGGCCCGGATTTTTCTCAAGTGCGACGACATGGCCCCACTGGGCGGAGCAGGCAACAAACTGCGCAAGTTAGAGCACTTAGTGGCGGAGGCTATCGAGCAGGGAGCCGACACACTGGTCACCACTGGCGGACTGCAATCCAACCACGCCCGCCTGACGGCAGCCGTTGCTGCGCGCCATGGACTGGGATGCGAACTGGTATTGAGCAAGCTGGTACCGCGCACTACTGATAACTACACGGACAACGGCAATGTGTTGCTGATGCGCAACTTCGGCGCCAAGCTGCACATCCTGGAACCAGGCAACGACAGCAAGGCCTACGCTCGCCAGTTGATGCGGGAATTGCGCATGGCCCGACGCAAGCCCTACTTCATTCCATTCGGCGGCTCCAGCGTGCTGGGCGCGCTGGGCTACGTCGAATGCGCCCGGGAAATCAACAGCCAGTTGGCCGCACAGGATCTGCAGGCCGATCTCGTGTTCTGCACCACCGGCAGCGGCGGCACCCAGGCGGGGCTGGTCGCGGGATTTGCCGCGGCTGGCTCGATAGCACGAGTACAGGGGATCAGCGTCCTGTTCCCGCAGGAACGCATTGCTCCCGTCGTTGCCGGGATTGCCAACGGCGTTCTGATGATGCTGGGCCACGCGCCACAAGCGTATGTCGGCAGTACGGTGCTGGTGAATGACCAGCAGGTGGGCGACGGATACGGCATTCCCACCCAGGCCGGCCTGGACGCCATCCGCCTGCTCGGCAGTGCTGAAGGCGTCGTGCTCGATCCTGTATACACCGGCAAGGCTTTTGCTGGCCTGATGGCATCGGCCCACCAGAAACAATGGCCCGACCAGGCCGTGGTGGTGTTTGTACATACCGGCGGCGCGCCCGGCCTGTACGCCTATGCCGATGCCATGGCGGAACAGCCGGCTGCGCCCAATCATCCGGCCACCCCTCCGCCGCTGAAGACCTGGGCACGATGGCTTTTCCCCGCCGTATTGGAATCCCAGAACGGCCCCGACACGGTATTCGACGCAGACAGCGCCCTTGACAATATTGAATCCGTTATTGAGGAAGGGTCCAACAACGGCTAAACTCCTCCCTGCCCCGACTGTCTGACGCCGCCGACCATGCCTGTAACCGCCCATCCGCAACTCAACCAGCATGGCGAACTGATCCATCTGCTGTCCACCGAAGGCCTGCCGCGCGGCATCCTCACGCACATTCTGGATACGGCCTCGCAGTTTGTCAGCGTCAACACGCGCGAAGTCAAGAAAGTCCCCTTGCTGCGCGGCAAGAGCGTATTCAACCTGTTTTTCGAAAACAGCACGCGTACCCGCACCACGTTCGAGATTGCCGCCAAGCGCCTGAGTGCCGACGTGTTCAACCTCGACATCGCGCGCTCCTCGACCTCCAAGGGCGAAACGCTGCTCGACACCATCGCCAATCTCAGCGCCATGGCGGCCGACATCTTCGTGGTGCGCCACAGCGAATCGGGTGCGCCTTATCTCATCGCGCGCAACGTGGCTCCCCACGTACACGTCATCAACGCCGGCGACGGGCGGCACGCCCACCCCACGCAGGCCCTGCTCGACATGTACACCATCCGCCACCACAAGGGCGACTTCACCAACCTGCGCGTGGCCATCGTCGGCGACGTGATGCATTCGCGCGTGGCGCGCAGCGACATTCATGCCCTGCGCGCACTGGGCTGCCCAGAGGTGCGCGTGGTGGGCCCCAAGACGCTGGTGCCGGAAAATCTTTCCGGCATGGGTGTGCGCGTCTTCCACACACTGCGCGAAGGCATCTGCGATTGCGACGTCATCATTGCTCTGCGCATGCAGAACGAACGCATGAGCGGCGCCTTGCTGCCATCCTCCCAGGAATATTTCAAGCGCTTCGGCCTCACGCAAGAAACCCTGCGCCATGCCAAGCCGGACGTCATCGTGATGCACCCCGGCCCGATCAACCGCGGCGTGGAAATTGATTCGGTCGTGGCCGATGGCCCGCACAGCGTGATCCTGCAGCAGGTCAGCTTCGGCATCGCCGTGCGCATGGCCGCCATGAGCATCGTTGCCAGCCATGACGCATGAGGATTTGAGAACATGAAAATCCTGATCCAGGGCGGCCGCATCATCGACCCCGCCCACAGCCTCGACACAGCGGCCAGCATGGCCATTGCCGATGGCCGCATTCTTGCCATCGGCCACCTGCCTCCGGGCTTCCTGCCCGATGTCACGCTGGACGCACGCGGCAGCCTGGTACTGCCGGGCCTGGTCGATCTGGCCGCGCGCCTGGGCGAACCCGGACCGCATGGGCACATGCTGGAAAGTGAAATGGCCGCCGCCGTCAGCGGCGGCATCAGCAGCCTGGTGTGCCCGCCCGACACCGAACCCGTTCTCGATGAACCAGGGCTGGTGGAGATGCTCAAGTTCCGTTCGGCGCAACTGCAGCAAGCGCGGCTGTTTCCGCTGGGCGCACTCACCCGGCAGTTGCAGGGCGAAGCGCTCACGGGCATGGTCGAGCTCGCCGAATCGGGCTGCATCGGCTTCAGCCAGGCCGAACAACCCATCAAAAGCACGCGGATCCTGCTGCGCGCCCTGGAATACGCGGCCACCTTTGGCTATACCGTGTGGCTGCGGCCCCAGGAGCCCTGGCTCGGCACCGGCGTGGCAGCCAGCGGAGCGCTGGCCACCCGCATGGGTCTTGCAGGAGTGCCCGTGCTGGCCGAAACGCTTGCGCTCATGACCATTGCTGCGCTCATGGAGGCTACCGGCGCCAGGGTGCATGTGTGCCGCCTATCCAGCGCCGCCGGCGTCGAACTGGTGCGCCAGGCCAAGGAGCGCGGCCTGCCCATGACCTGCGACGTCAGCATCAACAGCCTGCACCTGTGCGAAACCGACATCGGCTACTTCGACAGCCGCACACGCCTGACTCCGCCGTTGCGTAGCGCCTCTGACCGCGACGCCCTGCGCGACGCCCTGCGCGACGGCGTCATCGACGCGCTGGTAAGCGACCACACCCCTGTGGAAGCGGATGAAAAAATCCAGCCGTTCAGCGATGCGACCCCCGGCGCCACCGCACTGGAACTGCTGTTGCCACTGACCTTGCAGTGGGCGCGCAGCGAAAACATTGCACTGCCGCAGGCGCTGGCCGCCGTCACCAGCCGCCCCGCACAGATCCTGGGCCTCAACCTGGCGCCCGATTGCGGCATCGGGCAGCTGACGCCCGGTGGCATGGCAGACATCTGCATCGTCAACCCCGATGCCGCCTGGACGGTGGGCGCCGATACCCTGCGCAGCCAGAGCAAGTTCACGCCATTCGAAGGACAGACACTCCAGGGCCGTGTGACCCACACGCTGGTCGGCGGGCAGCTAGCATTTACCGGCACTGCACAGTAATCACCAGTTCCGCATGCCTGGCCCGTTCTGTCCGTGCCCCGGCGCAACTGGCTGTATGGCACATGGCGCGCTTTGCGGTTGTCCGTTCATACCCTGACCGATTTATGGATTGTTGGGGTGCGTTTCGACCGGCTGACGCCCAGTCAGCGCCAGGAAGCCGTACAACGCTGGACGGCTGGCGTAGTGCGGCACTGCAGCGTCACCTTGCAGGCACAGGGTACGCCCGCACAACCCGCTGCGGACGACACGGGCGTGCTGCGGGCCGCCAATCACCTGTCGTGGAGGGACACCCCGGTCTTGCACGCCATGGCGTTTGCCGCTTCGTTTCCAAAGATGAAGTGCGCCACTGGCCGCTGCTGGGAACGCTTGCACCCGGAACCGGCACCCTGTACTGCAACGCACCTCGCGGCGCGATGCCAGGCGTGTGCTGCATGCCATTGCCGAAGCCTTGCACGCCGGGATACGGTTGCCGTTTTTCCCGAAAGCACCACCAGCGGCAGCTTGTCGCTCCTGCCCTTTCACGCCAATCTGCTGCAGGCACCAATCACTATCGAAGCGCCGGTCCAACCCGTTGCGCTGCGGTTTTTCGATGCCCAGGGCCGCTTGAGCCTGTCTCCCTGCTACATCGGCGACGACTCTCCTGTCGTGTCGCTGTAGCGCACTCTGTGCGACCAGGGACTGACAGTGCAGGTACGCTACGAAGCACTGCAAACCGCACAAGGACGCGGCCGCCGGCAATGGGCGCACACCTGCGCGCGGAAGTGCCGAGCATGCTCAGCGTGCATGCACCAGTCGATACCCGACCCGGAACCTGCCTCGCCTGCCTACCAGCGACGATGTCTAATGCTGACGAACCGGCCCATCATCCACTGCAAGCAGCTCCAGCGTGGCCATCAACCGCTCAGCGCAACAAGGTGATCAGGCTGGAAGTGTCCCAGCGGTTACCGCCTGCCGCCTGTATTTGCGCATAGAACTGGTCCACCAGCGCCGTGACGGGCAACCGGGCACCGTTGCACCGGGCTTCTTCCAGCACCATGGCCAGATCCTTGCGCATCCAGTCGACGGCAAAACCGAAATCGAAGCGCCCCTGCAGCATGGTGTGGCTGCGATTTTCCATCTGCCAACTTTGCGCCGCGCCCTTACTGATGGCGGGGAGCACTTTCTCCATGTCAAGGCCTGCGGTCTGGCCGAATGCGATGGCTTCCGAAAGACCTTGCACCAGTCCGGCGATGCAGATCTGGTTCACCATTTTGGCCAATTGTCCGCTGCCGACCGCACCCATGCGGCTGCAGGCTCTGGCAAAGGCGGCCATGACCGGCACGGCCCGGTCGAACACCGTCTGGTCGGCGCCGCACATGATCGTGAGCAGGCCGTTTTCGGCACCGGCCTGCCCTCCGGAGACCGGGGCATCCATGAAATGCAGGCCCTGTGCGCGGGCGATGGCATCGAGTTCACGCGCAACCTGGGCCGATGCCGTGGTGTGATCCACCAGGATGCTGCCGGGCTGCATGCCCGCCAGAGCCCCATCGTCGCCCAGCGTCACGCTGCGCAGATCGTCATCGTTGCCGACGCAGCAAAACACGACATCCGCACCAGCTGCCGCCTCGCGCGGGGTGGCAGCAGATGCGCCACCACACTGCTGTATCCACTCCGAGGCCTTGGCTGGCGTGCGGTTGTATACCGTGACCCGATGTCCTGACCGCGCCAAGTGGGCAGCCATCGAATAGCCCATGACGCCCAGGCCCAGAAAAGCCACTGTTTGCGGCTCACAAGCAGCGTAAGTCTTGTCGGCGATATGGCGCATGCATTGCTCCTGTCAATATCGAAAAAAACAAATCATGAAAACAAAAATGGCAGGAAGTTCCTGCCATGGTTGTCGGCTCTGGCGCCGAAGCGGTCACATCACCGACAGGTGTTCGGTTCCTGCGGCAAGATCGGTGGTGGCCGCACGCTGGGAATGTAGCTTGATCTGCAGGCGCAGGTCGTTCTGCGAATCAGCGTTGCGCAGCGCGTCCTGATACGAGATCGTGCCTTCTTCAAATGCATCGAACAATGCCTGGTCGAAGGTCTGCATGCCGATGTCGCGGCTGCGCTTCATCACCTCCTTGATTTCACCGACTTCGCCCTTGAAGATCATGTCGGAAATCAGCGGTGAGTTGAGCATGATTTCAATCACGGCCACGCGTCCCTTGGCATTTTCGCGCGGCAGCAGGCGTTGCGAAATCATGCCCTTGAGGTTGAGCGACAAGTCCATCAGCAATTGCATGCGGCGCTCGTCCGGGAAGAAGTTGATGATCCGGTCCAGCGCCTGGTTGGCGCTGTTGGCGTGCAGCGTGGCCAGGCACAGGTGGCCGGTTTCGGCGAATGCCACCGCATGCTCCATGGTCTCGCGATCACGGATTTCCCCCATCAGGATCACATCCGGCGCCTGGC
Source organism: Allobrachymonas sp. (assembly GCA_039808005.1). Classification (GTDB taxonomy): domain Bacteria; phylum Pseudomonadota; class Gammaproteobacteria; order Burkholderiales; family Burkholderiaceae_C; genus Brachymonas. The sequence continues at coordinate 31,789 of JBDHSG010000011.1, read as the reverse complement.
GTAGGCTGTTCTTGAGCGCGATGCCCCAGTCCTCGGTATCCAGCCCCACTTCGCGCTGGGTGACGATGCAGTTCTTGTGCGCATGCACGAATTCCACCGGATCTTCGACCGTGATGATGTGGCCGAAGGAGTTTTCATTGCGCCAATCCACCATGGCCGCCAGCGTGGTCGACTTGCCGCAGCCGGTGGCGCCCACCAGAATCACCAGGCCGCGCTTGGTCATGGCCACGTCCTTGAGGATTTGCGGCAGCTTCAATTCGTCGATGGTCGGGATTTTTTGCGGAATCACGCGCAGCACCATGCCCACCTTGCCCATCTGCATGAAGGTATTGACACGAAAACGCCCGATGCCCGGCGGCGCAATGGCAAAGTTGCATTCCTTGGTGGCCTCGAATTCCGACATCTGACGGTCGTTCATGATCGAACGCGTCAGCGCCAGTGTATGCGCTGCCGAAAGGGGCTGCGGCGACACCTTGTTGACCTTGCCGTCCACCTTGATGGCAGGCGGAAAGTCGGCGGTGATGAACAAGTCGCTGCCATTGCGGCTGACCATGAGTTTGAGCAGTTCGTGAATGAACTGGCTGGCCTGGTCACGGTTCATGATGATCCCTCCAATAACAGGACTGCGGTTGCAGGCGCGCGGTCAACCAGGAAAATTCTCGGGAATCTTGGCCTTGGAACGCGCCTCGGCGGCAGAAATCATGTTGCGCCTGACCAGCTCGGTGAGATTCTGGTCGAGCGTCTGCATGCCCACGTTGTTGCTGGTCTGGATCGTCGAATACATCTGCGCCACCTTGGCCTCGCGGATCAGGTTGCGGATGGCGGGCGTACCCAGCATGATCTCGTGCGCGGCCACGCGGCCCGATCCATCCTTGATCTTGCACAGGGTCTGCGAAATCACGGCCACCAGCGATTCGGACAGCATGGCTCGCACCATCTCCTTTTCTTCGGCCGGAAACACGTCGATGATACGGTCGACCGTCTTGGCCGCGCTGGAAGTGTGCAGGGTGCCGAACACCAGGTGGCCGGTTTCGGCAGCGGTCATGGCCAGGCGAATGGTTTCGAGGTCGCGCATTTCGCCCACCAGAATGGCATCGGGATCTTCACGCAGGGCCGAGCGCAGCGCATTGGAGAAGCTGTGCGTCATGGGCCCGACCTCGCGCTGGTTGACCAGGCATTTCTTCGATTCGTGCACGAATTCGATCGGGTCTTCCACCGTGAGGATGTGCCCGTACTCGGTGTCGTTGAGGTAATCGATCATAGCAGCCAGCGTGGTCGATTTGCCCGAACCCGTGGGGCCCGTCACCAGCACCAGGCCACGCGGCTTGAGCGCCAGTTCGGCAAAGATCTTGGGCGCGTTGAGCTGTTCCAGCGTGAGCACCTTGCTGGGAATGGTACGGAACACCGCCGCCGCGCCGCGGTTCTGGTTGAAGGCGTTGACCCGGAAGCGCGCCAGCCCGTTGACTTCGAAGGAAAAATCGCATTCGAAATTTTCTTCGTAGTGTTTGCGCTGGGTGTCGCTCATGATGTCGTACACCATGGCGTGCACTTCCTTGTGCTCCATCACGGGAAGGTTGATCCGCTTGACGTCACCATGCACGCGCAACATGGGCGGCAGGCCCGACGAAAGGTGCAGGTCGGAGGCCTGGTTCTTGACGCTGAATGCCAGAAGTTGGGTAATATCCACGCACGTTTCCCTGTTGAAAGAGCGGCCTGACTGGCAGGCACGTTGCATCCGCAAAAGCACCGTCCGGCCTGCAAACCCGACAGACGGCATGCTATCGTAACAAGATCTCCGTGCTATTGTCTTGCCAAAATGATTCCTTTGCCGTCTCCTTCATGCAATATCGCACAGGCACTGGCACAAGTACAACAACGCATTGCCCAGGCCGTGGCGCAGGCCGGGCGTCCTGAACACAGCGTTCGCCTGCTCGCGGTATCCAAGATTTTTCCGGCCGAAGCGGTTGCAAGCGCTGCCCGTGCAGGACAGGCGTCCTTTGGCGAAAACTATGTGCAGGAAGGCATTGCCAAAATCACCGCCCTGCGCGAACAGGGCATGCTTGCGCTGCAATGGCACTGCATCGGTCCCGTACAAAGCCGCAAGACCGCGCAGGTTGCCGCTCATTTCGACTGGCTGCAAAGCCTGGACCGGCTCGACATCGCCCAGCGCCTGAGCCGCCAGCGGCCACAAAATCTGCCTCCGCTGCAGGTCTGCCTGCAAGTCAACATCGACGGCGGCGCCAACAAATCGGGCGTGGCGCCAGAGCAGGCGCTGGAACTGGCGCAGGCCGTACAGAATCTGCCCGGCCTGCAGTTGCGTGGACTCATGAGCATTCCGGAGCCGTACGACGACCCGCGCCAGACCCTGGAGGTGCACCAGCGCACCCGCGCATTGTTCGACCAGATGGGCAAGATCCTGGATCTGCCGCGATGGGACACGCTTTCCATGGGCATGAGCCAGGATCTGGAACTGGCCATCATGGCCGGCAGCACGATGGTGCGGGTGGGATCAGCCATCTTTGGCGCCCGCGCGGTCAAAACCCGCTGAATCCGCGACCGACATGCGTGAACAGGGGCATCGGTACAATTTCAGCCATGAACGTTTCCGCCTCGAACGCCTCCCGCACCCTGCAACTGGTGCGGGAAACCTTCGCCATTGAAGCCGCCGCCCTGCAGCAGGCGGCTGCACAGTTTCAGCAGCCAGCCGCCGCTGGTGCGCTCGCGCAAGCCATCGCCGCCATGCTCGCTGCTCCGGGACGCGTGGTAGTCATGGGCATGGGAAAAAGCGGCCATGTGGGGCGCAAGATCGCCGCCACGCTGGCTTCCACGGGCACCCCGGCCTTTTTCGTGCATCCGGCAGAAGCCGGGCATGGCGACCTGGGCATGGTCACAACCGCAGACGTGGTACTGGCCATCAGCAACAGCGGCGAAAGCGATGAGCTGGCCCGCGTACTGCCCGTGCTCAAGCGCCAGGGCGTGGTGCTGATCGCCATGACCGGCAATCCGCAATCCAGCCTGGCGCGGCATGCCTCGATCGTGCTCAACAGTGGCGTGGAAAAGGAAGCCTGCCCGCTCAACCTGGCTCCTACCGCCAGCACCACGGTGCAAATGGCCCTGGGAGATGCGCTGGCTGTTGCCCTGCTCGATGCCCGCGGCTTTCGGGCCGAGGATTTCGCGCGCTCGCACCCCGGCGGCGCGCTGGGACGCAAGCTGCTGACGACCGTGGGTGACGTGATGCGTGCCGGCGACGCCGCGCCGGCGGTTCCCCTGCACGCCACTTTCAGCGAAGTCATGCGCGAAATGAGCGCCAAGGGCCTGGGTGCAACGATGGTCGTGGATGACGACGGCAGGCTGCAGGGCATCTTCACCGATGGCGACCTGCGCCGCCTGCTGGAAGCCGGCGCGGATCTGCGCACGCAGACCGCCGCCACCTTGATGCACCACAACCCGCGCACCATCCGCGGCGATGCGCTGGCTGCCGATGCGGCGCGCCTGATGGAAGAGCACCGCATCAACAGCCTGCCTGCAGTGGATGAGAACGGCCGCCTGGTGGGTGCGCTGAACACGCACGACCTGATGCGCGCCAAGGTGATCTGACATGGCCTTTACGCAAGCCCCTGCCCTGCACTTTGCTCCCGAGCTGCTGCTGCGCGCCCAGCCGGTGCGGGTGGTGTTTTTCGATGTGGACGGCGTCCTCACCGACGGCGGCCTGTTCTACAGCGAGGCCGGCGAAACGCTCAAGCGTTTCCATACGCTCGATGGCCACGGGCTCAAGCTGCTGCAACGCGCCGGCATCACCCCTGCCGTCATCACCGGGCGCGATTCGACCCCGTTGCGCAAGCGCCTGCAGGCGCTGGGGGTAACGCACGCCGTATTCGGCACCGAAGACAAACTGCCGGCCGCAGAGAAGCTGCTCGCAACCCTGGGCCTGAAATGGACGCAGGCTGCTGCCATGGGAGACGACTGGCCAGACCTGCCGCTGCTTGCGCACGCAGCCTTCTCCGCCGCGCCACCCAATGCCCATGCCGAAGTTCGCGCGCGTGCAATGCACATCACGCAGGCGGCAGGCGGCACCGGTGCCGCGCGCGAACTGTGCGATCTGCTGTTGCAGGCCTGCGGCCGCTACGCCGATCTGCTGCACGGCTGCCTGCCTTCTCCCACGACTGAACCAGCGCCATGACCCAGGCCCCTTCACCAGGCTCTGGCAACGGCGCTCCCGCTCCGCTCGGACAGCCTGCATCCACGCCTGCACCCGGCGCTTCTGCACAGGTCCGCAACGGCAACACCCCCTTGCGCCGCATAACGGATTTCCTGCCCCTGTTGCTGGCGCTGCTGCTGGCGCTGGGAACGTTCTGGCTGGTCAAAAGCATGCCCCAGATCGAGTCAGGCACGCCGCCGCCTGCCAACGAGCCCGACTACTATCTGCGTGATTTTGAGTTGCGCCGCTATGACCCACAGGGCAGTTTGCAGATCGAGCTGGCCGGCAACTATGGAGAACACGTACCCGGCCCCGATACCATCCATGTGGAGCAGGCCCGCACCTTTTCCATCGACGCAAACGGCAATACCACACGCGCCAGCGCCGACCGCGCAGTATCCGACGGAAAAGGCCAGAACATCGAACTGTTCGGCCATGTCCGTGCGCAACACCAGCGCAAGGCAGGCGAGAACAGCACGACGACGCCACCGGTCATTTTCGAAAGCAGCTACCTCAAGGCCACCAACCGGCAGGAACAGCTCAGCACCGACCAGCCCGTGAAGATCACGCAAGGCAACGACGTCATCACCGGAACCGGCATGGCATATACGGGCACCAGCCGGACGGTGGAGATCCAGGGACGGTCACAGGCCGTGATCCAGCCGCACCGCCAGCCCTGACCGCCCGGTTTTTCCCATGACGTCCCAGCCGCCCGCCCGCACCTCACCGCTGGTGTTCATCACGGGTGCCTCCAGCGGCATTGGGCAGGCGCTGGCCCTGCGTTACGCCCATGCGGGCTACCGGCTGGCGCTGGTGGCGCGGTGCGTGCAGGCCGTTCATGATTGGGCGGCGCAGCACGGCATCGATCCGGCACGCTACGCCACCTACTGCGCCGACGTGCGCAACATCGACGCCATCGGCGCGGCAGGCCGGGCCTGCATCGCCCAGCAGGGCCTGCCAGACGTAGTGCTGGCCTGTGCCGGCATCAGCCACGGCATCGACACGGCCGTGCGCGAAGACCTGGACGTGATGGCCGACATCTACGCCACCAACTGCATGGGAATGGCAGCGACCTTTCATCCATTCATCCCTCCCATGCGGGCGCGGCGCAGCGGGAAACTGATAGGCTTTGCCAGCGTCGCAGGCATTCGTGGCTTGCCCGGCCACGGCGCCTACTGCTCCAGCAAGGCCGCCGTCATCAGCTACTGCGAAAGCCTGCGCGGCGAATTGCGCGATTGCGGTGTACAGGTCATCACCCTGTTGCCGGGGTACATCGACACCCCCATGACGGCACACGACACCCATACGCGGCATTTCCTGCTCACTGCCGAACAGTTTGCCGATCGCGCCTGGCATGCGATCCAGTCCAATACGGGCTATTGCGTGATTCCGTGGCAAATGGCCATCGTGGCCAAGGTGTTGCGGCTGCTGCCCAACTGGGCATTCGACCGCATCTTGCAGGGCAAGCCGCGCAAGCCCCGCAAACACGCATCACCCGGCGCCTGACGCACCTGCAATGGTCTGCTCTAGTGGCCGTTGCGGAGAAAAGCACGCGTCAGGACGCGGGCGCATTCTCCTGCAAGGCGCGCCAGATCTCCTCGGGCATGCGCGCCGGCCGCATGGTCTGCGCCTGCACCCATCCCACGCGGACGGTGGCTTCGGCCAGCAAATCACCGTCTGGCCCTCCGTACCGTGCCTGCTGCACGAACACGACGCTGGCCTTGCCCGCATGCTGCAAACCGGCGGTAATGGTGAGCCGGTCGTCCAGCCGCGCAGACCGATGGTATTTGATGGTGGCTTCGCTTACCACGAATATGCCGCCCGCCTCTTCTTTCAAGGCTTGCTGGTTCACGCCCAGACTACGCAGCCATTCGGTGCGGGCGCGTTCAAAAAACTTCAGGTAGTTGGCATAGTAGACGACACCGCCGGCATCGGTGTCTTCCCAGTACACGCGCACCGACAGGATGAAGGGTGGGTGCGCGGCAGTGCTCATGGGCAAATGCGGTTGTTTCGAAAAGGAAAGGCCTCAGGATGTGCGCGATCCATCGGCGCGGACTTCGGCCGCGCGCAGCTCGGGCGCCAGCGCATGCAGCACGCCATTGACATATTTGTGTCCGTCGGTTCCGCCAAAGCACTTCGTCAGTTCAATGCACTCATTGAGGACCACACGCCAAGGCACGTCCAGGCAGTGCTTGAGTTCGTAAACGCCAATCCACATGCAGGCATGCTCGATCGGGGAGATTTCGTGCAGGCCGCGATCCAGCTTGGGGGAAATCAGCGCATCCAGTTCGGCGGCCTGTTGGACGCAGCCGTGAAAAACGGCATCGAAGTGGGCGCTGTCGCCTTTGTGAAAGCCCGTCAGCTCACGCGTGAACTGGTCAATGGCGGCGGCATCGTTGCCGCCGACCATGTGCTGATACAGCGCCTGCACGATGAACTCGCGCGCACGTGCACGGCCGGTCCTGCCAGGCGTCTTGCGCGCCTTGGCGGGTTTTTCGGGCTGCTGCAGCGTGGCCTGCAGTGCCTCTTCGGGGGTCATTCCCGTGGAAGGAGCATTCATCTCGGCTGCCTCTTTCACTGGTACACGGCGCGCAGCAGCAGGGCCATTTCCACCGCCACGCGTGCTGCATCCACGACCTTTTCGTTTTGCCGCGCCTTGGCCTGCTTGGCGTTTTCCACGGTGAGAATGGCATTGGCCACCGGCAGCGCAAAATCCAGCGCCACGCGCGAAACACCAGCACCAGACTCATTGGCGACCAACTCGAAATGGTAGGTTTCGCCCCGGATCACGCAACCGATGGCGATCAGGGCGTCGTACTTGGCACGATCGGCCAGGCCCTGCAGGGCAACCGGTATTTCGAGCGCGCCGGGCACCTGCACCAGCGTCACGTTCTTGGCCTTGACACCCAGCTCCATGAGCTCCGCCAGGCAGGCTTCGGTCATGGCGTCGGTGATGTCGGCATTGAAGCGTGCCTGTACCACCCCAATGCGCAGTTTCTTGCCATCCAACTGGCTGGCGATATCGCCCTTGTTTGCGTCTTTCATGAGAATCTGTTCAATTGTTCGCGAAGATGAAAAGGAATGCGCAATGCCGCACCATCAATCGGTATTTCTGCGCAACATGCAGGAACCGGCGTTGCGCATTATCAACGGCCCTGCGGATCCGGCATGCTGGCCGTGGCTATCCAGTCATTTGTCGGGCGCTTCGGTAAATCCGGCAATTTCCAGATCATAGCCTGCCATGCTGGGCATGCGCCGGCTGGGCCCGAGGATGTGCAGTTTGCGCGCGCCGCATTCACGCAGGATTTGGGCGCCAATGCCATAGTTGCGCAAGTCCAGCCCCATGGCCGGCGCATGCGTGGCCTGTGCCACGCCATCGAACTGCGCCAGCAATTGATCCGCACTTTCGCCGCAGTTGAGCAGCACCACTACACCACGCTGCCGGTGCTGGATATGGCGCAGGCTGTCTTCCAGGCTCCAGCTGTGCACCTTGCGGCCCGTCTCCAGCGCATCCAGCAGGGACAGCGGTTCATGCACGCGCACCGGCACCACTTCATCGGCCTGCCAGTTCCCCTTGACCAGTGCCAGATGGAGGTTGTCGCCGTGGATGTCGCGGTAGGCATGCGCCACAAACTCGCCATGCGCCGTCTGCAGTGGCCGCGAGGCCACCTTGCGGATCAGGGATTCGTTGCGAATGCGGTGCTCGATCAAATCGGCAATAGTGCCGATTTTCAGCCCATGCTGTGCGGCAAACTGGCGCAGTTGCGGCAGCCGCGCCATGGTGCCGTCTTCGTTCATGATCTCGCAAATCACCGCAGCCGGCACACAGCCGGCCATGCGTGCCAGGTCGCAGCCCGCTTCAGTATGGCCCGCGCGCATCAGCACACCGCCTTCCACCGCCTGGATCGGGAACACGTGGCCGGGCTGGACAATGTCGCGCGCAGCGCCCTTGACGGCCATTTCGATGGTGCGCGCGCGGTCGGCGGCCGATATGCCGGTGGTCACGCCTTGCGCCGCCTCGATCGAGGTGGTAAAGGCCGTGCCATAGCGCGTGCCGTTGCGTCCGGTCATGGGCGCCAGGTCCAGCTGCTCGCAGCGTTCGCGCGTCAGTGTCAGGCAGATCAGCCCGCGGGCATGGGTCGCCATGAAATTGATGGCTTCTGGCGTGACGTGCTCGGCCGCGAGCATCAGGTCGCCTTCGTTCTCGCGGTCTTCTTCGTCCACCAGAATGACCATCTTTGCGGCGCGTAGGTCGGCCACGATTTCTTCCACTGGCGCAATGCGGGCCGGGGAAATCGACGACTGGCGGGAATGGGCCACGGACGGTGTCATAAGAAGGTATTGGGTTGGGTGCGCAAGGGGCACAGGAGCAGCATGAGATGCCATTATCGGGGATACCGTGGACCCGCTCGGCTTTCTGCCGAATATCTCCGGACGCCGTACGGTTGTTCCAGCCGATAGAATTTTGCTTTTCTGTCCGAACCCCCTTGACGTGTCACCCTCTTCCGTTCATCCCTCCAGGCGCTTCGGCGGCATCTCCCGCCTGTACGGAGCGGCAGGCGCCGATGCGATTGCTCGCGCGCACGTGGCGGTGGTGGGCATCGGCGGCGTGGGTTCCTGGGCGGCAGAAGCGCTGGCGCGCAGCGGCGTCGGACAGATCACGCTGATCGACCTGGACCACGTGGCCGAATCCAACATCAACCGCCAGATACACGCCACCGACGCCACGCTCGGCCGAGCCAAGGTGCTTGCGATGCAGGAACGCATCACCAGCTTTCATCCGCAGTGCCGCGTGCACGCCATCGATGCCTTCGTGGAACCGGACAACTGGCCCGCCGTATTGCCCACGCCAGTGGATGCCGTGATCGACGCCTGCGACCAGATGGCGGCAAAAACCGCCATGGCCACGTGGGCGCACACCGAAAAAGCCACGTTCGTTACCGTGGGCGCGGCGGGTGGCAAACAAAGCCCCTGGCTGGTGGAGGTGGATGACCTGGCCCGCGCCACACACGACCCCCTGCTGGCACAATTGCGCCAGCGTCTGCGCAAATGGCACCAGGGACCGCGCGATGGCAAATCCTTTGGCCTTGCCTGCGTCTTCAGCCGCGAACCGGTACAGCGCCCGGCTGCCGCAGGCTGCGAAACCGACGCGGTGGACAGCAGCCTCAATTGCCAGGGCTATGGTTCATCGGTGACCGTGACGGCCACCTTCGGCCTCTGCGCCGCCGGATGGGTGCTGCAACAGCTGGCCAGACAGGCCGGTGCATGAAGCGGCCCACCCGCTGCCCTGCCTGCCGGCGCCCCGACCGGACGCTGGCGGAATTGCCGCCATTGCATTGATCGAGATCGCTCCCTGCTGATTGTTTACATGAACCATGCCACCGCTTCCGCCCCCGCAATGACCAAGCCCGCGCTGGTGCTGGGCATCGAATCGTCCTGCGATGAAACCGGCGTGGCCCTTGCGCAGGCCCTGCCCCATGCGGCCGTTCCCCGGCTGCTGGCCCAGGGCCTGCACAGCCAGATCGACATGCACCAGGCCTATGGCGGCGTGGTGCCGGAACTGGCCAGCCGCGACCACATCCGCCGGGTGGTGCCGCTGGTACGCCAGGTCATGCAGCAGGCCGGCCACGAACTGTCCGAACTGGATGCCGTTGCCTTCACCCAGGGACCCGGACTGGCCGGTGCCTTGCTCGTGGGTGCGGGCGTGGCCTGCGCGCTGGCCGCCGCGCTGGACAAGCCGGTGATCGGCGTGCATCATCTCGAAGGGCATCTGCTGTCCCCTTTCCTGAGCGACGATCCGCCGCAATTTCCCTTCGTGGCATTGCTGGTATCGGGTGGCCACACCCAACTCATGCGGGTGGACAGTGTGGCGCAATATGCCTTGCTCGGAGAAACGATCGACGACGCCGCAGGCGAGGCCTTCGACAAATCGGCCAAACTGCTGGGCCTGGGCTATCCCGGCGGACCGGCGCTGGCGCGCATGGCCGAATTCGGCGATGCCAGCACCTTTGCCCTGCCTCGCCCCCTGCTGCACAGCGGCGATCTTGACTTTTCGTTTGCCGGGCTCAAGACCGCCGTGCTGACCCAGGCCAACAAGCTGGGAAAGGATGCCTGCGACCAGGCTCGTGCCGATCTGGCGGCCAGCACGCAGGCCGCGATCGTGGAAGTGCTGGTGAAGAAATCGCTCAAGGCCCTGGAGACCACGGGCCTGCACCGCCTGGTGGTCGCGGGCGGCGTGGGCGCCAACCGCGAATTGCGCAGCCAGTTGCAGGCTACCTGCCAGAAGCGTGGTGTGCGCGTGCATTATCCGGAAATGGCCTTGTGCACCGACAACGGTGCCATGATTGCCCTGGCCGCCGCCATGCGCCTGCAGGCCGGCCTGGCAGACTTGCGCCGCGACTATGCTTTCGACGTCAAGCCGCGCTGGCCGTTGTCAGACCTCAATACCGCACCCGCATCCATTGCAGCCTGACAAAGCACGGTGTGCAGCTTCTGCACTCAGGCAGCCATCACATTGCTCGCGCAAAACAGTTCAGCATCCCGGCCGGCCGATAGCTGATAAATAGCCTGCACCACAACCTGCGCTGGTTTTACTGACCATACCCGCGACAGGCGCCGGCGTTGGGCAAGCCACGGCATTCGCGCATAAGACGGCGCTCGCGCTGCGAATAGGTCTCGCCGTTGGGATACACCAGCTCGTTGCTTTTGCGGGGCGCCTTATTCGATCGGCGGCGGCTGGCCGTCTGAATCGGCATATGGTTGTCCGCCCCCGCCACAGGCAACTGCCCGGCCGCAGCGTCCATCGGCAGGGCTGCGAGCAGAACCAGAGAAAAAACCACCCCAAAACGTATTGCTCCGTTCCGCCATTGCATGGTTTGCATGATTGCCTCCTGTTTGCGCCAAAAGCACGGATGCGTGACGCGGCCCATCAACCGCGCTGCGCCCGTCTCGTCGCAGAATTATCATGCATTTGTTTCAATTTATTTATATAAATATTCTTTAGTTTTATTTTTATATGCAAGATTGGCCACTGGACAAACGGCCCGGCTTCCCCATGCAGGGACCCAACATATGCACGGTTTCGTGCCGATTGGCTGTACGGCCTGGAAATGGACACGGTGGGCAAGGGTAGCCCAGGAAAACAAAACGCCCTTCAAACCGCCAGCGGATCCACGTCGACCGACCAGCGCAGGATGGTAGATGTGCGGTGCTGGTGCAGCAGCACACCCAGCTGCGGCAACAGGCGCTGCAAAGCAACGCGGCTGGCGCTTTCGATGAGCATCTGCGCCCGCTCGCGGTTGGCAATGCGCTGCGGCACCATGGGCACGGCGGGATAGCATTGCACCTGCGCGGCTTCGGGCAATGATCCGGCTGCGGCAGCGCAGGCATTGAGAAATTCCTGCGCTGCCTGTTGCGCACGAGCCTCTGCGCGAATGAGTGCCTGGTGGCTGAAGGGCGGCATGCCAGCGGCAAGTCGCTCGTCCAGCTGCTGCTGGGCAAAAATCGGGTAGTCGTGCTTGCGCAGCGCCGCATACAGCGGATGCGACGGAAAACACGTCTGCACCCACAATTCGCCGCGACTGCTCAACGCAGGATCACGCCCGGCACGGCCACCCGCCTGCATCAGCAGGGCAAACAACCGCTCGGGCGCACGGAAATCGCTGCTGAATAACCCAGTGTCCGGGTTGAGCGCTGCCACCAGGGTAATGCGGCGGAAATCGTGTCCTTTCGCCAGCATCTGCGTGCCGACCAGCACATCGACGGCGCCACTGTGGGCGCGCGCCAAGTGTTCCTCAAGGCTGCCCGCGCCACGCGTGGTGTCGGCATCGACGCGCAACACGCCCAGCGCCTCGCCATCCGGGCGGCGCACAGCCTGCAACTGCTGGTTCAACGCCTCTTCCAACTGCTCGGTTCCCTGGCCCACGGTGCGCACGTCCTGATTGCCGCAATCCGGACACGCGCGCGGAACCCGCACGGTATACCCACAATGGTGACAGCGCAGGGTGCGATCGATCTTGTGGAACACCCGGTAGGCGCTGCAATGCGGACATTGGCTTTTCCAGCCACAAGCCGTGCAGTGCAGGACTGGCGCATACCCGCGGCGATTGAGCAAAAGCAGGCTTTGCTCGCCACGCAGTGCGCGCTGCTGCACCGCCTCGAGCAGGGCCTGACTGCACACGGTGCCGCGCGGCTGCTGCGTCATGTCGACCAAACGCACCGTAGGCAATGCTGCCGCGCCGATGCGCTCGGGCATGCACAGCCGCAGATAACGGCCGCCCGCATCGTCCTGCGCAACCGGCCGGCTGTGGTGCCAGCTCTCCAGCGACGGCGTGGCCGAACCCAGCAGCACGGCGGCCCGCATCTGGCGCGCACGGTAAATGGCCAGATCGCGTGCCGAATAGCGCGCGCCTTCCTGCTGCTTGTAACTGGGATCATGCTCCTCGTCGACAACGATCAGGCGCAACCGCGGAATGGATGCCAGCACCGCCATGCGCGTGCCCAGGACAATGCGCGCCTCGCCGGTATGGGACGCCAGCCACCCGTACAGGCGCTGCGCTGGCGTCATGCCGCTGTGCAGTGCAACCCTGCGCTGTAGCGGGAAGCGCTGCGCAAAGCGCTGTTCCAGCTGCGGCGTCAGGTTGATTTCCGGCACCAGCACCAGCACCTGCGCCAGCGGATCACGCGCCAGCACCTGCTCGACGGCGCGCAGGTACACCTCCGTCTTGCCGCTGCCTGTGCAGCCAAACAGCAGCATGGGCGGCGCAGGCTGCAGGCGCGCAGCGGCATCGATGGCAGCAACCGCTGCGGCTTGCTGGGGCGTGAGCACCACGGGTATTTCGGATGGGAATACCGTTTCCGCTTGCGCCACGTCTTGCGGCTCGGTCTCGCGGGCATGGCGGGCCTGCTTCTTGAGGCGCCGCATGAGCTGCGTGCGGTCCAGGTCGCGCAATTGCGGCGGCAATGCAGCCAGCGCCACTTCACCGAGACTGCGCTGGTAATAACGGGCCACGAAGGCGACCAGTTCCCGCCAGGACACATCCAGGGCAGGCAACTCATCGAACGCCTCGACAATGGAACGGGGCTCGACATCCGCGGGCACGGGCGCCGCATGCGGCCCCTCGTCCCACACCACGCCCAGCACACTGCGCTGCCCCAGGGGGACGCGCACCAGCGTGCCCGCAGGCAGCGGAGTGTGATGCACGTAATGCAATGGCGCGGCCGAAAGCGGACTATGCGCAGGCAATGCCACCAGTACGGACAGCCTGTGCTGCGGCGCCCCGGCGCCGCCTTGCGGCCCTGCAACAGGTGGTGTCACGACAGCAAACGCCGCCGCACAGGATGCAGACGCGCGCCCGTCGCACCGCTTGCAGCAGATGCCGATACACCGTCACCTACCGACAACTGCGGCAAACGCACTCGCCCAGAAAAGGCGCGGGGAAATGACACGGCCTAGCCTTTGCGCTCGCGCCCGATTTCCACGCCCAGCTGTTTGAGCTTGCGATACAGGTGGGTGCGCTCCAGCCCGGTTTTCTCGGCCACGCGCGTCATCGAACCATTCTCGCGCTGGAGGTGAAAGGTGAAATAGGCCCGCTCGAAATCGTCGCGCGCCTCCCGCAAGGGCTTTTCCAGATCAAAACTCTGGATGGCCGCAGGCTGCTGCGGCGCGACCACACCGGCCATGGGTGCAAAACCGGATGTTCCCTGCTCCGGCTCTGCTCCCGCCTGGCCATTGAGGCCATTGCCTTCGGTCACCACAAGCGCGGCGGGTGGCGCAGGCCTTCTGGCGGGTTCGCGCGTAAGCCCCAACTCCACGGCGGAAAGCAGTTTCTGCAGGGTGATGGGCTTTTCGAGAAAAGACAAGGCACCGATGCGGGTGGCCTCCACCGCCGTTTCGATAGTGGCATGGCCACTCATCATGATGACGGGCATGGTCAGCAGATCACCGCCCGACCATTCCTTGAGCAGGGTGACGCCATCGGTGTCTGGCATCCAGATGTCGAGCAATACCAGGTCATAGGTGGATTGCAGGCGCGCCTGGCGTGCCTGGGCCGCGTTCTCGGCCAGATCGACCGTATGCCCTTCGTCATTGAGGATTTCGGAGAGCAACTCGCGGATGCCATGCTCGTCGTCGACCACCAGAATGTTTGCCATTGCTGCGCCTTGTCCGTCTTCGTGCAGATATGTCTGTGGTTTCAATGATACAGGCAAATCGCGCGGGAGCAAGATCGCCTTCGCATCCACGAATACCCCGCCCAAATGGTCGGCTGAAGCCTGTCCTGGACAGATAGTCCCAATTGGCGACAGGGCTGGCAGGCGAGCCAGTTTCGGGATATCAGAGTGTTGTTCCGGCTTCCATCGCACGATCCTGCGAAAGCGGCTGATCGCTTGCAGGGATGAGCAGACTGACCTGCGCGCCAAGCACAACGCCATCCTGCACGCGGTTGCCGATGGTGATGCGCGCGCCATGCTCGTCGGCGATTTTTTTGACGACGGCCAGACCCAGTCCAGTGCCGCGCGGCTTGGTCGTGACGTAGGGCTCGAATGCGCGCTGCAGGATGTGCTCAGGAAAGCCGGGGCCTGCATCGCAGACGGTCAATCGCACCCGCTGCGTCGCCGGCCGCCACTGAGTCTGTATCAGGACCGGTTCGCGCGTTTCTCCCGCCATCTGCTGCTGCGCGTCCTGCGCATTCTGCAGCAGGTTGTGGATCACCTGGCGCATCTGCTGGGCATCCGCAAGTACCGGCAGGCATTCGGGATCGAGCTCGGCGCGCACCGGCACCTGGGCATTTTCTGCCCCATAGAGTTGCAGCACGTCGTTGATGAGCGCGTTCAGGTCCAGCGGCTGCAGCCGGGCGGACGGCAGCCGGGCGTAGTCGCGGAACTCGTTGACCAGGCGCTTCATGGCATCAACCTGATCGACGATCGTGCGCACCGAGCGGCGCAGGACTTCCTGCTCTTTCTGCGGCAGGCTTTCCATGAGCTTCAATTCGAGCCGCTCGGCCGA
Source organism: Allobrachymonas sp. (assembly GCA_039808005.1). Lineage (GTDB taxonomy): Bacteria > Pseudomonadota > Gammaproteobacteria > Burkholderiales > Burkholderiaceae_C > Brachymonas. Next base: position 16,586 of record JBDHSG010000011.1, on the reverse strand, counting down.
AAGCTGGATCGGTGTCAGTGGATTCTTGATTTCATGCGCGAGGCGGCGGGCCACCTCTCCCCATGCCTGGACGCGCTGAGCCGAAACAATGGCCGATATGTCTTCGAACACCAGCAGGCGCGCGCCGGGAACCTCTCCTTCGGGCAGCATGGCGCCCCGCAGGACCAGCGTCATGACATCCTGGTGCAGCCCCTCGTGCGAAGGCGGATTGAGCTCCATGGAATGCTGCCAGTAATTGCCCGCAACGGCTCTTGCAGGCAAGTGTTCACGCCCTTGCACCGCAGGCGGGTCGGAGTCCTGCGCGCATGCCGGCATTGCGGCGGGCAGGTTCGACTCCATCGACAGGCTCTGCGCAGGCTCCGGTTCCAGCAGGACTTCAAACTGCTGCTGGACGACTTCAGCCATGTGCTCCAACCCGGGAACGTGGCCCAGCAGTTTTCCCGGCAATTCTTTTTCCGGGATTCCCAGGATGCGGCCCGCTCCGGCGTTGGCCGAAACAATCGTGCCATCAGGATGCAGCACCAGCACGCCGGAAGTCAGGTTGTCGAGAATGGTCTGCAGTTCCGACCGGGAAGCGTCGAGCTCGGCCATGCTGTTGGCCACCGCCTTCCGGGCCTCCGCCAACTGCTGCGTCATCTGCGCGAATGATCGTGTCAACCCGCCCAATTCATCGCGTGCACTGTGGATATGCTTGGGCCGCAAATCGCCCTCGGCAACCTGCCGCACCCCTTCTGCCAATAACAATAGCGGCCGCGCCAGTTGTGCCGCCAGCAACGCGGCCAGCAGCACGGCGCCAAATACCGCCAGGAACAAGGTCAGGGTCAGCGTGCCGATGAACATGCGCTGCATGCCGGTTCGCGCCAATGCGCGCTCCTGGTATTCCCGATTGGCCGTCTGCACCAACACGGCATTCTTCAGCAGTTCCTGCGGAACGGGCTGCAGCAATTGCAAGACCCACGCCTCATCCTGCAATCCGAATTGCGCCGGGCGCACCAGCGCATAGGCTGCGATATGCACCGGCCTCATCGCCTGGAGCGACGCACTGTTTGGCATTGCGGCGTCCGTCAGCTGGTCTACGGCTTCATCCAGCCCTTCGATATAAGCCACGACCGGTTGCTGCCGGAGCAGGGCAAGTACCTCGGGAGTAGGTGCCGTGGAAATGGACAAAAAGCTTGGAACGGCTGTGGCTGCGATCTGCTGGCCGTCCTGATCCCACAAAACCAGGCGGTCAGCGTTTTGCTGGCTGCGCAGCCGCTCCAGCGTCACCCCGACATCGAAAGCCGGCAGGCCCCCCAGTTCCTGCGCCGCGGCCTGCGTCTTGCTGGCCACGTCCGCAGTCAGGATGTCCAGCACGTTCTGTCCCAGGCCCAACCCTGCGTTCAGCGCTCTTTCGACCTTGACGTCGAACCAGCTTTCGATGGATCGTGAAACGAACTGGTAAGCCACCAGATAGAGCAATGCACCCGGCACGCTGGCCACCAGCACGAACACCAGCGCCAGCTTGAGCAACAGGCGGCTGCCGAATTTGCCCCGCCGCAGGCGCAGCCACATGCGCCAGGACAGCCAGCACAACACCACCAGCAAAACGGCGGCGGCGGCGATGTTGGCCACCAGCAGGCGCTGGTAATTGCGCTCGTAAATTTCGCGGTTGTTGGTGGCCTGCGCCAGCAGGAACATCATCACCAGGGCGATCGAGACGACGAGTGCCACGCCCGTAATCACCCCCCATCGGGCAGTGCGGGTATTTTTCCAGAAACGCCGCAGCACGGTTGCCATCGAATTCAGTACGCCGGGTTTCAAAGCCCGCTGACGGTCTTGCCCAGATCCTGCGCCGTGATCGGGAAGATGCGTTCCACATCCAGGCTCCAGCCGGCTTGGCCCACGGTGCCGATCTGGAATGGCTGCCCCAGTTGGGAAACATCCATGCGCAACCGTGCCCGAACGACATAACTGTTGTCGGCCGACCATTCGCCGGCATCCAGCACATGCCAGCTAGAAATGCGGCGAACCATGCCCAGCGCGGCGTCCAGGCTGTCGAAATTCTGGTTCAGCATCACGCCAACCGAGCCGCGGTTGAACGGCTCGCCGCTGACGTTGATCCGCCAGCGCCGCGTCAACGGCTGATACAGCAGACGGATATAGCGCTTGTTGGCATGAACCACCTTGCCCGACCAGTACCACCGGTCACGCGTAGTCTGGGTTTCAAACAGGAAATAAACCGGCACGCCCCGCTCCAGCGTTTCCCGCACCTTGTCCGACAAGGTGAAACGCACGTTGCCGCTCATGCGGATGCCATCGTCTCCCACGTCGAAACGCACATCGGTGATGGCGGGTCCTCGCACTTGCGCGGCAGCTGGCAGGGTCACCGCGCTCAGCAGCAAAGCCAGCATGCAGCGCACCAGAAGCGACTGGCCCAGCCGCAACCAGCGCAGCAAGGCGCGCAGGGCATCAGGCATTCTTGGCCAGCAGGGTGTAGAAGAAACCATCGTGGTCCGGCAATTGCGCGGAAAGATCCGATTGCGCGGGATTTTCTGGAGAGGACTGTTTCACATTTTGCCCCAGCACGCCCCCATATGGCGCCTGCGCAGGCAACAAGTGCCCGGGGGCTGGCAAACGCAGCGCATCATTGTGGCGCAAAAGGAACGCCTCCACCTGTTCTTCGCCCTCTGCACGAAAAACCGAGCATGTGCAATACAACAGGACGCCGCCGCGATCCAGCAGCGGCCACAGGGCATCCAGCAACTGTTGCTGTATCTGCACCAGCCGATCCACATCCTCCTCTCGGCGTAGCCAGACGATATCGGGATGGCGCCGGACAATGCCCGAAGCGCTGCACGGCGCATCGAGCAGAATGCCGTCAAACGGTTCGCCATTCCACCAGGTGCCGGGCTGCGCGGCATCGGCCGTATGCACCCGGGATGCCTGCAAGCCAAGGCGTTGCAATGTATCGTTGATCCGTTCACAACGCGCTGCATCGACATCCAGTGCCGTCACATCATGGTTGCCCAGTTCCAGCAGGTGCGCCGTTTTGCCTCCGGGCGCCGCGCAGGCGTCAAGCAGGCGCAGTCCATCTTGTGGCTTGCGTGCCTGCAATGCCTGCAGCAGCAACGGCGCAGCCAGTTGCGCGGCAGCGTCCTGCACCGATACCAGCCCCTGCGCGAAAGCCGGCAACTGCTGCACAGGGCACGGTTTTTCCAGCAGGATGCCGTACGCATCAAGCAGGCGCCCGGCCAGCCCAGCCGGCAGCAGGTGCTCCTGCAGATAGCGCGCAGGTGTTATCCGGCGCGCATTGACACGCAGATGCATGGATGGCTGCCGTTGCCCGGCCTGTGCGATCGCCAAGGCATCATGCGGATGATCCGCCTGCAGCCGCGCCCACCACCAGGGCGGCAGGTTGAGCAGCTCTGGGCAATGCTGCGGGCTGGCCTGGCGGCAGCGCTCCTGCCAGGTATCGCGCTCGCTCAGGAAACGGCGCAGACACGCGTTGACCAACCCAGCCTGGTGGCGCATGCGCGGATGGCGCCGCGCAGCCTCCACCGCCTGGTTGACCAGCGTGAACGCGCTGTACGGCATCGACTCATCCCCTGCCGGGTCTGACAAGGTATCACCCGCCAAAGCCGTGGAGGCATGGCAGGTGCTGGCAGCATTCTGCTTCCAGGCCAAGGCCAGCGCGCAGCACAACAAGGCGTCCACATCGGGTCGCGGAGACCGCGGCACCAGTTGCGCACGCAGCCAGCGCGCCATGCCCAGCCGGCGCAACACCTGGTAGCCCAGCGCCTGCACGCCTGCACGCAACGCGGCAGGCACGGCCTCCAGCGTTGCCGTTGCGCTGCTGCCTTGCGAAACCGCCTGCACCAGATGCGCGACATGCTGCAATTGCTGCCACAACGCAACACGCGCAGGTTTTTCCTGTCGCGGCTGTGCTTTCTCGGATTCTTGCAATTTCTTCACCTGCATGGCGTCAGCGGGGCATAAACACGAAAAAAGGTCTGTGCCCAAAGGCACAAACCTTTTCAGTTGTCAGTCTCCTGCCTCCTGTCTGCGCGCATGGAGCGCAGAACATGGGGAGGCAGCAGCAGCCTTACTCGTCATCGCCAGCAGGCGCTGCCGTCAGATCGCCCGCATCGGCCAATTCCGCCTCCTGCGTTGCCTCGGCAAGCTCCTGCTCCTCGGCCTCTGCAATGGCGCGGCGCTCGGCCTCGTCCATTTCATCCTTCACCTTGCGGGCTTCGTGATAAGCGAATCCCGTGCCGGCAGGAATCAAGCGGCCGACGATCACGTTTTCCTTCAGGCCGCGCAGTTCGTCGCGCTTGCCCATGATGGCGGCTTCGGTCAGCACGCGCGTGGTTTCCTGGAAGGACGCGGCGGAGATGAAGCTGTCGGTCGACAGCGACGCCTTGGTGATCCCCAGCAGCAGGTTGGTATAGGTGGCAGGCACCTTCCCCTCGGCCAGCAGGGCATCGTTGGTGTTGTAGATCTCGCTGCGCTCGACCTGTTCGCCGGCAATGTAGCCGGAATCGCCCGGGTTCTCGACCACGACGCGGCGCAGCATCTGGCGCACGATCACCTCGATGTGCTTGTCGTTGATCTTCACACCCTGCAGACGGTACACGTCCTGCACCTCGTCGACGATGTAGCGCGCCAGCTCCTCGATGCCCAGCAGGCGCAGGATGTCCTGCGGATCGGCCGGACCGTCGACGATGCTCTCGCCCTTGTTGACCACCTGGCCTTCGTGCACAAGGATGTTCTTCTCCTTGGGAATGAGTTCTTCCCACACCTTGCCGTCCGGATCGGTGATCTGCAGGCGGATCTTGCCCTTGGTCTCCTTGCCGAAAGAAACGGTGCCGGTCAGCTCGGCCAGCACGCCCTTGTCCTTGGGCGAACGGGCTTCGAACAGTTCGGCCACGCGCGGCAGACCGCCCACGATGTCTCGCGTCTTCTGCCCTTCGATCGGGATGCGCGCCAGCACTTCGCCGGGGCCGACTTCCTGCCCGTCGCGCACCTGGATCAGCGCGCCGACCTGGAAGCCGATCGTCACCGAGTGGTCGGTGCCGGGGATCTTTACTTCCTTGCCTTCGGCATCGATCAGTTTCACCTGCGGACGCACCACCTTGGTGGCGCCACGGCGTTTCGGGTCGATCACCACCAGCGTGGACAGGCCGGTCACTTCGTCCACCTGCTTGGCGACCGTCAGGCCTTCCTCGACGTTCTCGAACTTCACCTGGCCGGCATATTCGGTAATGATCGGGCGGGTCAGCGGATCCCAGTTGGCCAGGATGGTACCGGCCTTGATCTGCTGGTCGGGCTTGATCGCCATGATGGCACCATACGGCACCTTGTGGCGTTCGCGCTCGCGGCCGTGTTCGTCAACGATGATGATCTCGCCAGAGCGCGAAATCACCACCAGTTCGCCCTTGCTGTTGCTCACGTAGCGCATGGTGGCGTTGAATCCGACGCTGCCGCTGGATTTCGCTTCCACGCTGCTGGCGATGGCCGCGCGCGACGCCGCGCCACCGATGTGGAACGTGCGCATCGTCAGCTGCGTGCCGGGTTCGCCGATGGATTGCGCGGCGATCACGCCCACCGCTTCGCCCACGTTGACCAAGCCACCACGGCCCAGATCGCGACCGTAGCACTTGGCGCACAGGCCAAAACGGGTTTCGCAGGTGAGCGCCGTGCGCACCTTCACCTCGTCCACGCCGACGGCTTCGATCTGGTCGATCATGTCTTCGTCGAACATCTCGCCAGCCTTGGTGACCACCTCGCGGGTCTCGGGATGCAGCACGTCCTCGGCCGCCGTGCGGCCCAGGATACGCTCGCGCAGGCTTTCCAGCACCTCGCCGCCCTCGACGATGGCGCGCATCACCTGTCCGTTGTGCGTGCCGCAATCGTCTTCCTTGATGACCAGATCCTGCGTCACGTCCACCAGGCGGCGGGTCAGGTAGCCGGAGTTGGCGGTCTTCAACGCCGTATCGGCCAGGCCCTTTCGGGCGCCGTGCGTGGAGATGAAGTACTGCAGCACGTTCAGGCCTTCGCGGAAGTTCGCGGTAATCGGCGTCTCGATGATCGAGCCATCGGGCTTGGCCATCAAGCCGCGCATGCCGGCGAGCTGGCGGATCTGCGCCGCCGAGCCCCGGGCGCCGGAGTCGGCCATCATGTAGATGGAGTTGAAGGATTCCTGCTCCACTTCCTTGCCGTTGCGGTCAGTGGTTTTCTGCTTGGCCAGCTGAGCCATCATCACCTTGGACACGTCGTCCGCGGCCTTGCCCCAGATGTCCACCACCTTGTTGTAGCGCTCACCGGCCGTCACCAGGCCGGAGGAGTATTGCTGCTGGATTTCCTTCACCTCGGCTTCGGCGCGGCTGATGATGTCCTGCTTCTGCGTCGGCACCAGCATGTCCTCGATCGCGATCGAAATGCCGGCGCGCGTGGCCAGGCTGAAACCGTTCTGCAACAGCTTGTCGGCGAACACCACGGTTTCCTTCAGACCACACTTGCGGAAGCTGCTGTTGATCAGCTTCGAAATTTCCTTCTTCTTCAGCGGCTTGTTGAGTACACTGAATGGCAACCCCTTGGGCAGGATCTCGCTCAGCAAGGCCCGGCCCACGGTGGTTTCCACCAGGCTGGTCTTCGGAATGAACTCGCCGTTTTCCTTGTCCTTGCTGTACTCGGTCAGGCGCACGGTGATGCGGCTGGTGAGTTCAACTTCCTTGTTGGCCAGCGCGCGTTCCACCTCACCGATGTCGGCGAAGACCATGCCCTCACCCTTGCCGTTGATTTTTTCGCGCGTGGTGTAGTACAGGCCCAGCACCACGTCCTGCGAAGGCACGATCGACGGTTCACCCGATGCCGGAAACAGCACGTTGTTGGAGGCCAGCATCAGCACGCGGGCTTCCACCTGCGCTTCCACCGACAGCGGCACGTGCACGGCCATCTGGTCACCGTCGAAGTCGGCGTTGAACGCCGAGCACACCAGCGGATGCAGCTGGATGGCCTTGCCTTCGATCAGCAGCGGCTCAAACGCCTGGATGCCGAGACGGTGCAGCGTAGGCGCCCGGTTCAGCAGCACGGGGTGCTCCTTGATCACCTCTTCGAGAATGTCCCAGACGACAGGGTTGTTGTTCTCGACTTCCTTTTTCGCCGCCTTGATGGTCGTGGCAATGCCCATCTGCTCGAGACGCGCGAAGATGAAAGGCTTGAACAGTTCCAGTGCCATGAGTTTGGGCAGGCCGCACTGGTGCAGCTTGAGCGTGGGACCCACGGTAATCACGGAACGGCCGGAATAATCGACACGCTTGCCCAGCAGGTTCTGACGGAAACGCCCGCCCTTGCCCTTGATCATGTCGGCCAGCGACTTGAGCGCGCGCTTGTTGGCGCCCGTCATGGCCTTGCCGCGGCGGCCGTTGTCCAGCAGGCTGTCCACGGCTTCCTGCAGCATGCGCTTTTCGTTGCGCGCGATGATCTCGGGCGCTTTCAGTTCGAGCAGGCGGCGCAGACGGCTGTTGCGGTTGATGACGCGGCGGTACAGGTCGTTCAGGTCGGAGGTGGCGAAGCGGCCGCCATCCAGCGGAACCAGCGGACGCAGGTCGGGCGGCAGCACGGGCAGAACCTGCAGCACCATCCACTCGGGCTTGATGCCCGATTTCTTGAAGGCCTCCAGCACCTTCAGGCGCTTGGCGTTCTTCTTGACCTTGGCTTCGGAGCCGGTCAGGTCGCCCCGCAGTCGCTCGATTTCGGCGTCGATATCCAGGCCGTCAAGCAGTTCCTTGATGCCTTCCGCGCCCATCTTGGCGACAAACTCGTCCCCGAATTCGGCGACGTACTTGTCATATTCGTCCTCGCTCATGATGCTGAACTTCTTCAGCGGGGTCATGCCGGGATCGGTCACCACGTAGGCTTCGAAGTACAGCACGCGCTCGATGTCGCGCAGCGTCATGTCGAGCACCAGGCCCAGACGCGACGGCAGCGATTTCAGGAACCAGATGTGGGCGCAGGGCGCGGCCAGGTCGATGTGGCCCATGCGCTCGCGGCGCACCTTGGTCTGTGTGACTTCAACGCCGCACTTCTCGCAGATCACGCCGCGGTGCTTCAGGCGCTTGTACTTGCCGCACAGACACTCGTAGTCCTTGATCGGTCCAAAGATCTTGGCGCAGAACAGGCCGTCGCGCTCGGGCTTGAATGTGCGGTAGTTGATGGTCTCGGGCTTCTTGACTTCACCGAAAGACCAGGAGCGGATTTTTTCCGGCGAGGCCAGGCCGATCTTGATGGCATCGAAATGCTCATCGGGCTTGATTTGTTTGAACAGGTCGAGCAAAGATTTCATGGGTTGCTTTCCTTAATCAGAATCGATATGAATGGAACGGAAACGGCCTGCGGCGTCATCCGCGTTCCAGTTCGATATCAATGCCCAGCGAGCGGATTTCCTTGACCAGCACGTTGAACGACTCGGGCATGCCCGCATCGATGGCATGCTCGCCCTTGACGATGTTCTCGTACACCTTGGTACGGCCCTGCACATCGTCGGACTTGACGGTGAGCATTTCCTGCAGCACGTAGCTGGCGCCATAGGCTTCCAGCGCCCACACTTCCATCTCGCCGAAACGCTGGCCACCGAACTGGGCCTTGCCGCCCAGCGGTTGCTGCGTGACCAGCGAGTACGGGCCGGTGGAACGGGCGTGCATCTTGTCGTCCACCAAGTGGTGAAGCTTCAGATAGTGCATGTAGCCGATGGTGGTCGGACGCTCGAAGCGCTCGCCCGTGCGGCCGTCACACAGCCAGGCCTGCGTACGGGTTTCAGTCAGCCCCTTGGCGCGGGCGACGTCATCCGGGTACGCCAGCTGCAGCATGCCGTGGATGTCCTGCTCGGAAGCGCCGTCGAACACCGGCGAGGCAAACGGCACCCCTGTGGTCAGGTTGTGCGCCATCGCCATCAGTTCATCGTCTTTCAGGCGGGACAGATCTTCCTTGCGGCCGCTGTCGTTGTAGATCTTCTCCAGATACTGCCGCACTTCGGCAGCTCCGGCCTCGCGTTGCAGCATGTCGCCGATGCACTGGCCGATGCCCTTGCCCGCCCAGCCCAGATGCACTTCCAGCACCTGGCCCACGTTCATCCGCGAAGGCACGCCCAGCGGGTTGAGCACGATGTCACACGGCGTGCCATCGGCCATGTAGGGCATGTCCTCGACCGGAACGATCTTGGAGACCACGCCCTTGTTGCCGTGGCGGCCAGCCATCTTGTCGCCGGGCTGCAGGCGGCGCTTGACGGCGAGGTAGACCTTGACCATCTTGAGCACGCCGGCGGGCAGCTCGTCGCCCTGGGTCAGCTTCTTGCGCTTTTCCTCAAACGCCAGATCGAATTCGTGGCGCGTCTGCTCCAGCGATTTCTTCACGCTCTCGAGCTGATCGGCCACCGCCTCGTCGGCTGGACGGATGTCGAACCAGTGGTACTTCTCGACGCCGTCCAGATAGGCCGCATCGATCTTGCTACCCTTGGCCAGCTTTTGCGGACCGCCATTGGCCACCTTGCCGATCAGGAGCTTGCGCACACGGTCCATGGCATCGGCTTCCACGATGCGCAGCTGATCGTTCAGGTCGAGGCGGTAACGCTTGAGTTCATCGTCGATGATCTGCTGGGCGCGCTTGTCGCGCTGGATGCCTTCGCGCGTGAACACCTGCACGTCGATGACGGTACCCTGCGAGCCCTGCTCCACGCGCAGCGAAGTGTCCTTCACATCGCTGGCCTTCTCGCCGAAGATAGCGCGCAGCAGTTTCTCTTCGGGCGTGAGCGTGGTCTCGCCCTTGGGCGTGACCTTGCCGACCAGCACATCGCCGGGCTGCACTTCGGCACCCACGTAGATGATGCCGGAATCGTCCAGGCGGTTGAGCTGGGTTTCGCTCAGGTTCGGAATGTCGCGTGTGATTTCTTCAGCGCCCAGCTTGGTGTCACGCGCCATCACCACGAGTTCCTCGATGTGGATGCTCGTATAGCGCTCATCGGCCACCACGCGCTCGCTGATCAGGATCGAATCCTCGAAGTTGTAGCCGTTCCAGGGCATGAAGGCGATCAACATGTTCTGACCGATGGCGATTTCGCCCATGTCGGTCGAAGCGCCGTCGGCAATCACATCGCCCTTCTTCAGCACGTCGCCGCGCTTGACGATCGGGCGCTGGTGGATGTTGGTGTTCTGGTTGCTGCGCTGGTACTTGATGAGGTTGTAGATGTCCACACCCACTTCGCCGGCAACCGCCTCCTTGTCGTTGACGCGCACCACGATGCGGGTGGCATCGACATGGTCCACCACGCCGCCACGATTGGCGGTCACGACCGTGCCCGAGTCGATGGCGGCCACGCGTTCGATGCCGGTACCCACCAGCGGTTTTTCCGGACGCAGCACAGGCACTGCCTGCCGCGACATGTTGGCGCCCATCAGCGCGCGGTTGGCGTCATCGTGCTCCAGAAAAGGCACCAGGGCGGCAGCCACCGAGGCAATCTGCGCCGGGGACACGTCCATGTATTGCACTTCCGAAGGATCGACCAGCATCGACTCGCCCTTTTCGCGGGCCGACACCAGCTCGCCCGTCAGGCGTCCTTCGGCATCGAGCGTGGCATTGGCCTGGGCGATGATGTACTTGCCTTCCTCGATGGCCGACAGGTAATCCACATCGTTGGTGACCTTGCCGTCCACCACGCGGCGGTACGGCGTCTCGATGAAGCCGTACTCGTTCAGGCGAGCGTACAGCGCCAGCGAGTTGATCAGGCCAATGTTCGGACCTTCCGGCGTCTCGATCGGGCACACACGGCCATAGTGGGTCACGTGCACGTCACGCACCTCGAAGCCGGCGCGTTCACGCGTCAGACCGCCCGGGCCCAGGGCCGAAACGCGGCGCTTGTGCGTGATCTCGGACAGCGGGTTGGTCTGGTCCATGAACTGCGACAACTGCGACGCACCGAAGAACTCCTTGAGCGCCGCGGAAATCGGCTTGGAGTTGATCAGGTCGTGCGGCATCAGCGGCTCCTGCTCGGCAGTGCCCAGACGCTCCTTCACGGCTTTTTCGATCCGTGCCAGCCCGGTGCGGAACTGGTTCTCGGCCAGTTCGCCCACACAGCGCACGCGGCGGTTGCCCAGGTGATCGATGTCGTCCACCTCGCCGCGGCCATTGCGCAGATCCACCAGGATCTTGACCACGGCCATGATGTCGTCGTTCGACAGAACCATTGCGCCTTCGGCGCTGTCGCGGCCCACACGGGCGTTGAACTTCATGCGGCCGACGCGCGAAAGATCGTAACTGTCTTCGCTGAAGAACAGGCGATTGAACAGCGCCTGCACCGCATCTTCGGTCGGCGGCTCGCCGGGGCGCATCATGCGGTAAATGGCCACGCGCGCAGCCATTTCGTCGGCCGTTTCATCCATGCGCAGGGTCTGGCTGATGTAGGCGCCCTGGTCCAGTTCGTTGGTGAAAATGCAGTCGATTCCCTCGATGCCCGCCTCGCGCAATTTCTTCAGCAAGGCCTCGGTCAGCTCGTCGTTGGCGCGGGCGATGATCTCGCCGGTGTCGGCGTCGACGATGTTGCTGGCCAGCACGCGGCCAATCAGGAAGTCTTCCGGCACGCTGATGCTTTGCGTCTTGGACGCTTCCAGCTCACGGATGTGCTTGGCGGTAATGCGCTTGTCCTTGGCGGCGACGACCTTGCCGGTCTTGTCGGTGATATCGAAACGCGCCACTTCGCCCTTGAGGCGTTCGGGCACCAGTTCCATCTGGGCGCCACTGTCCATCAGGCGGAAGTGGTCATTCACAAAGAAGTTCGCCAGTATCTGCTCGTTGTTCAGACCGATGGCCTTGAGCAGGATGGTGACCGGCATCTTGCGGCGGCGATCCACACGGAAATACAGGATGTCCTTGGGATCGAACTCGAAGTCCAACCACGAGCCACGGTAAGGAATGATGCGGGCACTGAACAGGAGCTTGCCGGAGCTGTGGGTCTTGCCCTTGTCGTGCTCGAAGAAAACGCCCGGCGAGCGGTGCAGCTGCGACACGATGACACGCTCGGTGCCGTTGATGATGAACGAGCCCTTGTCGGTCATCAGGGGCACCTCGCCCATGTAGACCTCCTGCTCCTTGACTTCTTTCACGACCTTGGACTGGGCCGTGGAGGCGTCGCGGTCGTAAATGATGAGCTGCACGCGCGCGCGCACCGCCGAACCGTAGGTAAGCCCGCGGGTCTGGCACTCGCGTACATCGAACGCCGGCTTGGCCAGGTTGTACTCGACAAACTTCATCTCGACAAAACCATTGTGCGAAACGATGGGGAAGGCCGACTCAAACGCGGCCTGCAACCCTTCGGGCTTGCGCTTCTGGGGCGGCGGCGCATCCTTTTGGAGAAAGGCGGTATAGGCGTCGCGCTGCATCTGCAACAAATAGGGAATTTCCAGCACGCTGTCACGGCTGCCAAAACTCTTGCGGATGCGTTTGCGTTCGGTAAAAGTGTAGGACATGAATGCTCCAGGTGAAGACGTAATCGACCAGTCTTTCCTCGAATGGGCAACCGGGGGCGCAACCCGGCTAGCTTGGTGGCTGGCCCCTACCAGCCATGGCAGACAACCGCGCCTTGCACGCGGCCCGAACCAAGGGTCTTCCGTTATCGGGATCAGAAGACACTTTCAAGCAGACCCCGCGGCCCGCTTGAAGGTGCGCTCTGAAAAGCGCAAAAGGCTGGTGGATTCACCAGCCCGTGTAAAACGGAGTGGCCGCATTGCACGCGGGCACCCGTTTGCCGGGAGAGACCTTGCTGCACACAGGTGCAACAGGCATCACGACAGCAAAACGGCCCCACGCGATAGCGACAGCCCGCTTTACTTGAGTTCGGCCTTGGCGCCAGCTTCTTCCAGCTTCTTCTTGGCTGCTTCGGCGTCTGCCTTGGGCATAGCTTCCTTCACGGTCTTGGGAGCGCCGTCGACCAGATCCTTGGCTTCCTTCAGGCCCAGGCCGGTGATTTCACGCACCACCTTGATCACGCCAACCTTCTGGGCGCCGGCATCGGTCAGCACCAGGTTGAATTCGGTCTTCTCTTCAGCGGCAGCAGCACCGCCAGCAGCGCCACCAGCAGCAGCCGGGGCAGCCATGGCGGCCGCGCTCACGCCAAACTTCTCTTCGATGGCTTTCACCAGGTCGTTGAGTTCCATGACCGACATGCTGTCCAGTGCGGTCAGAAATGCGTCTTTATCGAATGCCATTTTTCAGTTCCTAAAATAAGTTGGTAATTGAGGCGACTACATCAGGCAGCCGCTGCACCTTCGCCTTTTTGCTTCGCCAGAGCGCCCAGAACCACCGCCGTGCGGGCAATGGGCGACATCAGCAAACCGCACAGCTGCGACAGCAGCACTTCCTTGGAAGGAATGCTGGCGAGCTGCTTCACGCCGTCCACGTCCAGAGCTTTTCCATCGTAGACGCCGCCACGAATGACCAGCTTGTCGTTGGTCTTGGCAAAGTCTGCCACCACGCGGGCAGCGGCTACTGCGTCTTCGGAAAAGCCATAGATCAGCGGTCCGGTCATCTGGTCAGCCGCAGACTCGAAGCCGCTGCCTGCCACAGCACGGCGGACCAGCGTGTTTTTCAACACGCTCAAGGCCACGCCACTGCTGCGCGCCTTGCTGCGCAGTTCGGTCATGCCGGCAACCGTGATGCCACGGTATTCCGCCATCACGAGCGTTTGAGCTTTAGCGGCGAGGTCGGCCACTTCTTTGATGACCGCTTCTTTCTCACTGCGATTGAGACTCAAGATCTACTCCTTCAATATGTGCACCGGGTTGCCCCTGGCACACGCCCTTGGTTGCAGCGACCAACTCACTTTCGGGGGCCGGCTGGTTGGACCAATCGGCCAGAATCCTTACGGTGCGGGATCGCCATCTGCGCTGGCCAAGAATTAAGCCCCTGCAACTGCACACTTCAGGGACGCCAGCGGTCTTGGATGACCCGTGCCAGATCTCACACCTGGCACGACCCACCACATGCGCCGGTCGCCCGACGCACATCCTTCTTTTCCCGCCTTATGCGGAAATGGACTGGGTATCGACGCGCACGCCCACACCCATGGTTGAAGAAACGGCCACCTTGCGCAGGTACACGCCCTTGCTGGAAGCCGGTTTGGCCTTGTTCAGCGCCTCGATCAAGGCCGCCAGGTTGCCCTGCAGCTTGTCGGCGTCGAACGAGCGGCGGCCGATGGTGCCATGTACGATGCCGGCCTTGTCGACGCGGAACTGCACCTGACCGGCCTTGGCGTTCTTCACGGCAGTGGCCACATCGGGCGTCACCGTGCCCACCTTCGGGTTGGGCATCAAGCCACGCGGACCCAGGATCTGGCCCAAGGTACCCACGACGCGCATCGCATCGGGAGCAGCAATGACCACGTCGAACGGCATGTCGCCGGCCTTGACCTGAGCAGCCAGGTCGTCCATGCCAACCACGTCGGCGCCAGCGGCCTTGGCTTCGTCGGCCTTGGCACCCTGGGCGAATACAGCCACACGCTTGATCTTACCGATGCCGTTGGGCAGCACCACAGCGCCACGCACCACTTGGTCGGATTTCTTGGCATCCACCCCCAGTTGCACCGCCACGTCGATGGACTCATCGAACTTAGCCGTTGCACATTCTTTCACCAGCGCCAAGGCTTCGGCAACCGGATACAGACGGGAGGAATCCACCTTGCCCTGCAGAGCTTTCTGTTTTTTATTCAGCTTGGCCATGTCACACGCCCTCCACGGTTACACCCATCGAACGGGCCGAACCGGCGATAGTGCGCACAGCAGCATCCAGATCGGCGGCAGTGAGGTCTTTCATCTTCGCCTTGGCGATTTCCTCGACCTGCGCACGCGTGATCTTGCCTACCTTGTCGGTATGCGGCTTGGCCGAACCCTTGTCGAGCTTGGCCATCTTCTTGATCAGAACGGCTGCGGGGGGCGTCTTGATGATGAAGGTGAAGCTCTTGTCGGCAAAGGCCGTAATGACCACCGGCAGCGGCAGGCCAGGCTCCATGCCCTGCGTTTGGGCATTGAACGCCTTGCAGAACTCCATGATATTCAAACCGCGCTGACCCAGAGCCGGGCCGATCGGCGGTGATGGATTGGCCTTGCCAGCCGGCACTTGCAGCTTAACAAAGCCGACGATTTTCTTCGCCATGCGTTTCTCCTTGCGGGTCCAACGCCTGGCTACGCGCCAGGCTCCCCGGGGTTAAGCAGCCCTTGAAAGACATGAACCGTGCAGCGGGCATGCAAACCGCACGGCCTTGATCCAAATCAGGTCTTTTCGACCTGCGAGAACTCCAGCTCCACCGGCGTGGCACGGCCGAAAATCGTGACCGACACGCGCAGCTTGTTTTTCTCGTAATTCACTTCTTCGATGCTGCCATTGAAATCGGTGAACGGACCCTCTTTCACCCGGATCATTTCACCCACTTCAAATTCCACCTTGTGGCGCGGCTTCTCGCTGCCTTCCTGCATCTGGCTGACGATTTTCTCGACCTCGGCCTGCGAGATGGGCACCGGACGGTTGCGCGCCCCCCCCACGAACCCGGTCACCTTGCTGGTCTGCTTCACCAAATGCCAGGTATCGTCGTCCATGATCATTTCCACCAGGACATAACCGGGGAAAAACTTGCGTTCGGTAGTCTTTTTCTGGCCACCCTTGACTTCGACCACTTCTTCCGTCGGAATCAGGATGCGCCCGAACTTGTGCTGCACGCCCGCACGCGCAATGCGCTCCTGGATGTTGCGCTCGGCCGCCCGCTCCATGCCGGAATAAGCCTGCACCACGTACCAGCGAAAATCCGGATTGGCAGCTGGCTCCAGCACCGTCATCCGTGTCTGAGTCTCCGTCATGCGCTTACCTCCAGCCCAAAATCAGGCTGTACAACACCCACTCCAAACCCTTGTCCGCCAGCCAGAGCAGCACCGACATCAGCACCACAAAGGCAAACACGAACAAGGATGTTTGCAGTGTTTCTTTTCTTGTTGGCCAGACAACCTTGCGCAATTCGCGCTCGGCTTCCTGGGCAAAAAACCACAAACCCTTGCCAGCTCCGGAAAACAGGAACAGAACAGCCCCCGCGACCACCCCGGCCATCAGCGCACCCCAGCGGATATAGCCAGCCTGCGAAGACAGAACGAAATACGCTACAAAACCCGCCAGCGCCAAAAGCACCGCAACGCCAATCTTGACCTTGTCGGCGCCAGCGCCTATCGTTTCAACCTGAGATGTAGCCATAAAAGGCGATTCCGAACCCTGTGCGCAGTCCAAAAATACAATTGGGCGCACCACAAAGAAAAGCAAAGCTAAGCATTATAGCCTTGCAGGAAAAGAAAGCAAGCCCACAGGATTTGCGGGCTTGCTTTTTGCATGGGCCAACTCTTTTCAGACCGTGCCGATGCTGGCAGGGGCAGTAGGAATCGAACCTACAACCTTCGGTTTTGGAGACCGACGCTCTGCCAATTGAGCTATACCCCTGTGAAGCGTTCAATTACTCCATAATTTTGGCGACGACGCCAGCGCCCACGGTGCGGCCACCTTCACGGATGGCAAAGCGCAGGCCTTCT
>JBDHSG010000025.1:0-20273 GCA_039808005.1 Allobrachymonas sp. | reverse complement strand
GTGGTGGGTGCTGACGGGGTCGAACCGCCGACCTACGCCTTGTAAGGGCGCCGCTCTACCAACTGAGCTAAGCACCCACGGAACCATTGCTGTTCAGGCAAGAATCCTTGCCTGGAAGCAACATCAGTTCAAGGCGTCCTTGAGGGCCTTGCCTGGACGGAACTTCGGAATCTTGGCGGCCTTGATCTTGATCTCGGCGCCGGTGCGGGGGTTGCGGCCTTTGCGGGCTGCGCGCTTGCCAACAGCAAAGGTGCCGAATCCGACGAGAGCAACGGTGCCACCTTTTTTCAGCGTGGTCCTGACAGCGCCGATGGTCGCATCCAGAGCCCGCGCAGCGGCGGCTTTGGAAATGTCGGCATTCTTGGCGATATGTTCAATCAGTTCAGTCTTGTTCACAGAAATCCCCTTCCTTTGCATGCGCAGATGGCATTCGGGTGCATTGGCCAATACGACAGTGCCACATACACCAACCTTTTCTTCATCGGCAGGCTTGGCGCTTGCCTCCAGCAACTTGCCATGCAGTTTTATGCATGGCACTTAATGATTGTAATGCGTTTTCACAGGCCGCCCTGCAAAATCACAGTTTTTGTCGCGCCTGCTTTGTTGGCGGGTGAAAAAGCCAAAATGGTTTTTGCGGGGGCCGATTTCAGTGGGAAAACGGGTGCGGTGTCCATGACCGTCCATTCAAAGAAGCGAGCTGATTGGACATGCCGGAATGGCGGGGTGTTTCAAGCGATACACGCTCCATTTTTCAATGAACCCGGGCACGAATTTCCGGCAGAGCCTTCCGAAGGTAGTAGATCATGGACCACACGGTGAGGATGACGGACAGCCACAACAGCCAGAAGCCCAGCAGGCGCGCGTGGAGGTAGCCGCCCAGCGTGTGGTCGTACAGCAGCAGGGCAATAGCTGTCATTTGGGCGGCCGTCTTGAATTTGCCCACCATGTGCACCGCTACGCTACGGGAAGCCCCGATTTGTGCCATCCATTCGCGCAAGGCCGAAATGGCAATTTCGCGGCCAATGATGATCAATGCGGCAAAAACATCCGCACGCCGGAGATAAACCAGGATCAGCATGCTGGCGCAGACCAGGAATTTGTCGGCCACCGGATCCAGGAAGGCGCCAAAAGACGACGTCATGTTCAGCCTGCGAGCCAGAAAACCGTCCAGCCAGTCGGTAATGGCGAAAACAACGAACAGCAGTGCAGAGATCAGGTTTTGCGTGGCAACGGGTATCTGCAGGAAGTACACCCCCATGATGATCGGGATGGCAAAGATGCGTGTCCAGGTCAGAATGGTAGGCGGAGTGAAAAACATGCGTCTAGTGTGCGACTGGCCTGCGATTCTCGCTATTGTGGCACGAATGTCGGCAGATGTCCGACGGCAGCGGGCCCTGAATGCCGCGTGTGCTACCGGAGGCTGCGGCGCAGCCTCCGGCCGTCCTAGCCCGCGCGTTTGGCCAGGATTTCGAAGGCAGGCAATGTCTTGCCTTCGAGCACTTCGAGGAAGGCGCCGCCGCCGGTGGAGATGTAGCCCACATCCTTGTCGATGCCGTACTTGGCAATGGCGGCCAGCGTATCGCCGCCCCCGGCAATACTGAAAGCGGGGCTTGCCGCAATGGCGCGGGCGACCGTTTCGGTGCCCTTGGCGAACGCATCGAATTCAAATACGCCGACAGGGCCATTCCATACGATGGTGCCGGCGGTCTTGATTTTTTCGGCCAGCATCTGTGCCGTCTTGGGGCCGATGTCGAGGATCAGGTCGTCCTCGGCCACGTCGGAAGCGGCCTTGATTTCAGCCTTGGCGTTCGCGCTGAATTCCTTTGCGGTCACGACATCGACCGGAATCGGCACGTCGGCGCCGCGTGCCTTCATCGTGGCGATGACCTTTCTGGCTTCCTCCACCAGCGCGCCCTCGGCCAGCGATTTGCCGATGTGCAACCCCTCGGCCAGCATGAAGGTGTTGGCGATGCCGCCACCCACGATCAGGCCATCGACCTTTTCCGCCAGACTTTGCAGGATGGTGAGTTTGGTGCTGACCTTGCTGCCGGCCACGATGGCAATCAGCGGGCGGCGGGGGTTGGCCAGCGCCTGGGAGATGGCATCCATTTCGGCGGCCAGCAGCGGGCCCGCGCAGGCCACTGGGGCAAACTGGGCGATGCCGTAGGTGGTGCCTTCCGCGCGGTGCGCCGTGCCGAAGGCATCGTGCACGAAGATATCGCACAGCGCTGCCATTTTTCGGGCCAGTTCTTCATTGTTCTTCTTTTCACCCTTGTTGAGGCGGCAGTTTTCCAGAAGCACCACGTCGCCGGGATTGACATCCACGCCATCCACCCAGCCGCTGACCAGCGGCACCTCGCGGCCCAGCAATTCCGAGAGGCGTTTCGCCACAGGCGCCAGGGAATCTTCGGGGTTGAACTCCCCTTCCGTCGGACGGCCGAGATGCGACGTGACCATCACTGCCGCTCCCGCATCGAGCGCCATCCGGATGGCGGGCAGCGAGGCGCGGATGCGGGTGTCCTCGGTGATATTGCCGGCATCGTCTTGCGGCACGTTGAGATCGGCGCGGATAAAGACGCGTTTGTTCTTGGCCTGGCCGTTGGCGCAGAGATTGGAAAAGCGGATGAATTGCATGGAGAGCCCTGGAATCGTGGTGGAACAATCGCCGTGCATTATAGAAAGCAACACCCTGTCCTTCTGTCCATGAGACATCCCGGTTGCTGGGGAATACCCGCAGATTGCTGGGGCATGCCGGAGCAAGGCCGCGGGTTGGCTGACGGGTTTATCGGGGCCTGAGAATGCTGGCGCAGGCAACGGTGCAGGATCTGTGCACGTTCATCCGGACAGCCGTTCCAGGATGGGCTATATGGGAACGAGGTAAAAAGGAAGGTGGTCAATTGCCGGACACGCCGTAAACGACGTGCGCCTGCCCCTGTGGCAGCAGGGCGGTCCAGCTGGCCAGCGCGGCATCCGAAGGGTAAAACTGGCAGTCTTCGTTCAGTGCCAGGGTGCCCTGAACGACCTTGCCGTCGTTGTCGTGCAAGCCCAGGTGTATGCGCACGGGAAGGCCGCGCATGAGCACGTTGCCGCTGTCGGTGCTTTCCTTTTGTGGCGGATGGTCGGAAAAAACGCGGCCGAAGGAAGGGACCGGTTCGCCGGCGGCCAGTGGCCCGACCTGTACCAGCAGATGTTTGCCGTAGCGGCAGCGCGCCGTGGGCAGATCGATGAGGCTTTGCGCGTTCAGGCGCAAAGCCCCGCTGAAGCGGTCGAATTGCACGCGGCCTTGCACGATCAGCAGGGCGTCTTCCTTGAGTACGGCGCTGCTGGTGAATACGGCTTCGTCGGCGCTGGCCTCCAACGTGGCGCTGCCGTCGTCCAGCCGGAACAGCGCCAGTTTGCCGCGGTTTCCGTTGATGACGCGCAGGTCGGAGACGATGCCCGCCAGCAGTTGCGGTTCGCGGCTTTCTTCCAGATGGGCCAGCGGGGTGTGCACGAAACGGCGCACCTCGTCGGCGCAGGCGTCGAACAGGTGGCCCGAAAGGTGGAAGCCCAGCGCGGTTTTTTCCTGCTGCAGGCGCTCGCGGAGATCCCACGGTGTGGTCTCTAACAGAGCAGGCTCCTGCGTGCTGCTGCCATGTCCGTCATCGGCCAGGTCGAACAGCCCGACCTGATGGGCATTGGCCTCTTGGGCCAGGGCATAGTCGAAAGCCAGATCGATGCTTGCCAGCAAGGTGGCGCGGTCGAGATGCAGACGGTCGAACGCGCCAGCCTTGATGAGCGCCTCGACGGTGCGCTTGTTGAGTTTGCTGCGATCGACACGCGCACAAAAATTGAACAGGCTGGTGAATGGGCCGTTTTCCTCGCGTGCTGACACGATGGCGGCAATTGCGCTTTCGCCCGTTCCCTTGATGGCGCCCAGCCCGTAGCAGATGACGCTGTCGCTGACCGGCTCGAAGCGGTACTGGCTGCGGTTGATGTCGGGCGGCTCGAACTGCATGCCCATGGCGATGGCATCCTGGTGCAGGACCTTGAGCTTGTCGGTGTTGTCGAGTTCCACCGTCATGTTGGCGCAGAAGAACTCGGCGGTGAAGTGCGTTTTCAGCCAGGCGGTCTGGTAGGCCAGCAACGAATAGGCCGCGGCGTGGGATTTGTTGAACCCATAACCGGCGAATTTTTCCATCAAGTCGAAGATGTCGCCGGCCTGTTGCGCACTGATGCCTTTTTTCGCGGCGCCCGCGCAGAACAGGTCGCGGTGCTGCGCCATTTCTTCGGGCTTTTTCTTGCCCATGGCGCGGCGCAGCAAATCGGCGCCGCCCAGTGTGTAGCCACCCACAATCTGTGCCGCGAGCATGACCTGCTCCTGGTAGACCATGATGCCGTAGGTCTCGCTCAGGATGCTTTCGAGCAGGGGGTGCGGATAGGCCACTTCCTCGCGGCCATGCTTGCGTGCCACGAAGCTCGGGATGTTTTCCATGGGCCCGGGCCGGTACATCGCGTTGAGTGCAATCAGGTCCTCGAAGCGCGTGGGCAACGCTTCGCGCAGCATGCGCTGCATGCCGCCGCTTTCAAACTGGAACACCGCTTCGGTCTGGCCGTTCTGGAAGAGCTTGTAAGTGGCCTTGTCGTCCAGGGCAATGGTGTCGAACGAAAAATGTTCCTGCCCCTTGTGGCGGGTGCGGATGAATGTGGCGGCCAGCGCCATGATGGTGAGCGTGGCCAGACCCAGAAAGTCGAATTTCACCAGGCCGGCGGCTTCCACGTCATCCTTGTCGAACTGGCTCACGGCCGCATCGCTGCCGGGTTGCTGGTACAGCGGGCAGAAGTCGGTCAGCTTGCCCGGCGCAATCAGCACACCGCCGGCGTGCATGCCGATGTTGCGCGTGAGCCCTTCGAGTTGCTGCGCCAGTTCGATCAGGGTGCGCACTTCGTCGTCGCTGGCGATGCGTTCGGCCAGTAGCGGTTCGGCAGCGATGGCGTATTTTTCCTTGTCTTCTGCCGCCAGGTCGGCGGGCGGATATTGCAAGGTCACCGGCTTACCGGGCTTGTTGGGCACCAGCTTGCTGATGCCGTCGCAAAAACTGTAGGGCAGGTCGAGTACGCGGCCCACGTCGCGGATCGCCGCACGCGCGGCCATGGTGCCGAAGGTGACGATCTGGCTGACCGCCTCCTTGCCGTATTTCTGCTTGACGTATTCGATCACGCGGTCGCGGTTGCCCTGGCAGAAATCAATATCGAAATCCGGCATGCTCACGCGCTCGGGATTGAGGAAACGTTCGAACAGCAGGCCGTAGGCCAGCGGATCCAGGTCGGTGATGTTCAGCGCGTAGGCCACCAGCGAACCGGCTCCAGAGCCGCGTCCCGGGCCCACGGGGCAGCCGTGGTTCTTGGCCCAGTTGATGAAATCGGCCACGATGAGAAAGTAGCCCGGAAAGCCCATCGAGACGATGGTTTCGATTTCGAATTCCAGGCGTTGCAGGTACCGCGGGCGTTCCGCCTCGCGTCGGGTGGCATCGGGGTAGAGCTGCCGCAGGCGCTGCTCCAGCCCTTGCAGCGAAAGCTGGCGGAAATAATCTCCGATCGACAGGCCGTCCGGCGTGGGGTAATGCGGCAGCTGCGGTCTGCCCAGGTCGAGCGTGAGATGGCAGCGCCGCGCAATTTCCACCGTGTTGGCCAGCGCCGAGGGGATGTCGGCGAACAGCTCCTGCATCTGCCCAGTGCTATGGAAATACTGCTGGTGCGTGAAGCGGCGCACCCGGCGCTGGTTGCCGAGGATTTCGCCTTCGGCGATGCAGATGCGCGCTTCATGCGCTTCAAATCCTTCGGATGCGAGAAACTGTATCGGATGGGTGGCTACCACCGGCAGCTGCATGCGTTGCGCCAGCGTCATGGCGGCGGCGATGTAGGGCTCATCGTTGCTGCGGCCGGCACGCTGAAGTTCGATATAGAACCGATTGGGGAAGGCAGCGGCGCATTGCAGTGCCACATCGTGTGCCTGTTCCAGGTCGCCCGCCAGCAGTGCAGGCCCCAGCGGTCCGGCCTGTGCACCCGAAAGCACGATCAGGCCGTCGCTCCGTTCCTGCAGCCAGTCCCATTGCAGGGTGGCCTGGTCGCTGTTGCCAACTGCCAGCCAGCCACGGGTCAGCAGCTCGCACAGATTGAGATAGCCCTGCTGGTTCTGTGCCAGCAGCAGCACGCGCGGCAGGGGCCGATCCTTGACGGGGGGCAGCAGGTCCTCGAGCAGGACTTCGGCCCCCAGAATGGGCTGCACTCCGGCCTTGAGTGCTGCCCGGTAGAACTTGACGGCGCCAAAGAGATTGTTGAGATCGGTCAGCGCCAGCGCGGGCTGCCTGTTTTCTGCCGCGGCGGTCACGGCTTCGTCGATGCGCAAGGTGCTATCGACTACGGAAAATTCGGAATGCAGGCGCAGGTGGACAAACATGGCAGGCATTTTAGCGGTGGGTGTTCGCACGCCTGTCAGGTTGTTGAACCGGAAGCTGGTGTGGTCTGTGTGTATGAATAGCGCCAACGTAGTTGAAGCCTTGCCTATAAAAGGCCCGGTGTTTTTATCACTTGGCTGAGAAATGCCGACACCACTGCCGTGAGCCCGCATCCATTCCGGAATCCCTCCCGGATGAATACTTCTTGGCAACTACGGGAGAGTGTGTTACAACAATTACCAAAATATCAAGGAGTTGGAATGGATATTTCCAGATCAACCTTGCAAAGTGCTTCCAATTCAGTGCTTCTATTGCAGCGCCGCCAGTGGCTGGCTGGCGCTGGGATGGGCGCTGTTGCCTTGCTGCTGGCCGGTTGCGGATCGCCGCCGCGCCGTTCTTCCGCCAGCATTCGCCGTGGCGCTGGGGGTATTCCAGGCGGCAGACCCAGCATCGCTAGTATTCATCCGCTGTACCTCGATGCCAGCCGGCGTGAGGAAGCGGTGGCGCGCGCCATGCTCGCCATCAATGCCCCCTATCGTTTTGGCGGCAATACGCTTGATACCGGCTTTGATTGCAGCGGACTGGTGCAGTATGTATTCAGTGGTTTTGCGGGCCGGATACTCCCACGCAGCACGATGCAGTGGGCGCAGGCCAGCCGCCCTGTGGATGACAACCGGTTGCAGCGAGGCGATCTGGTGTTTTTCAATACCTTGGGGGCGGCGTTTTCGCACATGGGCATCTATATCGGCGGGCGGCAGTTCGTTCATGCGCCCTCCAGCGGCAAAACGGTCAGCACGGAAAGCCTGGACAAAAACTATTATTGGTCCCGGTTCAATGGGGCCAGAACCGTGTTTTCTGCCTGACCCCCTCATACCGCCCAGACAGGTGCGCCCGGCAACCGGGCGCTACGGTCCGAACCGTTGGCCTGTTTCCTGTTCCGGTTTTGCAATTTCCCTTGCCGAAAGGGAAAAATCCATCACCACCGTCTTGAAAGGCATGGAAATGCCTTAATATTGGCACTCATCAGGGGGGAGTGCTAACAGCGTTTGGCTGTGACGCTTCTTTCCCGCCTGTGCCGTTGTGTGATCCGGAAGATGCTCGCCTGCCCGCAGGCATTCATTTTTTGCCTGTGCAGAAGCACGCATCTCCGATTTTTCATTGTTGATACAAACAAGGAGTCCTGTTCATGAAACTGCGCCCACTCGCCGATCGCGTGATCGTCAAGCGCCTGGAAAACGAAACCAAAACCGCTTCCGGCATCGTTATTCCCGACAATGCCGCGGAAAAGCCTGATCAGGGCGAAGTGCTCGCCGTTGGTCCCGGACGTGTCGAGGACGGCAAGGCAGTTGCCATGCATGTGAAAGTGGGCGACCGCGTGCTGTTCGGTAAATACAGCGGCCAGACCGTCAAGGTGGATGGCGAAGAAATGCTGGTGATGAAGGAAGACGACCTGTTCGCCGTGATTGAGCAGTAATTGCAGCCGGCGCCAATGCAGAGCGCCAGCGTGCGGTACCAGCCATGCTGGTCACATGCAGCTCTCTACGTTGCCCTTGCGTTATGCAATTCCTTTTTTGCCTGTTCGTGGCACACATGTGAATTTGTACTGAATACTGGAGAAATATCAAATGGCAGCTAAAGACGTAGTTTTTGGTTCCGAAGCCCGCGCCCGCATGGTCGAAGGCGTGAACATCCTGGCCAATGCGGTCAAGACCACCCTGGGCCCCAAGGGCCGCAACGTGGTGCTGGAGCGCTCCTTCGGCGCCCCCACCGTGACCAAGGACGGTGTGTCCGTGGCCAAGGAAATCGAGCTGAAAGACAAGCTCATGAACATGGGCGCGCAGATGGTCAAGGAAGTGGCTTCCAAGACTTCCGACAACGCCGGTGACGGCACCACGACTGCTACCGTACTGGCCCAGGCCGTCGTGCGCGAAGGCATGAAGTACGTGACTTCCGGCATGAACCCCATGGACCTCAAGCGCGGCATCGACAAGGCTGTGCATGCCCTGGTCGAGGAACTGCAGAAGGCTTCCAAGCCCACTACCACGTCCAAGGAAATCGCCCAGGTCGGCTCCATCTCTGCCAACTCCGACGAATCCATCGGCAAGATCATTGCCGACGCCATGGACAAGGTCGGCAAGGAAGGCGTGATTACCGTTGAAGACGGCAAGAGCCTGGACAACGAACTCGACGTGGTCGAAGGCATGCAGTTCGACCGTGGCTACCTGTCGCCCTACTTCATCAACAACCCCGAAAAGCAGATCGCCCTGCTTGAAAATCCCTTCATCCTGCTCTACGACAAGAAGATCAGCAACATCCGCGAACTGCTGCCGGTGCTGGAACAGGTGGCCAAGGCCAGCCGTCCGCTGCTGGTGATTGCCGAAGACGTGGACGGTGAAGCGCTGGCCACCCTCGTGGTCAACACCATCCGTGGCATCCTGAAGGTCGTGGCCGTCAAGGCGCCTGGCTTCGGCGATCGCCGCAAGGCCATGCTCGAAGACATCGCCGTCCTGACCGGCGGCAAGGTCATTGCCGAGGAAATCGGCTTGACGCTGGAGAAAACCACGCTGGCAGACCTGGGCCAGGCCAAGCGCGTGGAAGTCAGCAAGGAAAACACCACCCTGATCGATGGCGCCGGCAAGGCCGACGACATCCAGGCGCGCGTCAAGCAGATCCGCGTGCAGATCGAGGAAGCCACTTCCGACTACGACCGCGAGAAGCTGCAGGAACGCGTGGCCAAACTGGCCGGCGGCGTTGGCGTGATCAAGGTGGGTGCTGCCACCGAAGTCGAGATGAAAGAGAAGAAGGCCCGCGTGGAAGACGCACTGCATGCCACGCGCGCAGCCGTGCAGGAAGGCATTGTGGCCGGTGGTGGTGTTGCGCTGTTGCGCGCCCGTCAGGCTGTGGGCGACCTCAAGGGTGACAACCACGACCAGGATGCCGGCGTCAAGCTGGTGTTCAAGGCCATCGAAGCTCCCCTGCGCGAAATCGTTGCCAACGCCGGCGACGAACCCAGCGTGGTGGTCAACAAGGTGCTGGAAGGCAAGGGCAACTTTGGTTTCAATGCCGCCAACCACACCTATGGCGACATGATCGAAATGGGTATCCTGGACCCGACCAAGGTGACGCGTACTGCACTGCAGAATGCCGCTTCCGTGGCCGGCCTGATGCTTACCACCGAATGCATGGTGGCCGAGACTCCGAAGGACGAGGCCCCTGCTGCCGGCATGGGCGGTGGCATGGGCGGCATGGATGGCATGATGTAAGCAGCCGTCTGTTGCCAGGCAGAACACTTTGTGTTTCTGCCTTTTGCAAGAGAAAACCCGCAGCGCACGCGCTTGCGGGTTTTTTTGTGGATCGCTTGCGCGGCATCACCGCCGTCTGGTGGCTGGCGGGGGCTTGTATTTCCCAAAGGTGGACATGTTTTGCTGGCAGGCGTTACCATGAGAAAGGATGGCAGGGAAATGCCCTGTCGCCATCAATAGAGGGCAGGTTGGCCGCGCGATCGTGCGAGAGCAATGGCGGCGAAAAGACCAATCTGGCACGCGTTCATCGTTCATGGAAGGAACATCTGTATGCGACAGTATGCAATTGCCGTTGTGATCGGCAGCTTGCGCAAGGAGTCCGTTAACCGCCAACTGGCGCAGGCGCTGGTCAAGCTGGCGCCGGCCGAACTGGGCCTGAAGCTGCTCGACGTCGATCTGCCCTTGTTCAATCAGGACAAAGAGAACGATCCGCCTGAAAGCGTGCAGCAATTCAAGGCGGCCATTCAAGCCGCCGACGGGGTGGTCTTCGTCACGCCCGAGTACAACCGCTCCATTCCCGGTGTGTTGAAGAACGCACTCGACCAGGGGTCTCGCCCGTATGGCAAAAGCGTCTGGGCGTGCAAGCCGGCTGGCGTGCTGGGCGCATCCATTGGTACTTACGGATCGGCCATGGCGCAGCAGCACTTGCGCAACGTCCTGACCTTTCTTGACATGCCGACCATGGCGCAGCCCGAGGGTTTCTTTCATATTGGCGACAATTTTTTCGACGCCGATGGACAGGTGAACGCAACTTCCAGAAAATACGTGCAGCGCTGGATCAATGCCTATGCGGAGTGGGTGAAGAAACTGGCGGCGTAAAGGCCTCGCCATTTGCCATGCTCCATTCAGGATGGTGCCTGCTGGCTACGCGTTTGAAACAACATCTTGGCCACTGACGCCGTGCGCATTCACTGGCGGGGAGGGGTGAAAACGCTATCATTCGCCGATGCTTCAACCCTTGGCTGCTGCTTCATGAATACCACACCCCATGCTTCTGGCGCATTGCCAGCTTTTTCTGCCGATGCGCTGGTTCACGCTGCGCCTTTCATCCGCCAGTACCGCGGCAAGGTTCTTGTGATCAAGTATGGCGGTAATGCCATGACCGAACCGGCGTTGCAGCAGGCGTTCGCGCAGGACGTGGTGCTGCTGCAGATGCTGGGCATGCACCCTGTCGTCGTGCATGGCGGCGGTCCGCAAATCGAATCGGCGCTCAAGCGCCTGGGCCTGCAGGGCCAATTCATTCAAGGCATGCGCGTGACCGATACCCAGACCATGGGCGTGGTGCAATGGGTACTGGCGGGCGAAGTCCAGCAGGAATTGGTGGGCCTCATCGACCAGGCCGGTGGCAAGGCCATGGGGCTGACCGGGCGCGATGGCGCGATGATCCGTGCGCGCAAGCTGCTGCTGAAGGACAGGGACGATCCGGCAAAAGAGCACGATGTCGGCCTGGTGGGCGACATCACGGCGGTGGACGCCCGTCCCGTGCACGCCCTGCTGGAGGCTGGTTATATTCCGGTCGTCAGTCCCATCGGCATGGGTGCCGGCGGCGAAAGCTACAACATCAATGCGGATGTGGCGGCTGCCAGTTTGTCGATCGCGCTTCAGGCCGAAAAACTGCTGATGCTCACCAATATCGCTGGCGTGCTCGACAAGTCCGGAGAACTGCTCACAGAGTTGACGCCTACCCGCATCGACGCCTTGTGCGCCGACGGCACCATCTCGGGCGGGATGATTCCGAAGATTGCCGGGGCGCTCGACGCTGCCAAGCGCGGCGTGAAGGCCGTGCACATTCTTGATGGGCGGGTTCCGCACGGGATGCTGCAGGAATTGCTGTTCGGGCAGCCATACGGTACCATGATCCGCATGTGAGCAAGGAGAAAGTGCATGCGCTTGTTGTTGGTAGAAGATGACCAGATGCTGGCCGCTGGCATCAAGCAGGGCCTGGCAACCGCCGGCTACGTCGTGGACATTGTCGAGAGCGCCGAAAATGCGCTCGATGCCATGACGTCCGACTGTTTCGATGCAGCCATCATCGATATTGGCCTGCCGCAGATGAATGGCATGGAACTCACCCAGCGCATGCGCCAGCGCGGCCAGACCATGCCGGTGCTGATGCTGACCGCGCGCGATGCCTTGCAGGATCGCGTGCAGGGGCTGGATGCGGGCGCAGACGACTATATGGTCAAGCCGTTCGATCTGCCCGAACTGCTGGCCCGTTTGCGCGCCTTGCTGCGCCGTTCGCAGGCCGCCACCACATCCGTGCTGACGCTGGGATCGTTGTCGATCGATACGGCTGCGCACCAGGTGCTGGCCGACGGCCAGCCGCTGGATGTCGGTCCGCGTGAATGGACGGTGCTGCAATATCTCATGCTGCACGCCCCCAAGCCCGTGAGCAAGGAAAAGCTGCTGCAGTCCCTCACTGGCTGGGACAAGGAAATCACCCCCAATGCGGTCGAGGTGTATGTTTCGCGCCTGCGTGCCAAGCTGGAGCCTTACGGCATTGCCTTGCGTTCCATCCGCGGCTTCGGTTACCGCATCGAGCAGCGTTGTTCTTGAACGGTTGTTTTGTGGGGCAGCCGTTGCCATCGCTCGTCGCCAAGCAATATCCGGCGTTGCAAGCGGCAGCCGTTTCCGGCAACGATCGTCATACGGCACAGTAGTCCTTCCGCACCATGTCCACGCTGCCTGAAAATCCGCCTGCGCCAGTATCAGCGCCCCGCGGCAATGCCGACAAGGTCAGTCCGGTCAGGCTGCAACGCCGCCTGCTGCTGCTGCTGATAGTTCCCCTGTGCCTGCTGGGCATCGTCAGTGGCTGGATCGACTACCGTTCGGCCAGCACTGCCGCCAACCAGCAGGACCAGCAATTGCAGCAACTGGTTCCTTTGCTGGCCGACTCCATCATTGCCGTGGGCGCGCATGCAGAGGATCCACCGGTATTGTTGCTGGCGCCACCAGTGGAAGAATTCCTCAGGGAACGCAAGGGCCTCGTCACCTACAAGATCTACACGCCCAGGCGGCACCTGCTGCATGGTGACGACAGGCTGCCTTCGGTGGTGCCGCTGACGCGGGAGCCTGAATTCTTCAACCAGGAAATCGGCGGCATCAGCTACCGCATGGTGGTGCAGCGCGTTCCGTCCGTGGCCGGAGACGTGGTGGTGGAGGTGGCCGATGCCTCCGATCCACGCAAGCACTGGCTGCAGCAATTGGTCATGAAGGTGTTGCTACCCAATCTCGTGATGATGGGGGTGGTAGCTGTGTTCGTAAGCTGGGCCGTGCGCCAGGCTTTGCGCCCTTTGCGCGACCTGACGCTGGCCATCGAGCGCCGTTCGCCGCGGGATCTCACCAGTATCAATGAGCGCGGGATTCCGCTGGAAATCCGCCCGCTGGTGACATCGCTCAACTGGCTGTTTGGCATGGTCAACCGCCAGTCCGAAGCGCAGCGGCGCTTCATTGCCGATGCCGCCCACCAGTTGCGCACGCCTATTGCCAGCCTTCAGGCCCAGATCGAAGCATGGAGCGAATCGATCAAGCACCAACTGGCAAGGCGTGACAACCCATCATTGCAACCTTCCACCTTATCCGGTGACAGGGACGATGGCCAGGCCAAGCTGGTCTGGAATGAGGCCAGCCAGCAGGACATGGTGCAACTGCCGGTGCAGGAGCTCCAGCGCCTGCGTTCAGCTACGCGCAGAACTTCGCAACTGGTGCATCAGTTGCTGTCGCTGTCGCGCGCCGATGCAGCAGATACTCTGGAGCTGCAGCAGATGCAGTCGGTCGACTTGCGCGCATTGTGCGAGGACGTGCTCGAACGCTATCTGGACGCGGCTGCGCAGAAAGGGATCGATTTGGGCCTGGAAAGCTGGCCGGTCAGCGTGCGGGGCCATGCGTTGTGGCTGCAGGAGCTGCTGGGAAACCTGCTGGGCAACGCCTTGCTGTATACGCCCCCTGGCGGTATCGTCACCATCCGCTGCGGGGTTCGGGCGCAGCGGTACGCGGCCAAGCCTGCGGCCGGCAAAATTCCGTTGCCATCCAGGCCGCCGCGCGCGCCGCAGACCCACACGGTTTACCGTGCCTTCCTGGAAGTGGAAGACAACGGGCCGGGCATTCCCCCGTCTGACCGTTCCCGGGTCATGGAGCGTTTTTTCCGTATGCCCGGAACCAAGGAAGAGGGCACGGGGCTGGGGCTGGCCATTGCCCGTGAAATTGCCATCCGCCATCGCAGCGAGCTGGTGCTTTCTGACGGCCTGCCGCATGAAACGGGTTCTGGCTGCGGCTTGCGCGCTTCCATGCTGTTTGCGCCCGATCTTCTGGTGGCATTTCAGGCGCAGGACATTGCTCCACACGACGCCTGAAGCCGCCAGGCATATTGGTGGCAATCTGGTAGAGAACGGCGAAAGCGGCGGGACGCCTCGTCTTCGGGCGTGCCGGGGCTTGCTGCAGAGCAGCGTGGCACGTATCCGATTTCGCCCGATTCGGTGGATCGTTGCTGATTCTGATCAGGCAAGAAAAAACCGCAAGGGCTTTGCAAGCACCTTGCGGTTTTTTCGTGCCTGCCGGCAGCGGTATCAGCGTTTGCTGAACTGCTTGCGACGACGGGCAGAATGCAGACCGACCTTTTTCCGCTCCACTTCGCGAGCGTCGCGGGTCACGAAACCGGCCTTGCTCAGCTCGGGCTTGAGGTTGGCATCGTAGTCGATCAGGGCGCGGGTAATGCCGTGACGCACGGCACCAGCCTGGCCTGACTCACCGCCACCATTGACATTGACCTGCACATCGA
This sequence comes from Allobrachymonas sp., assembly GCA_039808005.1. Classification (GTDB taxonomy): domain Bacteria; phylum Pseudomonadota; class Gammaproteobacteria; order Burkholderiales; family Burkholderiaceae_C; genus Brachymonas. The sequence goes on along the minus strand of JBDHSG010000025.1, from coordinate 5,757 downwards.
AGGTTTCGAGGTTGTTGGTCAACGCCAGCGGCTGCTTGGCGATCATGATCGACGTTTCACGGCCGAAATACTGTTGAATGTCCTTGCCATTCACAGTGATCTTGCCGGAGCCTTTTTTCAGAAACACGCGGGCGACGCTGGATTTGCGACGGCCGGTGCCATTGTTCCAATCACCAATCATTGCGGGGCTCCTTTAGACTTCCAGTACTTTGGGCTGTTGGGCGCTGTGCGGATGCTCTGGCCCACCGTAGACCTTCAGTTTCTTGATCATGGCGTAGCCCAGAGGACCCTTGGGCAGCATGCCCTTGACGGCCTTCTCGAGTGCCCGGCCAGGATGCTTGGCCTGCATGTCGCGGAAGTTGGTGGCATAGATGCCGCCCGGGAAACCGGAGTGGCGATAGTACATCTTGTCGGTGGACTTGTTGCCCGTCACTTTCAGCTTGGAAGCATTGATGACGACAATGAAATCACCGGTGTCGACGTGAGGCGTATAAATGGCTTTGTGCTTGCCGCGCAGACGGAGGGCAACTTCGCTGGCTACCCGTCCGAGCACCTTGTCGGTGGCGTCAATCACAAACCACTCATGTTGCACCTCAGCGGGTTTTGCGCTGAACGTTTTCATGTTTTCCTTGGAAAAGGTGGTTTGTCGGCTTTTTCGCAAGCCCGGCAGGGCAACCATTGCACTGCCTTGCGTGGACCTATTCCGCGGTCGGTGTTCCTCTGGACGGGAACCTCTTAGGCGGTGATACTGCTGGATTGCCGCGGGTCCAAAACGCAGGCAAGCCGTGCATTATAAGCATTTCTGTGTCCGTATCGGGTAAAAAAAGCCCATAGAGTGGGCGCCTGGCGACAAGGCCATGCGTTCCACACATTATTGGCCTGCACAGGGTGCCGCAAGGGATCTGGGGCTGGGCGCCCTTCACCGGCCACTGACGGCAAGGAAATGAACCGGCCCTCCTGCTACCATCGCACCCATGTTCAGCTATCGCCACTCCTTTCATGCCGGTAACCATGCGGATGTGCTCAAGCACACGGCGCTGGTCGTCATCCTGCGTTACCTGGCCGCAGCCAAGGATACCCCGCTGCTGCTGGCTGATACCCATGCGGGTGCCGGCCTGTACCGGCTCGACCGCACCGATGCGCAAACCAGCGGCGAGGCGTTTGAAGGGGTGTTGCCGCTGTGGCAGCAGTACGGCCCTGGCGGCGCCGATCAAGTCCATACGCCCGAGGCGTTGTCCGACTACCTGCATGTGCTGGCTGGAATGAACCCCGGGGATGTGCTGCGCAAATATCCGGGTTCGCCGTTCATCGCCGCCGCCCTGATGCGCCCGCAGGACCAGTTGCGCCTGTTTGAGCTGCACCCGACCGACAGCCGCCTGCTCGATAAAAACGTGGCTGGATTGTCCGCCGCCGCTCAGATCGAGGTGGTTCGCAACAACGGCTTTACCGGGCTCAAGGCGTTGCTGCCACCCGCCAGCCGACGTGCCCTGGTGCTGATCGACCCGAGCTACGAGCTCAAGACCGACTATGCCCAGGTCATCTCCTGCCTGCAGGATGCCCTGCAGCGATTTGCGACCGGCTGCTATGTCGTGTGGTATCCGGTCATTCCGCGCCAAGAGGCGCACCAGCTCCCCCGTCGCCTCAAAGCCTTGGCGCAGCAGGCCGGCAGAAGCTGGCTGCATGCCACCTTGTCGATCGGCAAGGCAACGCAGGAAGGGGGGCGCGACGGCCTGCGTGCCAGCGGCCTCTTCATCATCAATCCGCCATTCGTGCTGCAGGAGCGGTTGAAAGAGGCGCTGCCCGTCATCTGCCGTGCCCTGCAGCGCGGGGCAGGGCACGGATGGCAACTGGAAAGCAGCCCATGAATGCGAAAAAATTATCCAAAAAAACACCGGTCACCTGGCGCAAGCCGGACGGCAGCGTGGTTTCCTGCTACGAGAAGGTGAAAGTCCTCAACGAAAACTACACTGAAGTGCAGGCCTTGCTGCAGGATCTGCTCGACGATGCACTGCTGCTGGGATGCAGCGAGGCCCAGGTGCGGCAGGCCCTGCAGCAGCTGCTCGACGGGTTGCGGGCGACCGTTGCCGAGCGCACGGACGGCACCTGAGCGATGAGCAACCGTCAGGGATCTGCCGGATAATCGGTTCATGAACCAGCTTGATTACCTGAAACGATACACCACCGTGGTGGCAGACACGGGCGATTTCCAGCAACTGCAGCAATTCCGGCCGCAGGATGCGACGACCAACCCGTCGCTGATTCTGAAGGCAGCGCAGAAACCCGCGTATGCACCGCTGGTAGCGGAAACGGTTGCCCGTGTCGGCATGCGCGACCTGGACAATACCGTGGACCACCTGCTGGTGCGCTTTGGCTGCGAGATCCTGCAGCAGGTGCCGGGGCGCGTGTCCACCGAAGTGGACGCACGGCTGAGCTTCGACACCATGGCAACCGTTTCGCGCGCCGAGCACCTGATTGAGCTGTACCAGGGGCAGGGCGTACACGTGGATCGTGTGTTGATCAAGATTGCAGCGACCTGGGAAGGAATCGAGGCTGCCCGCCAACTGGAGCAGCGCGGCATTCACACCAATCTGACGCTGCTGTTTGCTTTCTGCCAGGCGGCGGCCTGTGCCCATGCCGGCGTGCAGTTGATATCGCCGTTCGTGGGCCGCATTTACGACTGGCACAAGAAGCAGGCCGGCAACCTGTGGAGCGAAGAGGCGCACCATGGCGCCAACGATCCTGGCGTGCAATCCGTGCGGGATATTTACCGGTATTACAAACAGCACGGCATCCGCACCGAAATCATGGGCGCCAGTTTTCGCAATACCGGGCAGATCATGGCGCTGGCGGGATGCGACTTGCTCACCATCAGTCCGGATTTGCTGGCGGAACTGGCCGCCGCCCCTGCCGATGCTGGCGATCCGCCGCTGCATGCCGACATGGCCAAAGAAACATTCATTCCCGTGCCCGAGTACCATGAGCCGGCCTTCCGCCTGGCGCTGAATACCGATGCCATGGCGACCGAAAAGCTCGCGGAAGGCATTCGCGTATTCTCTGCCGATGTCGAAAAACTCGAGCAACTGATGCTGACGCGCGCTTGAACGACATGGTTCTTTCTGCCAGCCGATCCTCCGCAATTCCCGCTCTGGACCAGAGCCCGGCCTGGAAAACCCTGCAAATGCTTGCAGGCAGGTTCGTTCCTGGAGAAAGAGGGGCGGAAGGTTTCGATCTGCGAACGGCGTTTGCCGACGATCCCGGCAGGCTTGCCCGCTTCAGCCGCACCCTGCATGACCCAGCCGGAGAGCTGCTGCACGTGGATGGCTCCAAGTCCCACGTGGATGCCGAAGTCTGGGAGCAATTGCTGCGGCTGGCAGATTCGCAGCAGGTAATGACGCTACGCGACGCCATGTTCGCCGGCGAGGCCATCAATACCAGCGAACAGCGTCAGGCCATGCACTGGTTGCTGCGCATGCCCGATCCGTCCGGGCTGCCGGCTGTGCTCAAGCCCGTGTGGGATGCCGTGCAGGCTACAAAGAGCGAATTCCTGGCGTTTGCCGAATCGGTGCGCGCCGATCCGGCCATCACCGATGTGGTCAACATCGGCATTGGCGGCTCCGATCTGGGCCCGTCCATGGCCGTGCAGGCGCTGCGCGTGCACGCGATACGCGGCAAGCGCTTCCATTTCGTCAGCAACGTCGACGGGCATGCATTGCAGAAAGTGCTGGAGCATGTCCGACCAGAAAGCACGCTGTTCATTGTTTCCAGCAAGAGCTTTTCCACGCTGGAGACGATGGTCAATGCCCGCACGGCGCTGGAATGGTTCGGCACGCAGGCAGCCGGTACAGGTGTGCAAGTCCGCGACCATTTCGTGGGCATCACCACCAATGCCGCGGCTGCTGCTGAATTGGGCATCCGTACCACTTTCGGTTTTTGGGACTGGGTGGGCGGGCGCTATTCCCTGTGGTCGGCCATTGGCTTGCCGCTAGCCATTGCCATCGGCGCCGAGGGATTCCAGCAGTTCCTGGCAGGAGCCCATGCGGTCGACCGGCATTTCGTCGAAGCGGCTCCTGCCGATAACCTGCCGCTTTTCATGGGCTTGATGCAGGTCTGGGAAAGCAGCCTGCTGCATTACAGCAGTCGTTGCATTGCACCGTACCATGCCGACTTGCTGCGCCTGCCGGCCTATCTGCAGCAGCTTGAAATGGAAAGCAACGGCAAAAGCATCATGCGGCATGGCGACCAGACGCGCTGGGCGACGGCGCCCACAGTCTGGGGGGAGCCGGGCAGCAACGGGCAGCATGCGTTTTTCCAGTTGTTGCGCCAGGGCACGCAAATCATCCCGGTGGAATTCATCGCCGTGCGTCAGGAGGGACACAACTGGCCCGAGCACCATGCCCTGTTGCTGGCCAATGCGCTGGCGCAGGCGCAGGCGTTGATGCAGGGGCATGACCATGCCGATCCGCAACGTCGCATGACGGGCAGCCGCCCCAGTTCCTTCATCGTGCTTCCGGGGTTGACGCCGCGCACACTGGGGGCATTGCTGGCCCTTTACGAGCACCGCACGTTCGTTTGCGGCGCGCTCTGGAACGTCAACAGCTTTGACCAGTGGGGGGTCGAGCAGGGCAAGGCGCTGGCGCTGGATTTGTCCCGGCGGTGGAAGAGTGGCGATACGACTGGACTGGATGCCTCGACAGCCAGCCTGCTGAAGAAATTGCGCCAGTAAAAGACAAGGAAAAGGCCCCCGCCCGCGATCCGGACGAAGGCCCTATTCCGCACCATGTAGGAAGCGTTGCGGCTGGCACAACGGCCTCCTTTTGGGGTGTTATTCGACAACCAGCCTTTGCGGTGTGCTGCTGACCTTCTTGGGCAACGTCAGCAACAGAACCCCATTTTCGTACCGGGCCTTGGCTGCTGCTTCATCGATATCCGCCGGTAGCTGAAAGCTGCGCGATACAGCGCCGTAGTAGCGCTCGCTGCGCAGAACTTTTTCGCCTTCCGTCTGCTTGTCCTGTTGCCGGATCTCGGCGCGCAGGGTCACGATGTTGCCCTCGACGGAAACCTGGATGTCCTCCTTGTTCACACCAGGTATTTCTGCGTGTACGGAATATTCTTTTTCGTTTTCCTTCACGTCCACACGAATCTGCGAAGCGGCAGGCAGCGCGTCGCCATGCAAGGGCTTGATAAAAAATCCGGGCGCCACGTCCTTGAAAAAATCATCAAACAGGCTGCCGCGTGTCATCAACGATGTCATGATTTCCTCCGTAAAAATGGGTTGCTATGCAACAGTGCATGCATTGATAAATACAGGCCGGTGCAACCATTTCAAGGGGGAATTTGTCGGTTCTTTTCCGGTTGTTGATTTTGCGTTGCCACTTGTTTGCCGTGAGCAAGGAGAAAAGAAGCAGAAGACGGCTCCTTGCGTCAGCAGGCCGTGCGGGTGCCGTACAAGCCGCGCTGTTTGCCGGTGTTGGGTTTTTCCAGCCATTTCATACACTAGTGGTGGCAGCTGCCGTTTTCATGACCAGTGGAAACAAAAAGTGCAAAGATGCCGTTGCGCAACTTGGCAAGGTGTGGAGGCCGCTTCAACGCGGACGATTCCCAGAAAATAGGGGACCGTTTTGGGATGTCTGTTGCGCGACACAAAGAAAAAGCCCGTTGATATTCAACGGGCTTTTCAAATACTGGCGGAGTGGACGGGACTCGAACCCGCGACCCCCGGCGTGACAGGCCGGTATTCTAACCAACTGAACTACCACT
>JBDHSG010000010.1:0-73697 GCA_039808005.1 Allobrachymonas sp. | reverse complement strand
GCGCGATGGAGCAGTCTGGTAGCTCGTTGGGCTCATAACCCAAAGGTCGGAGGTTCAAATCCTTCTCGCGCAACCACTTTCAAAAGCCCGCATGCTGAAAAGCCTGCGGGCTTTTTTCTTGTGGGATACAAGCCTTCAACTGCTCTGGCTGTGGGCCAGCGAAAGGGGCTGGTAGTTGGGGTGCCGGTCGATATAGGCCCTGACGAAGGAGCATCGTGGATCAACCCGGTAGCCTTGCCCAGCAGCGTAATCCAGCACATGCCTGACCAGCGCCGCCCCCACTCCCCGGCCGCCCAGGGCGGCGGGAACGACCGTGTGTGCACAGGCCAAGATGCCGGCATCCAGTTCATATGCAACGTAGGCGACGTGCCCGTCGATGACGGCCTCGAATCGGCAGGTCTCGGGTTTGTGGGCAATGGCAAAGGGTTCTTTCATGGCGGCGTTCTCCGGGTTGCGTGTGTACGGTCGCGATCAAGGAGGCCATGTTAACGGTTTGTGCCAGAAAGGGTCGTCCGCTGATGGCCATCAAACCTGCATCTTGATGATGCTGCACCTTGCCGCAAGGGAAGTTTCCAGGCGTTGGTTTGCGCTACCTGCGATTTCTGCCTGGTTTGCTTGGCGGCGCGTGGCGCTGGAATGCAAGGTGTTGCTACCCGGATAGCTCGAATGTTGCGATACCGGGTGATTCGTACGGTGCCGATGGCAGGTGACGGTGTGGCGAAAAGAATACCTGTGTTTTGCCTGGGGTGCCCAGGCGTTGGGCAATGGGTAGCCTCTTGCGTTTGGCCGTAATGTTCGGCAGTCAAAAACGTATGCCGAAAGTGGTGGGCGGGCCGCTGTGCATGGAGTAAGATGCATGCGCCCCTGTTTACGCATCCATCAGATTCACGCCTTATGGTTCCACATCTTGCCACCGCCCTGAACGGCCCCATCAATGAGCTGGAACAGCGCATCATCGATTCGATGCCGGCCACGGAACGCTGGTTCCGGCTGGAGTGGATGGAACATACGCCGCCCTTCTATTGTTCAGTGGACATCCGCAATGCCGGCTTCAAGCTGGCGCCGGTCGACACCAACCTGTATCCCGGCGGCTGGAACAACCTGAGCGAGGCCATGCTTCCGCTGGCGGTGCAGGCTGCGCAGGCTGCGATCGAAAAGATCTGTCCTGAGGCGCGCAACCTGCTGCTGATTCCGGAAAACGACACGGGCGACACCTTTTACCTGAGCAACGTGGCGCAGCTGGTGCGTATCTTCCGCATGGCTGGGCTGAATGTGCGCGTGGGCTCGATCAGCAACGAAATCAAGGAGCCGACCCGTATCAACCTGCCCCATTACGGCACGTCGGGCGGCAGCGTGCTGCTGGAGCCTGTTATCCGTACCGAGCGGCGCATCGGGCTCGAAGATTTCGATCCCTGTACCGTGCTGCTCAACAACGACCTGAGCGCGGGCGCGCCCGGCATTCTGGAGGATCTGTACGAACAGTACGTTCTGCCGCCGGTGCATGCCGGTTGGCATGTGCGCCGCAAAAGCCGGCATTTCACCTGCTACGAGGAAGTGGCCAAGCGCTTCGGCAAGATGCTGGGCATTGATCCATGGCTGGTCAATCCCCTGTTCAATCAATGTGGCGAAGTCAATTTTTCCGAAGCCAAGGGCATGGAATGCCTGCGCAGCAATGTGGATGCGCTGCTGGGACGTATTCGCCGCAAGTACAAGGAATATGGCATCCAGGAAAAACCGTATGTCGTCGTCAAGGCCGACAACGGCACCGACGGCATGGGCATCATGACGGTGCACGATGTTTCCGATCTCGATGCGCTCAACCACAAGGCGCGCAGCAGGATGGATGCCGTCAAGGGCGGGCAGACCGTCAACAATGTCATCATCCAAGAAGGGGTTCTGACCAACGAGCGCATCAACGACGACGTGGCAGAACCCGTGGTCTACATGATGGACCGCTACGTGGTGGGCGGTTTTTACCGGGTGCACGCAGAGCGTGGCGTGGACGAGAACCTCAATGCGCCGGGCGCGCAATTCGTTCCGCTGGCCTTCGACGAGAGCAGCCACTTGCCCGAACCTGGCGCGCAACCAGGCGTCAGCGCACCGAACCGCTTCTACATGTACGGCGTGGTGGCCCGGCTGGCGTTGCTCGCGGCCAGCTACGAACTGGAAGCCACCGATCCAGAGGCCGAAAATCTGAAGTGACGTTCCGTTCCGGGCGCTGGCTGCGGCCGTCATAAACTAGGGGCATGAAGCCGACACTGATTGCCTATTCGACCACCGACGGCCAGACGTTGCGCATTTGCCAGCGGTTGCAGGAGATCCTGCTGTACCAGCAGCTGCCGGTACACGTCGTGCCGATCGAGGTGGCGCATGAAGCGGATCTGTCTGCATATGGCGTACTGGTCGTTGGTGCAAGCATCCGCTATGGCCGGCACCAGAAAGAGGTGTATCGTTTCATCGCCCGGCACGAGGCGGCGCTGCAGCGCCATCCCAATCTCTTCTTTTCGGTCAATGTGGTGGCGCGCAAGCGCGAAAAAGCCACGGCGCAGACCAATCCCTATGTGCGCCGGTTTCTGCGTGAAATTGCTTGGAAGCCGCAGCAGGTGACTGTTCTTGCTGGCAGGATCGATTACCCGCGTTATGGCTGGCTGGACAGGCAGGCCATCCGGTTGATCATGTCGCTCACGGGCGGGCCGACCGATGTGCGCAGCTGCACCGAGTTCACCGACTGGAATCGGGTGGATGCGCTGGGCCGGGAGATTGCCGCTCTGCAACGGGCCTGTTCCCGGGAGCCGGAAGGGGCGGAGGCAGGGCAATCCGCGGCAAGCGATGCAGCAGCCGTGTGCCAACCGTCGCCACAATGACTGGAGCGGATGCCACGAGAAAAAAGACCCAGCTTCCCGACAACTGCACGCCGGGCACCGCCAGCGTTCCGAGCAGCGCAAACATGTTGTTGAGTGCGTGCACCAGCATGGGGGCAAGCAGCGAACCCGTCCATTCGTAAGTAAGCGCCAACAACATGCCCATGATAAACAGCGCCGGCCACTGGGTCATTTGTCCATCGCCGGTGTGCACCAGGGCAAACAGCAGCGATGACAGCGCCGTTCCGATGCATGCTGCCAGCGTCAGCGGCATCCAGCGCGCCAGCCCGTCGCGTAGGCTGCGAAAGAACAGGCCGCGGAACAGCCACTCCTCACCCAGCGGGGCCAGCACAGTCACGGCCAGCACCATGGCCGTATCCGGCCACAGACCCCGGCCCAGTCCCAATGAGCGCGCCACGGTCTCGGAGGCCTGGCGCGCATCCTGCACGGTCGATTCAAAAATAGTCACGGCAATTTGAATCGTTACGGTCATGAGGGTCACCACGCCCATGCGCCAGCCTATCAAGCCCCCAGGAGCAGGGTAGTCGTTGGCATACACGCGTCCCGAAGCCAGCCAGGGTGTCAAAAGTGCGGTGCAGATGAAAACAAGGCCGTACAGCAGGACTCCGGCGTGTGTCAGGACGCTGCCCCCCTGCGCCCAGCGGTGATGCACCCAGCCCGCAATCGTCAGGCCGCCAGCCATCACAGCCGCGCCCAGTGCGAAATACCACCAGGCAAAACGGCCGCGTGGCAGCAAGACCCCTGGAACCAGGCGTGTGCGCCAGGGCGGCGTGCGGAAGGAATCAGTGGACATGGAAAAAGGGAATGGTTGAGGCCATCTGCCGTGTGCGGCGGCGATGCGAGAAAGAACCGGCCTGCACTAGCATGCGGTTTGTTTGCATGATTGTGTACCGAAGTGCTGTTTGCACGATTGCCGCCTGACTGGCTGCGGGCCTAACTCTCCGGATTGTCGCCTTCGAGCCGTGGCGTCAGCGGCACCTGGCCGTCACGCACGGTGGCGACAATGCGCTGTCCGACATGAAAATCGGCCTGTTGCGACAGCACATGACCAGCTTCGTCCTGCAGCAGGGCAAAGCCGCGCTCCAGCGTCCGTTGCGGATGCAGCAGCCGCAGGCTGTCCGCGCAGCGGGCGAGACGCTGCGTCTGATGATCGATCTGTGTTCGGCAGGCGGTTTGCCAGCGGTGTTCCCAGTCGTCCAGCGCGACACGGTGCCGCTCCAGGCCTTGCCGAGCTGTTTCGTGCAGTGCCTGTTCGGCTTGGTGCAGCCGCAGGAGCGGGCGTCCGCTTCCCGCATGGCGCATGGCGGCTTGCAGAAGTCGGGTATGCAGGCTGCGCAGATGCTGCCAATGCCCGGTGCTTCCGGCGCGGCGCATTTGCTGCAGGCGCAGTGTCAGATCGTGCAGGTACAGCCGTTGCTGGCGCACCGGGCTGGCGCTGCGGGTCAGCCCCCAGGCCAGTCGGTCGAGCTGCTGGGCCTGGGCATCCATCTGGCGTTGCACGCGCTGGTGCAGCCGAACGATACGGCCCAGCGCCTGTTCCCAGGCATTCAGCCGGGGCAGGGCGGCCAATTCGGCTGCCGCAGTGGGAGTGGGGGCGCGCACATCCGCACAGAAGTCGGCAATCGTGAAATCGGTTTCATGTCCGACGCCAACCACGACAGGGACGGGGCTTTGCACGATGGTGTGCGCCAGCTGTGGATCATTGAAGGCCCAGAGGTCGTCTATGGAGCCGCCGCCGCGTACCAGCAGGATGGCGTCGAGCACCGGCAGGCGCATCGCATCGGAAGCGCCGGACTGCTGTGCTGCTGCCAGAGCATAGAGGCGCTGCAAGGCGGCTGCCAGCGCGGCCGCTGCACCCGTGCCCTGTACCGGTGCATGTGCCAGTAACACGGGCACATGCGGAGCGCGGCGGCGCAAGACCGTGGCCACGTCGTGCAGTGCGGCAGCTCCCAGCGAAGTGACCAATCCCAGGCCGCGGGGAAAGGGAGTGAGCGCGCGCTTGCGTGCCGGATCAAACAAGCCCTTTGCCTCCAGATCAGCCTTGATGCGCAGATACGCTTCATATAGTTCGCCCTGGCCCGAGCGGCGCAGGCTTTCCACCACCAGTTGCAGATCGCCGCGTGCCTCATAGACGGCCAGACGCCCCAGGGCTTCCACCCGGTCGCCTTCGCGCGGTTCCCAGCCAAGCAAACCGGCTGCGCGGCGAAACATCGCGCAGCGCAACTGGCCCTGTGCGTCCTTGAGGGTGAAATAGCAATGCCCGCTGGCGGCACGGACAAACCCTGCGATTTCTCCTTGTACCCGCACGGCGCCAAAACGGGCCTCCAGTGTGTTGGCCACCGCATGACACAAGGCACCGACCGACCAGACTCGGGTCATCATGGTATCGACTGCCGCTGGATGTGCCGGGAAAGAGCCTAGATTCGCGTCAGAAGGCATGTTTTTTCCTTGGGTGCATGGCAGATTATCTACAGTTTGGCAAATGTACCGGATCACGTCTGCAGATCATCTCAAATGCCGCATTGCATGGTGCAAGTGATTGATATATATAGGATATTTATCTGCCTAAAAGGTAATCAATCTGTCACAGGTGTCACAAATCAAGGCTTTGACGCTTGCACGCAAAGATTGTCCCCAAAGTTATCCACAGATTGTGTGGGCAACCTGTTCCGTGGGTTTTCCAGGGTGTTCAGGTGGCGTCATTGTCGCTGTTTGGCATCACCGTGTGTTGTTTCCACTCCCCTATCAGGGTGACTTCGTGCAGGATCAGACCGTTCCGGTTGTTTGTGTGACTTGCCGGGACGGAATCGCGGATCGTCTGAAGCATAATTGCCCATTCCTTTGCCCGTCGTGAAACGGGTTTGCATGTTTTTGCATGCGCATGTGCAATCCGGCCGCTCATTCCCCGTTACCCATTGGGTGGAATCGGGAAGCCGGCAAGCTCCCAACCACCCTTCAAGGAGTCGCTCTGTGTCCGTGCTGTCGATCATTCGTGCTGCTGGCTGGCCGATCTGGCCGCTGATCTTGGCTTCCATGGCTGCGCTGGCGCTGGTAGTGGAGCGGTTCATCAGCCTGCAGCCTGCGCGGGTGATGCCTCCCAAGCTCCTCGAAGAAGTCATGCAGGCCAGCCAATCGAGCGTGCCTAGTCCCGAAGTGGTCAATCAGCTCGAACACAGTTGTGCATACGGCGGCGTGCTGGCCGCCGGCCTGCGCGCGCTCAACAGCAACCCGGCAATTCGTGAAGACGAGTTGCGCGACATCCTGGAGGGCGCAGGTCGTGCCGTTGCCCATCAGCTCGAACGCTACCTTTCTGCGCTGGCCACCATTGCGTCGGCAGCGCCCCTCATGGGCCTGCTTGGAACGGTGGTGGGCATGATCGAGATTTTCGGTTCGCAAAATGCAGCAGGCGGCTCCAACCCCATGGCACTGGCGCACGGCATTTCAGTGGCGCTGTACAACACCGCCTTCGGATTGATCATCGCTCTGCCCGCCCTGATTTTCTGGCGTTATTTCCGTGCGCGCGTCGATGACTATCTGCTGAGGATGGAGATCGGCACCGAGCAGTTCTTGCGTCACCTGGCGCGTTTCTGCAAGAAATGAGCCGCTTCCGGTTTTCATGGAAAAGGGACACCCATGCAATTCAAGAAACACCGCAATGATGAACCGGAAATCAACTTGATTCCGTTCATTGACGTGCTGATGGTGGTTCTGATTTTCCTGATGCTGACCACCACCTACAGCAAGTTCACCGAACTGCAGTTGCAATTGCCCGTCGCCAACGCTGACGCGGCGCGCGACTATCCGAAGGAAGTCGTCGTATCGGTCTCCAGCGAAGGGCGTTATGCGGTCAACCGGCTGGTGCTGGAAGACCGTTCGGTCGATGGCATCGTCACGGCGTTGCGCCAGGCCAATGTTGCGCCTGAGAGCGTCCTCATCATCAGCGCCGATGCGTCCACGCCCCATCAGGCTGTCATCAGCGTCATCGAGGCTGCCCGCCGCATGGACATGCACAAGGTGACCTTCGCCACGCGCAAGGCCGGATAGTCCAGTCCTGCGTCATATTCGCTGCCGGGGCCTGTGCCCCCGATAATTGCTCCATGTCGAGTCTGCGCGCCTTCCTGCATCGCACGCTGCCGCAAGTGTGGCAGCGGCGCGGCTGGGCGGCCCGTGTGCTGTGGCCGTTGTCCTGGTTGTATGCCCTGGCGTGGCGCAGGCGCCAGCGCCGAGCCAAGCAGGCCGATGCGCCGCACCTGCCCGTTCCCGTGCTGGTCATTGGCAATGTGATCGCGGGCGGAGCAGGCAAAACCCCTACCACCATCGCCGTGGTGCAGCACTTTGCCAAACTGGGCGTGAAAACCGGCGTACTGTCCCGTGGGCATGGCCGCCACCGGTCAGCGCCTGCCTGCGTTACGGTGACCGCAGAAACTCCTGCCGCACTGGCCGGCGATGAGCCACTGCTGATCCAGCGGCACACGAATGTGCCGTTGGTCGTTGGCGCCAGCCGCCTGCATGCCGCCCATTGTCTGCTGCGCCAATACCCTTGCACCGAATTGCTGATTTGCGACGATGGCCTGCAACACCTGGCCTTGCCGCGCGATGGTGAAATCTGCGTGATGGACGAACGCGGAATTGGCAATGGCTGGCTGCTGCCGGCAGGTCCTTTGCGCGAGCCTTGGCCGCGCCGCACCACCCTGCTGCTGCAGACCGCAGCAGTGCAAGATGCGTCGACTGCGCCCAGTCTGCCGCCAGGCCAGCCCGTTTTTCAGGCCCGGCGATTGCTGGCCGATGAGACGTTGCGTGCGGACGGACAACATCAGATGCTGGCGCAGTGGGCCGGAGCTGCCCAGCCCGTGCGTGCGCTGGCCGGCATTGCGCGGCCAGACCGCTTTTTCTCCATGCTGCGCGCGGCCGGCTTGCATCTGGCCGAAACGTTGGCCTTGCCCGATCACGCCAGCGCCGAAGAGATGCTGCCGCATGCCCGGCGCATGCTGGATCAGGGATTGCCGCTCCTCTGCACCGAAAAGGATGCGGTGAAGCTCTGGCCGCACCTGCCCCAGATTTGGGCCGTTCCCTTGCTGCTGCAGCCGGAACCCGCTTTTTTTGCGGCCCTTACGGACTGGTGGCGCCAACAACAATCGCCGTCGGGCGTTCCGGCGGGAGCTCCTTGAAAAACGGCGCCTCCGCAACGCAGGAGGGCAGCCGCATCCGCCGCATTCATGGTTCCACGCGGATCGGCGGGAATTTGTGGCTGTGATTTTCCGGCAGGCTGGCAACGGAGGCTGCCACCTGCAAGGCCATGTCCCGGTAGATGCCGGAGATCTCGCCGTGCGGATCGGCTGCCACGATGGGGATGCCGGCGTCGGCCTGCTGGCGGATCTGCAGTGCCAGCGGCAGGGCGCCCAGATAGGGCACATCATGCGCTTGCGCCAGTTTTTTACCGCCGTCGGCGCCGAATATATGTTCGTGGTGACCGCATTGGCTGCATATGTGCACGGCCATGTTCTCGATCAGGCCCAGCACCGGAACGCCTATCTTCTGGAACATGCGCACGCCCTTCTGTACGTCGAGCAATGCCAAGTCTTGCGGCGTGGTGACCATCACCGCAGCCGTTAACGGCACGCGCTGGCCCATCGAGAGCTGGATGTCGCCCGTGCCCGGCGGCATGTCGGCAATCAGGTAATCGAGCATCTCGTCAGGCGGCGTGCCCCATTGCGTCTGGCGCAGCATCTGGTCGAGTGCCTTGAGCGCCATGGGCGCGCGCCAGATCACGGCGTTTTCATCGGGCACGAGCAGGCCCATCGACATGATTTTTACGCCGTGGCTTTCCAGGGGAAGCATGCGCATGTTGTCGATCACTTCCGGCTGGCGTCCACGCAAGTTCATCAACAGGGGCACGCTGGGGCCGTAGATGTCGGCATCCAGCAGGCCGACGCGCGCGCCTTCGGCGGCCAGCGCCAGCGCCAGATTGACTGCGGTGGTGCTTTTGCCCACCCCGCCTTTGGCCGAGGCCACTGCCACGATGTTCTTTACTCCTGGTATCAGCGGCGTACCGGAGGGTACGGCATGGGCCACCACCCGCGTGGTGAACCGGATGTCGAGCGGCAGCAGGGAGGTATGAGATTGTTGCAATGCTTCGCGTAACTGCGTTTTCAGGCGCTCCTGCAGGCTGCGCGCTGGATAGGGCAGGGCAATTTCTGCCACCACGGTGCCGTCGGCCTGGGTCTGCACCTGCAGATTGCGGCCATGTACCAAGGGGCGCGAAGCGGCCAAAGGGGCGCACAGGTCTTGCCAGGTCTGCAGCAAGGAGGAGACAAGGGGACTTTCCGTGTGGGAGGAAGGTGAGGGAACGTTCATGCAACTGGCAAACAGGAAGAAAGGCCGGCGTGGCGGGATGCACAAGGTACGCTGCTCTGGCCGAGTGGGCCAGTGTAGAGCAGATGCTGTTGTGCAACGCTTTTTGCGGTTTTTGTTGGTGCCTGCTTTTTGCCGCGGCGCATTCTGATGCTACAATTCAAAACTCATTCCTCAATAGCTCAGTTGGTAGAGCGCCGGACTGTTAATCCGTAGGTCCCTGGTTCGAGCCCAGGTTGAGGAGCCAGACAAATCAACAAGATAGCCAATCCGTTCGGGTTGGCTATCTTGTTTTTATTCCCAATTCGGGAATATGCATTTCAACTCACACTTTTCCTGATCGCCTTCTTGCCGCGGTCGTACTGGCTTTCGATTGCGACGTGTGCGCTAAGCAGCAACGTTCACGAATCTGTCGGAAAAGCCGTTCTGGATACCCGTTCCAAAAGAGATCCCTGCCGCTGGCTACCAGATGCAGCGGCAGGAACGCACCAAGGGCGGTCGAACAGGTTACCCCAGTTTCTGTTTCAACAGGGTGTTGACCTGCGCCGGGTTGGCCTTGCCCTTGCTGGCTTTCATGACCTGGCCGACCAGCGCGTTGAAGGCCTTGTCCTTGCCGGCCTTGTATTGCTCGACGTTGGCCGGGTTGGCGGCGATCACCTCGTCGATGATCTTTTCGAGCGCGCCGGTGTCGTTCATCTGCTTGAGGCCCTTGGCCTCGATAAGTGCGTCGACATCCTGGCCCTCACCGATCCACATCGCATCAAACACTTGCTTGCCGGCGTTGTTGCTGATGGTTCCGTCATGGATGCGGCCGACCAGCGCGGCCAGTTGGGTGCTGCTGACTGGGCTTTGCGCCACATCCTTTTCGTCGAGATTGAGGCGGCGCGACAGTTCGCCCATCACCCAGTTGCCCGCCAATTTGGGCTGGCCGCTGGCCTGGGCCGTGGCTTCGAAATAGGCTGCGATGCCGGGGCTGAGGGTGAGCTGGCTGGCGTCGTAGGAGGGCAGGCCGTAGTCGGCGACGAAACGCTCGGCCATCTGGCGCGGCAGTTCGGGCATCTGGCCCTTGACCTGTTCGATCCATGCGGATTCAATGACCAGCGGCGGCAGGTCGGGATCGGGGAAATAGCGGTAGTCGGCGCTGTCTTCCTTGCTGCGCATGGCACGGGTTTCGCCGGTGTCGGGGTCGAACAGCACGGTGGCTTGCTGGATGGCGTGGCCGTCTTCGAGTTGCTCGATCTGCCAGCGGATCTCGAAGTCGATCGCCTGCTGCATGAACCGGAAGCTGTTGAGGTTCTTGATCTCGCGGCGGGTGCCCAGCGGCTGGCCGGGCTTGCGCACGCTCACGTTGGCGTCGCAGCGGAACGATCCTTCCTGCATGTTGCCGTCGCAGATGCCGATCCAGGTGACGATCTTGTGCAGCTCCTTGGCGTAGGCGATGGCCTGCTCGGTGCTGCGGATGTCGGGCTCGGTCACGATCTCCAGCAGCGGCGTGCCGGCGCGGTTGAGGTCGATGCCGCTCATGCCGTGAAAGGCTTCGTGCAGCGATTTGCCCGCGTCTTCTTCCAGGTGCGCGCGTACCAGTCGCACGGTTTTCTGCTCATCGCCCACAAGAAACGACACTTCGCCGCCTTGTACC
This sequence comes from Allobrachymonas sp., assembly GCA_039808005.1. Classification (GTDB taxonomy): domain Bacteria; phylum Pseudomonadota; class Gammaproteobacteria; order Burkholderiales; family Burkholderiaceae_C; genus Brachymonas. Next base: position 62,825 of record JBDHSG010000010.1, on the reverse strand, counting down.
ACCGGGATCTCGAACTGGCTGATCTGGTAGCCCTTGGGCAGGTCGGGATAGAAGTAATTCTTGCGGGCAAAAATACTGCGTGGCGCAATGGTGCTGCCAACGGCCAGACCGAAGCGGATGGCGTGCTCGACGGCGGCGCGGTTCATCACAGGCAGTGTGCCGGGCAGCGCCATGTCCACGGCGCATGCCTGCGTGTTGGGCTCGGCGCCAAAGGCGGTGCTGGCGCGGCTGAAGATCTTGCTGTTCGTGGACAGCTGGGCATGGGTTTCGAAACCGATCACGACTTCGTAGCCGTGCACGAGAAGGGATTTTGTTGGGCTCATGGTCAGACTCCTGCGGGGCGGCGCATGTGCCAGTCGGTCGCCTGCTGGAAGCGGTGCGCGGTATTGAGCAGGCGGTTTTCCTGCAGGTAGTTGCCGATCAGTTGCAGGCCTACGGGCATGCCGGCATGGCCAAAGCCCACGGGCAGGCTCATGCCGGGCAGCCCCGCCAGCGAGGCGGGCAGGGTATAGATGTCGGCCAGGTAGTCGGCCAGCGGGTCTTTGTGCGCGCCGATCTCCCAGGCCACCGTGGGGGCCACCGGCCCGGCGATGACGTCGCACTGCGTGAATGCCTGCTGGAAATCGTCGGCAATCATGCGACGGATCTGCTGGGCCTTGAGGTAGTAGGCGTCGTAGTAGCCGTGGCTCAGTACATAGGTGCCGGTGAGGATGCGGCGCTTGACCTCTTCGCCAAAGCCCTCGCTGCGCGTGGCTTCGTACATGCCGGCCAGATCGGTGTAGGCATCGGCGCGGCGCCCGAATTTCACGCCGTCGTAGCGGCTCAGGTTGCTGCTGGCTTCGGCCGGCGCGATGATGTAGTAGACCGGGATGGCCAATTCGGTGCGCGGCAGGCTGATTTCAACTACGCGGGCGCCGAGTTTTTGCAATTCGGCCAGTGCGGCATCGATGGCGGCGCGCACGTCGTCGTTCAAACCTTCGCCAAAGAATTCTTTGGGAATGCCGATGCGCAGACCGTCGATGCTGTCGTTGAGCGTGCGCGTGAAATCTTCCGCAGGCACGTCGAGGGAGGTCGAATCACGATCCGCATCCACGCCGCACATGCTGGACAGCAGCAGGGCGCAATCCTCTGCCGAACGTGCCATGGGGCCGGCCTGGTCGAGGCTGCTGGCAAAGGCCACCATGCCGTAGCGGCTGGCGCGGCCATAGGTGGGCTTGATGCCGGTGACGCCACAGAAACTCCCCGGCTGGCGGATCGAGCCACCGGTGTCGGTGCCGGTGGCCGCTGGTGCCAGTCCCGCCGCTATGACTACTGCGCTGCCGCCGCTGGAGCCGCCGGGCACACGGGTGGCGTCCCACGGGTTGTGCGCCTTGGTATAGGCTGAATTTTCATTGCCGCTGCCCATGGCGAATTCATCGCAGTTGAGCTTGCCCAGCGTCACCATGCCGGCGCCTGGGTAGAGGCTTTCGTTTTCCTGCTGCTGCCCCTCATTGCCGAAGCCCAGCCGCGCCACCACCGTGGCGTCGAACGGGCTGCGGTAGTTTTCCAGCATCTTGCTGCCGGCGGTGGTGGGCCAGCCGCGCGTCACGAAGATGTCCTTGTGCGCGATGGGCACGCCGGTGAGCGGACCCGCCTCGCCGGCCGCGATGCGAGCATCGGCCTTTTTCGCCTGCGCCAGCGTGGCTTGGGCATCGATGCTCAGATAGGCACCCAGGTCGGATTGGGCCTGGCTGCGCGCCAGATAGTGCTGCGCCAGTTCCACGGCGCTGGCCTGCTTGGTGGCCAGCAACTGGCTCAGGCCGGTCACGGTGTAATGATGGAAGTTGCTCATGGTGTTCGTAGGGGATGCGTGCTGTCCAGGTGGCTGGCGGTGCGGGTGCCCAATGGCGCTGCAAACGGGGTTGCGATCCGTTCGCCCCGCATGCGCTGCGCAATCAACGGCGGAACCCGTGCAGTCATTCAATGACCTTGGGCACGAGGAACAGGCCGTTTTCCACAGCCGGTGCGCTTTGCTGGTTCAGATCGCGCCGGTTGGGCTCGCTGGCCACGTCATCGCGCAGGCGCAAGGAGGTATCGCGGAAAATTTCCACGGGATGCGCCAGCGGAGCAATGCCCGTGGTGTCCACTGCCTGCATAGGTGCGACGACGGAATCGAAAAAGCCGTTGAGGTGCCGCAGTGCGCTGGCCGATTCCTCGTCGGTCAGCGACAGCCTGGCGAGACGGGAAATGGCTTGGATGTGTTCGAGCGTCAGTGACATGGAGCAAAACAAGAAACAGGATCGGTGAAACGGTCCCTGTCCCGTGGCTGGATTGCAGGACGGCTGTGCAGCAAGACAACTGTCAATATGCAATAAATGGTGTACAGACAGGGGCGTCCGGCCCGTGGATGGTAGCCGGATACGGTATTATCCCCGGTTTAAGGGCAGGGCCATTTGAAGGGCGGGTGCCGCGTGTTTCTATCCGGCATGGGTCCGCAGAAAAAAGGCGGTACGTCCAGTGTGCGGCGGGGTGCACGGGGCGCGTCCAGAAGCGCGCATGCAGATGCGAAAAGGACCAGAAGTTGCGGCGGCAGGTGGCTGGCGCAAGACTGGTCCGGCAAAGTATACAAGCAAGGATTTTTCAACATGTTTTCTGGTTTTCGCCGGTATTTTTCTTCCGATCTGGCCATCGATCTCGGGACGGCCAACACGCTGATTTGCACGCGCGAGGGTGGCATCGTGCTGGATGAGCCTTCGGTGGTGGCCATTCGCCACGAGGGGGGTCCCAACGGGCGCAAGGTGATCCAGGCCGTGGGCAAGGAAGCCAAGGCCATGCTGGGCAAGGTGCCGGGCAACATCGAAGCCATCCGGCCCATGAAAGACGGCGTGATCGCCGATTTCGTGGTGACCGAGGAGATGATCAAGCAGTTCATCAAGATGGTGCATCCGCGCTCGGTGCTCAAACCCAGTCCCAACATCATCATCTGCGTGCCGTGCGGCTCCACGCAGGTGGAAAAGCGTGCCATCCGCGATGCGGCCAAGAACGCGGGCGCCAATGAAGTATTCCTGATCGAGGAGCCCATGGCGGCTGCGCTGGGCGCAGGCCTGCCCGTGAGCGAAGCCAGCGGTTCCATGGTGGTCGATATCGGCGGCGGTACCACCGAAGTGGGCGTGATCAGCCTGGGCGGCATGGTGTACAAGGGCAGCGTGCGCATCGGCGGCGACAAGCTCGATGAGTCGATCATCAACTACATCCGTCGCAATTACGGCATGCTGATCGGCGAACAGACGGCCGAGACCATCAAGAAGGAAATCGGCAGCGCCTTTCCGGGCAGCGAAGTCAAGGAAATGGAAGTCAAGGGCCGCAACCTTTCCGAAGGCGTTCCGCGCAGCTTCACCATCAGCAGCAACGAAATCCTGGAAGCGCTCAACGATCCGCTCAACCAGATTGTCAGCGCCGTCAAGACGGCGCTCGAGCAGACGCCGCCCGAACTGGGTGCCGACATTGCCGAGCGCGGCATGATGCTGACTGGCGGCGGCGCGCTGCTGCGCGACCTGGATCGCCTGCTTTCCGAAGAAACCGGCCTGCCGGTGCTGATTGCGGAAGATCCCCTGTCGTGCGTGGTGCGCGGCTGCGGCATTGCGCTGGAGCGCATCAACAGCACGCAGAGCATCTTTACCAATGAGTGATTGCAGCCGGCCGGAATCGTTGTCTGCCACTTTTTTCCTGCATCTGCAGGTTTGCTGACCGGCCATGCTGCTGCACCCGCTCGAACACAAGCCGCCGCCGATGTTCCGGCGCAGCCTGCCGCCGCTGGCGCGGATGGGACTGGTGGCTGCGGCTTCGGTATTCCTGATGGTTGCCGACCACCGCTGGCAACTGGGTGATGGCCTGCGCGCCGGGGTGGCCACCGTGCTGAAGCCGTTCCAATGGCTGGGCGCCCAGCCGGTCAAGGCGGTTGACCTGATGGGCTCCTATGTGACCACGGTCGAAACGGCCCAGCAGACAAAGGAACAGGCCACGGTGCAGATGGCGCAACTGGCCCTTCAGGCCCAACGCGCAGAGCTGCTGATGCGCGAGAACGCCGGCCTGCGCGATCTGCTTGCATTGCAACAGCAACTGCCGATGCAGGCGCGTGCGGCCGAGGTGGTGTACATGGCGGCAGATCCTTTCGTGCGCAAGGCAGTGATCAACAAGGGCAGCAGCCAGGGTATCGTTTCAGGCGCCCCAGTCATTGACGAACACGGGCTGCTCGGGCAGGTAGTGCGGGTGTTTCCCCTTTCCAGCGAAGTGTCCTTGCTGGACAACTTCCAGCAGGCCGTGCCGGTACTCAACAACCGTACTGGTGAACGCAGCCTTGTCTACGGAGACAGCCAGAGCCCGCGCGGCAACGCCCTGGAAATTCGTTTTCTGGCCAACACGGCCGACATGCAAGTAGGCGACACGATCGTGACCAGCGGACTGGGGGGCGTCTATCCGGCCGGATTGCCGGTCGGAACGGTTTCGGTCGTGGAAAGGCGCAACAACAGCGTTTTCCTGCGCGTGCAGTTGGAACCCGCGGCGCATATGCTCTCGGCCAAGCACGTGCTGGTGCTTGATCCGGCGCCGCAGGTGCAGACGGAAGCGTCGGCGGCCCTGGCGCGGGACAAGGCGCCAACCCCCAAAGCCGCTGGCCGCGAAAAGGCGGGCAGCAGCGCCACATCGGAAGGCAGGCCGTGATGCTGGGAAAAGGGGCGCGCCATCTGTTGTTGCCGGTCGATCTCCGTTTTCTGTGGGGGAGCCTGCTGGTGGCCATGGTGCTGAATCTGCTGCCGCTGGGGCGCATCACCTGGATGCCGGATTTCCTGCTGCTGGTGCTGGTTTTCTGGTGCCTGCATCAGCCGCGCCATGTCGGGGTGCTGGTGGCGTGCGGATTCGGTCTGGTCATGGACGTGCACCGTACCAACCTGCTGGGCATGCACGCGCTGGCGTACAGCGCGGCGGCCTACGTGGTCTACTTGCTGCATCGCCGTTTGCCGCTGTTCAAGTCACATTGGCAGGCACTGCAGCTGTCCGGGGTGTTCGTTGCCACACACGGCCTGTTATGGTTGCTGCAGCTGGCGGCTGGCGGTCACTGGCCTGGCTCCGGGCTGCTGCTGGCGCCCGTGCTGGAAGTAGTGCTCTGGCCCCTGCTGGACCGGATGCTGCTGGCGCCGCAGCGCCGCGCGCCCGACCGCGACGTGACGCGCCCGCTGTAAGCCATGCGCCGCACTTCCAGTCGTTTTGCTTCTTCTGGCGATCTGCAAGGTGCCGCCCAACGCCAGCGCAATTTTCGTGTACGCTTGCTGGCCCTTGCGGGCCTGGTGCTGTTCTGCTTCATGCTGCTGGCCTGGCGCTGGGTGATCCTGCAGGTGGTGCGGGCGGAAACCTATGCCGCACAGGCTGAGAGCAACAGTACCGCCCTGGTGCCGATAACGCCAAGCCGTGGGGCGATTCTGGATCGCAACGGCATTGTGCTGGCGAGCAATTTCTCGGCCTATACGCTGGAGCTGGTTCCCGAGAAGATGGCCGATGTGCAGGCCACCATCGATGCATTGGCCACCATCATCCCCATCAGTGATGTAGACAGGCGGCGCTTCAACCGTCTGCGCCAGGACAGCAAGGACTATGAGCCGATTGCCTTGCGCCACCGCCTCAGCGATGAGGAGATTGCCCGGCTGGCCACGCGGCTGCATGAGTTTCCCGGCGTCGAGATCAATGCCCGGCTGTATCGCCGGTATCCCTATGGCGACCTGTCCAGCCATGTGATTGGCTACATCGGCCGCATCAACCAGGAGGAAAAGCGCGCGCTGGAAGAAAGCGACGATGCGCTCAATTACCGCGGAACCACCCATATCGGCAAGCTCGGCGTCGAGCAGAGTTATGAAGCCCAACTGCATGGCATTTCGGGCAGTGAGCAACTGGAAGTCACCTCCACCGGGCAGGTGGTGCGCAGGCTGGCCAGCAAGCCGGCCGTTCCGGGGCGCAATGTCATGCTGTCCATCGACATCCGGCTGCAGAAGCTGGTGGAAGACCTTTTCGGGAGCCGGCGCGGCGCGCTGGTGGCCATTGATCCGCGCGACGGGCAGGTCCTTGCGATGGTGAGCAAGCCCACATTCGACGGCAATCTGTTCGTGAATGGCATCGATCAGGAAAACTGGGCGGCGCTGAACGAGTCCATCGACAAGCCGCTGCTCAACCGCGCGCTGCGCGGCACCTATCCACCCGGGTCCACCTACAAGCCGTTCATGGCCCTGGCGGCCCTGGAAACCGGAGCGCGCAATCCAGCCACCATCATCTACGATCCCGGCTATTGGATGTACGGAAACCACCGCTTCCGCAGCGGCCATGCGCTGGGCCCCGTCAACCTGCGCCGCAGCATTGTCATGTCCAGCAACGTCTACTACTATTCGCTGGCGCATGAAATGGGCGTGCAGGCCATCCATGATTTCATGAAGCCGCTCGGTTTTGGCCAGAGCACCGGCATTGACATGCTGGGCGAGGTGCGCGGCGTTCTGCCGAGTCCGGAGTGGAAACGCAAGACTTACAAGCGTCCCGAGCAGCAGAAATGGCTGCCCGGCGAAACCGTTTCCCTCGGGATTGGGCAGGGGTACAACAATTTCACCATGCTGCAGATGGCGCATGCGCTGGCCACCCTGGTCAACGGGGGTACCCGTATAGAACCCCGGCTGGCACTGCGCCTGCAGGACACGCTGACCCAGGTGCTGGAAACGCCCGGGCGCGCTGCGGCGGTCAACCTGGGTTTTCAGGCGCAGAACGTCGAGCAGGTCAAGAGCGCCATGGTGGGCGTGACCCAGGAAGGTACCGGCCGGGGCGTATTTGCCGGCGCTGCCTATCTCAGCGGCGGGAAGACCGGAACGGCGCAAGCGGTCACCATCGGTCAGAACCAGCGCTACAACGCCAGGGCGCTTGCCGAACACAAGCGTGACCATTCGCTCTACATTGCGTTCGCGCCTGCGGAAAATCCCGTCATTGCCATAGCCGTGGTCGTGGAAAACGCGGGTTTTGGCGCGGTGGCCGCCGCGCCGATTGCACGCCGGGTGCTGGACTACTGGCTGCTGGGTCAATATCCGAGCCTGGAAGATATTGCAGCCACGCAAGCCGGCAGAAGCACGGCGCCCATCGGTCAGCCGCGTCTGGCGGCCCAGGTGTCCTGGCCACCCAAAGAGGCGGCCGTCATCGCATTTGCCGATGACGGCGGAGCCGCTCCCGCACCGGCGGATAGGGCGGCCAGCTCTTCTGATCCGGCTTCTGCAGTGTCTGCAGCGTCGGCAGCGTCTGCGGTGGGGGCATCGTCTGCGCCCTCCTCGTCCTTCGTGCCTGCGCCTGCCGTGCGGGAGATGATGGCCCTGTTTGCAAAGCGCCAGCCACAAGTTCCGGCTGCGGGGTCTGCCGGCCAGGTGCTGGCTTCACAGCCACAGCCCTGAAACAGAAGCGCTACTTGGCCGGCAGAACAGGGCGCTGGCGTTCGTATTGCTCGCGCGTGTTGCTGTACAGATCGCCGCCGAGTTTGCCGATGGCATCAACCAGTTCGGGCGCCAGCATGCCATCGTGCAGCAGTGTTTCGTTCACGCTCACACCCACGACGTCCAGCAGCATCAGGGTACCTGCCATGGGGCCGTCGCCCAGTTCCTGTATGTCGCGCAGGCGGCATTCGTAACGTACCGGCGCATCCTGCACGCCGGGAGCCGCCACCCATTGGCTGGCGCAGCGTGCAATCTGTACGGTGTCGAATTCGCTGACGTCCGGCGGAAACTCGGCTGCCGTGCCGCTCATCGGGTCGAGCTGCGCGCGTGTGACGACGTTGATGACGCATTCCTTGGTGGCCCGCAGATTGGCCAGCGTATCCTTGCTGGCCTTGTTCCTGGGCTTGAGCTGGGCGACGGCGAGTACCGGAGGGTTTACACTGGCGATGGTGAAGAATGAATACGGCGCGAGATTGTCCACGCCCTGGCTGCTGCGGGTGCTGATCCAGGCGATGGGACGGGGAATCACGCCGCCGGATAGCAGGCGGTACACGTCGAGTACGGGCAGGGCGTCAATGGAGAAATGCATGATGGAACAGGGAAAGGTCAGGTGCGTTTGAAAGGGCGCGGGCTGCCTCTGCCGAGGCGGCAAAATGCCTGAAGCCCGTCTGGGATGGGCGCTTATGTGCCAGCTCTGTTTTTACCATTGATTTGCTGCTCGTGCCAGGCCGGTACGTCGCCCAGTTTCATGCCCGCCGGAACCGGCAGGTGCTTGCCTTGTCCGATGCGCTGAGCGCGGTAGATGCCGCTCATGCCAGAAAAAACGTAGGCCACCACGCAGGCGATCAGGGCGTACATGCCGATCTGGCTGCCAAAAAGCTCCATCGCCAGCAAGGTGCCCGCCAGCGGGGTGTTGGTAGCCGAGGCAAATACCGCGACGAACCCGAGCGCGGCCAGCAAGGCAAATGGCTGTTGCAGAACCGGGGCCAGGGCGTTGCCCAGCGTGGCCCCTATGTAGAACAGCGGCGTGACCTCGCCGCCCTTGAATCCCGCGCCCAGCGAGGCCGCTGTCAGCAGCAGCTTGGCCGCGAAGGCGTACAGGGGCACAGGTTCCGTCAGCGATTGCGCAATCACCGGGGTGCCCAGTCCGATATAGGGCGATGCCGCTGGCAGCCAGGCCACAAGGGCAATGGCTGCGCCGCCGATCACCGGGCGCAGGGGCGGCCAGGCGATGTGGCGCTTCATGAAGCTACCGATGGCATGCGTCAGCCCTGCAAATACCCGGGCGGCCAGGCCAAAGGCGGCGCCGGCTGCCAGAACTGCAAGAAGCGTTGCAGCGGTGACGGGCGGTACGACGGGAACGGCATAGTGGGTATGGTGGATGCCCCACCACAGGGCCACCTGGTTGCCTATCACGGCGGCGGTGGCGCAAGGCAGGATGGCGTTGTAGCGCATGTGCCCGAGCATGATCACCTCCAACCCGAACACCGCACCGGCCAGCGGCGTGCCAAACAGCGAGGCAAAACCGGCGCTGATGCCGGTCATCATGATGATGCGACGCTCGTCCGCGTTGAGCTTGAAAAGATGCGTGAACTGGTCGGCCAGCGTGCCGCCAATCTGGACGGCCGTGCCTTCTCTCCCTACTGAGGCCCCCACCAGGTGCGACAGCACCGTGGTGAAGAAAATCATGGGTGCCATGCGCAGCCTGACCACTGCGTGGGGCTCGTGGATTTCGTCGATGAGCAGATTGTTGCCGCCCTCTACCGACTGGCCGAAGCGCCAGTAAACCCAGCCGCTGATGAAACCGGCCATGGGCAGCAGCAGGATCAGCCAGCGGTTGGCGTTGCGGGTGGATGTGGCCCATTCGAGCGCGGCCATGAACCAGGCCGAGGCGGTGCCGGCCAACATGGCCACCAGACAGGCCAGCAGCAGCCATTTGACGAGCCATGGCAGCAGCGTGGCCGTTTCCGAAACTGACAGGGATTTCATGGGTGTCCTTCTGTTGTCTTGGTCAAGACGCAGGGCGTCATCTCTTTGCCAGCAGACACCGAAGGAGCACACATACCTGCCCCTCTGCGCGATCTGCGGCGCCGGGTTTGCAGGCATCATCAGCCCTTTTTGCAGCATGTGCCAAAGGGCGGTTCATGGAGGCATGCCATCTCCAGTCGGGTATTTTAGGCCTGCACTGTCAGTGCGCGGAAACGTCTTGCAGCGAAAGGTCATTTCTGTAGCCACTTCACGACAGGGCAAGGCTAGAAAAAATTCGCTTGTTGCAAGAATCTGTGCGCAATGGCAATGGCAATGGCAATGGCAATGGCACGAACGGACAGAAGGATGGACTGGCGATAGGTCTGATGGAGAGAGCCTGTTCGGCAAGTATCTTGATGCGTTGTAGCCGGAGAGCGCCGACTTTTAGGCCGTGGTTTTCATTCCGCCTGGGCGAATGCCGGCTTGCCGTTTGCGCAGGCGCTGGCCAGATCGATCGCCAGTCGGTGCAGGGCCTGCCAGCCTTCTGCAGGCCAGCCGGGGGTGCGGATGCCCTTGACGATGCCGTCCACCACATGGGCGGCATGCAGCAGTTGCACCAAGACGGGCGCCTGCAGATTGGGCAGGACACGCTCGAACAGGCGTTCCCGGTGTCCCCAGATGCGCTGTTCACGCAAAGCCAGGGGCAGGGGACGCCCCGCATCGAGCGCCTGGCGTACGCGCCGCAGCGCCCGGATATCCTCTGCCAGCGCATACAGCACCATGACTTCGCTTTCGCCTTCGGCCTGCAGGCCGTCGAGCATGCGTTGCACCCGTTGCAGGCGCCCGCCCAGCACCGCTTCCCCGAGCTTGAAGACGTCGTAGCGGGCCACATTGAGCACGGCGGATTCGATCTGCGCGGCGCTCAACTCTCCAGCGGGATACAGCAAGGCGAGCTTCTGGATTTCCTGGTGCGCGGCCAGCAGATTGCCTTCGACGCGATCGGCGAAAAAGCGCAGCGCGTGTTCCCCTTCCTCGCCGGCTGCCACATGCTGGCCCTGCTGGCGCAGGCGTTGCGCGATCCAGCGCGGCAAGGTCTGCCGGTCCACGGTGTCGATCGGGACATCGACGCCATGTTGCTGCAGGGCGGTGAACCAGGAGGAATTCCTGGCGGTCTTGTCCAGGCGGGGCAGGGTGACGATGAGCAGCAGGTCGCCATCTTTGGCAAGGGTTTGCGCCAGATGCACCAGAACGGCCGGGCCTTCCTTGCCGGGTTTTCCGGTGGGCAGGTGGATTTCAACAATCTGCCGTTGGGAGAAAAGGCTCAGCGACTGGCTGGCCCCCAGCACGGCACTCCAGTCGAAATGCGCTCCGCTGACGGTGTGGCTGCTGCGCTCGGAAAAGCCTTGTGCGCGCGCCGCGGCCCGAATGGCGTCGGCGGCCTCCTGCTGCAAAAGGGGCTCGTCGCCATGCAGGACATACAGGCGTTGCAGCCCTTGCTGCAGATGACCGGACAAATGCTCGGGCTTGATCGGCATGGCAGTAATCAGGAGGCGGGCCGAGCCGCTGCGAGCCGCCGCAGCACCTGCCGGGCCACATCGCTGCGCATGTCGCGAAACAGCAGTTCGAATTCGGCTTCCTTCGCGACGGCCTCGTTCTCGCGGTAACTCACGAACCGGCGTGCCTGGATGGGCGCCGTGTCGATCAGGATGCGGCCGCTGGCGTCGGTCAGGCTGAAATCAAACAGCTGCAGCAGCTCCACTTCGCGCACCTGTGCGCTGGCGCTGATGGCCGAAGCGGAGCGTTGCTCGCGGTCCGTCAGGACTGTCAGCACGACTTCCGCGTCGGCAGCCTTGTCAGTGACTTGAATCTGGCCCGCCAGCAGGCGCTGGATCTGGGTGGTCATTGCCGTGTCGGTGCCAGCGATGTAGAGCGAGCGAAACGGATACTGCTGCAGGCCGTTTCCGGCTCCGCGCAGGCGGAAACCGCATCCGGCCAGTGCTGCGACCGATGCGGCGCCTGTCAGTACCAGCCATTGGCGACGATTGAAGGATTGCATTTACACCACCACATTGACCAGGCGCTTGGGCACCACGATCACCTTCTTGGCTTGCTGGCCGGGCGCGGCGTGCTTGGCAAAAGCCTCGCTGGCCAGCGCAAGGGCCTCGATCGCTGCCTGGTCGGCCGTGGCCGGCACCAGGATGCTGCCGCGCAGCTTGCCGTTGATCTGCAGCATGAGCTCGATCTCGTCCTGCTCCAGGGCGTTGGCGTCCACTTCGGGCCAGGTGGCATCCAGCAGGCTGCCGTAGCGGGCGCCATAGCCGGTTTCCTGCCAGATCTGGTAGCTGATGTGCGGGCAGACCGGATAGAGTATCCGCAGGGCGACGCCGAAACATTCTGCCAGCGCGGTCTGGTCTTCGGGCGTTTCGGGTGCGGTCGCGGCTTCGAGCGCGTTCATCATCTTCATCACGGCCGATACCACCGTGTTGTACTGCATGCGCTCGTAGTCATAGTTGGCCTGCTTGAGCGTCGTGTGGATGTCGAGTCGCAGCGCCCGGGCCGCCTTGCTGAGCGTGGTGGCTTCGTGGCCGCTGGTTTCCCGGCTGGTAGCCAGGCCTGCCTGGAGCGCGGCTGCGTTTTTCACGGCAAAATTCCATACCCGGCGCAGGAAGCGGAAGCTGCCTTCGACGGCCGAATCGTTCCACTCCAGCGTCATTTCCGGCGGGGAGGTGAACATGGTGTACAGGCGGGCGGTGTCGGCGCCATAGCGGTCGATCAGGTCCTGCGGGTCGACGCCGTTGTTCTTGGACTTGGACATGGTGCCCACGCCCTCGTAGTCGATCAAGGTGCCGGCGGGCAGGTCGCCTACGGCCTTGTTGAGCTTGGCCGCGACCTGCTTGCCGCTGTCGTCGAACACCGGCTCCACGTCGGCCGGCCAGAAGTACTCCTTGGCGCCCTTGTCGGTGCGGCGGCTGTAGATGTGGTTGAGCACCATGCCCTGCGTGAGCAGGCGGGTGAAGGGCTCGTCGGTTTTTACCAGCCCCAGGTCGCGCATCACCTTGGTCCAGAAGCGTGCATACAGCAGGTGCAGAATGGCGTGCTCGATGCCGCCGATGTACTGGTCCATCGGCATCCAGTAATCGGTACCGTTCGCCACCATTTTCTGGTCGTTTTTCGGGTCGCAGTAGCGCATGAAGTACCACGACGAATCCACGAAGGTGTCCATCGTGTCGGTCTCGCGCCGCGCGGGCTTGCCGCAGCACGGGCAGTTCACCTTCAGGAAGGCCTCGCACTTGTTCAGTGGGTTGCCGCTGCCGTCGGGCACCAGGTCCTGCGGCAGCACCACGGGCAGGTCTTTCTCGGGCACGGGCACGGTGCCGCAGGCCTCGCAGTGGATCATGGGGATGGGCGTGCCCCAGTAGCGCTGGCGGCTGATGCCCCAGTCGCGCAGGCGCCAGGTGGTCTTGAGTTCGCCCAGCCCCTTGGCGGCCAGCGCGGCGGCAACGGCCTGTACGGCGGCCTTGTGCGCCAGACCATCGAATGCGCCCGAGTGGACAGTCAGGGCGTGATCCTTGTCGGTGTACCAGTCGTGCCAGCAGGTGGTGTCATAGGGCTGTCCCTGCACGTCGATGACTTGCTGGATGGGGATGCCGTATTTCAGCGCAAACGCGAAGTCACGCTCGTCGTGCGCGGGTACGCCCATCACCGCGCCGTCGCCGTAGCCCATCAGCACGTAGTTGCCGACCCACAGCGGAACGGCCTCGCCGGTCAGCGGATGGGTCACGGCCAGGCCGGTGGGCATGCCCTCTTTTTCCTTCAGCGCCAGTTCGGCTTCCGTGGTGCCGCCCTGCTTGCATTTTTCGATGAAGGCGGCCAGCTCAGGGTTGGAGGCCGCGGCGTGCGTGGCCAGCGGGTGCTCGGGCGCCACGGCACAGAAGGTCACGCCCATGATGGTGTCGGCGCGCGTGGTGAACACGTACATTCTGCCGTCACCGATCAACTGGCCGTCGTTGCCACGAATGTCGTGCGGAAAGGCGAAGCGCACGCCCTCGCTCTTGCCGATCCAGTTCTCCTGCATCAGCCGTACCTTGTCGGGCCAGCCGGTCAGCGTGGCCTTGGGGTTGCCTACCTGGACGTGATCCAGCAGCTCCTGTGCGTAGTCGGTGATCTTGAGGTAGTAGCCGGGGATCTCGCGCTTTTCCACCAGCGCGCCGGTGCGCCAGCCGCGGCCGTCGATGACCTGCTCGTTGGCCAGCACGGTCTGGTCCACCGGATCCCAGTTCACGACCTGGGTCTTGCGGTAGGCGATGCCCTTTTCGAGCATTTTCAGGAACAGCCACTGGTTCCACTTGTAGTAGCTGGCGTCGCAGGTGGCGACCTCGCGGCTCCAGTCGATGGCCAGGCCCATGGCCAGCATCTGGCCCTTCATGTGGGCGATGTTGTCGTAGGTCCACTGCGCGGGCGGCACCCGGTTCTTGAGCGCCGCGTTCTCGGCCGGCAGGCCGAAGGCGTCCCAGCCCATGGGCATGAGGACGTTGTAGCCCTTCATGCGCAGGTGGCGCGTGAGCATGTCGTTGATGGTGTAGTTGCGTACGTGGCCCATGTGCAGCTTGCCGCTGGGGTAGGGCAGCATGGAGCAGGCGTAGAACTTGGGACGGCTCTGGTCTTCGGTCACGCGGTAGGCGTCGGCCGCGTTCCAGGCCGAATGGGCGGCATGTTCAACCTCTCGGGGCTGGTAATGGTCTTGCATGGCTGGGATGAACGGTTGGGGGCAAATGCACCATTTTAGGCGCAGCCGGATCGTGGAACTAGGCTTCTGGCCACAGCAGCGACAGGGCAATGCTCCACATGGTGAGGGCGATCAGGCTGTCGAGCACGCGCCAGGCGCGGGGGGTGGCCAGCAGGGGCCGCAGCAGGCGCGCACCGTAACCCAGGCTGAAGAAAAAAACCTGCGAACCCAGCGCGGCACCGAGCCAGAAAAACCAGGCTTGCACACCATGACGCGCGGAAATGGTGCCGATCAGCACCACGGTGTCGAGGTATACATGCGGGTTGAGCAGGCTCAGCATCAGGCAGGTGAGCAGCGTCTGCCCCAGCGTTTGCTGCTCAGCACCGTTGCTGGCTTCCAGGGCGCCCGTACCTTTCCATGCCGAAACGGCGTTGCGCCAGCCGTACCACAGCAGAAATATCGCGCCGCCGTAACGTGACAGGGGCATGATCCATGGCCAGCGCTGCACCAGCAGGTGAAACCCGCCTACGCCAAAAGCCATGAGCGCGCCATCCAGGCTGGCGCACAGCAGGCAGACCCAGAACACGTGCTCGCCCTTGATGCCCTGACGCAGCACGAAGGCGTTCTGCGCCCCGATGGCGAAGATCAGTGAAATGCAGGTGAAAAAGCCGGTCAGCACCACCTGAATGGGGTGCGTCATTCGGTGCCCTCAGCGAGCGGGGTGGGGGCGGGTCTTACCGTGCCCAGGCGGGCATACAGCGATTGCGCCTGCCCCGGTTGCATGAGCAGGGCGTATTGCACGCTGTTGGCCAGTACTTTCTTGACGTAATCGCGCGTTTCGGCAAAGGGGATGTTTTCGGCCCAGATGGCCCCTTCCATGACCGGGCCTTCGCGCCAGCGCCGGGGCCGGCCAGGGCCGGCGTTGTAGCCGGCGCTGCTGAGCGCGGCTGAATCGAATTCGCCTTGCAGACCGGCCAGGTAGGCTGTTCCCAGTTGCAGGTTGCCGTCGACGCTGCCCAGTGACGGCATGGCAATGCCCAGCCTGCGCACCACCAGGCGCGCCGTGCCGGGCATGACCTGCATCAGGCCCGAAGCGCCCGCGCCCGAGCGCGCCTGTGGGGCAAAGCGGCTTTCCTGCCGGATCAGGCCGAAAACCCAGGCCGGATCAAGGCCCGCCTGCTGGCTCCAGGCCAGAATGCTTTCACGGTAGGGCAGGGGAAAGCGCTGTTGCACATGCATCTGGTGGCGCGTGCGTTCGCTGGTGTTGATGCAGCGGTCCCACCACTGCTGCTGGCACGCCAGCTCGGCGGTAGCCAGCAGGTCGCGGTCGTTCATGCCGCCTTGCTGGTGCAGATTGGTTGCGTAGTTCCATTCGCGGGTGGCCTCGTTGGTGAGCCCCAGCGTGCGGGCCGCGAAAGCGCGCTGGATGCCGGGATTGGCGCGCGCGGCGGCCAGTTCCTGCGCCGAGGGATGGTGTGCGAAGGCGGCCGGCACGATGCCGCCCTGCAACTCTTCCAGCGCCAGCAGCTCGTAGAACCCTTGGTGCCCGGCGATCTGGCGCAGCAATGCCTCGGCTTGCCGGGGGCGCTGCGCCGGGCGTTGCTGGCCATCCTGCAGGCTGCGTGCCAGCCAGTAGGCCCAGACCGGTTCGTGACGGGTGGCTGGGCGCATGGCTTCGATGGCACGTTGCACCTGTTGCCACTGGCCCAGGCGCATGGCGCTGCGCGCCAGCCAGCCGAGTTGTTCATCATCGAGATGGCCCAGGCTGCCCACCCGGGCAAAGTATTCGGGTGCCTGCAGATCGAGATTCAATGCCGCCTGCCGACCGATGCTGCCCCACAGCCAGTCACGCTGGCCGGCGGAAAGGGCGCGGCCTGGTCCCTGCAGCCATTGCGCGGACGCAGCCGGGTCGAGTGCGGCCTGGTGGGCGGCAGCGAGCACGGCCAGTTCGCGGCCCGTTGCGCTGGAGAGATCGGCTGCCTCCAGATAGCGCAGGGGATTTGCAAAGAGCGCCGGTACCTGGGTGGCTGCCGCCGTGTCGAGGATGGCTACGGCATCGCGCGTCGCGCTGGGCTGGCGTCTTTCGGCGGCGTGGCGCGCCTTGCGCCAGATATCAGCCTCAGCCAATAGGCCCTGGGCATGCAGCTTGCTGGCGGCCAGGTTGCAGGCAGCACCTCCGCCGCTGCGGCTGAACCAGGCTTCTTGCAGCATCAGCGTGGTTTCTTCGCGCGAAAGGCCCAGGGGCTGGGCAGCCATGATGGCGTAGCAGCGCACGGCGTGATCGTCGCGCATGCGAAATGCCGGGTAGAAGCGGGCAAAGGTGTCCCAGTCGCCGTTTTGTCCCAGTTGCAGCAACCAGTCGTTGCGCAGCCGGTCTTCCTGGTAGGTGCCGCTGAAGCGGAGCAGCCAGGCCTGCACCTCCTCGCTGCTGGCAGTTGGCAGGCGGGCGCTGATTTCCCAATAGGCGGCCCATGGTTCCAGCACATGCCCGGCGGTCTGCGGCAACAGGGTGGTGAGCAGGGCACTGTCCTTGTTGCGGAATGCCTGCGCCATGTCCAGAATGACGCTGTCGGCCACGGGAGCGGGCATGACCCGTTCGGGCGTTTGCGTGTGCGCGGCCGGCAGCAGGCACAGGCCAAGCCATGTCACAATAAGCCGCAGCGGCCTGACCGTGCGGCGTCGGAGAAAGAAACATCGGATACGGCAAAGCATGGGGCCATTATCTCCAACTGCGCGCGTGTTCCGCAAACGGACGCTGCAGGGAGATGGGTGCAGCCATCTGTGCGTTTTTTCCGGTGCGGTGATTTGACGGTATGGAACAACCTCCGCTTTTTGACAAGAAAAAGCTGCGCGAGCGGCTGCTGGCCGAACGGCAGGCTTTGCCGAACCGGCTGGCGGTGACGGAGCGGCTGCAACGCGTGATGCGCCTGTGGCTGCTGCGCCGCAATGACGTGACCATCGGTGCCTACTGGCCCATCAAGGGCGAGTTCGATCCCTTGCCGGCCCTGCACCGCTGGAAGGAAGACGGCGAGTTGCTGGAAGAGCCGCAGCGCCGCCGCATCGGGCTGCCGGTGGTCGACAAGGAGCACAAGACCCTGAAGTTCCATGCCTGGTATCCCGGGTGCCCAATGGAAGAGGATGCCTATGGCATTCCGAAGCCGAAGGAGACGGAAGTCATTGTGCCCACGCTCTTGTTCGTGCCGTGCGTGGGGTACGGGCCCGGCGGCTATCGCCTGGGCTATGGCGGCGGGTTTTACGATCGTACGCTGGCAGCCGTCCAGCCGCACCCCTATACCGTGGGGCTGAGTTTCGCGCACGGGTTCATCGAGGACCTGATGCCCGAGCCGCACGATATTGCGCTGGATGCCCTCCTCAACGAAAACGGGGCGGTCTGGCCGCTGGATTGAGTTCCCACGCTGGTGCTTTGTGCGGCAAGTCGAGCCACAGGATGCGTGATGCGCAGCTGCCACGATCTTTGCGAAAACACCTGCTGTCGATCGGTTCACTGACCGGTGCCCGCTGCGGATGACCAGGCAAGAACACCTACCCACAAAAACCGCCTGCGCGGCGCGGGGCCGGACAGGCGGTAGCAGGAACAGGAAACCGCGCGATCAGAACTGCAGGCGGTACAGCTGGTTGCCCTGGATCTGCACGTATTCGCCAATCTGCACATTCGGGTTCTGCGCATAGTCGAAGGTGTAGAAATTGTTGGTGTCGAGTGTGCGCACGGTCACGCGGTAAATGGGCTGCCCGGCATAACCGCCCCATCCCTGTTGCTGCTGGATGACGTTGCCGATCAGGGCGCCGACTGCCGCGCCGGCGATTGTGCCGAGTGCACGGTCGTTGCGGGCGATCTGGTTGCCGATGACGCCCCCCGCCAGGCCGCCAATGATGGCGCCGCTGCCGGGCATCGACGCTGAGCCGCCCGGCTGGAGCGTTTGCACGTTCACCACCTGTCCGCGTCCCTGGTAGTTCCCGGGGGTGACAGGCGCTGGAATCGTCCCCGATGGGTAGCCCGGATACGGGTTGTAGGGCGGGATGGCTCCTGAATTGTCCGTGGTGCCAATGGGCGCCATCATGCAGCCGCCCAGGGCCAACACGGCTGCAGTCAAGGTGGAAACGCACACCAGGCGGGAACGTAACATGGCACTCTCCTGTCAGACAAAACGATATCTGTCCATCATTCCACAACCGGCGCCGGGCAGTTGTTACCAATCGCTTTTCCGGCATGGCGCGGGGAGCTGCATGCCGGCCTTTTTTATTTCAGGCGTGCCCGTCTTACCTGTCTTTCTTGCTGCGGTTCAGATCCTTGTTCCCGGTCTGGCGTCCGGGCTCCTCTGCTTCAGGCAAGGCTGTCTTCTTTCTTGTTGCGGCTGGCTTTCCAGACGCCCCACAGCGCCAGCACGCCCGGGAGCAGGATCAGGCTCCAGATGATGATCTGCAGGTTGTTCTGCACCCACGGGATATTGCCGAAGAAATACCCGGCCGCCGTGATGCCGACGACCCAGATCACCGCGCCTACCACGTTGTAGAGGGTGAATTTGCTGCGATCCATGGCGGCCACGCCCGCCACGAACGGCACGAACGTGCGCATGAACGGCATGAAGCGCGCCAGGATGATGGTGATGCCGCCGTAGCGCTCGTAGAAGGCGTGGGCCTGCTCGAAAGCCTTCTTGTTGAAGAAGCGCGAGTTTTCCCACTGGAACACCTTGGGACCGACCCAGCGCCCGATGCTGTAGTTGCACTGGTCGCCCAGAATGGCCGCTGCAAGCATCAGCCCAGTGGCCCATTCATAGTGCAGATGGCCGGAAGCGCTGAGCGTGCCGACGATGAACAGCAGTGAATCGCCTGGCAAGAAGGGAAACACCACCACGCCGGTTTCCACGAACAGGATGAGAAACAGCATGGCGTAGATCCAGACCCCGTAGTTTTGCACCAGGAGCAACAGGTGCCGGTCGATGTGCAGGATGAAGCTCAGCAGGAATTCGAGGATGTGCATGAAAGGCCGGATGGATCGGTGCAATGAATGGGGACCGATTATCCCCGAGAGCGCAATCCCGCTTGCAGGGACGGTTTGCGGTCTTGTCCTTCGGCAATTGCCTAGAATGCGGACAGATGAAAATGTCCACTACCGATTCTCCCCGTTCCATTGCGCTCCTTCCCGATGAACTGATCAGCCAGATCGCCGCAGGCGAGGTCATCGAACGTCCGGCTGCCGTCGTGCGCGAGCTGCTGGACAATGCCCTGGACGCGGGCGCGACGCAGATCACCGTGCGGCTGCAGGCCGGAGGCGTGCGCCTGATCGCGGTGGAAGACGACGGTGCGGGCATCGCACCGGAACAGTTGCCGCTGGCGATTCAGCGCCATGCCACCAGCAAGATCCGCAGCCTGCACGATTTGGAATCGGTCGCCACCATGGGGTTTCGCGGGGAAGCGCTGGCCGCCATTGCCGCCGTGTCCGAGCTTTCCGTGCTGTCGGCGACCGCCGATGCGGCGCATGGCCATTTCCTGCATGCGCGCAGCGGCGAATTGCGCCCGGGTGCGCGTGCGCGGGGCACCACCGTTGAAGTCAGGGAATTGTTTTTCAGCACGCCCGCCCGCCGCAAGTTCCTCAAGAGCGACGCCACCGAACTGGCGCACTGCCTGGATGCCGTGCGCCGCCATGCCCTGGCGCGGCCGGATGTCGGCTTTGCCGTGTGGCACGACGGCAAGCTGATCGAGCAATGGCGCGCAACCACCGATACCAACCGGCGCATGGCCGATGTGCTGGGCGAGGCATTCGTGGCGCAGAGCCTGCCGGTGAATGACAGCCTGCAAACGGCTGCCGGCGGAATTCGTGTGCATGGACGCTGCGGCCTGCCGGACTTTGCACGCAGCCGTGCCGACCAGCAATATGCCTACGTCAATGGCCGCTTCGTGCGCGACAAGGTGATCGCGCATGCCGCGCGCGCGGCTTACGAAGACGTGCTGCATGGCCAGCGCCAGCCGGTGTATGTGCTGTATGTGGACATCGATCCCCTGCGGGTGGACGTGAACGTGCACCCGACCAAGATCGAGGTGCGTTTCCGTGACAGCCGGGAAGTACACCAGGCGGTGCGCGCAGCCCTTGAGCACGCACTTGCGCCTTCGCGCGCCGCGCAAGTGGCGCAAGCCGGCCCATCGGCACAATTTCCCGACGGGCCGCAGGCACAGGCACCGGCCTGGCAACAGCAAGGGATGTCCTTGCCGCCTTCCTCTGGTGCTTCGGGCTGGCCCTATTCTCCGGTCGCGCAGGTGCGAGAGGGCACGGTTCCGTGGGGTGCTCCCGCGCAAGCGCCGACCGATGCCGCGGCAGATGCGCTGCCGGGCAGCAACAACCGGCCGGCGCCTGTCGACTGGCCCTTGGGGCGTGCCGTGGCGCAAATCCACGGCGTGTACATCGTGGCCGAAAACGCGCAGGGCATGGTGATCGTGGACATGCACGCCGCGCACGAGCGCGTCGTCTACGAACAGCTCAAGCAGCAGATGGAGAATGCTTCGTTGCAGACACAGTCCCTGCTGATACCCGCCGTGTTTGCGGCCACTGCCCAGGAAATTGCCGCGTCCGAACAATATGTGGCCTGCCTGCAGCAACTCGGGCTGGAAATTGCCGCACTCAACAGCAGGACGCTGGCGGTGCGGATGGTTCCGGCGGCGCTGGCGGCGGCCGATCCGGTGGAGTTGGCCCGTCAGGTGCTGGCCGAGCTGACGCAGCACGATGCCAGCACGGTGCTGGCGCGCGCCCGCAACGAACTGCTTGCTACCATGGCCTGTCACGGCGCGGTGCGCGCCAACCGGCGGCTCACGCTGGAAGAGATGAATGCCCTGCTGCGCCAGATGGAGGCCACCGACCGGGCCGACCAGTGCAACCACGGCCGGCCGACCTGGCGGCAACTGGGGATGCGCGAACTGGATGCGCTGTTCCTGCGCGGCCGATAATCGCGTGGGGTGGATTGTTTGTTTTCTGGATGACCATGCATCTTGTTGAATTCACGGCCGACAGCCTGCGTTTTGTCGAGGCGCCACCCGAAGCCGCGCTAGAGCACGGCTTCCTGTGGATATTCCTGGAGCGCGGCGAGTTGTCCGGCGCCTGGTCCCTGTTGCAGCAGGCCGCGCAACGCATTGGCGGCTCGTCCCTGCTGGACCTGCATTGCCGCGATCTGGCCAATGCCTCGCATGCGTCCTACTACGACTACACGTCGGTTTACGATCTGGTGATCTTCCGCCGTCTGGCCACCCAGCAGGAAATCGCGCTGGGGCTGGACCGCGACGGCAATGGCGGTGATCTTGCCGGCAATGGGGACGACAAGGATGCGGATGCGCCGGTTGCCGCATCCGCTGCCAGCTCGCCGCATGCTGCGCGCCACCACGGTGCCGTGTTCGATCGGATCCGCTCGCTGGCCACCGGGTTTGCCGTGTACGACCGGCTGCTCATCAGCGTGCATCCCAGAGATTGCCGGGGGGCCGATGCCATCATCCGGCGCCTGCTCGAAGATGCCAAGCAGGGCAGCGACATCAACACGGCACGCAGCCGCCTGCCATCGAGCCCCGCCGACCTGGCGCTGCGCATGATCAACGAAATGGTCGATGGATACCTGGAAATCCGCAGGGAGCTGGGTGCGCAGGTCAAGGTCTGGCAGACCGAACTGCTCCATGCCCACTCGCGGTTTACGCACTGGAACGCGTTGATGAATGCGCGCGGCCAGTTGCATGCACTGGAAGACCTGTGCGATGAGCAGCGCGATGCCATACAGGAATGGCTGGATGCCTTGCGCGAGCAGCCGCTCGATGCCTTCGATGCCGATCCGGAGCAGGCCCTGGTGCGCCAGGATCACTTGAGCGCACGGGCGCGCGACGTGGTGGAGCACATCGACCGGGTGCTGCGCCATGCCCAGCGGCTGAACCAGACGGCGGAAACCGCCGTGCAGATCCACTTCAGCGCACAGGGCAATCGCACCAACGACATCATGCTGGTGCTCACGACCATTACCGCCATTTTTCTGCCGCTGAACCTCATCACCGGCATTTTCGGCATGAACTTCAGGGTCATGCCGCTTCTGGATCACTCGACCGGGTTCTGGGTTGCGATGGGCGCCATGCTGCTGATTTCGCTCGTCATGGGCATGTGGTTCTGGCGCAAGCGGTATCTGTCCGGCGCAGAGTGATGCGCATCGCGAGCGGCTGTGGGAGGATGGCGCTGTCTCAGCCGATCTCCGGCCAGCGCTGCCGCAGCCACAGCCATGCCACAAGGCCCACCAGCATGAAGCCGAACGAGGTCAGCGCCATGGCCTGGGCCGACTGCATGACCAGCGGCGCGACCAGTCCTGCCACCAGGGCGTTGGCCGCTGAACCGATGACTGCCTGCAGCGAGGACGCCATGCCGCGTCGCCGGGGATGCAGATCCAGCACCAGCAGGGTGACGGCAGGCACCATCAGGGCCCAGCCGAAGGCAAAGACGGCAATCGGCAGGAGGCTCCACCAGGCAGCAGGCGCCAGCAGCCAGTTGGCGGCAATATTGAGCACGGAAACGGCCAGCATGATGCGAAAGCCCTGCATGATCTGGTTCTTGGGCTTGACGTTGCCGGCCTTGCGGCCCGATAGCCAGGAGCCGGCCATGATGCCGCCGATGCTCAGGATGAAAAACCAGAAGAATTGCGTTGGTTGCAGTTGCAGGACGTTGCCGAGAAAGGCCGGGGCCGACAGCACGTAAAGAAAGAGGCCGTTGAACGGTACGCCCGAGGCCAATGCCAGCAGCATGAAGCGGGGATCGAGCAGCAATTCCCGGTAGCCGCGCAACAGCTGTTTCGGGTCAAAGGAGTGGCGCTGGTCCGGGTGCAGGGTTTCGGGCAGCAGGCGCCAGTTGATCAGCCACAAGGTGGCGCCGATTCCCGCCATGAACCAGAAGATGGCGTGCCAGTTGAAATACCGGACGATCAGCCCGCCCGCAATCGGGGCAATCGCAGGCGCCACCCCAAAAAAGATGGTGATCTGGCTCATGATCCTTTGCGCCTCGGCCAAGGCGAATACGTCGCGCACCACGGCGCGCGAAACCACAATGCCCGCACCGGTGGAAAGGCCCTGCAAGGCACGGAAAAAGATCAACTGCCCGACATTCTGCGCCAGGGCACATCCGGTGGAGGCTACAATGAAAACGGCCAGTCCCGACAGAATCACCGGGCGCCGGCCGAAGCTGTCGGACAGCGCGCCATGAAACAGGTTCATGAAGGCGAAGCCCAGCAGATAGGCCGACAAGGTCTGCTGCATCTGGACCGGAGAGGCTTGCAGCGAATCGCCAATCGCGGCGAATGCCGGAATGTAGGTATCGATGGAGAAGGGGCCCAGCATGCCGAGCATGGCCAGCAGGATGGACAGTGCCCATAGCGGGGCTTTCCAGAGATTCTTTGCGTCGGGGTGCATTTCAAAAGGGAAAACAGGCGAGGAACAGGTCGCGCGCGGTAAGCGGCCTGCTCAGCCGAAAGCGGGGGGCGACGAAACGGTCTCGATTGCCGCATTGCGTACACCACACATGCCACCATGTGTGCAGTATGGCGCAAACCAGTGCTGTCGCATGCAACAACTCTGGTGCGTCCGTGAATTCTTGCATTTTTCTGAGAAAAAATATGCAAAAGACCTCGTTCACTTTGTTTCCGGGAACGATGAAGAGTTTTTCGAGGCGGTGCTCTCTGCAATCCGCTGGCCCAAATAATCAGCAGGGCTGTATCGAAGTTGTCTTTGCCGACGCTGCCCTCCAGCGTTTGCGAACCGAGCTGTGGGAATCACCCGAATGACCGCATGGCGCGCCGCATGCCCGTGGGTGCAATGGCCGCTGCATACGGTACGCTGCGCCCACCTACAATCTCTTGATGGCTTCACCCAAATCCCAATACATCTGCAATGCCTGCGGCGCCGCAACGCCGCGCTGGCTGGGCAAATGCCCGGCGTGCGGGGCGTGGAACAGCCTGGAGGAAACCGCTGCGACCGCCACGGCAGGGACGGGGGGCAAGAACCGCCTGAGCAGCGCGCCCCAGGCCTTGGCCGGGGCCAGCGAAGTCGCCACGCTGGCCGACATCAAGGCCGAGGACGTGGCGCGCACGCCCTGCGGCCTGGGCGAGCTCGACCGTGTGCTGGGCGGCGGCATCGTTGAAGGCGGCGTGGTGTTGATAGGCGGTGACCCGGGTATCGGCAAATCGACGCTGCTGTTGCAGGCGCTCGATGCCTTGCAACTGCAAGGCCTGCATACGCTGTACGTCACAGGTGAGGAAAGCGCTTCGCAGGTGGCGCTGCGCTCGCGGCGGCTGGGGCTGGACGGCTCGCAGGTGCGCGTGCTGGCCGAAATCCAGCTCGAGAAAATCCTGGCCATTCTGCAGGCCGAACGTCCCCAGGTCGCAGTGATCGACTCGATCCAGACCGTGTACAGCGACGCCTTGAGCAGCGCTCCCGGCAGCGTGGCGCAGGTGCGCGAATGCGCGGCGCATCTCACGCGCTTCGCCAAGGCCAGCGGCACGGCCATGGTGCTGGTGGGGCATGTGACCAAGGATGGGCAACTGGCCGGCCCGCGCGTGCTGGAGCACATCGTGGATACCGTGCTGTATTTCGAAGGCGATACGCACAGCAGCTTCCGGCTGATCCGGGCCTTCAAGAACCGTTTCGGCGCAGTCAATGAAATCGGCGTGTTCGCCATGACCGACAAGGGCCTCAAGGGCGTGAGCAACCCGAGCGCCATCTTCCTGAGCACACACGGCGGGCCGGTGCCCGGCAGTTGCGTGCTGGTGACGCTCGAAGGCAGCCGGCCACTGCTGGTGGAAATTCAGGCGCTGGTCGATAGCGGCGGCGTGAGCCCGCGCCGGCTGAGCGTGGGCCTGGAACGCGATCGCCTGGCCATGCTGCTGGCGGTGCTGCACCGGCATGGCGGCGTGGCCTCGGGCGACCAGGACGTGTTCGTCAACGCCGTGGGCGGCGTGCGCATCAGCGAGCCAGCGGCGGATCTGGCAGTACTGCTGGCCATCACGTCATCGCTGCGAGGCAAGGCCTTGCCGAAGGGCTTTTTCGCGTTCGGCGAAGTAGGGCTGGCCGGAGAGATCCGCCCCGCGCCCCGCGGGCAGGAGCGGCTGAAAGAGGCGGCCAAGCTGGGGTTTTCTGTTGCCATCGTGCCCAAGGCCAACGCCCCCAAAAAACCAGGCCGGGAGTTCGAGGGCCTCACCATCCACGCCGTAGAGCGCGTGGAGCAGGCCATGGAGCTGGCGCGCAGCCTTGAATAGGGACACACGGCGCCAGCGCGGCGGCCATGCCGTTGCATGGGTCCAGGCACCCATGCGGTACGGGGTTCAGTCCCGGGTGGCGTTGGCGTCTGCCACCGTGATCGCGGCCATGTTGACGATGCGCCGCACCGTGGCGCTGGCGGTGAGGATGTGCACCGGCTTGGCCGCGCCCAGCAGGATGGGGCCGATGGCCACATTGTTGCCGGATGCCGTCTTGAGCAGGTTGTAGGCGATGTTGGCGGCATCCATATTGGGCATGACCAGCAGGTTGGCGCTGCCCGTGAGTGCGCTGTTGGGCATGAGCTGCAGGCGCTGCTCGGGATCGAGCGCCACGTCGCCATGCATTTCGCCATCCACTTCCAGCCAGGGGGCGGTTTCCTGCAGGATCTGCAGGGCACGGCGCATTTTTACTGCCGTCGGCTGGTTGGACGAGCCGAAGTTCGAGTGCGACAGCAGGGCAGCTTTGGGCGTGATGCCGAAGCGCTGGATTTCCTGCGCGGCCATGACCGTGAACTCGGCGATCTGTTCAGCCGTGGGGTCGTAGTTGATGTGGGTGTCGATGATGAACACCTGGTGGTGGGGCAGCAGCAGGCCGTTCATGGCCGCATAGGTCGTGGCGCCCTTGCGTTTGCCGATCACCTGGTCGATGTAGTTCAGGTGCATGCCGGTCTGGCCCCATGTGCCGCAGATCAGGCCGTCGGCCAGGCCCTTGTGCAGCATCATGGCGCCGATCAGTACCAGGCGGCGGCGCATTTCGATCTTGGCCATGGGCACGGTGATGCCCCTGCGTTCGGTCATGCGGTGGTAAGTTTGCCAGAAGTCGACATAGCG
This sequence comes from Allobrachymonas sp., assembly GCA_039808005.1. GTDB lineage: Bacteria > Pseudomonadota > Gammaproteobacteria > Burkholderiales > Burkholderiaceae_C > Brachymonas. Next base: position 36,540 of record JBDHSG010000010.1, on the reverse strand, counting down.
TTCGTCGCGTTCGATGTTGACCACGTCGTAATGCTCGCCTTCTTTCAGGCGCAGGCCGAAGCGTTCGATGCGTTTGGCGATCACCGCGGGTCGTCCCACCAGAATGGGGCGAGCCAGGTTTTCGTCCACCACGATCTGCACCGCGCGCAGGATGCGTTCCTCTTCGCCTTCTGAAAACACGACGCGCTTGTGCGCGGCTTCCCGCGCGGCCAGGAAGATGGGCCGCATGATGGAGCCGGAGGCATACATGAAGGCCTGGAGCTTTTCCCTGTATGCCGCCATGTCGGTGATGGGGCGCGATGCCACGCCATCCGCGGCGGCGGCCTGCGCCACGGCCGGCGCAATCTTGAGCATCAGGCGCGGATCGAAGGGCTTGGGTATGAGGTACTGCGGGCCGAAGGCCAGGTGCTGTCCGGCGTAGGCGGCCGCTACGGCTTCGTTCTGCTCGGCCTGGGCAAGTTCGGCGATCGCGTGCACCGCGGCGATTTCCATCGCGTCGGTGATCGTGGTCGCGCCGCAGTCCAGGGCGCCGCGGAAGATGTACGGGAAGCACAGGACGTTGTTGACCTGGTTCGGATAATCCGTCCGCCCCGTGGCCATGATGGCGTCGCTGCGAACCGTGGCCACTTCTTCGGGCGTGATTTCCGGCACCGGGTTGGCCAGCGCGAAAATCAATGGCTGCTCGGCCATGCGCGCCACCATTTCAGGCTTGAGCACGCCGCCTGCCGACAGCCCCAGAAATACGTCGGCGCCTTCAATGGCCTGGGCCAGCGTGCGCTGGTCGGTCTTCTGCGCGTAGATCTCCTTGTCCGGGTCCATCAGTTCGGTGCGGCCTTCGTAGACCAGGCCCTTGATGTCGGTCACCCAGATGTTCTTGCGGGGCAGCCCCAGCTTGACCAGCAGGCCGATGCAGGCCAGGGCCGCGGCGCCAGCGCCGCTGGTCACCAGCTTGATCTCGTCGATCTTTTTGCCCACCACCTTCAGGCCGTTGAGCAGGGCCGCGCCGACCACGATCGCCGTGCCATGCTGGTCATCATGGAAGACGGGAATCTTCATGCGCTCGCGCAGCTTGCGCTCGACGGTGAAGCAGTCGGGGGCCTTGATGTCTTCGAGGTTGATGCCGCCAAAGGTCGGCTCCAGCGCGGCGATGATTTCCACCAGCTTGTCCGGATCCTTTTCGTTGATCTCGATGTCGAACACATCGATGCCGGCGAATTTCTTGAACAGCACGCCCTTGCCTTCCATGACTGGCTTGCCGGCCAGCGCGCCGATGTCGCCCAGGCCCAGCACGGCCGTGCCGTTGGTGACCACCCCTACCAGGTTGCCACGTGCGGTGTAGCGGAAGGCGGCGGCCGGATCCCGCACGATTTCTTCACATGGCGCGGCTACGCCGGGCGAATAGGCCAGCGCCAGATCGTGCTGGTTGACGAGCTGTTTGGACGCTTCCACGCTGATCTTGCCGGGGCGGGGGAACTCGTGGTAATCGAGTGCGGCCTGGTGCAGTTCGGGACGGCGCTGAGGTTGTTGTGGCTGGCGTTGGTCGGGGCTGGTGGATTCGGAGGTAGACATGAATACTCGGCAACGGGCTGGCCATCGGTATGGCGCGATTGTGGAAAAGGGCATTTTAGAACCCGTTTGCCGGTTCCAGACGGATCCCGGTCTGCGGCAGCAACGGGAACGTGCGGGGCCTATTGTTCGGCGAGCAGCCGCTCGATGGTCTGGTGCAACTGGCGGGCATCGATCGGACCGACCAGACGCTCGACCACCTGTGCGCGCTTGTTGACCAGAAAGGCGGTGGGGGTGGCCCGTATGGGGCCCCAGTCCCGTGCCAGTTGCCCGGTGTGGTCGATGGCCACTTCGAACGGCAGTTGCCGCGACCGGGCGAAGTTCATGACATAGGAGGGCCGGTCGTATGGCATGGCCACTGCCAGCGTGCGGTAGCCGCGATCCCGGTATTGCTGGTAGGTCTGTGCCAGCATCGGCATTTCATTCACGCAGGTGGCGCAACTGGTGGCCCAGAAGGTGACCAGGGTGACTTGTCCGTACAGATCCTGCTGGGTCCAGGCGCGGCCATCGAGCAATACCAGACGGGATGCCGGCGCGGACGATGGTCCTTTGCAGGCGGACACGCCCGCAATCAGGCAGAGGGTCAGCAGAACGAACTGGATCGGGCGCTTCATGGAACAACGGGTTGCCTGAACAGGCGCTGCAGAACAGGCGAGGCCCATGGGGCGGTGGCAGGTGTGCCGGAGTGTAGCGTTTTTCCCATTCCTCAGCGTCCACGCGGGGAGTCGTGGCCTTGATGCCGCCTCACCATCCGCAAGAAAGGTATCATGCAAAAATACGCAGTTCGGGACGGTGGTTGACCGCTTCGCGGTATGTCGTCCCTCCTGCGGTTAGTCTATTGCCCATGAACAAGATCCTCATCATTGCCCATGCTCCGTTTGCGCAGGCGCTCAGGGCCTGCGCCCTGCATGTGTTTCCGGATTGCGCGCAGCAGGTGCGGGCGCTGGACGTGCCTGCGGACGAACCGTGTGCCAAGACCTTCGAAGCCGCATGCGCCCTGGCGCCAGGGAAGGGAGAGGGCGATCTGCTGGTGCTGACCGACGTCTTCGGCGCAACCCCCAGCAATGTGGCGCAGGGGCTGTTGCAGCATTGCGCGGAAAAAGGGGTGCGGGTGCGCGAAGTCACGGGCGTGAATCTGCCGATGCTGTTGCGCGCGATATGCTACGCATCGCTGCCGCTGGACGATCTGGAGCAATGCGCGCTCACCGGCGGCCAGCAAGGCATGTTTGCGGTGGACATCGCCACTGGCGCTCCGGTTTGCACCCTTCTGCCGGCGATTGCCGGTTCCACAGAATCCTCCTGACCTGTTCATTCCGAAATGATCCAGCAAACCATCACCATCAGCAACAAACTGGGGCTGCATGCCCGGGCTTCGGCCAAGCTCAGCAAACTGGCGGCCTCCTTTCCCTGTGAAGTGTGGCTTGCGCGCGGATCGCGCCGCATCAATGCCAAGAGCATCATGGGGGTGATGATGCTCGCGGCGGGCATGGGCGCGGAAGTCGTGCTGGAAACCTCGGGCGACCAGGAACAGGAAGCCATGCAGGCCATTTCCGATTTGTTCGCAGACAAGTTCGGGGAAGGCGAATGATGCTGCGTGCAGCGCATGCCGGGCGCTTGGTGCCCGGCGTTGCCAGGGGTGCGGCATGACCATTGCCATTCATGGCATCGGTGTCGGTCGCAGCGTGGCGATCGGCCGCGCGGTGGTCATTGCCTCCAGCAGTGCCGAGGTCGAGCACTACTTCATCGAACCGGCCGAGGTGGAAGACGAGATCGCCAGGGTCTTGCGTGCCCGCGATGCCGCCATTCAGGAAGTACAGCTCATGCTGGCCACCATGCCCAAGGATGCGCCCAGCGAGTTGCCCGCGTTGCTCGATGTGCACATGATGCTGCTGCAGGATGAAGAGATCTTCAGCGGCGTGCGTTACTGGATCGCCGACCGCCTGTACAACGCGGGCTGGGCCCTGTCGAACCAGTTCGAGCGTCTGGCGCGGCAGTTTGACGAAATGGAAGACCCGTACCTGCGGGAACGCAAGGCCGATCTGGAACAGGTGATCGAGCGGGTCATCAGCCGTTTGCAGGTGCAGCAATCGCAGCCCGAAAGCCGGCAGGCGGCCCTTCCCCGGAGTGAGGGAGGGGAGAGCCTGCCGGACGACCCGGAGCAGGATGCGCCGCTGGTTCTGGTTGCGCACGACTTGTCGCCCGCCGACATGCTGCATTTCCGCCAGAGTGTCTTCAAGGGTTTCGTGACCGATGTGGGCGGCAAGAACAGCCACATGGCGATTGTTGCGCGCAGCATGGGCATTCCGGCGGTGGTCGGCGCGCGCAGCGCCAGCCACCTGGTGCACGATGACGACTGGATCGTGATAGATGGCGATGCGGGCGTGATTCTCGTGAATCCGCCGCAGATGGTGATTGACGAGTATCGCTTCCGCCAGCGTCAGGACGTACTGGACCGCAGCCGTCTGGATCGCCTGCTGCACACCCCGGCCGTGACGCTGGATGGCCAGAAAGTGGAGCTGCTCGCCAACATCGAGCTGCCCGAAGACACGCAGGCGGCGCTGGCTGCGGGCGCAGTGGGCGTCGGACTGTTTCGCAGCGAGTTCCTGTTCATGGGGCGCAAGCATCACCTGCCGGACGAGGAAGAACAGTACCAAGCCTACACCCGCGCGCTAGAAGGCATGGCCGGCCTGCCGTTGACCATCCGCACGGTCGACGTGGGCGCCGACAAGCCACTGGATGACAGCGCCAGCGACGCCGCCCACCTCAATCCTGCACTCGGTCTGCGCGCCATCCGCTGGAGTCTGGCGGAACCGGCCATGTTCCTGACGCAGCTGCGGGCCATTTTGCGGGCCGCATCCCACGGCCGCATCCAGATACTCATTCCCATGCTGGCGCACGTCAAGGAAATCCGCCAGACCCTGGAGATGATAGACACGGCGCGCGACCAGATCATCGCGCGCGGCGGGGTTTACGGCAGGGTGGAGGTGGGCGCGATGATCGAAGTGCCCGCTGCCGCCCTCATTGCGCCCATCTTTCTGCAGTATTTCGATTTCCTCTCGATCGGCACCAACGACCTGACCCAGTACACGCTGGCGATCGACCGGGCGGATGAGTCGGTGGCACACCTGTACGACCCGCTGCACCCGGGCGTGCTGCAATTGCTGGCGGGAACCATCCGTGCCGCCATCGCGGCGGGCAAGCCGGTTTCGGTCTGCGGCGAAATGGCCGGAGACACGGTATTTACCCGCCTGCTGCTGGGGCTGGGCCTGCGCAGTTTTTCCATGCATCCGGCGCAGATCCTGACCGTCAAGCAGGAAATCGTGCGTGCCGACGCCAGCAAGCTGGTCGATTGGGCGCAACACGTGATTACCAGCAGCGAGCCCGCCGAACTGATGCGGCAGGAGGGATGATGCGTTTCCCGCATGTCTGCCGGCAGCCCTGTGCGGGGCATTCGTGGGGAGAACATGCATGGCGCTGACCCTTGCCGTGGCGCAATGCAATCCGGTTGCGGGCGATCTGGCGGGCAACGCCCGTTCGATTGTGGTGGCGGCACGCAGCGCCCATGCGCACGGGGTTAGGCTGTTGCTGATGGCCGAAGGTGCGCTGGCCGGTGCGCCCTTGCACGACCTGGCGCATCGCCCAGCCTTTGCCCGCGCATGCGTGAATCAGGTGCAGGAACTGGCCGCAGAACTGGCTTCGCTGAGCGGGCTGGTTACCGTCCTGTTTCATCCTTCTCCAGATGCCACACACGGTAAAAAGGGCGGCGATCCTTCGACTGGCCTGGGCATGTTGTCGGTGCTGCAGGACGGGCAATGCATGTCCCATCGTCTGGCGGATGCGCCATTGGTGCTCGTCGAGGTGGAAGGCCTGCGTATTGGCGTGCTGCCGGAGCATGCGCTGAACGTTGCCGGCTGCACGGCTGCGCGGGATGCGGGCGTGCAATTGGTTGCGGTGGCTGGCCGTACGCCTTACCGTATGGGGGTGGTGTGCGCGCGCGAGCAGGCGCTGGCCGCATGGGCACAGCGCTGTGGCCTGCCTTGTATCAGTGCGCATCTGGTGGGCGGGCACGACGAGCGCGTGTACGACGGTGCGTCGTTTGCCGTGCAGGCCAGCGGGGTGCTTGCAGGTCGCGCGCCGCAGTTTTCGGAAGCCCTCTGGATGGTGCAGGCGCAAGCAGCCGATGGGCCGCTGAACCTGCATGCGTCCTCGACGGTTGCCGTGGGGGAGCCGGATGGCGAGGTAGGACGTGCGCCGTACGCGCAGCCCTTCAATCATGCCGAGGTCTGGCAGGCGCTGGTGCTGGGCACGCGCGACTATGTGCGCAAAAGCGGGTTCCGCGATGTGATCCTGGGGTTGTCGGGCGGCATGGATTCGGCGCTGGTGCTGGCCCTGGCCGTGGATGCGATGGGGAGCCAGCAGGTGCGAACGGTCATGATGCCCACGGTGCACACCGCGGCGATGTCACTGGATGACGCGCACGAAATGGCGCAGAGGCTGGGTGTGCGACACGACGTGGTTGCGGTCGATTCACTGTGCCGCGCGTTCGAGGAGACTCTGGCTCCTTTGTTCGCGGGCCGTGGTGCCGACGTGACCGAAGAAAACATCCAGGCGCGGGTGCGCGGCAACCTGCTCATGGCGTTGTCGAACAAGTGGGGCGCGATGGTGCTGGCCACCGGTAACAAGAGCGAGCTTTCCACCGGCTACTGCACGTTGTATGGCGACATGGCGGGCGGCTTTGCGCCGCTCAAGGACGTGCTCAAGACCCAGGTCTATGCCTTGGCGAACTGGCGCAACGACCATGATCCGTTCGGCACGGGGGCGTCGCCCATTCCAACGCGCATCATCACGCGCCCCCCAAGCGCCGAGTTGCGCCCCGACCAGACCGACCAGGACAGCCTGCCGCCATACGATGTGCTGGACGCGATTGTGGCCGGGTACATGGAGAACGATGCCTCGGTGCGGCAATTGCTGGACAGCGGCCTGCCCGCCGATGCCGTGCAGCAGGTCGTGCGCCTGATCCGCATCAATGAATACAAGCGCCAGCAGGCTGCGCCGGGCATCTGCATTTCGCGCCGGGCTTATGGGTGCGACTGGCGCTATCCGCTGGTGAACCGTTTTGCCGATGGCGCGCAGGATGCCTGCGGGGCCATACGGAAAAACGGCATGGACCCGTAAAGCCCATGCCGTCTGGAATGCTGTGCGCCGCGGATGCGGCGCACGGGCATTATTTCTTGGCCACCATCTCCCGGATGGCCGCCAAGCTGGACGGATCCTCGATGGTGCTGAGATCGCCGGGATCGCGGCCCTCGGCCACCGCCTGCAGCGTGCGCCGCAGCAGTTTTCCGCTGCGTGTTTTCGGCAGCGAATTGACCAGATACACGCGGGCTGGACGCGCCACGGCGCCCAGCGTGCTGTCGACCTGACGCAGGATTTCCTGCTCGAATGCCTTGACGGCTTCCGGCGATTCCAGCGTGCGCGTGTTCTTGGCCGTGACGAAGGCCAGGGCCACCTGGCCCTTGAGGTCGTCGGATACGCCCACGACGCCTGCCTCGGCCACGTTGGGATGGGCCGAGATGCTTTCCTCGATTTCGCGCGTGCCCAGGCGGTGGCCGGCCACGTTGATCACGTCGTCGGTACGTCCGAGGATGAAGTAATACCCGTCGGCGTCGCGCTTGGCCCAGTCAAAAGTGCTGTAGAACCAGCGATCCTTGTCCTGTTCGTCCTTCACCTTTGTCCAGTAGGTGTTGACGAAGCGCTTGTCGTCGCCCCAGATGGTCTGCAGGCACCCGGGCGGCAGCGGCCCTTCGATCATCAGGACGCCCTTTTCCTCGGGCTGGGTGATGGTGGTGCCGTTGCTGTCGTTGATGAGGCAGACGTTGTAGCCGTACGCTCCCACGCCGGGGCTGCCGAAGCGCGGGGGCATGGGCGTCACGCCGCCGATGCCGTTGACCACGCTCAGAATGGGCCAGCCGGTTTCGGTTTGCCAGTAGTTGTCCACGATCGGCTTTTTCAGGCCTTCGTAAATCCACTGCGCCGTTGGCTCGTCGAGCGGCTCGCCGGCGATGAACAGGGTGCGCAGGCTGGAGAGATCGTGTTTCTTGAGGTGTTCCGGGTCCTGCTTCTTGAGCACGCGGATGGCCGTGGGCGCACTGAACATGACGCTGACCTTGTACTTGTCCACCAGGCGCCACCAGATGCCGCCGTCGGGCTGGTGGTCGAAGCCCTGGGTGGGTAGGCCTTCGTACATGATCGTGGCCATGCCGCCAATGAGCGGCCCGTAGATGATGTAGCTGTGGCCCACCACCCAGCCGATGTCGCTGGTGGAAAAATAGGTTTCACCGGGTTTGCCGCCATAGATGTAGGGGATGCTGGTTGCCAGCGCCACGCAATAGCCGCCGGTGTCGCGCTGCACGCCCTTGGGCTTGCCCGTGGTGCCGCTGGTGTACAGCGTGTAGCTGGGCGTGGTGGATTCGAGCCACACGCAGGGCACTTTCGTGTCCATGTGCTTGGCGCGCAGATCTGCCCAGAGATGGTCGCGTCCCTCCACCAGGTTCATCGGAGACAGGCTGCGATCCACCAGCAGCACCGCGTCGGGCTTGTGGCTGGAGAGCTGGATGGCTTCGTCGAGGAGCGGCTTGTAAGGGATGACCTTGCCGCCGCGCGATCCGCCGTCGGCGCTGACAATGACCTTGGGCTGCGCATCTTCAATGCGCGTGGCCAGCGAGCCCGAGGCAAAGCCGCCGAACACCACCGAATGGATCGCGCCGATACGGGTGCAGGCGAGCATGGCGAAACAGGCTTCCGCAATCATCGGCATGTAGATCAGCACCCTGTCGCCCTGTTTGACGCCCAAGTCTTGGAATGCGGCAGCCATGCGTTCGACTTCGCGCTGCAGCTGCGCAAAGCTGTAGGTCTTTTCGGTATTGGTTTCCGTGGAAACGGCGATCAGCGCCGCATCGTCGGGCCGTTTGGCTGCGTGGCGGTCCACTGCGTTGTGGCAGAGATTGGTGGTGCCACCAACGAACCAGCGCGCAAAAGGCGGGTTGCTGTAATCGCAAATTTGCTTCGGAGGCGTCTCCCAGTCGATCCGCTTGGCCTGCTCGGTCCAGAAAGCCTCGGGATCGGACAATGATTTCTGGAAAAAATCAGCATAATTTTGCATAACAAAGCTCCTAAGAATTAGGAGAATTATTGCGGGTTGTTCTGTCTGAATTCTGACTCGTCACATGGGGATTACCCTTGTATGCATGCCGGTTGCGTTGCAAATGACGGTTCTTTCATGGCTCAGCCTGTCGCTCAGGACTGGCCGAGATCATGCCGGTGCAACCTTTGACGACAAACAGCATTGCAGACCCGTTGCGATTGCCGATGCGTGTGTTTCCGTGCCGGACTGATCACGCAGTTTCGGTGGGGAATAATGGACGTCGCAGGCGACGGATCGACACAAGTCTGGGACAATCATGGGGATTATCCGGACAGGAGTTGCGTCCGGAAAGAAACCGATCTGCTTATCCAGCCCGCGTAATTCATGGCGCTTTTACATATTTCCGAACCCGGAGCCAGTCCCGATCCGCATCAGCGCCGCATCGGCATCGGTATTGACTTGGGCACGACGCATTCTCTCGTGGCGGCCGTCCGCGACAGCGTGCCGCAATGCCTGCCCGATGAAAAAGGGCGGGTGATTCTGCCTTCGGCCGTGCATTACGCGGCCGATGGGCAGGTGCTGATCGGCGATGCCGCCTTGCAGCGGCAGGCCGTCGATCCGGCCAATACCGTGGTGTCCGTCAAGCGGCTGATGGGGCGCAGCCTGAACGATGTCCAAACCAGCCAGGGCAATTGGCTGTCGTATGGCCTCACCGCCGAGAATGCGCAGCAGGGCATGGTGCATATTCACACGCGTGCGGGCGATCACTCTCCCGTGGAAGTCAGCGCCACCATTCTGGCGACGCTGCGCCAACGGGCCGAAGACAGTCTGGGCGGCTTCGTCGATGGCGCCGTGATTACCGTTCCGGCTTATTTTGACGATGCGCAACGCCAGGCCACCAAGGATGCCGCGCAACTGGCTGGATTACCCGTGCTGCGGCTGATCAATGAACCCACGGCTGCTGCCCTGGCCTATGGGCTCGACAAGGGCAGCGAAGGCATTTACGCGGTATTCGACCTTGGCGGCGGCACCTTCGACATTTCCATTCTGCGCATGGAAAAAGGCGTATTCGAGGTGCTGGCCACCGGCGGCGATACGGCGCTGGGCGGCGACGATTACGACCGTGCCCTGGCCGACTGGGTGCAGCAGCGCAGCGGCGCCCGGCCCGAAACGGCCGAAGAGCGCACTGCGTGGCAAATAGCCGCCCGCGCCTGCAAGCATGCCCTGTCCAAAAATGCCAGCACCGTGTTTGCGGCGCCCGTTGGTGTGAAAGAGGTGCAGTTGCCGGTCAGCGGTGCCGATTTTGCGCAGGCCACCGCCGGCTTGACCGAGCGCTGTCTGCAGGTGGTGCGAGCGACCCTGCGCGATGCGCAGGTGTCTGTTGCCGATGTCCGGGGGGTGGTGATGGTGGGCGGTTCCACCCGCATGCCGGTGGTGCAGGACGCGATGGCGGCCTTCTTTGGCAAGCCCTTGCTCAACGACCTGAACCCCGATGAGGTGGTGGCGCTGGGCGCTGCCATTCAGGCCGAACAGCTGCTGGGCAATGCCGGGGCGCACGACGTGCTGCTGCTCGATGTGATCCCGCTTTCATTGGGAATCGAAACCATGGGCGGGCTGGTGGAGCGCATCATCCCGCGCAACCAGACCATTCCCGTGGCCATGGCGCAGGAGTTCACCACCTACCAGGACGGCCAGACCGCCATGAGCCTGCACGTGGTGCAGGGGGAGCGCGATCTGGTGCAGGACTGCCGCAGCCTGGCGCGCTTTACCTTGCGTGGCATTCCGCCCATGGTGGCGGGCGCGGCGCGCATCCGTGTGACCTTTACAGTGGATGCCGACGGCCTGCTGCAGGTGAGCGCACGCGAACAGTCCAGCGGCGTGGAGGCCAGCATCGAAGTCAAGCCCAGCTACGGCCTGAACGATGAAACCATTACCCGCATGCTGCAGGAAAGCTTTGCCAGTGCCGGACAGGACATGGCGGCGCGTGCGCTGGCCGAAGCCCGCGTGGATGCCCAGCGGCTGCTGCTGTCGGTGCGCAGCGCGCTGAACGCCGACGGCGATCTGCTCAGCCCGGACCAACGCCACGCCATCGACGAAAAGCTGGCTGCGCTGGATGCGATTCGTGCACAGGACGATGCGGCTGCCATCGAGGCGGGCGCCAAGGCGCTGGCGGCGGCGACGGAAGCGTTTGCCGCTGCGCGCATGAATCGTGGCATCCAACAGGCGCTGGCAGGTCAATCGGTGGACGCCATCTAATGCACATAACCGGAGAATTGCCCTATGCCCCGCATCACCATCCTGCCCCACGAAGAATATTGCCCGGAAGGCACGACCATTGAAGCGCCTACCGGCACGACGATCTGCCAGGCCCTGCTGGACAACGGGATTGCCATCGAGCATGCCTGCGACATGGTGTGCGCCTGCACCACCTGCCATGTCATCGTGCGCGGCGGCGGCGGGAGCCTGAATCCCGTCGAGGAATGCGAAGACGATATGCTCGACCGAGCCTGGGGGCTGACGTCGCAATCGCGCCTGTCGTGCCAGGCCATGGTAGGGCAGGAGGATCTGGTGGTGGAGATTCCCCGGTACTCGATCAATCACGCCAAGGAAAATCACTGAGAAGGCATACGCATGCGCCAGATCGTTCTCGACACCGAAACCACCGGCCTGGAAGTGGCCGAGGGACATCGCATCATTGAAATTGGCTGCGTGGAGCTGGTCAACCGCCAGCCCACGGGCCAATATCTGCATCTGTACATCAATCCCCAGCGTGCCATCGACCCTGGCGCCCAGGAGGTGCACGGCATCACGGCCGAGTTTCTGGCCGACAAGCCCACATTTGTGGAGATCGCCGAGCAATTCCTGGCATTCGTACAGGGGGCCGACGAGGTGATCATTCACAATGCACCCTTCGATACCGGCTTTCTGGATCAGGAACTGCAACTGGCCCGGTGCCCCGTCTTTACCAGCCACGTCGGGCAGGTGGTGGATTCGCTGGTGCTGGCCAAGTCGCACTACCCGGGCAAGCGCAACTCGCTCGATGCACTGTGTGAGCGGCTCGAGGTGAGCAATACCCACCGTACCCTGCACGGCGCCTTGCTCGACGCGCGGCTGCTGGCCGAAGTCTATATCCGCCTCACGCGTGGCCAGAAATCGCTGATGATCGAAGGTGTGCAGGCGGCCGATGCCCCCACGAGGGCCATGATGCAGGACTACAGCCAGATGACCCTGCGGGTATTGCCCCCCTCCGAGGCCGAGTGGGCCGCGCATGCCGCCATGCTGGAGGTGATCGACAAGGCCAGCAATGGAAAAACACTCTGGAAATTGGCTGCTGCGCCGGACAAGCTGGCGTAAAAGCCAAAATTTATGTGATAATGCAAAGCTTCTGTTTGCGGACGTCAAACAGTTAAAAATGGATGACGTCGCGGCATGCAAGGCAACCCTTTCGGGCGGTTAACTCAGCGGTAGAGTGCCACCTTCACACGGTGGAAGTCACTGGTTCGATCCCAGTATCGCCCACCAAATCACAATACAAACAAGTCCGATAACGTCTTGAAACCCGCATGTTTCCTAGCATCGCGGGTTTTTTGTTGTCCGATAGCGTCCGACTGGTTACACTGACATACCGACAATTTAACGGTATTTTTGACGGTACATCTTGGCGCCATCAAAAACAGATACCGTCACTCAGGGGGTGGGCATCATGGCGCTATCGGATGTGACTGTTAAAAACAGCAAGTACAGCGGCAAGCCAGCCGGGGACAAACTGGCTGATGGTGGCGGCCTGTATCTGCTGGTGAAGGCTGGCGGCAAGTATTGGCGCATGGATTACCGCTTTGCCGGTAAACGCAAGACATTGGCGCTTGGCGTGTATCCGGCAGTTTCTTTGGTAAAGGCACGCAGCGCCAGAGACAAGGCACGTAATGAATTGGCGCAAGGGATTGATCCCAGCATTACGAAGCGGATTGCCAAGGCCGTTTCTAAGCATTCCGCCGAAAACACACTAGAAGCGGTAGCGCGTGAGTTTTACGCCAAACAACAGGATACGTGGAGCGAAAGCCATTCCGGGAAGTGGCTCCGTGGGTTCCGGTGTCTTGTGTGCCTGGCAGATGGTTTTTTGAACATTGAGAATGAAATTCTACAGGCGCGGGCAGACTGGACCATGAAGCCCTGCCCCATCAACTCTTCTGCTTCCGCTTCTTTCGCAACTGGTGGATTGCTCAGGACTTGCTGCGCCGGCATATCCGGCCCTGCTCGCGGTTTTCCTGTTGCCTTGTCTGTTCACGCTTTCGGGGCAAAGCCGCTCGCCAGGGCTACGCTATCGTCGTCGGCCATTACCATGAACTGTTGGGTCGCATCCGCATCGCCAAAGACGATTACCGGCACGAACAAGGTTCTCGTCACTGGTGGTTGCGGCCTGTACCTCCCCGAAGCTGTGCGATTTTTGCACGGTGCCAAAGGGTCGCGTTGCAGATACAAATCTAAGGCGACAAGTAGGTTCCAGTATCACCAGTAAATAACAATCCAAACAAGTCCGATAAGGTCCTGAAATCCGCATGTTTCCTGACATCGCGGATTTTCTGTTGTCTGGAACGTGCAGGCTATTGCTCGCATGAACCGGTGCTCTGGGACAAGAGTGCCCTGGCTGGTTCAATCCAGTAGGCGCCGCAGATACGGCCAGACGTTTTCCAGAATCCGGCCTTGCGCCTGGGCATTGGGATGGATGCGGTCGGGCTGGAACCAGCGCTGGCTGTCCGCTCCGTCGGCTATGCCCTTGAGCAGGAATGGCACCAGCATTGTTTTTTGTGCCTGGCTGACGTCTACAAAAACCTTGGCAAAGTCGGTCGTGTATTGCGAACCGTAGTTGGGCGGCACCTGCATGCCCAAAAGCAGTACTTTGGCCCCTGTTTGGCGGGCCATGGCTGTCATGGCGGCGAGGTTGTCGCGCGTTTGCTGCAGCGGCAATCCACGCAAGGCGTCATTGGCGCCCAGTTCGACTATCACTACCTGTGGCCGGTGTTTCTCTAGCAGCGGGGACAGGCGGGAGCGTCCGCCCGATGTGGTATCGCCGCTGATGCTGGCATTGACCACCCGGTATTTTTTACCGGTTGCATTCAGCCGCTGTTGCAGCAGGACGACCCAACCGCTGCCGCGCGGCAGGCCGTATTCAGCACTGATGGAATCGCCCACAACCAGAATGTTCTGGGCGGGCGGTGCGGTGGCAGAAAATGCCGGCAGGGCCAGAATCGACAAGCCGATGCTTGCCAATATGCCCCATGTCCATGCCCATCGCCGGGTGGTTGTGATAAAACCGGTTTGCATTGTTTCAGATTCCTTTCGATCCATGAATCCAGCCCTTCCCGCCGAACATGCAGTTCCTGCACAGATGGTTGTCGTCGACCATGTTTTCAAGAGCGTTGCCGCCGCTGGCGGACCGCTTGAAATCCTGCACGACATCAATTTTTCTCTCCCTGCCGGCAGCACTACGGCCATTGTGGGCGCTTCCGGCTCTGGAAAAAGTACCCTGCTGTCGATCATGGCTGGGCTGGATGTGCCCAGCCGGGGTACCGTGCATGTGGCTGGCATCGATCTGTTTGCGCTCGATGAAGATGCGCGCGCCGCTGTGCGTGGCCAGAAAATGGGATTCGTCTTCCAGAATTTTCAGCTTCTGCCGAACCTGACGGCGCTGGAAAACGTGATGTTGCCGCTGGAACTGTCCGGATGCAGTGATGCCCGTGTCCGTGCGCAAGGCATGCTCGAACAGGTGGGATTGGGTGCGCGCCTCCAGCATTATCCCAAGGTCCTTTCCGGTGGGGAACAGCAGCGCGTGGCTCTGGCGCGCGCCTTTGTGGTGCAGCCTGCGCTGCTTCTGGCGGATGAGCCGACCGGCAGCCTCGACTTTGCCACGGGGCAGGAAATCATTACCCAGATGTTCGCGCTGAACCGGGCGTTGGGCAGCACCCTGGTACTGGTTACGCACGACATGCAGTTGGCCCGGCTGTGCCAGCAACACGTGACGCTGCAGGCGGGACGATTGACGAAGGAGGCATCCGCCGTTGGGAGCCAGAGCACCCCTGTTGTTGAGGCGTCAGCCCTTCAGCAACCTTGATGGTGGAATGCGCTGTGCATGTTCCATGTGCATGGAAGTGCGGGCGTGACCGACTGGTTGCCAGCATGAAGAGGGGCGAATGGGCCGCAGGCCGATAATTAATTTTTGAAAAAGATTTCCTCTTTTGTAATTCTTTAAAAAATCTTTCATTTTTCGATTTTTCCCTTATACACTGCGGCCTGCATGCGTGTGCATGCAGTTACATCCATTTTGATTGCTTTAAGAAAGTCTGGTTGTTATGAAAAAAATTGCTGTTTCCCTGATCGCTTCGGGCTTTGCTGTTGGTGCTTTTGCGGCTACCCCGGTTGCTGCCACAACGCCTGCTAGCACGGCTGCTTCTGCTCCGGCCAAGGCTGTTGTTGCCAAGAAAAAAGCAGCTCCTGCCAAAAAAGCCGCCAAGGCTGATGTGGCAAAAGCCGCTGCCAGCAAATAATTGCTGCCGGCGTTTTGAGAAAACCCGCGTTCGGAATGAGCGCGGGTTTTTTTGTCGCCGTGTCGCGCAGTAGTTCGTTTCTGGGATTTTCGAGGGTTGCCGGAAAACGGCACCGTGCCTTATGAAGTGTTTTTCGGAGGGGTCGCTCAGGCGCGTGCAGCCAATGCCGGGATCGATCCGGCCATTGGCGAGGCCGGCTGCTGGGGTATGAAGACGGGGCCTGTTGTGCCGACTCCCGGATGGCACCCGGCCATGTTTCAACTCCCTTCGTGCGGGCCTTGTGCTGCGCTGGCCTGGGCCTTGACGTAGCGTCCCGGCGCGGGCTCGATGGGCCGGTGCGTGGCATTGCCATATTGCTTGGGAGCCGTCACCATGCGCCCCCCTTGTTTATCCAGCCATTGTGCCCAGTCGGCCCACCAGCTTCCTGGGTGTTCTGTGGCGCCCTGCATCCATTGCGTGGCGGTCGGGGGCGAATCATCGTTCGTCCAGTAGCTGCGCTTGTTCTTTTTCAGGGGGTTGATCACGCCCGCGATATGGCCCGAGGCGCCCATGACGAATCTTTTCTCGCACGACGACAACACCCACGTGCTGGCATAGGCGCCTTCAATCGGCACGATGTGGTCTTCGCGTGATCCGTACAGATAAACGGGCAGTTTCAACTTGCCGAAGTCGATCCGCTGGCCGCAAACTGTCGTTGTCCCGGGCAGCATGAGTTTGTTTTCGAGATAGGTGTTGCGCAGGTACCAGGCATACCAGGGGCCTGGCAGATTGGTGGAATCGCTGTTCCAGTACAACAGGTCGAATGGGCGCGGCGTTTCACCCTTGAGGTAGTTGTCGACCACATAGTTCCAGACCAGTTCGTTGGGTCGCAGGAAACTGAAGGTGTTGAGCAGATCGCCTGCGGGCAGCAGGCCGCCCTGGGCGAACTGCATCTCGCGCCACCGCACGAACGCTTCGTCGATGAACAGGCCCAGCACGCCAGGGTTGCTGAAATCCAGCAGGCAGGTCAGGAACGTGGCGCTGTGGGCCAGTTGTTTGCGACGGGCCTGCAGCACGGCAAGGGCGCTGGCCAGCATGGTGCCGCCGACACAGAAGCCCAGTACGTTGAGTTTTTTGGCGCCCGATATTTCGAGCACCTTCTGCATGGCGGCAATGATGCCCGTTTCGATGTAGTCGTCCCAGGTCATGTGGGCCATCTGGGCATCCGGGTTGCGCCAGCTCAGGATAAAGGTACGGTGCCCCTGTTCGACCGCGAAGCGCACCATGGAATTGTCCGGCTGCAGGTCCAGGATGTAGTATTTGTTGATGCAGGCCGGGACCATGAGGAATGGGCGCTCGTGCACCTTTGCGGTCAGGGGCTTGTATTCGATGAGCTGGAAGATCTCGTTCTCGAAAACCACGGCCCCTTCGCTGGTT
This sequence comes from Allobrachymonas sp., assembly GCA_039808005.1. Lineage (GTDB taxonomy): Bacteria > Pseudomonadota > Gammaproteobacteria > Burkholderiales > Burkholderiaceae_C > Brachymonas. The sequence goes on along the minus strand of JBDHSG010000010.1, from coordinate 19,872 downwards.
CCCACATTGCGCCCGACTTCAAAATGGCTTTCATCCGTCATCGAAACGCGGCCTTTTCTGATGTCGGAGAGCAGGTTCTGAACGCCGCGCGCAATGCTCTCGCCCTGGGTTTCCAGAGCCTTCTTCTGGGCTTCGGCATTGAAGGCCAGGAAATTGCTGGGGGCGCTCGCAGCGGCCCATTGTTCGATGGCAAAGCGCACCCGGCCACGGGTCTGGGGGTCTCCTTCAAGGGAATCGGCCAGCGACAGCATGAAGCGGCTGTTGACCAGGTGCATGGCTGCTGCCAGTCCCGACAGGGGCTGTTTTTGCCAGGATTCTCCGGCAAACCGGCGGTCCTGGGCGATCTCGGCCGTTTGGCCCTGCTCCTGCCACAGGGTCTGTATTTCTTGCAGATAGCGCTGCTGCAATTCCTGCAACCGCGCCGGTTCGATGTGCAGGGCGCACAGACTGTCGCAAAGCGCCTGACCGGCTGCGCCCATCACTGAAAAAAGATCTTGAAAGACCGGGGCTGTCAGCGCTTCTGTCTTTGTATCGGTGCCGTCCTTGCCTGGCGGGCTGTTGAAAAAAGGCGCTGTCACTGCCTTTCCCCATTGCTGCGCGGCCTGCGCCCATGCCGTTTGCAGTGACTGCATCAACTCCGGTGCAAAAGGCGTGAAGGTCTTGGGCATGATGGTCTTTCCTGAGATAGGCGGCAGTGGAAATGTGGCGGGGCTTGGATGGCCTTCTTTGGCCCATGGCCGATGACGTACTGTTTGATGCTAGCACGCGGCCACAGATTTTTTTCTTGTCGAAAGCCCTGACTGCGGATGGAAAACGCGCAGCGTACCCAGTTGGACAGATCTGGCGCAGGGGATTAAATGCTTGATTTGACGCGCTGGGCGCGAATGGTCGCAGTCACCCGGCGCACCGCGCGCAAGACATTGGCCAGATGTTGGCGGTCGTTCACCTGCAGGATGAGGCGCAGATCCAGCGAATCGTGGTCCATGGTGTCATCTGAGGTACTGATGTAGCCAATGTCCGCGCGGGATGCCGCGATGGCAGAGGTCACGGCCGCGATGGCTCCCATGCGGTTGTGGATGGTGATGGTGACCGCCACGGCAAACGGACGGCTCATCTGCTCGGCCCATTCGACCTCGATGAAGCGCTCGGCATCCTTGTCGCGCAGGGTTTTGCCAACTGCGCAGTCTGCCGTGTGCACGACCAGGCCTTCGCCGCGGCCCAGGTACCCCACAATCGCATCTCCCGGTATGGGGTGGCAGCACGGTGCGTACTTGACCGATGCCTTTTCGCTGCCATCGAGCGTGATGACATGGCCGAAATCCGATCCTTCCTGGCTGAAATGCTCCTGGCTCTGCAATATGGCGTCGCGCTTTTCGCCTTTCTCGGCCATCAGCGCCGCCAGTTGCTTGGCCAGCAGGCTGGTGATGCGCTTGCCTTGTCCGATTTCGGCATAGAGGTCTTCCAGCGATTTGCTGCCGGCAAAGCGCAGCAGTTTGTCCCATACCGGCTCGTGCTCGGCATCGCGCGGAGGAAACCGCTGCATCCCTTCTGCCCGGTAGGCCTGGAGCAACAACCGTTCGCCCAGTCGTAGAGCTTCGGTGTCGGAAAGATCCTTGAGGTGACTGCGGATGCGCGAACGCGCGCGCGCCGTGCGCACGAAACTCAGCCATGCCGGGTTGGGGCGGGAATCGGGCGCCGTGATGACTTCGACAACGTCACCGCTTTGCAGTTCCGTGCGTAGCGGAACCTCTTCGTTGTTGATCCGGCAGGCGATGGCCTGGTCGCCAACGTCGCTGTGGATGGCGTAGGCAAAATCGATCACGGTGGCGCCACGCGGCAGCGACATGATGCGGTTCTTGGGAGTGAAGACGAACACGTCTTCTGGAAACAGGTTGACCCGCACGTGGTCGAAAAACTCCCGCGAATCTAGCGTTTCCTTGTGAATGTCGAGCAGGTTTGTCAGCCAGTTGGCTGGCCGGTCCTTCTGGGCGGCATTGCTGGCGGCCTGTTCCGCTTTTGTCTTGTACATCCAGTGCGCGGCCACGCCTAATTCGGCAACCTGGTGCATGGCTTCGGTGCGGATCTGAAATTCGATGTGAATCCCGGCCGGTCCGATCAGTGTGGTGTGCAGCGACTGATAGCCGTTGTTTTTCGGGATGGCGATGAAGTCCTTCAGCCGCTGCGGCACTGGCCGGTAGAGCTGATGCAGAATGCCCAGCGACACATAGCAGTCGAGATTGGCGCCGACCACGACCCGGAATCCGTAGATGTCGTTGAGCTGGGCAAAGCTGTTGCGCTTTTCGTCCATCTTGCGGTAGATGGAGAAAATGGTTTTTTCGCGTGCCTTGATGCGTGCATGAAGACCGGCAGCGGCAAACGCAGCCTCGACTTCTCGCTGTACGTCGTTGACCAAGTGGCGCCGCCGCTTGCGGGCATTGTGCAGGGCTTTTTCAAGCACGGCATGGCGCCATGGGTGCAGATACCGGAACGCCAGATCCTCCAGTTCCCGGTAGCTGCGGTTGAGCCCGAGCCTGTTGGCGATGGGCGCGTAAATTTCCAGGGTTTCCGTGGCGATGCGCGCCTGTGCTTCCCGGCGCATCTCCGAAAGCGTGCGCATGTTGTGCAGGCGGTCGGCCAGCTTGATGAGAATCACGCGCACGTCGTTGGCCATGGCCAGCAGCATCTTGCGGAAGGATTCGGCCTGGTTTTCCTGACGGCTGCTGAAGCGCATCTTGTCCAGCTTGGTCAGGCCGTCTACCAGGTCGGCCACCTGCGTGCCGAACTGTTCGGCCAGATCCGACTTGCTGATGCCGCAGTCTTCCATCGTGTCGTGCAGCAGGGCCGCCATCAGCGCTGGAACATCAAGCTTCCATGCGGCGCACTGAGCGGTTACCGCAATGGGATGGGTGATGTAGGGTTCGCCGCTTTTGCGCATCTGCCCCAGATGGGCGGCATCGGCCAGTTTGTAGGCAGCACGCACCAGCTGGATTTCTTCTGGCTCCAGATAATCCAGCTTCGCTAGCAAGGCGGCAAAACTGGCGGCAGATGCAGTTTCAGCGGCAGATTGGGACATGCAATGGAGTATCTCGGGGCGAAATCCGTACACGACGCATACGTTGTTGCTATCTTACACGCAGCGACGCGCCATGTCCTGCGGCCATTGTCTCCGGGCGCGGCCCCATGCGGTGTCTGTGGCGCTTGTGCCGTGCAGCACTGTAGAAAAAACCGTTTGGAGAAAGCGGAATGCCCTCTGATCCAGCCACCCGAGTCTGGGAGGGTGGATAGAGCAGGGGGACGAAAGGTACGGCGTGCCGGAGGCCGCGGAAACCTATGACGATAGCTGGAGAATGTGCGCTGCTCAATCAACCAACCGACTAACCGACGGACCATTCCGCACAGGCGCAGCCATCGACACAAAGAAAAGCCGCATGGGATCGGCCCCATGCGGCAGTTGGGTTTGCGCAGACCCGTGATGCCTGCAGCGCGTCAATCTCTACGGCAGCGATCGATTTATCACCCTGCAGCGGATCTGCCGTTCTACCTCCGATAGTAGTTGTGCGTATCGTGCCTGTTCGGGCCTCTGCGGTGGCTATCCCAACCACCATGCCTGCCGTTGTCCCGGTGCGGTTGCATGCCAACGGGACGGTTGGCCACCACGGGGCGGCGGCGAACGGCTGCCGCATTGACGAAATAGACGGGCTGGCGGCAGGCGTTGTAGCGCATGCAGTAACGCCGCCAGTTCAAGCGGTGCCGGTCTGGCACGTACAGGTACATGGGCCGTGCGTGGACGACGGGATGCCCAATGATGACCGGCATGGAGGCGTACAAGGGCGGCACGGGAGCACCCGAGGTGAACTGGATTTGTCCATACACGCCTGATGCCAACGGCGCGCCTACGGTCACATTCATGTAAGGTGCCACCATCACCTGGGCCTGGGCGGCACCCGTACCGGAAGCGCCCAGGATGCCCAGTGTTAGCGTGGCTAGCCATTTTTTGTGTTGCAGTTGCATGTTTGCTATCCTTCCTCTGCGGATTGTCCTGGAACATTCCAGATGCAGGGTTAGGTTGTGCGGTGGCCGAATGGTTCCCTTTTTGGGCGTAGCAAATTACACGCGAGTGCAACAAAATGCCATGTGGCAGTCAGCTGCGTGAATGGTTAGTCCTGTGCGAACACACGGCGGCAAAAGGCTTTTCGTCTGGTGCGCCGTCCATCCGGGAGCTGGGTTCTGGGGCGGAGGCGTTTTGTCGGGCCATCCCGAAGGAACAGATGACACGGTGCGCACGTGCTTCCGTGAAGGGAAAATGTTGGTGAAGGGGCCAGCGCGCCGGAATGACCTTTCCCTTGCTACCGGCAGTGATGCGCCTGCCAAAAGACCAGAAAACCCTGGCAGGCATCTTCGCAAAGATCAAGGACTGTTTCAAACCCTTCGGTGCCGCCATAGTAGGGGTCGGGCACTTCATGTGTTTGTTGGGTCTGGCAAAAAGAGGCCAGCAGCCGGATTTTGTGCTGGTGTTCCGCTGGACACAAGGTGCGGGCCGCTCGTTCGTTGTCGGCGTCCATGACCAATATCCAGTCAAACCCCAAAAAATCGCTGCACAGCAATTGCCGCGCGCGCTGGCCCGACAGGTCGTAGCCGCGTGCCCGTGCGTGCTGCTGGCTGCGTGCGTCGGGCGGACGGCCGATGTGGTAGTCGTGGGTGCCGGCAGAATCGATATGGATGACGGGTTGCCATCCTTGCTGGGCAACGAGGTGTTCAAGCACGCCTTGCGCGGTAGGGCTGCGGCAGATGTTGCCCATGCAGACCATCAGCACGCGTGTTGGGGCGAGGCTGGATTGCGGAGTGTGGCTCATGTGCGAAACCTCATGGCGCCAGCGCCAGCGCCAGCGCGATGTATTCATCGACTGGGACTTCTTCGGCGCGGCGTTGCACGTCGAAATCGCCGGAAAACTGTTTCTCCTGCAGCCAGGCGCCAAGGGTATGGCGCAGCAGTTTGCGGCGCTGGCTGAATGCCACCCGTACCAGTTCGGCCAGCAATGCGGGAGGCACGGCGGCCGGATGGGCATGGGGCTGCATGCGCACCACGGCGCTGTCAACCTTGGGCGGAGGGTCGAAGCTGTGCGGCGCGACAAACAGCACCTGCTCCATGGCGTAGCGCCACTGCAGCATCACGCTGAGCCTGCCGTAGGCCGCGGTGACGGGAGTCGCCACCATGCGATCAATCACCTCTTTCTGCAGCATGAAATGCTGGTCGCGTATCACGCCGGCATGGTCCAGCAGATGAAACAGGATGGGGGTAGAGATGTTGTAGGGCAGGTTGCCCACCACGCGCAGGCTATGTGTTGCTAGGTTGTTTGCCAGTGCGGTGAAATCGACCTGCAGGACGTCGGATTCGATGACGTCGAGTCCGGCCTGCTTGCGCAGGCGTGCGGCCAGGTCGCGGTCCAGTTCGATCACTGTCAGCCGGGGAACGAGTTCCAGCAAGGGCTGTGTCAGTGCCGCAAGCCCCGGGCCGATTTCAACGAGTCTGTCTTGTGGCTGGGGGTCGATGGCCTTGATGATGCCGTCGATGACGGAGGCATCGGCCAGGAAATGCTGGCCAAAGCGCTTGCGGGCGACGTGTCCCTGCAAAGGCCGTGCAGCCGGTTGGCGTTGTGTGATCGCGCGTCGGCCGGCATTCTGGGAACGCTTCAACGCGGAGCCTCGCGCATTTCAATGTACGCCTGGGCGCGCACTTCGCTTTCCCATTTCAGCAGGGCTTCTTCGGCCTTTTGCTGCCGCAGGGCATTGAGGGCGGTTTGCATCTTCTGCTCTTGCGTCATGGGGCTGGTGCGGCGGTCGACCAGCTGCGCCAGGTGTATGCCAAAGCGCGAGGCAAAAGGCTGGCTCAGGGCACCGGGGGCCAGGGAGTTGATCTGCTGCTGGAATTCGGGAACGAATGCCCCTTCCGGTGCCCAACCCAGGTCGCCGCCCTGGGCCGCGCTGGCGTCTTGCGAAAGGTCGCGCGCAGCCGTCGCAAAATCGAGTTTGCCTGCGAGGATGCGCTTGCGGACATCGGCCAGTTGTGCTGCCGCCTCGTTGCTTGCCGGCAGCAGGATGTGCCGCACATGGCTTTCCGTAATCTGCATGGCGTCGGAAGGATGGGTGCGCAGCCAGTGAACCGCATCCAGTTCGGTGACCTTTTCTGTCGCCATGGACGTGCGCGCGTCGCGCATTTTCCCCAGCAGCAGCTGGTCGGTCAGTTCCTTGCGGTATTCGGTTTCTCGGATGTGACGCTCGGCCATGATGCGCTTGCGGAATTCCTGCACGGTCACGCGGTGCTCGCTGGCGAGCTGTTTTTCGGCGTTGGAGAATTCTTCATCGCTGATGCTCATGGTCGTGTCGCGCACCGACTGGATGGCCGCCTTTTGCAGGATGATTTCGCGCAAGGCCTGGTTCAGCAGGATTTCGTGTGCAGGAAGTTTCCCCCCTTGTCTGGAAAGCTGCTGCGCGACTTCCTGCGCCCGCTGATTGACCTCGTGATTGGTTACGGGTTCGGAATTGACCAGGGCGACGACATAGTCGCCTCTGGCCGCAGGCGTGCTGGCGGGGGGGGGCGTCGCCGCTTTTCTGGTCGCACGTGCTTTTGCGGCTTGTGCCGGAACGGCGGTCAGGGCCAGCAGTGCAACCATTGCCAGGGTAGCAGTGCTGGTTTTGAAAAAGGGATTTTGGAAAATCGTGCGCATGAAATACCTCATGGGTCTGGGGTCATACGGAATCAGTCGTAGCGTTCAAAGCGGCTGCTCTGATAAAGCCGTGGTTCCCGCAAGGGGGTGTAGCCGGGAATATTTTCACGGAAGGCCTGCAGCGCGCCGGTTCCGATGCGCGTCAGGCCAGTCAGTTCAAGCTGGACCATGATGGAATTGTTCACGACAACCGGCAATGTTTGCGTCTGGCGCCGCCGCCATGCCAGACGGGCGATCCAGCAGCAGGAGTCGTATTCGATTCCGAGCAGCGCATCGGTGATGCGCCGGTCTGAAAGCGAATAATATACCCGGCCAACCGAATACCACCGGCCCTTGCCCTGCACGCGCGTCAAGCCGGGGTCCTTGCCCTGGCCTTCCCATGGACCGTTGATCGGCCATTGCCAGCCCGCATCGATTTGCTTGTACCCGTCGGACTGGCGCGACAGGTTGGCAGTGATGCTGCGCAAGCGCCCGGGCGAGTAACGCGCGCCGATCCTGCCATTGGCGATGGTGCTTGTCTGCTGGTCGTAATCCAGCAGGGCCTGCATGCCCCATTGCGGGGTCCAGTTGATGCTGGCTTCCGCCAGGATGTCGCTGAAGCTGCGTTTTTCTGGCTTGTCTGCCGCATGGAGGAAGACCTGGCGGGGCGTGAAGCGGTGACGCTGGGCCACGCTCAAGCGTGCCAGTTCGGAACCGGTGTCGGAATCGTACAGGCGGCTGGTCAGCCCGGCCGTGAGGGTGTTGTTGTTGCTGATGCGATCGGAGCCGGTGAAGGGATTGCTGCTGAAAATGCTTGTGAGGTTGAAGTCCTTCAGCGCGGAGTCATAAACCGGCAGATGGTCCTGCTGGCGATAGGGCGTATAGGCATAAAACAGCCGGGGCTCCAGCGTTTGTGACACCTTGCGCCCAAACAGGTTGGTGTTGCGTTCAAAAATCAGGCCGCTGTCGAGCGTGAACGTGGGCAATACCCTGGTGGCGCTGCGGGCGCCATTGGGCATGGCGGTGTCGGTCTGGTAGTGCGTGGCGTTCCATTCCAGAGTGGGAATGGCAAAACCCCAGGGCTGCATCCAGGGATAGCTGACGCTGGCGTTGGCGTAGCTGCGGGTGCCGTTGGGATAGCCTGTCAGCGAGGGATCGGAGCGAAACCGTGTCACATCCAGATCCAGCGCCACATCCAGCCCCGCCACGTTGCTGCGGGCGTACCGCAGATGGGCCTGTGGCGATACGTCAAATGGCGGGGTGATGTTGTCCGGTGCGGGCAGTTGCAGGGTTTGCCAGCGTTGTTCGCGGACATGGGCCGACCAGTTGCCGAGGTTCCAGTTCAGAACGGCCGTGCTGGGCACCAGGCGCTCGCTGATCAGCCTGTCGTGTTCTTCGTTGAATTCCTGGAAGTCGCGCCAGTAGGTGTTGTCGCTGACGCGGCTGAGGTCGGCCGACAGGCCGAATGTTCCCCAGGATTGCGTGGGCCAGGTCTGTTTGTGGACATAGTTGTAGCTCCACCGTTTGGTGCCGGTGAGTTGGTCGTCGGGCATCACGTTGAAGTCGAGCTGGCCGTGGTAGCTCTGTTCGAGATAACGGAACTGGCCGTACAGGTCGATGCCGCGCTTGCTGCTGATGTTGGCCGCTACCGTGGCATCCCGGTTCGGGGCGATGTCGAAATAGTAGGGCTGGCTGTACGTGATGCCGCTGCGGCTGCTGAAATGGATGGTCGGCGGAAGCAGGCCGGAGCGGCGCTTGTCTGACAAGGGAAAGCTGAATCCCGGAACCGGGAAAATGGGCACACCGGCAAAGACCAGCGCGCCGTCTTCGACATGGCCCTCATCCTGTTCGGTGTCGAGGATGATTTTCTTGCCTCGCACAAACCAGTCGGGATTCCATGCACCCGGGTGTTCTGGATCGGGGTAGCAGGTCGAATACATGGCATCGTAGATGATGCTGTGGTCCCGGTCGATGAAATCCGCTCTGCTTGCCTTTCCAAGCCCGCCGGTCTTGATGATCTCGAATGAGATGTTGTCGAAACTACCCTCGTAACTGTCGAGCTGCAGCTGAAGGCGATCCCCGCGAAAACGGTTGCCCATCCGATTGAGCCGGACGTTGCCCTGGGCAGTCAGGGTGTTGGTGGCCTGGTCGTGCCGGATGACGTCGGCCTTGAGGACGCTGCCGGGGTGCCGCACCTCGGGCTGGCCTGTCGCCGTGATGTGCCGGTCGATTTCGCCATCGAATTGCTGTCCGGATATCAGAATGGGCGCCCGTTGCGGCGAGATGTCGGGCAAAGTTTCTTCCAGCCAGGGGCTCGATTGCAGGATCAATGGCCGGTTCGCGGGCGCTGTCGCGGGAGCGGTCTGCGCCCAGACTGGGCCGGCAGGAACCAGCGCCATGCAGGCCAGCAGGATCCAGGCGTGCAGCGGCTTCAGCGGTGCGGGGGGCACCGATCGTGCATGGGACAGGGGCGTTGCGGCTAGTAGGCGCATGGGTGCCAGGAGGGGAAGCTTGACAAGAACGGGTTGCTGCATGCGGGAGAACACCTTGCCAGCGTTCAGCAGATGCTGAGGCAATCCTGGAAGCGCGTATCGCAGCGCATCCGTTGGATGGCAGTCGGGTGTGCTACAGGCGGAAAACCAGCGGGAAACAGTTCGGAACGCGTTGTTGCGCATGCAGACACGGGCAATTCTCCTGAAGCACGATCATGGGCAGGACCAACATTTTGCCAGCCAATTGCCATTTCTCTGCTGGTGGTCATGTCATGCCACAATATGAACGGCCTTTTTTGTTACCCAATTGCAGTCTTTCATGTCAAACAGAACCTCGCCGTTGTGGGCGGACTCCGCGCGTGCAGCACGCTTTGCGCAGTGGCTTCATGCGATTGCCGAGCGGCAGAAAATTGATTCCTGCAAAGTGGATGTTGCCAGCGCGGACGCCAGCTTTCGCCGCTACCTGCGCGTGCAGGGTCAGGCGGGACACCCCGCGCGCATCGTCATGGACGCCCCGCCCGACAAGGAAGACTGCCGCCCTTTTGTGCGGGTGGCGGAACTGATGCGGGGTGCGGGGTTGCATGCGCCCCATGTGCTTGAATGGGACGAGGCCAACGGGTTCATGCTGCTGACCGATCTGGGTCACGCAACCATGATGAGCGTGCTCGACAGCGCAGCGCCCGCAAGCGCGCAACCGTTGTACCTGCAGGCACTGGACGTTCTGCTGCCCTGGCAGCAGGCTTCATGTCGCGATGAATTGCCCCCCTATGACGAGGCTCTGCTGCGCCGCGAACTCCAGCTGTTTCCGGATTGGTATCTGGCGCGGCATCGCCAGATAACGCTGACCGCAGAGCAGCAAGCGGTGCTGGGTTCGGCGTTCGACCTGATCGTGCAGCAAAATCTGGCGGCTCCCATGGTGTATGTGCACCGGGATTTCATGCCCCGCAATCTCATGCTGCCGCAGCAGAAGGGCGATATGCTGGGGGTGCTCGACTTCCAGGATGCCGTGTATGGCCCCGTGACGTATGACATTGCCAGCCTGATGCGGGACGCTTTCATCAGCTGGGACGAGGAGTTCGTGATCGACATCACGGTACGTTATTGGGAGCGTGCCCGCCGGGCCGGACTGCTGGATCATGAAGGCTGGCACAGCGACTTTGCGGGCTTCTATCGGGCCTGCGAATGGATGGGCCTGCAGCGGCATCTCAAGGTGGCGGGAATTTTTGCGCGCCTGACGCTGCGCGACGGCAAGGAAAAATATCTGGCGGATGCGCCGCGTTTCATTCGTTACATTCGTGACACGTCACGGCGTTATCGCGAGCTATGGCCACTGCTGCGGCTGATCGACGCCGTGGAGGGGGACAGTGACGCGGTCAGCGGGTATGCCTTTGGCCGCGTGTAATCGGGATGTATATTTCCTTGCACAAAATGGGGCTTTTCCGCTTAACGGATCATGCCGAACCGGTCTGAATGACCTGAATGCAGCCGCCATCGGCCCATGCCGATGCCGCGGGTGCTGACTTCTCTCTATCCTTGATGCCCGATACCGCCGTCATCGTCCAGACTTTTGCCGTCTACGCCATTCCCGTTCTGCTTGCCATTACGCTGCATGAGGCTTCCCATGCCTATGCCTCGTGGTATTTGGGCGATGACACGGCGCGGTCGCTCGGACGCGTGACCCTCAATCCGTTTCGACATATCGATCTGCTGGGCACCGTCGTCATGCCCTTGCTGCTGTATTTTGGCACCGGAGGCCGTTTCGTCTTCGGGTATGCCAAGCCGGTGCCGGTGCAGGCGCACCTGCTGCGCAACCCCCGCCGCGACATGGCGCTGGTGGCGCTTGCCGGTCCGGGCTCGAATGCGTTGCAGGCCATAGTCTGGATGGCAGTGGGATATGTGCTGCCGGTGCTTGACATGCAGCCGCATGAATTTCTTCCCCGCGTATGCCAGGCGGGGGTTCTGTCCAATCTGGTGATGTTCGCTTTCAACCTGTTTCCGATGCTGCCGCTGGATGGCGGGCGCATTCTTGCCGGACTTTTGCCACCTCAATGGGCGGCCCGTTTTTCCCGTATCGAACCTTTCGGGTTTTATATCATGATGGCGCTTGTGATGATGCGCGTCATCACAACATGGTGGATGCTGCCCGTGATCACCATCACCCTGTATGCGATCGAGACGCTTCTGTCGCCGCTGCGCTTTTTGTTGTCATGAGTCTATATATTGATAATATGTATTTATTATTTCAATAATAATCAAATGTAGAAAAATGAATACATGTTTTCTTTCAATTGATGCCAATTGATGGTTGTGACGCAGATATTCTTTTAAGGGCAGGGGCGTACTTGGCGGGGCTAGTTTGCTGGTCAAGAGGCAATTCGGCAGTGTGCATTATTGATTTCATTTGATCGGATGGTGGTACCATATCTCCCCAGCAGAATCTGGATAATCCAGTTCCATATTCCTCTTTATTTTCCCATCCATGCCATTCTTTGTCATTGAAGATCACCCGCTGTATCGGGAGTCGCTGGCTACCCTGTTGCGCCGCATCAGGCCGGGCGAGACGGTGGTTGAACTCGACCGTGTCGGCAGTCTGCCCGCGTCTGTCAAAAAGCATGGTGTGCCAGAGGCCATCTGCCTGGATCTGACCCTCAGCGACAGCCTTGGCATGTCGGGCGTGCGCGAAGTCAAGCACCATTACCCCAACAGTTTGCTGGTCGTCGTTTCCGAGCAAAGCTCCGACGAGATCGAAAACCAGTGCCTTGAGGCAGGCGCAGACGCCTATGTCTCGAAACTATCGGAAACCAAGGATCTGTTTCTGTCGTTGCGCACCTTGTTGCTGCCCGACAGCACGCTGGATGAAGAGGATCTGTCGGCCAGCCGCCTTTCCAAGCGCCAGGTGCAGTTGCTGGCGGCACTGGACCAGGGGCTCAGCAACCGGGAGATCGCAGAGCATCTGGGCATCAGCGAACACACCGTGAAGGTGCATTTGTGGCGCCTGTTCCGCCGCCTGGGGGTCAAGAGCCGTACCCAGGCGATCCATACGGCGCGGACCAATGGTTTGATCCAGGGTTGAGTCCGTTCAACCACTGCCGAAAACCGCCCTAGGGCGGTTTTTTCATGGAGAGTTGCTGTCTTCTTGCGAGACGTCCGTGCATTGCTGCAGCCATTCCTGCAGGGCTTGCGGGAGCGGTGCCTGCAATTCCACGCGCTGTTGATGGGCGGGGTGGGTGAATCGCAGTTGCCATGCATGCAGGAACATGCGCGATAGCCCGGTTTTTTGCATGGCCTTGTTCAGGGCAAAATTGCCGTATTTGTCGTCGCCAACAATGGGGCAACCCTGGCTGGCCAGATGGACGCGGATCTGGTGGGTGCGTCCGGTCTTGATGGTGACCTCCAGCAACGTCATGGGCCCCAGTGGGTGTCGCAGGCGCTTGGCGATGCGCACCAGCGTGATGGCAGGCATGCCGTCGGGATCGTTTTTTGCAACGGGCTTGACGCGTCGTTCTCCCTCGCCGTCTCCTGACGGGACCAGATACTTGTGCAGGGGCAGGTCGATGACTTTTTTATGCGCCGGCCAGTCGCCCCATGCCAGCGCCAGATAGGTTTTGCCGGTGGAGCGGTCGCGGAACTGGTCCTGCAGGGCTTTGAGTGTGCTGCGTTTCTTGGCCACCAGCAAAATGCCGCTGGTTTCACGATCCAGGCGATGCGCCAGTTCCAGGTAACGGGCGTTTGGGTAGGTACGGCGCAGTTGCTCGATGACGCCGAAACTCACGCCGCTGCCGCCGTGCACGGCCGTACCGGCCGGCTTGTCGATGGCGATCAGGTGATCGTCTTCCAGCAGGATGGGGAAGGTGCGCGCGGGTGCCGTGCTGCCAGCCTTTTCCGGCGCAGCAGTCGACGTGTCTGCTGCACGTCTGACCGGCGGGAGGCGCACCGTGTCGCCCGCTTCGATTCGGCTGTCTGCCGTTGCGCGCGCCTTGTTCAGGCGCACTTCGCCGCTGCGGATGATGCGGTATACATGGCTTTTGGGCACGCCTTTGAGGTGGCGTTGCAGGTAGTTGTCAAGGCGCTGGCCTGCGCTTTCTGTGTCTACCGTCAGATATTTGACAGTAGGTGCGACCTGTTTCTGCGAACGACGGGCATTCGCCCCTATAATGTTTTTCACTGTAAGACCAGATGCTGCGGCTGCCGGATATCAATAAGTTTAAGGCAGAAGCTGTAACCGGCTGACAGTCATGCGGAAGAAGTCAATGCCTCGGGTCAGCGGCAGGGTGGGTGGCAAATCGCAGTTTGCCGTCGCCGAGCGGGTGACTGAAGGATGGTTGACGCCAACAAACACCGAAATGGAATATTCTCCGGCTGACAGGCAATACATACCCTGCCAGTCAGTCGGGCAGATGGATGCAATACCCGGCATGTTGCTGTTGCTGCTGACCCTGTGGACGAAATGGACCCGCCCGTTGCCATCGGCGCAACGGGCTGCGACGTCTCGCAGGAATGGCTGCTCGTTGCGGCAGGCCAGGCAGCGTCATCGTGCCAGCCAATGCGGCACGGGGCTATACGACGGGAAGAGAACGTCTTCCCTGTGGCGCGGGCAGCCTACAGGCGGCCTGTTGCCGGTCTTTGTCATTGCATCCTCTCCTGTGCCTTTTGCCTCGCCCTTCGCATTTCAGACGCGATAAGCGGCATTTCTGGCAAATTTCCTCCCGGTTACGGCGTCTTCCCGGCATTTTTGCAGCCTTGCCTCCAGGGCAGGGCTATGCGCGGATATTGGGCGAAACGCCCGGGAAGGAATGTGCATCGTGAAACGGATGCTGATCAATGGCACGCAGACCGAAGAGCGCCGGCTGGCGATTGTCGATGGCCAGAAGCTGCTCGATTACGAAATTGAAATTGAAGGGCGGGAACAACGTAAGGGCAATATCTACAAGGCAGTGGTGACGCGCATCGAGCCGTCCCTGGAAGCCTGCTTTGTCGACTACGGCGAGGAGCGGCACGGGTTTCTGCCGTTCAAGGAAATTTCCCGCCAGTATTTTGCCGAAGGCGTTTCGGCCAGCCAGGCGCGCATCAGCGACGCGATTCGCGAAGGCCAGGAACTGCTGGTGCAGGTGGAAAAGGAAGAGCGCGGCAACAAGGGCGCGGCGCTGACCACTTTCATTAGCCTGGCCGGTCGCTATGTGGTGCTGATGCCCAACAATCCCCGCGGCGGTGGCGTGAGCCGCCGTATCGAAGGAGACGAGCGCGCCGAGCTCAAGGAGGCGATGGACCAGCTCCAATATCCGAGGGGCATGAGCATCATTGCGCGTACGGCCGGCATTGGCCGCAGCGCGCCCGAGTTGCAGTGGGATCTCAACTACCTGCTCAAATTGTGGGAGGCCATTGACGGTGCGGCCCGGGCCGGGAAGGGCGCCTTGCTGATCTACCAGGAAAGCAATCTGGTGGTACGCGCCCTGCGCGATTATTTCAGCCCGGAAATCGGCGACATCCTGATCGATGCCGACGACATTTACGAGCAGGCGCATCAGTTCATGAACCACGTGATGCCCGAACACGCGGCCAAGGTCAAGCGTTATCGCGACGATACGCCGCTGTTCTCGCGCTTCCAGATCGAGCACCAGATCGAGAGCGCCTACGCACGCATCGTCACGCTGCCCAGCGGGGGTGCCATCGTGATCGATCACACCGAAGCGCTGGTGTCGATCGACGTGAACTCCGCACGCGCCATCCGGGGGGGCGATATCGAGGAAACCGCCACCCGCACCAATCTGGAAGCGGCAGATGAAGTGGCGCGGCAGATGCGCCTGCGCGACCTGGGCGGCCTGATCGTGATCGACTTCATCGACATGGACGAGCAGAAAAACCGTCGTGAAGTGGAAAACCGCCTGCGCGATGCCTTGCGTCTGGACCGCGCACGCGTGCAGTTTGGCTCCATCAGCAAATTCGGTCTGCTCGAAATGAGCCGCCAACGGTTGCGTCCGGCGCTTTCCGAAGGAGCATCCATTCCCTGCCCGCGTTGCGGCGGTTCGGGGCATGTGCGCGATATCGAATCCAGTGCGCTGCAGATCCTGCGGATCATCCAGGAAGAGGCCATGAAAGACAACACTGCCGCCGTGCACGCCCAGGTGCCGGTGGAAGTGGCCTCTTTCCTGCTCAATGAAAAGCGGCCTGAGATTGCCAAGATCGAACTGCGCCAGCGGGTGCACGTCATCCTGATTCCCAACCGCTCGCTGGAAACGCCCAATTACCGGCTGGAGCGCCTCAAGTACGACGACCCGCGCCTGGACAATCTGACCGCCAGCTACCAGATGGCAGCAGAGCCCGAGGACGAGGAGGTGATCACGCACCGCCGGCAGGAACCCACCAACCGCCAGACGCCGGTGATCAAGGGCATCCTGCCGGAAAAACCGCCGGTGGTGGAACCCGTTCCGGCACCAGCGCAGCAGGCGGCTGCCGTGGCTGCCGCGCCCGAGGGCTTCATGGACATGATCCGGCGTTGGCTGGGCCTTGCTCCTGCCGCGCCCGTAGTGGCCACTCCCGAACCTCTTGCAGCAGAAAAGACTGGCCGCAGCGGTGCATCGCGTCAGACGCAAGGCAGGGGTGGACGGGGCCGCAACAATGGCGAGCGCAATGCCGGTCAGCGTGAATCGCGCGAGGGCGGCCGTGGACGCACTGAACGGCAGGCGGAAGGAAAACAACAGGACGCCCGCCAGGAGGGACGGCGTACGCGGAGCAGCGAGCGCGGTGAAAGCCGACGCACAGAGCCCGCTGATGCCAGGGCTGACATGGCGGCAGAGAGCCGGGAGGACCAAGGCGGCGAACGCTCGGGGCGTTCCGGACGGCGCGGCCCAAGACGGCAGCCCGAGACCGGCGCTCCTGCCATGGGTGCAAGCGGCGCAGCAGACGTTATAGCCGCAGAAGATATTGCCGCAAGCGTGAATCTCGCCATGCAGGAGGGCGTGCCATCTGGTGCTGCCGAATCTGTCGACGGTACCGAAGCTGGCAACGGCGAAGGACGCGGACGCCGCGAGCGGCGTTCACGCGACCGCTATGGGCGTGACCGCCGGCGGGACCGGCAAAATGGCGCATCGTCGGAAATGGCGGAAGCCGATGCGCAGGACGCATCGGCAGAGGGCGCTTCCGCATCCATTCAGACCGGGGAAGAGCAGACGGCCATCATCCCGCGCAGCTATTTTTCGGCATACGCCAATCATCCAGCGCCGGAGTTGCAGGACGTGACACCTGCAGCAGAAGCTCCAGCGTTGGCTCCGGCCGGTGCGTCCGTGCCTGACAGGCAGGAAGCGGTCGTCGTTGCAACCGGCAGCGTGTCATCCGAGGGAGAACCGGCAGCGTCCGCGCCATCTGCCGCAGAGCAGGCGCCGGCCAGAGCGGCCATGCCCACCGTGCGCACGTATGCCTTGCCGGAAAACGAATTGGTGGAAGTCGCCAGTCAGGCCGGCCTGCAATGGGTGCGTACCGACGCTGGCAAAGCCGCAGCCGTGCAGGCCGTCATTGCCGTCGAGCCGCATCCGGTGCATGTTCCCCGCGAGCGGCCTGAGGCTGCCGTGATCGACGATGCGCCATTGATACTGGTGGAAACACGGCGCGATCTGCGCGCAGAAACCCTGCCATTCGAGCAAAACGGTCAGGGTCCGCAACAATAACCGCCCATGGCAATGACTGCGCAGCAACGTATTGCCGCGCAATCATTGATGTTCGCCGGCAGGATCTTTGGCTGCAGGTGCCGCCACGCATTTTCCAGGCGTGGCGGATGCGCGTTTTGTATCGGGTCTTTTTATTGCACAAGGGCCTGCGTCTGGAGGATCCTGACGACGCCTGCACCGGCCGCCGCGCCAAATTTCCTTGCCAGACGTTCGGCCACATTGTCCCGTCGGGTGTAATTGACCAAGGTTTCCTGCTTGATCACATCGCGTGCCACGGAATCCACGCTGCCCAACTGATCGGCCAGACCCAGTTGAACTGCTTGCTGTCCGGTCCATACCAGGCCGCTGAATATTTCCGGTGTTTCCTGAAGGCGCGATCCCCGGTTCTTGCGCACCACTTCGATGAATTGCTGGTGAATCTGGTCCAGCATGTTCTGGGCATGCGCCTGGTGTTCGGGTTTGAGCGGGCTGAAGGGGTCCAGCAGCCCCTTGTTTTCTCCGGCAGTCAGCAGCCGGCGTTCCACACCGATCTTTTCCATCGTTCCGGTGAATCCGAAGCCGTTCATCAACACGCCGATACTGCCCACCATGCTGGCCTTGTCGACAAAAATCTTGTCGGCAGCCACGGCAATGTAGTAGGCGCCCGAGGCGCAGCTGTCTCCCACTACGGCGTAAAGAGGCTTCTTGTGCAGTGCCTTCAGGCGGACCAGCTCATCGTTGATGATGCCCGCCTGTACCGGGCTGCCACCTGGAGAGTTGATGAGTAGCACCACCGCCTTGGCGTTGGTGTTTTCGAATGCAGCCTTGGCGCTTTCGAGAATATCCTTGGCATTGGCGTCCGCGTCGTCGGCGATCATGCCTTGTACGTCGACGACGGCGGTATGGGGGTCGATCCTCGCGGCATTGACGCCGGGGGTGGGGGCACGCTGGAACAGCAACCAGGCCGTCAAGGCAAAGAATGCAAGCCATGCCAGGCGCATGCCCATTTTCCAGCGGCGTGCGGCGCGCTGCTCGTTGATGGATGCCAGAACCAGTTTTTCCAAGGTGGCCCGTTCCCAGTTGATGGGGGGTTGTGCAGGCAGCGGGGGAGGTAGATCGGACATGACGGGAACTTTCACGATAAGAACAGAAAACGCACGATGCGCAGCCACAAGGGCGATGCACCAATCATTTCATGATACGACGTTCGGCAAGAAACGGCAGGTCGGTGGCGGCCCCTTGCGCTTGCCTTCGCACTTGGGGGTAGAGCTAGCGCGCTGCACGTCGAGGGTGATTGGCCACCGGTTCAATCGACGGGAAGCGGTGCGGCACCGTCACCGGAACGTGTACGAAGGCTGAAGTGGAAGCGTCCGTTGCCGTCCTGCTGCAATGTCAGCGACTGGGTGTCGGGCAATTGCATACGTGTGGCGGCCACGGTGGCCTCGATCGGCAGCTCGCGCCCACCCCTGTCAACCAGGACGGCCAGCTGCACGCTGTCGGGCCGCCCAAAATCAAAAATCTCATTGATGGCCGCGCGGATGGTGCGGCCGGTATGCAGCACGTCGTCCAGCAGCAGGATGCGGGATCCGTCCACCACGAAGGGCAAGGTTGTCTGTTCCGTTCGGCTCAGCCCCCTTTGCGCGAAGTCGTCGCGGTGCAGGGCGGTGGAAATGATTCCGACGTGCTCCAGTCCCCAGTGCTGTTGCAGGCGGCGGGCCATCCATGCGCCGCCTGAAGTGATGCCTACCAACTGTGTCTGCGGGCCGCGCAAGGGCTGCAGCAGGGTGCACAGTTGCTGATAAAGGGCTTCAGCGTCAGGCAATGACACGCTGTCCGCTTCAGAAGACGAGAGGAATGCATTCATGGCAGGCAATCGAGGAATTGTTCAAGAATGATACAGGCAGCGGCGGCATCCGGGTCGCTGGCGCCTTGTTCCAGGGCTGCGGTGGTGCTGTATCGTTCGTCCACGCCGTAAACGGGCAGGCGGCAGCGCAAGGCAAGTTGTCTGCCAAAGGCAGTGGCCGCGCGGGTATTGGTATGTTCCGCGCCGTCGGGATGAAAGGGAATGCCAATCACCAGTGCTTGCGGCTCCCATTCGCGGACCAGGTCTGCGACGGCCTGCAAGCGGGCGTCGCCTTTTGCCGTGATGCTTTTGCAGGGGGCTGCGTGCCGGCTCAGGCGGTTGCCCACGGCAATGCCCAGGCGTTTCTTGCCGAAATCAATACCCATGAAATGCTGCACGGACGCGGGCACTTCGGGAGCCGCACCACGGCTGGGGCCGGTTGGGGCGTGGAACTGTGGAGCAGATAGAGCCGAATGCGGCATCAGGCGGTTCCTGCCTGCACGGTCAGGGTGCCCGGTGTTACGCCCAGCAACCGGATGGCGCGGTCGTACCGCATGTCCAAAGGCGTGTCAAATATGAGCGCATGGCTTGCGGGCACGGTCAGCCAGCTGTTGTCGCGCATTTCCTTTTCGAGTTGCCCCTGCTCCCAAGAAGCATGTCCCAGTGCGGCAAACAGGGGGGCTGGGCCGCCGCCCTCGGAAATGGCCTCCAGAATGTCGCGGGAGGTGGTCATCTGCAAGCCGTCGGCGGTCAACAGTGAAGAGGCATAGTGCCAGCGGGCCGTATCGTCCGGGGCCGTATCGCCGGCGGGCTCTTCCTGGGCGGCCAGCGGCTGGGTGTGCAGGACGAATCCGCGCTCCGGCTGCAGCGGCCCGCCCCAGCATACGGGCAGGTCTTGCAGATCGTCGCGCTTGAGCGGCAGCTTGATCTGTTCGAACAGTTCGGAGAGCGTGAGGCCCAGCGGTTTGTTGACGCACAGCCCCAGGGCGCCGCGCTCGGTATGCTCGCAGATGTAGACGACGCTGCGGGCAAAGCCCGGGTCTTCCATGCCCGGCATGGCGATGAGGAAATGCCCGGACCAATTGAGGACGGGTGAATCAGCTGCTGAAACCATGCAGGCATTGTAGACCCCGAGGATGAATCGAAGCGGGCGCCGCCGGTATCCCCTGATGGCGCCCAGTGTCGTTTCCAGG
>JBDHSG010000009.1:0-80591 GCA_039808005.1 Allobrachymonas sp. | reverse complement strand
GGAGCGGGAAACGAGTCTCGAACTCGCGACCTCAACCTTGGCAAGGTTGCGCTCTACCAACTGAGCTATTCCCGCGAAATTCGAGATTATAGACAGATTTTCCATGCCTTTCAGAGGGTGCGACAAAATTTTTTGATTCACGATCACCCCTCCCTTCCATGGCACATGCATGCCGTTGCCACACAGGATCAAAACCGGCTGCACCCTAAATCATTTGCATTTATTCAGGCTGGGTTCTTTGCCGTGCAATGCACGCATCAGCAGCACATATAGATAATGAGCATGGGCCTATTATCTATAGATAACTTCTTTGGATCACCATGTCCCGACCTTTCCTAACCAATCCATCATCCACCCATGCAGACAGCGGCTGCATTACCCGTGTCAAAGGCATTGCACTGGGGCATTGCAGCCATCCGCAGCGACCTACGGGCTGCAGCGTGGTCATTGCATGCGAAGGAGCAACCGCCGCAGTGGATGTGCGCGGCGCAGCGCCCGGCACACGCGAAACCGACCTGCTGCGGGCAGGCAACCTGGTCGAACAAGTGCATGCCGTGTTGCTTGCAGGCGGCAGCGCCTGGGGGCTCGCAGCAGTCGAAGGCGTGGTGCGCTGGCTCGAAGAACAGGATATCGGCCTGGATACTGGCTACGGCAAACTGCCCATCGTGCCCGCAGCCGTGCTGTTCGATCTGGGTGTGGGCGATCCCCACATCCGCCCTGGCGCCGCCTGTGGCTATCAAGCCTGCGCAACCGCCAGCAGCCATCTACATCCACTGGCAGGCAATATAGGTGCTGGAACAGGCACTACCGTCGGCAAACTCTACGGCCCGGCCTGCGCCATGAAAGGCGGCGCCGCCAGCGTCAGCATCACTATCCACGGCGTCACCGTGGGAGCGCTGGTAGCCTGCAACGCCGTGGGCGATGTACTGGATCCGGCAACCGGCCGGTTATTGGTTGGCGCGCGGATGGCGCCAGATTCACTGGCCTTGCGCGACAGCACGGCCAGCCTGCTGCGTGGCGAAGCCCCCGGATTCGCCCTGCCCGGAACCAACACCACCATCGGAGTAATCGCCACCGACGCACCCTTGACACGGCCCCAACTGGAACGGCTGGCCGTGGCCGGCCACAACGGACTGGCACGTTGCATTACCCCGGTGCACACCCAGCTCGACGGCGATACCCTGTTCGCCCTGTCCACGGCCCAAAGCGCAAACAGCCTGGACATGATGACACTCACCGCCATGGCCGCGCATGTTACGAGCGCAGCGGTCCTGCGCGCCATCCATCTGGCAGAAGGACTGCGGCTCCCCGACCTGTGGCTGCCCGCTCTTGCCGATATGCCTGCCCACTCGTAAAGAAAGCGAACAAACGCTGTTAGAATTGCCCGCTTCGGAGAGGTGGATGAGCGGTTTAAGTCGCACGCCTGGAAAGCGTGTGTAGGTTAATAGCCTACCGCGGGTTCGAATCCCGCCCTCTCCGCCATTTACCCATTAGGTAGTGGGATTTCGGTAGGATTTCATAGTCTACCCAACGAACTACCTAACTACGGTCGAAGTGCTGGAAAATGCGCTACGGCTGATAGAAGAAAGGCCACCCCGGGTGGCCTTTTTGTCTATATAGGGGAGAAAAGAGAAGATTGGGGGCGCGTGTTACCGCACCCCCGTTCCTCCCCTGGCTTTAGAGTACCAGCGCGACGGTCGCCAACTTGACGAGCAAGACGATGCTCATCAAGCTCAATTCGAACTCGACCGCGCACGCACGTACTCCCGCACCAGCTGGCTTCAAGTCGAAGTTTTCCCATTCGGGTCCCCTTCTTCTTCTGTCCCCTGACCCTTGATGGGCGAGCGGGGGACGTGAGGCCAGGCCGCGGCGTTTCCGTTTTGAGCCCGGCACGGGGGAGCCGCAAACCGCTCTCCGGGACGCCCATGCACCAGTCAGCACTATGCCGAGAGCAACAGACGCAATGCCCAACAACAGCAACGAAGGAACCACGCCACTGGACCCGCAGCTTACCGGCAACGTGGGCCTGTACTACTGCTGTTATCGGCTTTCCCTCCTCGGGTGGAACGTCATGCCAACGGCGCGCAACGCCCGGGGTGTGGACATCATCGCCTACAGCCGGGACGCCTCCCGCTTCGTCGGGGTACAGGTCAAGGCCCTGAGCAAGCGCAACCCGGTTCCCCTCGGAACCTCGCTGGACAAGATCATGGGCGACTTCTGGGTGATCGTGAACAAGGTCGCCACGCCTACGCCTTCGGCCTTCGTCCTCCTCCCCTTGGAGGTCCGGGAGCGCGCCCACCGCGGCGAGAAGAACGGGCGCGTGTCGTACTGGTTGCAGCCCGGCGACTATGAGCAGGACCCGTTCCGCGAAGCATGGGAGCGGATCGGGCATGGAGGCGTCTGACCTCAGATGTACATCACCCGGTCCCCGGTATCGGGCAGACGGCATGAAGGGCGGGCGCAATCTGGCCCGGAGTCCGGCCCGTCCCGCGGCTCAGGTTCCGGGGGTCGAACTCCGCGTGTTCGTCGTACAGGACCCAAGCCCCCTTGGGTAGTACCCGGTCATCGCCGCGCGCAGCTTCGCCTGTTCACAGATATACATACGCGGGGATTTCGCTTTCAAGGCGGGCATGGTTGGCGCGCAGCGTGAATTCACGTTCGGCCTGCGCTACGCCGTCGTTGAATAGGACTTCGGCCCGGCTTTCGGTGGTGGCTTTTGCCTTCTGCAAGACTTCGACGGTGCGCCCGGCCACAACGCCCGCGACTTCGTGCCGCTGAACGCTGTTCCGGGTCGCGTCGTTCTCAACACTATCGCGCAAGGCGATGTGGGTATTGGTCATTCTTATCAATCATTCTGCCATTCCCTGTACACGGTACCGAACCACTGGGAAAACCCTGTGAGAAAAATCCATCCGCGCAAGGGTTAACGCGGTTGTATCGCCCAATCGAGGCAAATATATTTGCGTGAACGATGCGTCTGCAAATTTTTAATGCATCGTGGTACTGCATCGGCACGCTGCCGCCTGGCGGCGATTTCCTTCTCCATTGAAAGGTCAGTCATGAAGACTTATCGCAGGAAGTTCCTCGCAACGATCGTGGCCTCCACCGCCCTGGTTGGCGGTGCGGCATTTGGACAGTCGCAAAAAACACTGGTGGTGGCATGCGACACGGCGTTCGTTCCTTTCGAATTCAAGCAGGGAGACAAGTACGTCGGCTTCGACATCGACCTGTGGGACGCAATTGCAAAAGACCTGGGAGTGAGCTACAAGCTGCAGCCCATGGATTTCAACGGCATCCTGCCAGCGCTGCAAACCAAGAACGTGGATGTCGCACTGGCCGGCATCACGATCAAGGATGAACGCAAGAAGGTCATCGACTTTTCCGATGGCTACTACAACAGCGGCTTCATGCTGATGGTGGCAGCCAACAGCCCCATCAAGGGCGTGGAAGATCTCAAGGGCAAGACCCTGGCCATCAAAACGGGCACTTCGGCCGCTGATTATGCAAAAGCCAATTTCGCCGGCACCGAACTACGCCAGTTCCCCAACATCGACAACGCCTACCTGGAGCTGATCACGAAGCGCGTCGACGCCGCCATGCACGATACGCCCAATGTGCTGTATTTCGCTGCAACCGCCGGCAAGGGCAAGGTCAAGGTGGTGGGCACGCAGATGATGGCGCATCAATATGGCATTGGCTTCCCCAAGGGCAGCCCGCTGGTACCCAAGGTCAATGCGGCTTTGGCGAAGATGAAGCAGGACGGCCGCTACAACACGATTTACAAGAAGTGGTTCGGCGTCGAGCCGCCCAAGTCGTCCTGATTTCCCGTTGCAACTGAAAGACCCATCATGGATTTCGACTGGTCCGTCGTTGTAGAGTCGTTGCCCGCCCTGCTGGACGGTGCCAAGCTGACTGTATTCATTGCATTGGCGGGCCTTTTGGGCGGAACCATGGTGGGACTCCTGTTCGGGCTGATGCGCGCCTACGGCAACCCCGTGGCCAGAGGCCTGTCTTTTGCCTACGTCGAGCTGGTGCGCGGAACCCCCATCGTGGTGCAGGTGATGTTCATCTACTTTGCACTGCCCATGCTGTTCGACATCCGCGTCGAACCGATGACGGCGGCCATCACGTCGATCATCGTCAATGCGGGAGCATACATCGCCGAAATTGTCCGGGGCGCCTTTTTGTCGGTGCCCAGGGGATTGCGCGAAGCGGGGCTGGCACTGGGCCTGCCAACCTGGCGGGTGCTGATGTTCGTCGTCGGCCCGGTCGCGTTCCGGCGCATGACCCCTCCCCTGGGCAACCAGTTCATCGTGAGCCTGAAAGACACTTCGCTATTCATCGTGATCGGTGTCGGCGAATTGACCCGACAAGGGCAGGAAATCATGGCGGCCAATTTCCGGGCGGTCGAGATCTGGACCAGCGTGGCCCTGCTGTACCTGCTGATGATCGGAACACTGACCTTCGCCCTGCGGATGGTCGAAAGACGGATGCGCATCCTATGAACATGGTTGAATTCAAAGGCGTAAGCAAGCACTTCGGCTCCACGGTGGTGCTTGACAACGTGAATTTCTCGATCAAGCAAGGCGAGGTGGTGGTGTTGATTGGCCCGTCGGGCTCGGGCAAATCGACCTTGCTGCGTTGCATCAATGCGCTCGAAACCATCGATTCCGGCGACCTGCTGGTGGACGGCCTCAGTGTCAAGGGCGGCTCCTCGACGGTGCGCGAAATCCGGCAGGAAGCCGGCATGGTTTTCCAGCAGTTCAACCTGTTTCCGCAAATGACGGCACTGGAAAATGTGGCGTTCGGGCCGCGCCAGGTGCGCGGCGTTGCCAAGGCCGAAGCCTTGCGCCAGGCCGAGGAGCTGCTGCGCAAGGTGGGATTGGCCGAACGCAAGCACCACTACCCGAACGAATTGTCGGGCGGCCAGCAGCAGCGCGTGGCCATTGCACGCGCGCTGGCAGTCAAGCCCAAACTGATGCTGTTCGATGAACCCACCTCGGCGCTGGACCCGGAATTGCGGCAAGAAGTGCTGCGGGTCATGCAGGCATTGGCTGAGGATGGCATGACCATGATCGTGGTCACCCACGAAATCGCGTTTGCCCGCAAGGTGGGGACGCGGCTGATCTTCATGGAACACGGCCACATCACCGTGGACGGCCCGCCGGCCGAACTCCTGGACAACCCGGACAACCCGCGCCTGCGGGATTTTCTGCAACATGTCGAGTAGACGGCAATGCTTTCGTTTTTGACCATTCAAGGCACACCCTATGACGTGGGGTTGGCGCTGGGGCGTTTCGGCACCGATGCAGTACATGGGCATCTTCTGCACACCCCAGCCTGGGCGAACGTGATGCGCTGGCGCGGCACTGCACCCGTCGCCACCATGCAGCAACTGGTTCAGACCCATTTCCCGGCCTATTGGCAGGAACTGGAAGGCATGGCTGCGGGATTGGGCCTTCCTTCCGACGAAGTGTTTCTGTGGAATTGCCGGGGCGATTTGTGGGCGATGTCTCCCGACGGCTGCACCACTGTGCAACTGCCCCGCACTTCGCCGGATCAAGGCGCACTCATCGCCCATAACGAGGATGGCGACCCCGGATTTACTGGGCGCTGCGCCATCGCCCAGATCAGGGTGGACGGAGGCGGGGCCTTCGCCTCGTTTGTCTATCCGGGTTCGCTGCCCGGCCACACGTTTGCCGTCAACCAGAACGGAGTGGCCATGACGGTCAACAATCTGCGGGTCTTGCACACTTCGCCGGGGCTACCGCGGATGGTGCTGGCGCGCGCCATGCTCGATCAGCCAGACCTTTCGTCGGCGGTGGATGTGTTGCGGCACACCCCCCGCGCGGGTGGCTTCCATTTCACCTTGGCGCAGGCCGGGCATGAAGCACTCGTGAGCGTGGAATTTTGCGCTGCCGTTTGCTCGGTGCAGACCATCGAGCGCCCTTGCGTGCACGCCAATCACATGGTGCATGCTGCGCACCGGGACCAGCCCCAGATCGTCACGGGGTCTTCGGGCCATCGTCAGATCCGCGGCGAAGAGATGCTCGCTGCAAGTGCCGCGCGGGGAGAACGCGTCCATCCCCTGGACATCCTGTTCGACGAAGGCGATGCCCGCTTCCCGATCTATCGCAATGCGCCCAACGACAGCGACAACGAGAACACCGTTGCAACGGCCGTCATGCAAATCAATACGCAAGCCGTGGACTGGCAGGTCCATATCGGACAATCCCGGCAGCCGCTTTACCGGCTACGCAACGATTCACTGTACTGAGAGGCTGCGTTGGATGGACTTTCCATATCCAAAGCCCCCGCCCGCCTGCCGCGAACGGTTGATGAGTTGCGCCATCTCGCCCTGGCCATTGGCCGCAGCGAAGCTGCCGTTTCGCTGGGCGCCAAGGCGCATGGGGTCTTGTGCCGGCTGGTCGATCACCCAGAGGAAACGGCTCTGCGGACCATCTCGGAACTGGCCCAGAGGCTGGAAGTGAGCCCCTCCACGCTGACGCGCCTGGCCACCCGCCTGGGATACAGGGGGTTTGCCGACTTTCATTCTGTCTTTCGGGACACGTTCACAAAAAGCGCGAGGAAGTTCTACGCCCGGCAGGCCCACCGCCTGATCAACGGCGCACACCCCATTTCGCCCGAAACCGAATTGGGCGCAGTGGTAAAACTGGCGCAGGAATCCATCCGCAACATCGATGCCTTCGTCAGGCAGATCAATCCCGACGATTTGGCCCATGCGGCGCATTTGCTGGCCCATGCACGGCGCGTGCGCGTGTTCGGGCTACGGCAGATTCATTCGCTTGCCAGTTTCCTGACATATGGATTGGGCATGCTGCGAACGGACGTTGCGCTTCTGGATGGTCCCGGCGGCGGGGTAGCCGAAGGTCTGGCGCAGATGGAGCCTGGCAACGTGCTGGTGGTTTCAAGCATGGCGCCCTATACCCGTACGGTGGTCGATGTGGCACGCGTGGCGGCACAGGCGGGAGTGGTGGTGATTGCGCTGACCGATACCCGTGCATCGCCACTGGTTCCACCGGCACGGCATGCATTTTTCATTTCCCATGAAAGCAGTTTCATCAGCAACAGCATGGGGGCTTATGTGGTGTTTTGCGAGTGTCTGCTCAATCTCGTTGCGCGCGATTTGAGCGACCGCGCATTGAATGCCGTGCGCCGGCGCGAAGGCTTCATTTCACAGCTCAATGTCGAAATAGGATAGGCGTCCCGCTACGGTCTTGCGATTGATTCACGATTTAACAGGGAGCGGATCTTGACACACATCATTCACCGCAGCTTGCGGTCAACCCCACGGGTTGCCACCAGTGCTTCAGGCGTTCATATCTACGACAAAGAGGGCAAAGCCTATCTGGACGCCTGCGGCGGAGCGGCCGTCTCCTGCCTGGGACATGCCCATCCAGACGTGCTGGCAGCCATGCACGCGCAGATCGACAAGCTGGCCTACGCACACACGGGCTTCTTCACCTCGGAGGTTTCGGAGGCACTGGCCGATCATCTGGCGGCCCATGCTCCTTCAGGCCTGAATCAGGTGTATTTCGTCTCGGGCGGCTCCGAGGCCATGGAAGCCGCATTGAAATTGGCAAGGCAGTATTTTGTCGAAATCGGCCAGCCCGAGCGCACGCTGTTCATCGCCCGCCGCCAGAGTTACCATGGCAACACCCTTGGGGCATTGGCGGTGGGCGGAAACGAGTGGCGGCGCAAGCAGTTCGCCCCCTTGCTCGTGGACGTGGGACGCGTTTCGCCCTGTTATGAATACCGCGACCGCCTCGCCAACGAATCGCAGGACGCATACACCCGGCGCCTGCTGCAGGAACTGGAAGACAAGATCCTTGAACTGGACCCTCAGCGGGTGATCGGTTTCTGCGCCGAAACGGTGGTGGGCGCAACGGCTGGCGCCCTTCCTCCAACGCCGGGATATTTCAAGGGGGTACGCGAGATCTGCGACCGCCACGGCATCCTCTACATTGCCGATGAGGTCATGTGCGGCATGGGACGCACCGGGGTCCTGTATGCCGTGGAACAAGAAGGCGTCGTACCCGACATGATGGCCATCGCCAAAGGCCTGGGCGGCGGATACCAGCCCATTGGCGCGCTGCTGGTGCAGGAGCGGTTGGTCGAAACCATCCGCCAGGGCAGCGGCATGTTCCAGCACGGACACACCTACATCGGCCATTCAACCGCATGCGCCGCCGCATTGGCCGTGCAACAGGTGATCCAGCGCGACAACCTCCTGCCACAGGTGCGGGTACGGGGTGAGTCCCTGCAGCGCCTGTTGCGCGAACGGCTGGGAAACCATCCGCATGTGGGGGATATCCGCGGCCGCGGACTCTTTGCCGGCGTTGAACTGGTGCATGACCGCATCAGCAAGGCGCCATTCGATCCCGCGCACAAGCTGCACGCCAAGATCAAGGCCCAGGCCATGGCCAATGGCCTCATGGTCTATCCGATGGGGGGAACGATCGACGGCAACCTGGGCGACCATGTCCTGCTGGCACCCCCATTCATCGTGACCGAGCAGCACATCGAGCAGATTGTCGATCTGCTGGGGCAGTCCATCGATCAGGCCCTTGCATCACTGGAGAGCGCATGAACCGCCACAGCGACCGCCTGCCGCCCCTGCCCCCTGCACAATGGAACGAGGCACAGCAACGCTACGCGCAGGAAATCATCGAAGGCCCCCGCGGCGCGCTGATTTCACCGTTCGTGCCCTTGCTGCGCAGCCCCGAGCTCATGGCGCACGCTCAGCACATGGGCGAATACCTGCGCT
Organism: Allobrachymonas sp.; assembly: GCA_039808005.1. Lineage (GTDB taxonomy): Bacteria > Pseudomonadota > Gammaproteobacteria > Burkholderiales > Burkholderiaceae_C > Brachymonas. The sequence continues at coordinate 71,803 of JBDHSG010000009.1, read as the reverse complement.
ACCGCAGCGCCTTGGGATTGCGCCTATCGGAGCTGGCCATCCTGATCACTGCCCGTCAATGGTCGCAGCAGGTCGAATGGGCCATCCATGCGCCGATCGCCGCACGCGAAGGCATATCGGCTGACACGATTGCTGCGGTTGCCCAAGGACGCCGTCCACCAAACATGCCAGTGGATGAGGCGGCGCTGTATGCCTTCTCGATGGAGTTGCACCAAAACCGCTCGGTCAACGACGCCACCTGGGCAGAAGCGGTGCGCGTGTTCGGGGAACAGGGAGTGATGGACCTGGTGGGCATTCACGGTTACTATTCATTCCTTTCCATGGTCATGAACGCAGCCCGAACGGCAGTTCCGGTCTCTACAGCCGACCCTTTGCCGCCCCTGCCCGATGTTTGATGGCCCCGTTTCCGCATAGCCTCTGCCAGTATGGCGAGGCGCCGGATGGCTCATGCCCCTGCACCGTTCATCAATCACCGCATCCTCGAATGCCTGCAACGCGACGGACACATCAGCTACACCAAGCGGGGAACTGCAGCGCCTACATTTCCGGATGTGCGCTTTAACACGCCCCCAAAAGATCAAGCCTCACACCAAGCCAAATACGCCCGGAAAATAAAAACGGGCTAGCCCCTGTAAGGGCTAACCCGTTGATATGTGTAATGGTCGGCGTGGCGGGATTCGAACTCGCGACCCCTTGCACCCCATGCAAGTGCGCTACCAGGCTGCGCTACACGCCGAAAGGTGGAATTATAAATGTTTATGACGACAAGATGCATCTCCAACCGAAAATCGGATCGATTTTTTGGCGGATCCGCAGCGCAGAAACGTTCTCCATGCAATCAACGGCACGCAGCAGACAATTTGCCCTTGCTGCCTCAACGGCCGCCCCCTGATCAATCCAGAAATATGCGGATGGCTTCCAGTTCCTGGCGCACGATTGCCCAGTCGATGGCATGGGCCACCGCTGCGTCGGGAGTTTTTGGCACTTGCCCGGATGCTTCCACGGACGAAGAACCATCAGGCAAACCAGCGGCATCGGCCAGCACGGCATCCGGCGTGCCCTGCCCCTGTTCAACCATACGGTTTTTGCCGTTTTCAAGCTGAATGCGCGCGCCGCTGATGGTAAAGCCCTGCTCATACAGCAGATCGCGAATCCTGCGCACCATGAGCACCTCATGGTGCTGGTAATACCGTCGGTTTCCACGCCGCTTCATCGGATTGAGTTGCGTGAACTCCTGTTCCCAGTAACGCAGCACATGGGGTTTGACCGCGCACAACTCGGCCACTTCCCCAATCGTGAAATAACGCTTTGCAGGAATAGGGGGCAAAACGGACGTTTTCATCGAAGACCCAGACAATGCGGCAGTTCTTGATTCGCTCAAATATCTCTACTTTATCTGCTATTAGAACATACTGGCAATGCTTTACATGAAGTCGATATGCCAACTCCACAAAACCATGCAATTATCTGCAATGAAGCAGAAACCGTTCGAGCGATAAAAAAACGCCCCTACTGGAGCGAATGATGGCCGACTGGCCATGCTGCCTGCCCGCGTCAATGACAGTGGCCCGACCCGCGGCCGTTTCGTTTAGCCGTCAATGAACAACGAAACAGCGGGGTCTTCTCCCTGCACGACCGCCTTGAGTTTGTGGCTGGCATGAAAGGTCACGACGCGGCGTGCATCGATTGAAATCAGTTCGCCTGTGCGCGGATTGCGGCCGGGACGCGGCGATTTGGAACGCAACTGAAAGTTGCCAAACCCCGATATCTTGACGTCGTTCCCCTGCTTGAGTTCCCGCACGATCAGGTCGAAAAAGGCGTCGACCATGTCCTTGGCCTCGCGTTTGTTCAAGCCGATGTTGTCGAACAGTTTTTCGGCCAGTTGCGCCTTGGTCAGCGTAGGCGTTTGCAGGGAATCGAATGAAATTTCCATAGGGCCAGATCCTATCAAATTTACGTTCGTCTTTACGTTCGTCGGCCATCAGGCCCGCAGACGCGCACCGGTATCGGCCACCAATTGTTGCACCACGGCCTGGCGGGCGAACTCGATCTGTTCTTCGGTCAGTGCCGCATCCATGCTGCGCAACTGCAAGCGAATGGCGACACTTTTCTCGTCGGCAGCCAGCCAGGGCGTTTTTTCTGGCGCCTTGGGGTTAGGACGAAACACGTCAAACACAGTAGCATCCTGCAACAGCGCCTGTGGCACGGCACGGGTAATGGCCGTCATCAGATCGTCGTGGCGTACGCTGTCTTTCACGATCACAGCCACGTCGCGCTCGGCCGCCTGGAATTTGCCGACTGGGAGGAAAGCAGGCTGCGGGCGCTGCGACACAACATCCCAGTCCAGTTCGAACAGCACAGGGGCCTGTGGCAGTTCGTAATCCTGGCGCCAGCGCGGGTGCAGTTCGCCGATATAGCCAATGGCCTTTCCGTCAATCAGCACACGGGCGCAGCGCCCGGGGTGCATCGCCGGGTGTTCGGCTGCATCGAACACTGGCCGCCGCGGTGCCAGCAAGGCTTCCACGTCACCTTTGACATCGTAAAAATCGGTCACGGCGTCGGTCCGGCCCCATTGCAGGGCACTGGACGGGCCGTAGGCCATGCCCGCCACGCGCATGGGTTGGTCAAATCCTTGCACCGTGGTATCACTGGACGGCACCGACGCATCGCGCAGGAACACGCGGCCCACTTCGAACACGCGCACGCGGCTGGCCTTGCGATCAAGGTTGAAGGCAACGACATTCAGCAACGAGCCGATCAGTGACGAGCGCATCACGCTCATCTGGCTGGCAATGGGATTGAGCAGCCTGATGGGATTGGAATTGCCAGCAAGTTCACGCTCCCAGCGCTCTTCCACAAAACTGTAGTTGATGGTTTCCTGGTATCCCAGGTCGGCCAGTTGACGGCGTACGGCATAGGGGTTGCGCTGCGTCTCGGCGCGCAACTTGGGCGTGATCGGCGCCTGCGGCGGCGTGGCTGGCAACTTGTGGTAGCCGATCACGCGGATGACCTCTTCGATCAGGTCTTCTTCGATCTGCAGGTCGAAGCGATAGCTGGGCGGCACCACGGTGATGACGCCGTTGCTGGCTGTAGCCTGCAGCCCAAGCCCTTGCAGAGCGCCCAGACACTGCTGTTCCGTCACCGGCATGCCAATGATCTTGGCGGCGCGATCCACGCGCAGCATCACCGGTTGGGCTTGCGGCACATTCGGCTGTGTATCGCTGATCGGACCGGCTGCGCCGCCACAGATCTGCAGGACCAGTTCGCTGATGCGCTCGATCACCTGCACCGTGCGCGAGGGATCGACTCCGCGCTCGAAACGGTGTCCCGCATCGGTGCTGAAGTTGTAACGACGCGAGCGCCCGGCTACCGCCTTGGGCCACCAGAAGGCGGCCTCGACATAGATGTTCTGCGTGCTGTCGCTGACGGCTGTGGCGTCTCCTCCCATGATGCCGGCGAGCGATTCCACTTCCTTGTCATCGGCAATCACTCCCACTTCGCCATCGAGCGCCACGGTGTTGCCGTTCAGCAATTTGAGCGATTCGCCCGCCTTGCCCCAGCGCACATGCAGATGCGAGCCGACAATCTTGTCGCGGTCAAAGATGTGCGAGGGTTGGCCCAACTCAAACATCACGTAGTTGGAGATATCCACCAGCACCGAAACGCTGCGCTGGCCGCAGCGCGCCAGCCTGTCCACCATCCAGGCGGGCGTGGCCGCATGGGTATTTACGCCGGTGATGACGCGGCCGCTGAAGCGTCCACACAGGTCGGGCGCTTCGACCGTAACCCGCACATCGTCGCTGGCAGTGACCGGGACCTGTGCTTCGGGCTGCGGCAGCAGCGGCGCCCCCGTGAGCGCCGACACCTCGCGCGCAATGCCATAGACGCTCAGGCAATGCGCCAGGTTGGGCGTGAGCTTGAGCGTGAACAGGGTATCGTCCAGATGGAGGTATTCGCGGATGCTCTGGCCAATGGGGGCGTCCAGCGACAGCTCCAGCAGGCCTGCATGGTCTTCCGACAGTTTCAGCTCGCGCGCCGAACACAGCATGCCATGGCTTTCCACCCCGCGCAGCTTGCCGATCTTGATAGCGAACGGCTTGCCGTCTTCGCCAGCCGGCAGTTCAGCTCCGACCAGCGCACACGGCACCCTGATGCCCGCCCGGGCATTGGGTGCACCGCAAACGATCTGCAGCAGCTCGCCCGTACCCACGTCCACCTTGCACACACGCAAACGGTCGGCATCGGGATGTTGCACGGCTTCCTTGATCTCAGCCACGACGATGGAAGAAAAAGGCGGGGCCACCGGTTGCAGTTCTTCCACTTCCAGCCCGGCCATGGTGAGCGTATCGGCCAGTTGCTGAGTGGTCAATGGCGGGTTGCAGAAAGTCCGGAGCCAGGATTCGGGGAATTGCATGGTGCTTCAGTACAGGATTCAGTTCAGGAACAGAGGGTGATGGCGCATCGATCAGCGGAACTGACTCAGGAAACGGATATCCCCGTCAAAAAACAGCCGCAGGTCATTCACGCCATAGCGCAGCATGGTCAGGCGGTCCGGCCCCATGCCAAAGGCAAAACCAATGTACTGCTCAGGGTCGAGGCCCATGTTGCGCACCACATTGGGATGCACTTGGCCGCTACCGGCCACCTCCAGCCAACGGCCAGCTAGCGGCCCGCTCTGGAACTGGATATCGATTTCGGCGCTGGGTTCGGTGAACGGGAAAAAGCTGGGGCGAAAACGCAGCACCAGATCGTCGCTCTCGAAGAAGGTACGGCAGAAGTCGGTGAAGACGACCTTCAGATCCTTGAAGCTGATGTTTTCGCCGACCCACAGGCCTTCGCACTGGTGAAACATGGGCGAATGGGTGGCGTCGCTATCCACGCGGTAGGTACGGCCCGGCGCAATGACGCGAATCTCCGGCATGCGCTCCCCCTTATCCAGCAATCCTTTGTGACGCTTGACGTGCTGCACCGCATGGCGGATCTGCATCGGACTGGTATGGGTGCGCAGCAGATTGGGCTCTTTTTCGCTGCTGCCTTCGACATAGAAGGTGTCGTGCATGGAACGAGCCGGATGGTCTTCGGGCGTGTTGAGCGCCGTGAAGTTGAACCAGTCGCTTTCGATTTCCGGTCCCTGGGCGACCTCAAAGCCCATGCTGCCGAAAATGCCCTCGATGCGCTCCAGCGTGAGAGTGACCGGGTGCAGACCACCGGCACCGCGCTGGCGCCCCGGCAACGTCACATCCAGCGCTTCTGCCTGCAATTGGACTTTGAGCTCGGCCTCGGCCAGTTGCTGACGGCGTTCGGCAAGTGCCGCCTCAATCGCCTGCTTGGCCTGGTTGATGGCAGCACCACGGGTCTTTTTTTCTTCTACCGAGAGTTGCGACAAGCCCTTCATCCGCTCGGTGATCTGCCCTGCCTTGCCCAGAAATCGCGCCTTGGCGTTTTCCAGGTCATTGGGGGTGACCGCCTGCGCGAACTGTGTGCGTGCGGAAGCGACAAGGGTGTCTAGATCAGTCGTCATGGAGTCTTCAATACGGTCAAAAAGAGAATACAGAGACACGAAGCACAAATGTTTGCAGGCAGATACCGTACCATGTGAGCGGTTCATGGCGGCAGAACTCTCAGGTAGGCCAGCTCCGGCGGCCAAATTGCATAGCCACCGACAGCCCTTGCATCATCCTTTTCCTGGGTGCTTCCTCTGTGTCACCGTGCTTCTGTATTCGATTTCTGCGGTTTCCAAACAAAAAAGCCAGCCCCTGGCGGCGCTGGCTTAAAAATGCCTTCAACGTGCAGAAAACAGTCAAACGAAAAGAGTTCTGTCGCTCTCTGCACGAATCCGATCAGGCTGCCAGCTTGGCCTTGACCTGGCTGACGATGCTGGCAAAAGCCGCTTCGTCATGCACGGCGATATCGGCCAGCACCTTGCGGTCAAGACCGATTTGCACCTTGTTCAGGCCGTTGATGAACTGGCTGTAAGTCAGGCCATTGGCACGGGCGGCAGCATTGATCCGGGCAATCCACAACTGACGGAATACGCGCTTTTTGGCACGACGGTCACGATAGGCATATTGCCCGGCCTTCATCACGGCCTGTTTGGCAACGCGGAACACGTTGCCGCGACGGCCACGGAAACCCTTGGCCAGTGCGAGTACTTTCTTGTGGCGAGCATGCGCCGTAACACCACGTTTTACGCGAGGCATAGTCTTTCTCCTTGTCCGTCAGTTGGTTACAGGCCGGCAAACGGCAGCATTTGCGCCATGTGGCCAAGATTGGTCTCATGCACGCTGACTGCACCACGCAACTGGCGCTTGTTCTTGGTGGTTTTCTTGGTCAGGATGTGGCGCTTGAACGCCTGGCCTCGCTTGACGGTACCACCGGGACGGACGCGGAAACGCTTTTTCGCGCTGCTCTTGGTTTTCATTTTGGGCATTTGCATGCTCCTTCTTGATTTGTGCTCGTGAGGCGACCGGCAACCCATGCCGGTTCTTGTTGGCCCCGAGCCACTTGTTTTCAGCACCAGGGCTGAAACTGGGTGCGCAGCTGCCAATGCCGCCACGCAATATCTTCATCGACCAACTACTCTGGCCCCTACGCCATGGACCACAACCCATGGGCAGATCAGGCCTTACTTCCGGTTTCGGCGGTTTCCGCCTCTGTCATTTCGGCAGAACCAGAAGCCTTATCCTTGCCGCCATTGGTCTTTTTGCGCCCCGGAGCCACCACCATGATCATCTGGCGGCCTTCGAGCTTGGGGAATTGCTCCACGACAATGGCCTCACCGAGTTCATCGCGGATGCGCTGCAACAGCGACATACCGATTTCCTGATGCGTGATTTCACGACCACGGAAACGCAGCGTGATTTTACACTTGTCGCCATCTTCCAGAAACCGGCGGATGTTGCGCATCTTGACGTTGTAATCACCGTCATCGGTGCCGGGACGGAACTTGATTTCCTTGACCTCGATCACCTTCTGCTTGGCCTTGGCCTCGGCAGCCCTTTTCTGTTCCTGGTACTTGAACTTGCCGTAGTCCATCAGCCGGCAGACGGGCGGATTGGCCGTTGCGGCAATTTCAACCAGATCAACATCCAGCTCCCCGGCCATTCGCAGGGCCTCCTGCAACGGAACAATGCCCAGCGGTTCATTGTCGGGGCCTGAAAGACGCACTTCAGGCGCATTGATTTCACGGTTCAGACGGTGTTTGCGTTCTTCGCGCTGGCGGCGATCTCGGTATTCGGTAGCGATGGTGCAGTCCTTTTCAAAAAATATAACTGTCAGATGCGCGAGCAGGAACCGGTCAGGCGGAAGACGCAACAGACTTGCGCGCAATGTCGTCACGCACGATCTGCATGAAGCCTTCGAGCGACATGACTCCCAGGTCCTGGTTGCCTCTGGCACGTACGGCCACCGTCGCACTTTCCTTTTCCTTGTCGCCAACGACCAGGATGTACGGCAGCTTACGGGTGGCGTGGGAACGTATTTTATAGGTGATTTTGTCGTTCGACAGATCGGTCACGGCCCTAACGCCTTGATTCTGCAGCATTTGCGCCACGTTTTCCGCGTAATCGGCCTGGGCGTCGGTGATGTTGAGCACGACCACCTGTTCCGGTGCCAGCCAGGTAGGCAAGGCCCCGGCATATTGTTCGATCAGGATGCCGATGAAACGCTCCAGGCTGCCAACGATGGCACGGTGCAACATGACCGGACGGTGCCGCGCGCCATCTTCACCCGTGAATTCGGCGTCGAGCCGCTCTGGCATGTTCGGATCCACCTGAATGGTGCCGCATTGCCATTCGCGACCCAGGGCGTCTTTCAGCGTGTATTCGATCTTGGGCCCATAGAAGGCGCCTTCACCAGGTAGATAGGTGAAGGCGCAGCCGCTGGCGCGCAAGCCTTCGGCCAGCGCGTTTTCAGCCTTGTCCCAGCTCTCATCCGTACCAATCCGCTGCTCGGGACGGGTGGAAAGCTTGTAGATGATGTTGGTGAAGCCAAAATCCTTGTACACCTTCTGCAGCAAGGTGGTGAAGGCGGTGACTTCCGCCTGGATCTGGTCTTCCGTGCAAAAAATATGGCCATCGTCCTGCGTGAACGCGCGCACGCGCATGATGCCGTGCAGGCCGCCCGTAGGCTCGTTGCGGTGGCAGGCGCCAAATTCGCCGTAGCGCAGCGGCAGGTCGCGATAGCTCTTGACGCCCTGCTTGTAGATCAGAATGTGGCCGGGACAGTTCATCGGTTTCAAGGCGTAATCACGTTTTTCACTCTCGGTGATGAACATGTTTTCGCGGTACTTGTCCCAATGGCCGGTTTTTTCCCAAAGGGTTTTGTCGAGGATCTGCGGACCTTTGACTTCCTTGTATCCGTTTTCACGGTATACGCGGCGCATGTACTGTTCCACTTCCTGCCACAGAATCCAGCCCTTGGGATGCCAGAACACGGTGCCGGGCGAATGCTCGTCGATGTGGAACAGATCGAGCGCCTTGCCGAGCTTGCGGTGATCGCGCTTTTCGGCCTCTTCGAGCATGTGCAGGTATTGCTGCAATTCCTCCTTGCTGGCCCAGGCCGTGCCATAGATGCGCTGCAGCATTTCGTTGCGGTGGTCACCGCGCCAATAGGCGCCGGCCACCTTCATCAGCTTGAAGTGCTTGAGCTTGCCGGTACTGGGCACGTGCGGGCCGCGGCACAGGTCTTCGAAGGCGCCTTCCCGGTACAGCGAAACTTCTTCGTTGGAGGGAATGCTGGCGATGATTTCGGCCTTGTAATGCTCGCCCAGCCCCTTGAAATAATCGACCGCTTCGTCACGCGGCAGCACCCGTCGCACCACGGGCTCGTCCTTGGACGCGAGCTCGGTCATCTTCTTCTCGATGGCGATCAGATCTTCGGGTGTGAAAGGCCGCTTGTAACTGAAGTCGTAATAAAAGCCGTTCTCGATCACCGGACCGATGGTGACCTGTGCATCGGGAAACAGCTCCTTCACCGCATAGGCCAGCAGGTGCGCAGTGGAGTGGCGGATCATGTCCAGCCCGTCTACGTCCTTGGCAGTAACGATGGAAACGGTGGCATCACGCGTGATGGGATAGCAGACATCCACGAGCTTGCCATTTTCCTCAGGCTCGCCGGCATAGAGAACCTTGCCGCCCAAGGCGGCCTTGGCAAGGCCTGAACCGATGCTGGCGGCCACGCCCCCAACGGTCACTGTATCCTCTGCAAACGCGCGCTGGGAACCATCTGGAAGGGTGATCTGGATCATGGTGGTCAATCGAAAATGAAATGCTGCAAACAAAAAAGCGCGGAACGGGCCGCGCTGTGCTAAGAGAACCGGACGGGCGCATCACCCATGGCGGCCAGCATGCGCGCAGCCGGACACCTGCTCCCTACGAGCGGTGCCTGGCAAGAACGTAGTTCGCGGTGTCATAACCGGCGCGCCTTTCCCAATCTTGTGCACATTTTTACAAAGCTTTTATTTTACCTCCAACCGCTTTTACCTGCTGCGTGCCTCCTACCTGGCACTTGTTTTGTGGGGTTGGCAGGACAGTGCAAGGAAAAACCATGCGAGCTACACGCGTTACACTGGCGACATTGGACAAGCATACGTCTGCATTTTCGGCCATTCTTGTCGGAATATGCAGCAGGAACGCGCATGGCACATTACGACCCCCCTTTTGAAATCCATGTACATGGAGAAATATCCCTGCATCCGGAAGTCCGCCTGCAGGATGTCCAGGAAGCCCTCAAGCCCCTGTGGCAATACGCCGGAGCCAAATCGCTGGAAGATGGCGGCATCAGCAGTTACGACGAGGAGCCTGGCATTCAGTACGATCAGCGCCAGAACCTGCTGCGCATCTGCTGGACCGTTCGCGGCCGGGAGGACTTTCGCCAGAATATCGACGACATGTGCATGAATCTGAACGAACTGGCCAGCACCGGCGCCGCCATAGAGGTAACGTTCTACGACGCCGAATACGATGAAGACGAGGGCGAGGACCGCGAAGAAGAGTCGCGCGACGACTTCATGGTGGTATTCGTCGGCCCCACGCCGGCTGCCATCATGCAGGTGCAACGCGATTTGCTGGTGCGCGACGTAACTGCAATGATGGAGCGCCATTTCGACGCGTCCGAGCTCGATGGCATCGTACGGGAAATAGACAGCCTGTTCAGCCAGCGTTTCGACGCACTGGTGGAATCACTGGAACTCGGCAAGCCGCCCAAGGGAGGAACGCCCGGCGGTAGCGGCGGACACCGCCCCGGCGGCCGCAACAAACCGCGGCATCTGCACTGACGCCCATCCTCTCGGTTTTTCGCAGACGGGGTTTTCCGCCAGCATCACGGACTCGCTGGCGGTCAAAGCAGTATCCTTTCCGCCAGACGGCAGCACACAGCAGAAACCGCCCTGCCCCCATCGGTCATGCGCCCTGGGTATCTTCGCCGACCTTCTGCTGCAGGCGCTGCAATACGTGCGGTGCCACGAATTCATGGACTGCGCCGCCCAGCAGGGCGATTTCGCGCACGAAGCTGCTGCTGATGAACTGGAACTGATCGCCCGGGGTAAGAAAAACGGTTTCCACATCGGACATCAGGCGACGGTTGATGCCCGCCAACTGGAATTCATAGTCAAAATCGGTAACGGCCCGCAGACCGCGCACCATGGCCCTGGCGCCACACTCCACCACGAAATCGCGCAACAGCCCTCCATAGCTCTTCACGCTCACGTTGCCGAATTTCTCGACGGCCTGTTCCGCCATGGCCATGCGCTCGCCAAGGCTGAAAAGCGGTTTCTTGTGGTGGCCTTCGGCCACAGCCACTACCAGATGGTCAAAAAGCTGCGCCGCACGGCGCACCACATCTTCATGCCCCAAGGTAATCGGGTCGAATGTGCCCGGATACACCGCAACGAGGCGCTTCCTCATGCCGTTTTCAGTGCCGCCATTGCTCATGATTGATTCCCCTTTTCAGGCAGTACCCGCAACAGATGCGCATGCACCGCACCGGCTCTGAGATACCGCTTGCGCTCCCATCCTTTGGCGGCCAGTTCATCAGCCCCCCATTCACGTCTGGATTCAAGATAGAAATTGCCCCCTGGAACCAGCAGGACCAAGGCCAACTGCAGGGCTTCATCACAGGCATCGCTGGAAAATCCGGAAAAAGGCGGATCGAAAAAAATCACGTCCACACTGCCCGGTTCCCGTGCTGCCGCATCGCGCAGAAAGCGCATGCCGTCGCCCGCCACTATCTGTACTGCCTGGGCGTCCAGTTGTTTATGCACTGCATGCAATTGCTCCAGCAGCACCGGATGCTGCTCGATCATGTACACCCTGGTGGCGCCCCTGGAAGCCGCCTCAAAACCCAGCGCCCCCGTGCCGGCACACACATCGATGCAGCGCCAGCCGCCCAGGTCCTGGCCCAGCCAGTTGAACAGGGTTTCACGCACCCGGTCCGGGGTTGGGCGCAGGCCGATTGGCACGCCCGGCCCCTGGGCCACTGGCAATTTGCGCCGCCGCCATTGGCCGCCGATGATCCGCACCAGGCCCGGGAGCGCATTGGCGGGTTGCCCAGGCCGTGCGCCAGGCAGACTCGCTCCTGCCCTGCCCCTGGAGCGCTTGCCCGCGCCCTCCGCCAGCCCAGATACAGAGCTGGCAGATGATCGGTTCTTGCGACCAGGAACAGAGGGGAGGGTAACGGGCAAGGCTGAGCGTTCCATTGGGCGAATTGTCAGGAAAACAGCCGCCGCGCCAGTGTTGAACCAGCGTGAAAATCGCGCTGCGCAAGCAGCAGATACAGGTCTTCCACGTCTTTTCTGATGTTTTCCATCGCCACGGAGTCGATGCGGTAACCATTGCCGTCGATGATGACGCCTTCCATTTTTTTGGCCAGCTCCTGCGCAATCACGCACATGCGCTGAAATGGCCGCTGTTCGGCCGGAACCTGGGGAATGTCGAGACACAGCAGCACTTCATGCACAGCCGACTGCTCCATGTCTTCGGCCAGTGCAGCCTGGGTATCGTATTCCAGGCTCAGCAACGGCGGATCGCCCACACGATCAGCAGGCAGAACCAGCCGGCCCGGCAAGGCGCCGGCCACAAACCCATGGCTTGATGACACCTGCTGCAGATATCCCGTGCTCCAGGCCGCGCCGCGCGCGCGCAGCACGAAACTCAGCCGCGCGTCGTTGGCGCTGGCAAACTGGTCCAGCTCACGGGCGCGGGCCACTTCCTCGATCATGTCGGGGAAATGGGGCGTGCCGTTGACGGCATCCGCAAACGCCTGCGCCTTGAGCGTGAATTCGGAAAAACCGATATCGTTCAGCGCCCCGGCGCGATTGGCCAGTTGCACACCAGCCTGGAAGGCATCGTATTGGTTCCCCGCCTGCGGCGGCTCCCATTCCTGTGTGTGCACATTGCGCCCCTCCACGGCAAAAGGCTTGTCGCCCACGCGCCGCGAAGCGGGCAAGGCTGCCAGCGCGGCTTCGCCGCTGGCAACAACACCTGCATCCAATTCAATGCCTGCGATGGCATCGATCAGGGGATCGAGCGGCCGTTTCTCCGCCGCTGCTGCCTGCGACAACCCTTGCGCAGCGAGGTCGCAAGGCTGCAACCCTGTTGCTGTTGCACAGGGCTGATCCTCCTCCGGCCCTGCCTCTTCGGGCGTCAACCCGGCATCCGGTTCCTGGCCGGGCTCCGCGATGTCGTCTTGCTGCCTCTCTGCTACCGGCGGCGAGGATTCGGCCGTACGGGGGCGGCTCCTGCGCGCCTCCCAGGTGTTGTGCAACACCAGACCCGCCAGTACCGCACCGCCGACGGCAGCCAGTCCGAGTTGCAAAGATATGCTCATGAAAAATATCGGTAAGGAAAAATTCGAAAGAACCGACTATACGCAGCAGTATATGGCCTGACAGGGCGATTTGCCGCGATGGTACATGCAACCCGCCCCTTGCAAGCCGTCATGCATGCGCCATGTGCACCGCAGCTTCCATGTCGACGGCCACCACGCGTGAAACGCCCTGCTCCTGCATGGTCACGCCTATCAGTTGCTCGGCCATTTCCATGGTGATCTTGTTGTGGCTGATGAACAGGAACTGGGTATCTGTGCTCATGCGGCTGACGAGCTTGGCATACCGCTCGGTATTGGCGTCGTCCAGCGGCGCGTCCACCTCGTCGAGCAGACAGAACGGCGCGGGGTTGAGCTGGAAGATGGCGAATACCAGCGCAATGGCCGTAAGCGCCTTTTCGCCGCCCGAGAGCAGGTGGATGGTCTGGTTCTTCTTGCCCGGCGGCTGCGCCATAACCTGCACGCCAGCGTCGAGAATTTCCTCGCCCGTCATGATGAGTTTTGCCTGACCGCCGCCAAACAGTTCGGGGAACATGCGGCCAAAGTGCAGGTTTACCGTTTCGAACGTGGAACCCAGCAGTTCACGCGTTTCAGCGTCGATCTTGCGGATGGCGTCTTCCAGCGTGCCAATGGCTTCGTTCAGATCGGACGACTGCGCATCAAGAAAACCCTTGCGCTCACGCGCCGCGCCCAATTCCTGCATGGCCGCCAGGTTCACGGCGCCCAGGGCAGCAACTTCGCGCTGGATGCGGTCGATTTCGCCCTGCAAGCCCGAGAGCTTGACGCCTTCATCCGCGATGCTTTGCGCCAGAACGGCCTCGTCCACTCCAGCCTCGGCCAGCGATTGCGCGTACTGCTCCACCCCGATGCGCGCAGCCTGCTCCTTGAGCTGCCACTCGATGATGCGGCTGCGCAGCGGCTCCAGCTCACGCTCCAGTCCCAGGCGGCGCTCGTCGCTGGCGCGCAGCTTGCTGGTCAGGTCTTCGTAATTGCTGCGCTGTGCGGCGAGATGCTGTTCACGTTCCAGCTTGCGCGCAAGCGCTTCCTGCAGGCCGTCCGGGGTTGCCGTTGCAGCGAGTGTCTCCAGATCCTTGCGACCCTGCGCCTGCTCGGCCGCCAGCGCCTGCAACTGCTGCTGTGCGGCCGCGATCGTGCGTTGCAATTCGTCCATGCGCGCCTGCAGCGTACGCCTAGCGAATGCCGTTTCCTGCGCCTGGCGTTCCAGCGCGCGCTGCTGTTCCCGGTGGGCATTGAGTTTGCGCTCGGTCTCCAGCACCGCCTCTTCGTGGCGCGCGTATTGTTCCTGCGCTTCGGCCAGCGCCAGGTCCAGTTCCTCGAATGTCGACTCGGCGGCCACCCGGCGCTCCTGCAAATCCTGTAGCACGGCATCGATTTCATCCAGATCTAGGCCGATCTGGTCGTTGCGCGCACGGGTCTGTTCGGCCTGTTGCGTCAGGCGCAGAAGTTCTACCTGCAGGCTGTGATGGCTGGCCTGGCAGGCGTGAACCTCGCGACGGTCTGCGTCCAGGCGCTGGCTGGCGTCGGCATAGGCGCTTTCGGCGCGCGCCAGCCGATTGCGGCATTCCTCATGGATCAATTGCTGCGCACGCAGGGCTTTTTCCAGATTCTCGATTTCCTGGGCGCGTGCCAGCAAACCGGCCTGTTCGCTGTCCTGGGCGTAAAAATCGACACTGTGACGAGTGACTGCATGGCCGCTTCGCACGTAAATGGCTTCGCCCGGCTGCAACTGGCTGCGCTGTTCCAGCGCTTCTTCCAGCGAAGCCGCGGTGTAGCAGCCATGCAGCCAGTCGGTGAGCAAGGCCTTGGTTCCCGCATCGTGCAGACGCAGCAAATCCACCATATGGGGCAGTGCCTTGGCTGCATCGGGCACGGCCGCGACAGGCGGCACATAAAAACTCAATTTGGCCGGAGGCACATCACCGGCAAAGGCACGCACCGATTCGAGCCGCCCGACTTCCCTTGCAGCCATGCGCTCGCGCAGGACTGCCTCCAGGGCATTTTCCCAGCCTTGCTGGACATGCAGCCGCGTCCACAGTTCCTGCATGTCCGACAAGCCGTGCTTCTGCAGCCAGGGCATCAATTTGCCATCGGTGCGCACTTTTTCCTGCAGGGCCTTCAGGGCTTCCAGCCGCGCGGCCAGATCGGCCTGCTTGTGGGTTTCGTCGTTGAGCGCCTGTTGCGCCTGGCTGCGTTGTTCGTCGAGTTGCGGAACATGCTCTTGCAACTCACCCACCCGCCCCTGCAGTATCTCAAGCTGCTCGGTGCTGCCGGCCAATTGCGCCTGCATGTGCGCCAATTGCGCCGCCTCGGGAGCGGCCAGCGCGTTACGATCAGCCTGCAGGCGCTCACGGCGCTGACTTTGCTGGCGCACCTGTTCGTCGATGCTGCGTTGTTCGGCAGCCAGCACCTGAATTTGCTGCTGCACCTGGGCCACGCTGCCGCGCTGGCCGTTGGCCTGCTGCTGCGCCTGGCGCAGCGCATCTTCCAGCGATGGCAACTGCTGCAACTGTTCCTCAAGCTGCGCGGCCAGTACGGCCTCCCGCTCTTTCAGCTCCACGTCCTGCGCTGCCAGGGTTTCGCTTTCCTGCTGCGCCTCTCGTTGGCGTTCGTGCCACTGGCCTTCCTGCTCGTCCAGTTGCCGCAGGCGCTGCTCGATACGCTGGCGGTTTTCCACCACGAAGCGGATTTCGGCCTCGAGCTTGCCAACCTCGGCCGTCACCTCGTACAACAGGCCCTGGGCCAGATTGACCTGATCGCCTGCCGCGTAATGCGCCTGGCGAATGGTTTCAAGCTCGGCCTCGATATGGCGCATGTCGGCCATGCGGTTTTCGAGATCCGCGCGGGCCTGTTCCACCGTGGCGCGAATCTGGTCCTGGTCAGAAGCCGCATCGGCACGCTTGAGGTACCACAACTGGTGCAGGCGGCGCGAGCCGGTGTCCTGCAGCGTCTGGTATTTTTGTGCCACCTCGGCCTGCTGCTCCAGTTTTTCGAGGTTGGCATTGAGTTCGCGCAGGATGTCTTCCACCCGGGTCAGGTTTTCGCGCGTGTCGGCCAGGCGGTTTTCGGTCTCGCGCCGGCGCTCCTTGTATTTGCTCACGCCAGCGGCTTCTTCGAGGAACAGGCGCAGCTCTTCGGGCCGGCTTTCGATGATGCGGGAAATGGTTCCCTGGCCGATGATGGCGTAGGCGCGCGGCCCCAGACCCGTTCCCAGAAACACGTCCTGCACGTCGCGGCGGCGCACCGGCTGGCTGTTGATGAAATAGCTGCTGCCGCCCTCGCGCGTCAGCACGCGCTTGACGGCAATTTCGGCGAACTGGCTCCACTGGCCGCCCGCGCGGTGATCGGAATTGTCGAACACCAGCTCGACGCTGCTGCGGCTGGCAGGCTTGCGCGAGGTGGTGCCGTTGAAGATCACGTCCTGCATCGATTCGCCGCGCAGCTCGCTGGCCTTGCTTTCACCCAGCACCCAGCGCACGGCGTCGATAATGTTGGATTTTCCGCAGCCATTGGGCCCGACGACGCCAACCCGCTGACCAGGCAGCGCGATGCTGGTCGGCTCGGCAAACGACTTGAACCCGGAAAGTTTGATGGAAGTCAGGCGCACGGCAATTCGGGAATCAACAACAACCCGGGCGCTACCGCCGACGGGACGGCATCCTCCTCTATCAGGAGGACATGAAAAGATAAATCATACCCGCTGTAACTGCTTCGTCCTTTTCCTCAGGATCGGACAGGAGGTGGGCGCGCTCCTGGCTTCGCAGACAGGCGCGCAGCTTCGGATTCTATGATTCGTAATCGACGACCACGCGCGACTGGCGCATTTGCGCGATCTGCGCGCCCACGGCCTGGTGGTGCGGATGCGCCTGATAGGCAGCCAATGCGGCCTTGTTCTCGAAAGCTGCATACAGCACGACATCTGCATTGGCCTCCAGCCCATCGGTACGGATGCCGACCTCGAATTCCAGGATGCCCGGCACCACGGCCTTGCAGCCATCGAGCAGCGCTTTCATCGAGCGCGCATCCGCGGGGTCTTTCAGTGTCCAGATGACAATGTGCTTGATCAAGGCCGTTCTTCCCATTCGTTGTTTACAGCGTCGCCAGATACTGCAGCAAGCCAAACACCAGTACGCCCGCCAACGTGGGCAGGGCCGTGCCACCCGCGCATCTGCGCACCAGCACGATGGCCGCAATCGCCGCCAGAATGCGCAGGGTTGGCACCAGTGGCTGGGCTACGGCCACCTGCGGCCAGAGCGAAGCCACGATCAGCGCACCGATGGCCGATGGCCCCAGCGCTGCCAGCGCGCGGCGCAGCCCCGGCGACAGCGCTTCGGCCCCGCCCTTGCTGTGCCAGAGCATGGGCCACAGGCGCGTGGCAAAAGTCCCCACCGCACATGCCAGCGCCACCCAGAATACATGGCTTTGTTGCAGATTCATGTCTTGATCCTGATGGCGGGCGCGCGCGTGGCACTGACGAAACCGCCGGCGGCCATGCCGCCCAGCATGGCCCAGTGCGCCGGCAGCACCAATAGCAGCAACGCCGTGACCAGCATGGCGGCGGCCACAATCTGCCAGCGGCTTTGCGCCAGCAGTTCGAGCAGCAGCGAAACGAACAGGGCCGGCAGCACGAAGCCTAGCGTGATCTGCAGCCATTGGGCCTGCCGGCTGATTTCATGCCCCAGCAGGGCGCCAAAGGCCGTGCCGCCCACCCACGAGGCATAACTGCCCAGCTGCAGGCCCAGATACCAGCGTTCGCGCTGCGCGGGCGGCACACGTTCGACATTGCCCATGGCCGTGGCAAACACCTCGTCGGTCAGGCCGGCGGCCAGAAAAGGCAAGGGCCAGCGCCGGCCCTGTGCCGTGAGCAGCGGCAACAGCGAGGGGCCGTAGAACAGGTGGCGCACGTTCATCAGCACCACGGTCGTGACGATGGTCCAGGCCGAGGCCCCGCTGCCCAGCAGCGCCACCAGCACGAACTGCCCCGCGCCGGTGAAGGTGATGATGGAGATCACCACGGCCATCCACGGCGCCACGCCAACCTGGATGGCGGCAATGCCAAACGAAGTGGCCATGGGCAGATAGCCCAGCATGATGGCCATGCTGTCACGCAGGCCACGCACGAAAGGCGCAAGAGCACCCCCACCCTTTTCTTCCTTCTGTATTGCAGGCATGCTGCTGCTCATGGTTCCTCCTGCCCTTCTGGTTCGGTGTCTGCCGGCAGGTGCGCCAGACGCCAGACCTCGCGCGCAGGCAGATGCTTGAGGCGGTGGTCGCTCCAGACCTGGCGCCAGCGGCGCGCGCCGCGCAGGCCGTGGCGCAGGCCCAGCATGCAGCGGGCGATCGTGGGCCAGGGCGTGGCATGTTGCGCGGCCTCGCGTTCCATGTATTGCACCATCTGCTCTTCTGCCATTTCGCGGGTCAACGTATCCCCCGTATCCTGCGGCACGCCCAGCAGAGCATGGTCTGGCTGGACACCCGCTTCACGCTGCCGCCGATCGGCATCCATCAGGGCGTCCCACTGCGCCAGCATCCAGGGGGTATGCCAGGCCGCGCGCCCCACCATCACGGCGTCGACATGCTGCCAATGCCCAACAATGTCCTCACAACTGGCCACACCGCCGTTGAGCGTGATATGCAGCGCCGGAAAGTCGCGCTTGATCCGGTACGCCACTTCATAGCGCAATGGTGGAACGCTGCGGTTTTCGTGCGGGCTCAGGCCCTGCAGCCAGGCATTGCGCGCGTGCACGATGAAATGTCTGCAACCGGCTTCGGCCAGCGTGCCGACAAAATCGCGTACCAAACCGTAGCTTTCGTCCCGCTCCAGGCCAATGCGGTGTTTGACGGTCACCGGCACATGCTGCACGGCATCCTGCATGGCCTTGATGCAATCGGCCACCCGCTGCGGCTCGCGCATCAGGCAGGCACCAAACGCACCGCGCTGCACGCGGTCGCTCGGGCAACCGCAATTGAGGTTGATCTCGTCGTAGCCCCACTGCTCGCCCATGCGGGCGCTGTACGCAAGCATGGCCGGATCGCTGCCGCCCAGTTGCAGCGCCACGGGATGTTCCTCGTCGTTGTAGCGCAGATGGCTTTCGGCAGCCCCGCGGCAGATCGCCCCCATGTTGATCATTTCCGTATACAGCAGTGCCTGCCGGCTCAGCAGCCGCCAGAAATAACGGGCATGGCAATCGGAAACATCGAGCAAGGGCGCAGTGGCCAGGCGCGGGCGCAAAGACATGGGTGTGCGAGCGGAGTTCGACAAAGGCAGAACGGTTTCATTGCGGCCACCCGCGCATGGCGTGTGACCGTATTTCTTGCATGCGTTGCGCATTGTGTCAGGAATACAGGCGCTCAATTGCTGCGCCCCATGGGTTTAACCGACATGCCGCAAGCCTGCTTCGCGCCGTCCATGCGCCACCGTCCGGTGCGCCGGCTCATCCCAGCAGATACCGCAGCAAGCCGGCAGACACGACGCCGACCACCACGGTAGGAAACACCGGCCAGCGCATGGCGGCCAGCACCGTCAACACTAGCGCGATCAGGTCGGCCGGACGCTCCGAAACAAACGCTGGCGCAATGACCGCAATCAGCACGCATCCCGGAACGGCCTCGAGCACCGCCTGCACGCGCGGACTGAAGGTGCGGCCCCGCAGCAGCACATAGCCGAGCGCACGCGTCACATAGGTGGATGCGGCGATCAGCACAATGGTAAGAATAGTGGCAGGCTGAATCATGATTGGGGCCCCCACCATGCAGCCGCCACCAGGCCAGCGCCTGCACCAAGCGGCACATACCAGGCACCCGGCAGCCATTTGTAGACCACAACCGCTACCGCCAGGCTCACGAACCAGGGGCGGCAAGGCTGCCAGCCCCGCCACATGCCGCGCAGCAGTACCAAGAACACGGCGGTGAACGCCATGTCAAAACCAAAACGCTCCACATCGCCGATCAACGGCCCCACGATCACGCCCACCGTCGTGAACAAGACCCAGTTCAGGTAGAGCGCCAGCGCCAGGCCCATGTAATACGGCAGGCTCACCTGCAATGACATGCGCTTGCGCGCATCGGCCATGGCCATGGCCCAGACTTCGTCGCACATGAAAAACAGCGCCAGCAGCGCCTTGCGCGCCGGCACGTGCTTGAGATAACGCGACAGCGAAGCCCCCATGAGAATATGCCGGCTGTTGACGAGGAAAGTCATGGCCACGATCAGCAGGATATGCGGCGACGACGTCCACAGCCGCATGGCCACAAATTCCGAACTGCCGGCAAAGTTCAGCCCGGTTAGCAAAGGCATCTCAATCGCGCTGAAACCGTTGCGGGCCGCCTGTGCACCCAGCAACAGTGCAAACGGAATCACACCCACGAGCAAAGGCAGTGCTGCGCGCAGGCCGCGCAACAAATCGCTGCGGCCGTCTGTTGCTCGCGCCTGTTCCTGTGGAGCAGAAACAGCGGTTGGTTCAGCGGTATTCGAAGGGTGCATGTGCCATATGTGGAAAATGCGTCATTTTATGCTCGACAGGCTGAAACCGGATTGCGAGTTTGACGAATAAGTGCGGATAATTGGAACCAGATTCCAATAATCCTATAAATACAGAAATATTCCACCCATGAAACTCGACGAAATGGATCGCCGCATTCTGCGTGCGCTGCAACGCAATGGCCGGCTGCACAACAATGAACTGGCCAAGGAGGTAGGGCTATCGCCCTCGCCTTGTCTGCGCCGCGTGAAACTGCTCGAAGAAGCCGGTGTGATCGACCGGTACGTGGCCGTGCTCAACGCCGCCAAGGTGGATCAGGGGCTGACGGTATTCGTGCGGGTATGGCTGCAGAAGCAGGACGCCGAAACGGTGAACCGTTTCACCAGGGCCATTCTGCAACTGCCACAGGTGGTTGAATGTCACCTCATGGCCGGAGATTGCGACTTCTTGCTGCGGATTGTCGTTGCCAATCTGGAACAGTACCGGCAATTCCAGACAGATCACCTGGGCCAGATCGAAGGCATTCAGAACATGAAGACCGAAATCCCCATGCAGCAGATCAAGCAAACGCTGGAGTTGCCGATATGAGGAAAAGCAGCACCGGATTCACAGGCCAATGATCAGCCCACCATCCGCGCCGGATCGGTCAACCGGTCGAAATCGTCCGCGCCAATCACGCCCAGCGCCAGCGCCGCCTCACGCAGGGTGCTGCCCTCGGCATGTGCCTTGAGCGCCACTTTGGCAGCCTGCTCGTAGCCGATCACCGGCGTGAGCGCCGTCACCAGCATCAGCGAGCGCCGCAACAGGTCGTCGATGCGGCCGGTGTCGGCCTGCATCCCACGCACGCAATGCTGCGCGAAGCTGCGCATGCCATCGGCCAGCAAGCGTATGCTCTGCAGCACGTTGTGCGCCACTACCGGGCGAAACACGTTCAGTTCAAAATTGCCCGACGCACCCGCGATACCCACCACCGTATCGTTGCCCAGCACCTGGGCCGCGATCATGGTCAGCGCCTCGCATTGCGTGGGGTTGACCTTGCCCGGCATGATCGACGAGCCCGGCTCATTGGCAGGCAGGCGCAATTCGCCCAGTCCGGCACGCGGGCCGCTGCCCAGCCAGCGTACGTCGTTGGCGATTTTCATCAACGCGCAGGCCAAGGTGCGCAGGCTGCCATGCGCCTGCACCACGGCATCCTGGCTGCCCAGCGCCGCGAACTTGTTGGGCGCGTCCACAAAAGGTTCACCCGTCCGCTGCGCCAGCTCGGCTGCAACGGCAGCCCCAAACCCAGCCGGCGCATTCAGCCCGGTACCCACGGCCGTGCCGCCAATGGCCAGGGCGTGCAGTCCCAGCAGCGCAGCCTCGATGCCTGCCGCGGCCTGGCGCAATTGCGCCACCCAGCCCGAGATTTCCTGTCCCAGCGTCAGCGGCGTGGCATCCTGCAGATGGGTGCGCCCAATCTTGACGATGTGCACGAATTCACGGCTTTTTTCGTCCAGCGCATCGGACAGCTCATACAGCGCGGGCAGCAGGCGCTGGCGCAATCCAGCCACGGTGGCCACATGTACCGCCGTAGGAATCACATCGTTGCTCGACTGGCTGGCATTGGCATGGTCGTTGGGATGCACCTTGAGGGACGCGCCATCCGGCTGCCCCAGCAACTGGCCGGCACGGCGCGACAGCACCTCGTTCATGTTCATGTTGGTCTGCGTGCCAGAACCGGTTTGCCACACCGCCAGCGGAAATTCCTCGGCATGATGTCCTTGCAATACCTCA
This sequence comes from Allobrachymonas sp., assembly GCA_039808005.1. Lineage (GTDB taxonomy): Bacteria > Pseudomonadota > Gammaproteobacteria > Burkholderiales > Burkholderiaceae_C > Brachymonas. Next base: position 49,709 of record JBDHSG010000009.1, on the reverse strand, counting down.
TCGGCGGCCCGTTGCAGGGCTTCGGCCATGGCGGGTTCCAGCCGGCCCATGCGAGCGTTGACGCCTGCGCATGCGCGCTTGACCTGTGCCAGCGCATGCAAAAATTCGGGCGGCATGCGTTCCGTGGAAATGGCGAAGTTCTGCAAGGCACGCTGCGTTTGCGCGCCCCAGAGCCGCTCTTGCGGCACCTCTACGCCGCCCAGGCTGTCGTGCTCGATCCGGTATGACATGTTGCTTTCCTCTCTGAGTGGCCTGGCGGATGACCGATCGCCTCCCAGACCCAACTTCCTTTGAAAAAATGCTGCATCCGCTCAAGCAAGACCGGCACCAATGCGTGGCAATCCTCTGCACACGAAACGACACCAGGCTCTTGCGCTTCTTCCAGATATTGGTGGGCTTCGCATCGTTGTCACCCGCCGCTGTCACACCGGCCCACATCATGATGCCGATGCAAACATTTGCATACGATTGCTACAAACAGAATTTCCGGAAAATCCTACACTGATAGAGAAATCCCCCTTTTCTCTGGCGTCATTCTGACAGCGGGGATCCGCATTCCCAGAACAACATTCAACAGAAAGCCGATTGCATGTCCGCTCCATCCATTGCCCCCATCACCCGCCTGGCAGCCTTGTCCTTATTCCTGATGCTGATGCTGTCGTTGCCGAGTGCCCGGGCCACCGAACTCCCCAGTACCGCCGAATTGCAGTATGTTGGCCCGTACCGCATACCGGCCACCATGACGTTCAACCGCACCGGCGACACATACGCGGTGGCGCTGCGTCTGCGCGTGCCGCTGTACCAGATCCGTTTCCACTCATCGGGCAGCATCAGTAACAACACCCTCAGGCCAGCGGTCTACACAGACACCCGCAACGGTAAAACCTATGCCGAGGCGCGCTTTTCCGGCCATAACGTACGCTATGGCAAAGCAGGCACAGACATGCAGACATCAACGCCCACTGGCCCTACCTTGGATCTGTTCAGCCTGGTCTGGCAACTGGCCATGAATGACGGCCAGCCACCGGCAAAACTGCATATCACCAACGGCAAGAAGATCTATGCAGTAAGCGGCATCAGCAAGATCGGGGATGGCACGTACCGTCTGGGAGAACGGGACATTGCCATTCGCCGCTACCAGGTTCGGCGCAGCGATAGCAACATGGAGTATGCCTTTGCCCCCGAGCTGGGCAACATTCCCGTACTCATCAGCTATATGGACAACGGAAAAACCTATGTACTGACGCTCAAGAGCGCCAAGATCAACGGCCAAGCCCTGTAGCCAGGAAAAGCGCTAACCTGCCAGAGGCTGCATCGCGAAGGGCCTCATTGCGGTTGTAAGGCCCCATCACGGCCTAACGCCGGATCGCCAGCACAAGGACACCGCTTGCCACAAGCCCGATGCCGAGCCACTCGCGCGCGGCGGGTCGCTCGCCCAGGAACAAGAAGGCAAATACCGCCACCAGAACGAGACTGAACTTGTCAACCGACGCAACCTGCGAAGCCGGACCCACCTTGAGCGCCCGGAAGTAGCAGACCCACGAGGCGCCGGTCGCCAGAGCGGACAGCGTCAGGAAAGTCAGGGCACGGCCAGACAGGGACAGCGGATTCGTCCATTTGCCGGAAAGCCAGACGAAGGCGCCAAGCACGAGAACAATGATGGCGGTACGCACCAGCGTTGCCAGATCGGAATCGACGCCTTCGAGGCCGACTTTGGCGAAGACAGCCGTGAGAGCGGCGAAAACCGCAGACATCGCCGCCCAGTAGAACCAGCTATTCAGCATGAGCATGATCTGCGCTGTTTGATGCCGTGAGATGTCTCCGGAAACATCATCGGTGGAAACGCCCTGTCAGGTAGTCGCTGCTTTGGGATTGGAACCGAACCTGTTGTCACCCGGTGTACCGTCCTGAACGGCAAATATGAGCAGAACAATGCCGCCAATCAACGGGACAAACGCAATGAGCAGCCACCATCCGCTGCGGTCGGTATCGTGAAGCCTGCGCACGGACACCGCCAGCGAGGGAAGCAGCATCGCCAAAGCAAAGACACCCCCGAAAAGCCCCATTCCGGCCTCCGCGTTGAACGAACCCGTGACGCGGTCGACAACAACCAGCGCAATATGTATGAGCAGATAAAACAGAAAAAAATACCAGTACTCTGCCCGTTGGGCACGCCCGGAAAAAACGGCATATTTTTTTAGAACCGCCAAAAACCAATTCATGATCTGACCTCCTGTGTGCATGCCGCACTACCGCCTGCAACCAACGCAATTCCCGCCCCTTTGGCGCTCGAGTCAAATCGCGCGGTAATGCCGCGTTGAATCGGATACCGCCCAATGCCAACCGCTATTCGCTGGCAAGAACGACCCCCGCCTTTCGAAGATCGGCAATTTCTGCCGGGCTCAATTGCTTGACGCAGTCCCCGGCAAATGTTTCCAGTAGCGCAGGGTTTGCCGTTACGTGACCAGAATCGAACCGCCGACCGGGAATGAGCGTGCTTTTATGCAAATAGTAGACCTGACCCTGGCCTTGGTCGTCTTGATCGAGTTTCATGACTTTGCGAAGTTGCTTCGTTGCGGTAATGAAATACTCGCCAACCTGTATGGATGATGCAGGTACCGGCATGATTTTCTCCTCGTTTGCAGCTTCCAAGAATATTGTGGGTCCTGTGCGAGGCTTGCGCCAGATATCGTTTCAGGGCCTCCACAGCTCATCCCCTCCAGTAACAGCAGTGGAGATCGGTGCAATCTTCGACGATCCTTTCTGCTGCTTCTGGCAAAACCTTCTGCATACGTTTGCAAGCATGCCAGATTCATGTCATTTAGTCGAGGGTCTGGATTCAGAACATATCCCGCCCGGCACACACATCAGATCCTGTTCATGAACCGGTTTCTGAATGTCCGCACAAGCGAAGGCAGACATTTCCCGAAAGATGTACCCGTGCAAAATAAAAACCCCGACGGATTTCCCGTCGGGGTTTTTGATCGCTCCGGATTTGCGCCATCTTCAACAGATGAACGAAACGGCTGGAGACCGTGTCGCGGCTTCCCCCCGGTTTGCCCATCCAGAAACGGCAGCCCTGGACGAGCTGCCGCCGCTGTGCAAAAGCAATCAGTGGAACTGCTCTTCTTCGGTCGAGCCGGTCAGGGCCTTGACGCTGGAAGAACCACCCTGGATCACGGTGGTCACGTCGTCGAAGTAACCCGCGCCCACTTCCTGCTGATGCGACACGAAGGTGTAGCCCTTGTCGCGAGCGGCAAATTCCGGCTCCTGCACCATGTCCGTGTAGTGCTTCATGCCTTCGCCGCGCGCATAGGCATGGGCAAACTGGAAAGTGTTGTACCAGTTGATATGGATGCCAGCCAGCGTGATGAACTGGTACTTGTAACCCATGGCGGAAAGCTCGTCCTGGAACTTGGCGATCGTCTTTTCGTCCAGGTTCTTTTTCCAGTTGAACGAGGGCGAGCAGTTGTACGACAGCAGCTTGCCGGGACAGGCTTTCAGTACGGCCTGGGCAAACTCGCGCGCAAAGCCCAGGTCGGGCGTGCCGGTCTCGCACCACACCAGGTCGGCATAGGGCGCGTAGGCCACACCGCGACTGATGGCCTGTTCCAGGCCGTTCTTGACGCGGTAGAAGCCTTCCTGCGTGCGCTCGCCGGTCAGGAACGGCTTGTCGTTGGCGTCGTAGTCGCTGGTCAGCAGGTTGGCGGCTTCGGCGTCGGTACGTGCGAGCACGATGGTGGGCACGTTCATGACGTCGGCAGCGAAGCGGGCCGCAATGAGCTTTTCAATGGCTTCACGGGTGGGAACCAGCACCTTGCCGCCCATGTGGCCGCACTTCTTCACGGCGGCGAGCTGGTCTTCAAAGTGCACACCAGCGGCACCGGCGGCAATCATGTTCTTCATCAGCTCGAAGGCATTGAGCACGCCGCCGAAGCCGGCTTCGGCATCGGCCACCACCGGCAGGAAGTAGTCGATGAACTCGGGGCTACCGGGTTCGATGCCGCGGCTCCATTGAATTTCGTCTGCGCGCTTGAACGTGTTGTTGATGCGGCGCACCATGGTCGGCACCGAATCGTAGGCGTACAGCGACTGGTCGGGGTACATGGTTTCAGACGTGTTGCCATCGGCAGCGACTTGCCAGCCGCTCAGGTACACCGCCTCGAGGCCTGCCTTGGCCTGCTGCATGGCCTGGCCGGCGGTGATGGCGCCAAAGGCGTTGACGTAGCCCTTCTTGGCGCCGCCGTTGACCTTCTCCCACAGCTTCTCGGCGCCACGCTTGGCCAGCGTGTATTCTGGCTGCAGACTGCCGCGCAGGCGCACGACGTCGGCGGCAGAGTAGCCGCGCTTGATGCCTTTCCAGCGCGGGTTGGTGGCCCAATCCTTTTCAAGGGCACTGATCTGTTGTTCACGGGTAAGCTGTGTCATGGCAAGGACTCCTGATGAATGAAAAACACGGAACGGACAAGTGACGCCAACTGCTCGTCTTCCCTGCTCGCAGTATAAGTCTTCTATAAGACCATTTTTCTGTCTTATGTCTTATATAAGACACATGATTGAAAATATTTTTTGTTTCGCGCCGAATGCGACAAATCACGCAGCACCCTGCTTTCCCCGGGACTGGGACCCGTTGACTGGCAGCATCACTCGTCAGGAAATGGAAAGCTACTTGGCATGAAGGTCTATAATTTCATCTTTTGATCCGTTTTCCGCGGCGGCGCGACATGAAAAACGCCGCCGAGGTCGTTTTTACGGGGTACCTGTCATGTCCCAGTTTTCGTCGTTTCTTGCTTTCAAGCCCAGCTTCTTTCAGTCCATGAAGGGCTACAGCAAGGAAAAGCTGATCAAGGACATAACGGCGGGCCTGACCGTCGGCGTCGTGGCCCTGCCGTTGGCCATGGCTTTTGCCATTGCCAGCGGCCTGACGCCGCAAACCGGCATCTTCACCGCCATCATTGCCGGTTTCCTGATCTCGCTGCTGGGCGGCTCCAAGATGCAAATTGGTGGGCCCGCCGGTGCCTTCATCGTCATCGTTTACGGTATCGTCGAGCGTTACGGCCTTTCCAACCTCATCATTGCGGTGGCCATGTCAGGGATCTTCCTGTTCCTGATGGGCCGCTTCCAACTGGGAACCCTGATACGTTTCATCCCGGTGTCGGTTGTCATCGGGTTCACCAACGGCATCGCCGTGCTGATCGGCCTTTCGCAGCTGAAGGATTTCCTGGGACTGGAAATTCCCAAAATGCCGGCCGATTTCTTCGGCGTGCTCCATGCCCTGTGGCAGCACCTGGACACGGTCAACTACTACGCCATCGCGGTTGCCGTGGCAACACTGGTCATCATCATAGTCTGGCAGCATTTCACGCCGGGACTGATGAGAAACAAGCTGGCCTTCCGGGGCAAGCTCACCATCATTCCTGGCTCCATCGTCGCGCTGATCATCACCAGCATCGTCGTCAAGGTAATGGGTTTGCCGGTTGAAACCATCGGCAGCCGCTTTGGCGGCATCCCCGCAGAATTGCCGCGTTTCATCGTTCCGGAACTGAACTGGGAAAGTGCGCGCCATCTGCTGATGCCTGCCATCACGCTGGCCCTTCTGGGCGCGATCGAATCGCTGCTGTGCGCCCGCGTGGCCGACAGCATGACCGGCGACCGGCATGATCCCAACCAGGAACTTATGGCCCAGGGAGTGGCCAACGTGGTCACGTCGTTCTTTGGCGGCATGCCTGCCACCGGAACGATTGCCCGCACCGTCACCAATATCAAAAGCGGCGCGTCCACCCCGGTAGCCGGCATGGTGCATGCGCTTTCCCTGCTGTTGATCGTACTGGTGGCCGCGCCGCTGGCCGCTGCCGTTCCCCTGCCCACCCTTGCGGCGGTTCTGGTATTTGTCGCCTGGAACATGGGCGAATGGCGCGAATTCGTGCGCCTGCGCAACTACACCATGCCTTACCGCATCACGCTGCTGGCGGTGTTCTTCCTGACCGTGGTGTTCGATCTGACCGTGGCCGTCGAAGTGGGCCTGGTGACCTCGCTGCTCACCTTCATCTACAGCATGTCCAGCCTGTCGCGCTCGGAAAAAATACTGCCGGCAAATGCAGATGCCACAGAGGCCGACGGGCCTGCGACCCCATCCGGGCAGATCTGGAATGACGCAGACATGCGCGTCTGGCGCCTGCAGGGCACCCTGTTCTTCGGTGCCGTGCGTGTGGTGGAGCAGATCGCCGACAATCTCCCGGAGCGTGTTCTGGTGATCGATTTCAAGAACCTGCTCTACATGGACGCATCCGGCGCGGAAGAAATCGTTCAACTGTCCGAACAGTGCCACAAGCGCGGAATCGCCGTCATCCTGTCCGGCCTGGCGCAGCAGCCGCTGGACAAGGCGCAACGGGTCGGCATCACCCACCTGCCCGGCGTGCAAATGGTCGAAGACCTGGATCAGGCAATTGCAGCGGCCAAGCAGATATGCAAGGCGGCGTCCGTTACCGGTGCGTGATTCCGCGGCCGGGCATGCGGGCAAAGCGCCTGTTGCACGCATCGGGACTCTCGGTGTACAACCGGAGCAATGACGGATCTGGAACTGCCTTGGCTGCAACCGCATCAGCCGTTTCCACCGCCCGAGTCTGCCCTGGGGCCTGACTCCCCGTGGCCAGGCCTGCTGGCTGCGGGCGGCACGCTTGATGCCGACACACTGGCCGCCGCATATTCCTGTGGCATTTTCCCTTGGTACGGCCCGGACGAGCCAGTCCTGTGGTGGAGCACCGATCCGCGCATGGTTCTGCGTCCAGAGGATTTCCGCCTTCACCCCTCACTGCGCAAAACCTTGCGGGCATTTCGCCTGCGCAACGATGGCACCATCCGCATCGACACGGCCTTTGACCAGGTCATGCAGCAATGCGCCGCACCGCGTCCCGGACAAAGTGGAACATGGATCACCCCCGCCATCATGGAAAGCTATGGCGAACTGCACCGGCGCGGCCTGGCGCACAGCGTGGAAATCTGGGAGAGAGGCACGCTGACCGGGGGCCTGTACGTGGTGGCGCTGGGGCATGCGGTATTCGGCGAAAGCATGTTCTCGCGAAAGCGCGATGCCAGCAAGATCGCCCTGGCCGCCCTGGTGTGCCTGTGCCGCGCCCACGGCGTGCCCTTGATCGACTGCCAGCAACAGACGGCACACCTCGCGCATCTGGGCGCCCGGGCTATTGCCCGCACGGATTTTCTGGAGGCCATCCGGCAGGCGCAACAACAACCCGCCATGCGCTGGCAATTCGATCCCACGCTATGGGATGCACTGTTGCCCTAGAGGGCTTGGAACTTACGGTTGCCAGTCGATGGCGGTCTGTCCGTGTTGCAGCAGCCAGGCATTGGCCTTGGAAAAGTGGCGGCAGCCAAAAAACCCCCGGCTGGCCGACAGCGGGGAAGGATGCGGCGCCTGCAGCACGAGGTGGCGCTGGCGATCGATCATGGCGCCTTTTTTCTGCGCATGGCTACCCCATAGCATGAACACCAGCCCGTCGCGATGGGTGTTGAGCTGCTCCACCACCCGGTCGGTAAACCGCTCCCACCCCCAGTTGGCGTGCGAATGGGCCTGTCCTGCCTGCACCGTGAGCACGGCATTGAGCAGCAGCACGCCCTGCTCCGCCCAGTGCTGCAGAAAGCCGTGATTGGGCATCACGAATCCCGGAATGTCGTTGCACAGTTCCTGGTAGATATTGCGCAGCGAAGGGGGAATGTCCACACCCTGCCGGACCGAAAACGCCAGCCCGTGCGCCTGGTTGGGACCATGATAAGGGTCTTGTCCCAGGATGACGACCTTGACGGCCGCGAACTCCGTCAGGGCAAAGGCGCTGAACACTTCGCTCTGGGGTGGATAGATCACCGCGCCCGAATGCCGCACCTGCTTGATGCGCTGCCACAGCTGCATGAAATAGGGTTGCTGTTTTTCTGCGCCGATGGTTTCATGCCACGTCAAAAGTGTACTGTTCATGATGGAAATACAAAATAAGAATGCCAGTGTGTCCGTCACATTGTGCCGCAACCCCCTACAGACGCAAGAACCGCGCTGCTCCTGTCAGCAGTTTCCCAAAGAATTGCGCTTTATCCTTTGCCCAGCAACATACGCCGCATCTGCACCAGATCCACCGTGACGTCTCCAGCCTCGTCGCGGTCCTGCGCGCTCTGCACGGCATGGCCGTAAATGATTTCGAACGTCAACGGCAGTTGGCCGTCCGGCAAGGCGAGCGTCTGCACGGCTTCATGCCATTTTTGCAGCCAGTTTCTCGTGCGCGTGATACGGCTGCGCCCAGACGAAAGGTTGTGCCCCATTTCCTGCAATTCCTGCAACAGGCGCTGGGGCGTTGCAAAGGTGAGCGTCACGCATTCGGCATCCATGACGACATCGGAAAATCCGGCCTGATGCAGCATGTCGCCCCAATCATGTATATCGGTAAAAGCATGGCAAGGCGGCATCCATCCCAGGCTCTGGTAGAGGCTGCGCAATTGCGGCAGGCTGCCCGGCCCCAGCACGGAGAACATCACAAACCCGTCGGGCGACAACAGCCGGCGCCACTGCGCCAGCACACCTCGCGGATCGGCCATCTTGTCCAGAACCATATTGGCCCAGAGCATGTCGATGCTGCTCGGCGCAGGCTGCGAGGCGCCAGGCATTTGCCAGGCGCGGGCTTGCGGATAACATCGCAGCAGTGCCTCATGGGCCTGCAGCCCGCCTTGGGCCGGCTGCCAATGCAGCCATTGGCCGGGGTGCAGCCTGATGGCATCCAGCCGCTGCAACATGCGTTGCGCCACCTCCTCGTGCAACCAGGGACTGACGCGCGGCCGTTGCCGCTGCCAGCGCATGGCTGCAATGGGATCGATATCAGACAAGGCGGGCACGGGGGAACTGGGCATGTCTTTCCAGGAAAAGTGGGCAGTATAGTAAGCGATGCCGCGTTGCCATGCACATCCCTGCATGCCCTTTCCCCGAACCCGCCATGCGCGAACCGATCGCCCCTTTGTGGAAACTGCCCAGCCAATGCATGATTTGCCATGCCTGGCCGGCATACAGCATTTGCGAGGCCTGCCGCCATGCCCACGCCCAGGTGCAGCCACGCTGTACCGGATGCGCATTGCTGCTGCCGCCGGGACATGCCGCCAGCGCGGATGACCATGCAACACATCTGTGCGCCCATTGCCTGCGGCAGCCTCTTCGTGGCATCGATGGCTGCCACGCCGCCGTGTCTTACAGCTGGCCGTGGCAAGCATGCGTGGACGGATTCAAGTTTGGCGCACAAACCGGCTGGGCCATCGCGCTGGCTGGCGTGATGCTGCAGCATCCGATGCTGCGGCTGGCCGTTCGCACATGCGATGCACTGATTCCCATGCCCCTGCATCCGCGGCGGTTGGCCGAGCGTGGCTACAACCAATCGCTGCTTCTGGCACAGGCCTTGCGCGCGTGCACCCACAAAGAGGAAAGGTTGGATCACCGGCAGGCCCTTGTGCGCCATGATTGGCTGCTGCGCGTTCGCAACACCCAGATGCAAAGCCGGCTTTCGCTGGCGCAACGCCAGCGCAACATGCACCAGGCGTTTGCCGTTGCCGCCGACCAATCACCCCAACTCAACGGAAAGCGTGTCGTGCTGGTGGACGATGTGATGACAAGCGGCGCATCGGTGCAGGCGGCGGCACAGACCCTGCGGGCAGCGGGCGTGCAGCGGCTTCAGGTATTGGTTTTTGCACGTACCGAAAAACCCTGAAAATGCATTCTCCTTTCGGAGCGACTTTTGCCCGCTCACGGGCCGCCCCCTACAATTCCAGCCACCTACAAGCCTTTTCAAAAAAACCATGTTGACTTCCGCCTCCGATTCCCAACCTTCCCGTGACCCGCTGGCCGGGGAGTTTGTCGCTTTTTCCGTGCAATGCGGCGTCTTGCGCTTTGGCCATTTCATCACCAAGGCCGGTCGGCAATCGCCCTATTTCTTCAACGCAGGATTGTTCAACGACGGGGCCATGCTCGGGCGGCTCGCCCAGTTTTATGCGCAACGCATCATCGCCAGCGGCATCGCCTGCGACATGCTGTTCGGCCCGGCCTACAAGGGAATTCCATTGGTAGCGGCAGTTGCCATCGAACTGGCCCGCATGGGCCGCAACCTGCCCTTCGCCTACAACCGCAAGGAAGCCAAGGATCACGGCGAAGGAGGCAACCTGGTCGGGGCACCTCTGCAGGGCCGCGTAATGATTGTCGATGACGTCATGTCGGCTGGTACCGCCGTGCGCGAATCCATCGCGCTGATCCGTTCGGCACAGGCCACTCCTGCCGCCGTCGCCGTTGCACTGGACCGGCAGGAAAAGGCCACCGAGAACGGCCAGGACGTATCCTACAGCGCCGTGCAATACGTCCGCGAACAATTGGGACTGCAAGTCTGCGCCATTGCCACGCTGGACGATCTGCTCGGCTATCTGTCAGCCTCGGCTACCAGGGAACAGGACCTTGCGGACTGCTATGAACAGGTTTTGTCATACCGGGCGCAATACGGTATCAGTTGATGGCACAGCCCGATGAAATTTTGTCAGACAGGCCCTTGCCAGCCATTGCCATGTAGTGGATGTGTGGTTCGGCTCGGTGCCCTGCAACGTGAAATAGTTCACTATATTAGTGGGGAATATGTTGCCCAGCCGGAAATGGAGGCCCCGATCGGACAATATGGCGCAGTTTTTGCTGCTCAATGAGAACACACACCACCAGAGTTGTCGAGACACACATGAAAACGTGTTGCTCCCCGGTCGCGGTCCTGTTGCTGGCCATGCTGTCCGTTCCTGTTGCCTCGCACGCAGCCGAAATCTATTCCTGCGTCGATGCCAATGGCAGACGCCTGACCTCCGACCGCCCTATTGCCGCCTGCCTGGACCGGGAACAGCGCGTGCTATCCAGAAGCGGAGCCGTCAAGCGCATCATTCCGCCCAGTTACACCCCGTCAGAAACTGCCGCCCTTGACGCACGCAACAAGCAGGAAGAAGCACAACGCCTGCAAGCCAGGGCAAGAGCCAAGAGCATGGCCGCCTTGCTGCAACGCTACCCCAATGCGTCGAGCCATATGGCTGCGCGCATGCTCGAAGCGGGATCCGTCACTTCCCGCATCCGTGAAGGCTATGTCCGACTGGAAGCCATCAAGAACGAGCGTGCCAAGCTGGAAGAAGAACTGGCGTTCTACACAAAAACGCCCGAGAATCTGCCCGCCAAACTGCGCCTGCAGGAACAGGCCATCAACGAGAGCGAAAAGGCCGCCAACACCTACATCTTCGCCCAGCGGCAGGAACTCGTGCTCCTGCACAAGCGCTACGACGCCGAACTGGCCCTGCTAGAAACCCTGTGGAAGCAAAACCCCTAGGGCGCAGCCATGCTGCCATCCTTTAAGCGGGGCAAGTGATCCTGCAGCGCAGCCGCACCTGTGACGCCTAAAAAGACAGATGCTTGCCATCGATAGCGATGAGGCGGATATTGTGCGCATCGATTCAGTACGCCACAAATGCATCGTGACCCGTTTTGGCTATCAGCAGAGCCACCACGATGATGAACGCCCAGCGCACGAATCCCGCACCGTGCCTGAGCGCCAGCCGCGAGCCCATCATGCTCCCCGCAACATTGGCCACGGCCATCGTCAGCCCCAACTGCCACCAGACATGGCCCTTGCTGGCAAACAGGATGATGGCCGCCAGGTTCGTGAAAACGTTGACCAGCTTTGCGCCGGCTGAAGCGTTGAGAAAGTCGTATCCCAGTATGCGCACGAACAAAAACACCAGGAAACTGCCGGTTCCGGGGCCGAAAAAACCATCGTACAGGCCAATGCCGGCCCCAATGGCGCATGCGGCCAAGGTTTCCTGTCGTCCGCTCCAGCGCGGTTGGTGACGATGACCCAGGTCCTTCTTCGCCAGGGTATAGAGCAAAATGGCCAGCAGTACGAACGGCAAGGCCTTGCGCAAGTAGGTGGGCGCAACCTGCGTGACGGCCCAGGCGCCAACAAACGATCCCGCCAGGCCACACAATGCCGCTGGCAGCATGGCCCCCCAGCGCATCTGCACACGGCGATTGAACTGCCAGGTGGCAAAGCTCGTGCCCCAGATTGAGGCCGACTTGTTGGTACCCAGCAAGGTGGCTGGCAAGGCAGCAGGAAACGTGCTGAACAGGGCGGGCAGCAGGATCAGGCCGCCGCCGCCCACAATGGCATCAACAAACCCCGCCGACAGTGATGCCAGCGTCACAATGAACCACTGCATGAACATCCTCTGCCGGAAGCCGCCGGCGTGCGCCAGATGTGTGGCCCGCCAGCGTCATGGAGGCCGGCGGTCCGCCTCGATTACACCACTGCCCCTGCGTTCGGGTCGTCCTTGCTGGAGCCCAGGCGGCGGCCGGGCCCGCCTCCCTTCTTGATCAGGTCTTCCCGCCTGATGCCCAGCCACAGCGCCATCGAGGTGGCAACGAACACCGAGGAATAGATCCCGAACAGAATGCCGATGTTCAACGCCACGGCAAAATAATGGAGGGTTTCACCACCGAACAATTGCATGTACAGCACCATCATCAAGGTGCTGCCGTGGGTGATCATGGTACGGCTGATGGTGCTGGTGATGGCATGGTTGACGACTTGCACCGTATCCATCTTGCGGAAACGGCGGAAGTTTTCACGTACGCGGTCGAACACCACCACCGATTCGTTGACCGAATACCCCAGCACGGCCAGCACGGCGGCCAGTACCGACAGCGACACCTCCCATTGGAAGAAGGCAAAGAAGCCCAGAATGATGATGATGTCGTGCAGGTTGGCAACAATGGCAGAGAGCGCGTACTTCCACTCGAAACGGATTGCCAGATAAATGATGACGCCAATAACCACAAAGGCCAGCGCCTTGAGGCCATTGGACAGCAGTTCCTTGCCCACCTGCGGACCTATGAACTCGACACGGCGCAGCGACACCGAGCCGTCCTGGGTCTTGAGGGCATCCATCACCTGGGCGCTTTGCTGCACCGAGGTTACGCCTTCCTGCAGCGGCAGCCGGATCAGCACTTCTTGCGAAGAGCCGTAGTTCTGCACCACCACGTCCTTGTATCCCATCTGTTCGATGGTGCCGCGCACGGCATCGACGGGTGCCGGCTGAGAATAAGTCACCTCCATCAAGGTGCCGCCAGTGAACTCCACCGACAGGTGCAGGCCGCGCGTGACCAGAAAGAATACGGCCAGCGCAAACGTCAGGGCGGAAATGATGTTGAGCATGCGCGCGTAGCGCATGAACGGAATGACCTTGCGAATTCTGAAAAATTCCATGGCTTCAGTCCTTGCTGCCGTGATCGGCCAATTGCGCGTCGTTTCCGGGACGCCAGACCGTGCCGATGGAAAGACTCTTGATTTTGCGTCGCCCGTACCAAAGGTTGACCAGCCCCCGTGAGAAAAACACGGCAGAGAACATGGAGGTCAGGATGCCGAGACAATGCACCACGGCAAAACCGCGGATTGCCCCGGAGCCAAAGGCCAGCAAGGCGATACCGACAATCAGGGAGGTGACGTTGGAGTCCAGAATCGTGGCCCAGGCGTGTTCGTATCCCGCCTGGATGGCCGCCTGGGGCGAAGCGCCGGCACGCAATTCCTCGCGGATGCGCTCATTGATGAGCACGTTGGAATCGATCGCCATGCCCAGCGCCAGCGCCATGGCCGCCATGCCGGGCAACGTCAGGGTGGCCTGCAGCATCGACAGCACGGCAACCAGCAACAGCAGGTTCACGCCCAGCGCGATCGAGGAAATCACGCCAAACAGCATGTAATACACGCACATGAAAATGACCACTGCCGCAAATCCGTAGGCCACGCTCTTGAAGCCTTTTTCGATATTGGCGGCACCCAGTCCGGGGCCGATGGTGCGCTCTTCCACGATGTCCATCGGCGCGGCCAGCGAGCCGGAACGCAGCAGCAGCGCGGTATCGGTTGCTTCCTGCGTATTGCGGCTACCGGTGATCTGCACACGCCCTCCTGGAATTTCGCTGTTGATCTGCGGAGCAGTGACGACTTCTCCCCTGCCCTTTTCAAACAGCAGGATGGCCAGGCGTTTGCCCACGTTTTCCCGTGTAATGATCTGGAAATCGCGCGCGCCCCTGCCATCCAGTTCGAGGTTGACCGTCGGCGCCTGCGTCTGGCCGTCGAAACCGGCATGGGCATTGGTAAGGTTGTTACCGGTCAGCAATACCTCTTTCTTGAGTATGTAGGTCATGCGGCGGCCTTCCTTGTCGGCCCTGCCCATGAACACTTCCGATCCGAATGGCACCGGAGCCATTTCGTTTTCCGGTTTAGGCTGTCCGGAAAGCACCGCAAGATTGCGGTCGCGCTCGACCTCTTGTGCCTGAGGGCTTTCATCGACGAGCCGGATTTCCAGCGTAGCGGTGCGCCCCAGGATTTCCTTGGCCTTGGCCGTATCCTGCACGCCCGGCAACTGCACCACCACCCGGTCCGCGCCCTGCTGCTGGATGACGGGCTCGGCCACGCCCAGTTCATTGATCCGCTTGTGCAGGGTCAGGATGTTCTGCTTGACCGCCGCTTCCTGGAACCGACTAGCCTCTGCCTGCTTGAATGCTGCCGCCAACACAGGCTTTCCGGCCGCTTCCCCGCGCGTCCATTGCAATTCGGGGGCGCTTTCTTCCATCACGCGACGCGCCTGGTCTGCCATGGCAGCATCCGCGAAGCTGGCAACAAATGTCTCGCCCGTGCGCTGTACGTCCGTCAAAGCGATGCCTTTCTGGCTCAGCAGGTTGCGCATGTCAGCCGCCAGCGCGTCGAGCCGCTTGCTCAAGGCTGTTTTTACATCCACCTGCAGGGTGAAATGCACCCCACCCCGCAAATCGAGGCCCAGAAACATCGGGGAGGCCCCCAGCGCCCTGAGCCAACGGGGCGAACGCGACACCAGATTGAGCGCCACCGAATAATCGGGTTCTTCCGCATTCTGGTTGACGGCCTTTTCCACCACGTCGCGGGCCTTGATCTGCGCATCGGTACCATCGAAGCGCAACAGCAGCGAATTGCCCTGCTGCTCCACCAGCACAGGCTGGAGTTGGGAGGTTTCAAGCGCGGCCAGTGCCCGCTGTTTCAAGGGTTCGTCGATGACTGCCAAGGCCCGTGCCGGAGACACCTGCACGGCAGGTGCTTCACCAAAATAATTGGGCAAGGCATAAATCGCCGCGATCAGCACCACCACGAACATGGTGATGTATTTCCAGAGCGGATATCGATTCATGGTGCTAGTTCAGGTTTGAAGAGGGGCAGAAAGGATACGCAACAAGCCCCTGCGGGTATGCGCGAAACCTGGCCTGTGCAGGCCGCACCGCATGAAAGGGTGGCAAGACCAACCCGATCAGAAGCGGATGGATCCTTTGGGCAGTACCTGAGCAACGGCCTGTTTTTGCATGACGACTTCCACGTCCTTTGCAATCTGCAGTTCCACATTGCCATCCTTGACGCGGCTGATTTTCCCCAGCAAGCCGCCTGTCGTGACGACTTCATCGCCTGGCGCAAGGTTTTCCAGCAGATTGCGCAACTCTTTCTGCTTTTTCATTTGGGGACGTACCATGAAGAAAAAGCCCACGACGAAAACCAGAATCATGGGCGCCACCGACGCGAGGGTGGACATGAAATCGCCACCGCCGGCACCTGCGGGGGCGGTTTGCGCATAGGCATTGCTGATGAAAAGTAGCACGGAAACTCCCGGAAGAAAAAAGAACTTGCCTCTTGGCCGTTGAAACCGCCCGCATGGTGTGGGACCACAGCGGCCCGCATGAAGGCGTCTGAAAAGCTCTCTATTCTAAGCAAAAGCATGAACCCGCCTGCCTGCCACCATTTTTTCAGCGCACGGCCAGCCAGTCATTGCCCTTCCGCGGTTCGCTTCCAACTGGCGTAATCATCCGGATACACCTGCCTGAAATGCATGGCCTGCGCATCGGCTTCGGCCTGGCGGCCCAGAACCTGCAGGCATTCAATCACGCGGATGATCACACGCGGCTCCGGACTGTAATGCATGAGCCGCCGGGCCTGCGCCAGCTGCTGCTGCGCTTTTTCCGGCGTAATCTCTGTCGTGCTGACGCGCGCAAATTCCACGGCATTGCGGTAAAGGAAGCTGCGCGCGGCCTGTTCCTGGATGTTGACGCGGAAAGGCCAGACCCGGTCTTCTGGCAACAGATAGAGCTGCGTAACCCGCACAAAATCAAAACTGGCATACATCAGTCCCACCAGCATCAAACCGGCCAACACGCGCTGAAACCACAATGCCCGTGTATCGGGTCTGTCAGGAGTGATACAATTTCCACCCTGCCCCCGGCGCTGCCGGCTGCCGCCGCGCGTTGCTGCCAGAACACCCACGGCTAGGCCAGCCGCCATCTGGAAATGTGCATACCACAGCGGATATTCGAGCAGGCTGTGCAGGCCGATCATTGCCAGCACACCCCACATCAGCTGGCGTGACGGTTCCCCTTCGGACCAGGGCCGGTTGCGCCATACCCACCACAGGAAAACGGCACATGCCAGGACGGCAACCGGTATGCCCAACTCAACGGCCAGATGCAAGGGCAGATTGTGGGCGTGATCGAGCAGGCTGCAAAAGCGCATGCCGGGATAGTCGGCCATGTAATGCGCATAATCCAGCTCGCCCCAGCCCCAGCCCAGCCAGGGTTTGCGGGCGATCAGCCAAAGAATATTGCTCCACAGTACCGTACGCCCAATGCAGGCCCGGCTGTCCTTGCCTTCCAGCCGCACCAGCATGTCCACACCGCCATACAGGTGATGCAGCAAATAGGCGGTTGCCAGATAGATCAATGCCACCCCGGCCAGCCACATCAACCCGGCCGTACGCGATACGCCAACGGCAGCCGGTCGCCGGTTGCGCAGCATCCAGAATCCCAGCATGACCCCGGCAGCCGCCAGCTGCATCAGGCCGGTACGCGACAGCGTCAGCGCCATGCTGGCGCTCAGCGGCAGCATGAGCAGCCAGGCCAGAACCGTTGCAACACGCTGTGACGCATTGCAGGCATGCTGCGCCAGGCGCTGCAAATGCCCCTGCTGCCACAGATACCAGAGCGCCCACAGCGCCATGCTCATGAGCGTGGCGAATTGGTTGCGCTGCCGCAGGTTGCCATACACCTGGCCGGCAGCCGCGTGATTGACGAGATCACCCAGCCATGCCGTCTGCTGGCGATATTGCAAAAAACCGATGATGGCATTGAACAGGCCCGCCAGCAACCAGCTCCCGGCAATCAGCGCCACGCCTGTCTCGGCGGAACTGCGATCCCCTTTCTGCGCGGCGCCCGCCACAGGGAATGCTGCAAACTGCTGCACCAGACGAACACCCACCAGCGCTGCCGCGCCCATCATCAACAGACTGACCGCGAGCAATTGCCAGGACAGATCCAGCACCACCCCCAGCAATGCAGCCAGCGCCAGCATCCCCAGGCACCAGCAAGCCGAGCGTGAGATGGAACCGGCAGGCAAGCCGGCAAACAGCACCGCGCTGCAGATCCACCCCACCAGCAGTGGAATCGCCGGCGTCATGGCGCCACCAGAAACGGGATTGAGCCATGGCAGCAGCGCCAGTGGCAAGAAAAACGCCGCAGTGGCGGCGGCGTGGCGGGTGCTATGGGCGAGAGCTGCTTGGGCAGACATGGCGTGCAATCAATTAAGCGCGCATTATGCCCGCTCCGGGCTAAAAACGGCAATCGGCCAGCCGTTCGATACGCTGATTGCCCACGGCCTGCAATTGTTCGGCAGTGACCTTTTCCGGCGCGATTTCGGACAGAGGCACCAGCACGAAAGCGCGCTGCAGCATGCGAGGATGCGGCACGGTCAATTCCGGCAGGTCGATACGCTGGTCGCCGTAAAGCAGGATATCGATGTCCAGCGTACGCGGCGCGTGGTGATAAGGCCTTTCACGCCCGGCCGCCGTTTCCTGCTGGCGGCATTGCTGCAGCAGGGCTTGCGGCGACAAGGCCGTACGCACTTCCACTACGGCATTGAGGTAATCCGGCCCCGACGCATCCACTGGTTCCGTACGGTAAAGCGAAGAGGCCACAGCCAGCCGTGTGTGCGGCCACCCATCCATGGCGGCCATGGCGTGGCACAGGGTTTGCCGCGCATCGCCGATATTGGCCCCCAGGGACAGCCAGGCTTTTACCTCGCCATCCGCAGCTGCTTGTGGCTGCATGGGATGCATGCCTTACTGGTCCCCGTCGCGGGTATTGCCCGAAGCCGTATTCGGCTTCGGCCGGCGCCGCCGTGGACGGCGTTTCTTCTCGCTGGGCGCATCCAGGGCTTCCTCTGCGGCATGTTCCGGAGACGACGGCGCCGCATCTTCCCCTTCGGCCGGCAAAGCACCGCCAGTCGCCTTGGCGGGCGACGCCGCCTGCCCGGACGCCCGTGGTTTGCGGCGGGGTGGGCGCCGCGGTGCGTCGCCTTCGGCTCCTGCGGACGACTTGGCACCCCCCCCCTCTCCCTGCGCTTTGCGCTGGCGGGTGCGCTGCTGCTGCCGCATCTGCTCACGCACCTGCGCGATCAGGTCTTCACGCATGGTATCGTTCGCACTGCTGAAGGTTTGCCACCAGTCGGCAAGGGACTCCTCGACTTCGCCCACGGCGGCGCGCAGCCGCAGAAAATCAAAGCCCGCGCGATAGCGCAATTGCGCCGCCAGGCTGAACGGGCCGTTGCCCGTGCGCTTCTCGAAACGCGGCTGCATCATCCAGATTTCACGCATGTCCGCGCCCAGCTTGCCGCGGCCGGACACATCGCCGATACGTGCGTCAAACACTTCGTCGATGGCCTGCTGCAATGCCACGAAGGGGGGCTTGCCTGCAGCACGCCCCTCCTCCCAGGCAAGCCGCACGTCCTGCCACAGCAGGCAGGCAAGCAGAAAGCTCGCGGCCACCGGCTTGCCTTCGGCGACTCGACGGTCGGTATCCTTGAGGGCCGCCTGCACGAGCGGATCGTCCGCCCGCTGCACCGCCAGCGTCAGCAGCGGATAAATGCCGTCCTGCAAACCCAGCCGCCGCAGCTGAGCGATGCTCGCCAGTGCATGGCCGGTCTGCAGCAGCTTGAGCATTTCATCGAACAGGCGGCTTTGCGGCACGTTGGCCAACAAGGACAGGCTTTGCTTGAGCGGCGCGGCCGTCGTCTTGTCGAGCTTGAAGCCCAGCGCGGCCAGCTTGGCCGAAAAACGCACGGCACGGATGATGCGCACTGGGTCCTCGCGGTAACGGTGCGCGGCATCGCCAATCATGCGGATGACGCGCTTTGCGGCATCGTCCATGCCCTTGTGGTAATCGACCACAATCTGGCTTTCCGGATCGTAATACATGGCGTTGACCGTAAAGTCACGCCGCGCCGCGTCTTCATCCTGGCGGCCCCAGACGTTGTCGCGCAACACCCGGCCCGAAGCGTCTACCGCGTGCTGCATGCCGGCCAGCGCATGCCTGCTGGTCTTTTCATTGCCGCTGACCTGCTCGGCGGAAGCCGCATCCAGATACGCACGAAATGTCGAAACCTCAACCACCTCGTGCTCGCGCCCTCGCCCGAACACCACGTGCACGATTCGAAAGCGCCGCCCGATAATGAAGGCCCGCCTGAACAGACGCTTGACCTCTTCGGGCGTGGCATTGGTGGCCACGTCAAAATCCTTGGGCGTGAGCCCGGCCAGCAAGTCCCGCACCGCGCCGCCCACGATGTAGGCTTCAAAACCGGCTTTCCTGAGCGTGCGCGTTACCTCGGCCGCGCGCTCGTCAACCAGCGTCGGATCGATCCGGTGGACGGAAACGGGAACCTCGACGCGCTGGCCCAGCGGCACCCTGCCATTTCCGGACCCGGTTTTGCCAAGGAGTTTGTTGAAAATGCGCTTGATCATGTTAGCGGGTGGGGAAAAGGTCGAGAATACGCCAGCTTCTCTGGGTTGCAAGCGCGCGCAATGCCGCATCCGGATTGGTGGCCACCGGTTCCTGGGCCTTTTCCAGCAGGGGCAGATCGTTGATGGAGTCGGAATAAAAAGTCAGATGGATCCCGTCCCATTCCAGTTTGCGCGCCGCCAGCCAATGCTGCAGTTTGTGCACCTTGCCTTCACGCAAATTGGGCCGCCCGGCCATCTCCCCGCTGATGCGTCCGTCGGGGGTGTATTGCAATTCGGTGGCCAGTATCTGATCGTCGGAAAATCCAAACTGGGCACCCACTGCACCCGCAATGAAACGGTTGGTTGCGGTGGTGATCAACAGGGTGTCGCCCGCATCACGGTGGCGTTGCAGCAGGTCCAGCGCCGGCGGCAGCACATGGGGACGAATGAACTCGTGCACATAGCGCTCCCGTACCGCATGCAGCTGTTGCGGGGTCATATCCCGTACGGCCTGCGTGACAAAACGGATGTAGGCCTGCATGTCCAGCCTGCCTTCCCGGTAATCTGCATAGAACGCCTCGTTCTGCCGTTGCACCTCCTGCGGATGCGTCCAGCCCATCGCGTTGGTGAAGCTGGTCCACGTGAAGTCCGAATCGATCGGCAACAGGGTGTGATCCAGGTCAAAAAGAGCGATGCGGGGGCGTTCGGACATGTCAGGGAGCTTCTTCTTCGAGCATCTGCTTGATCAGCGGAATGGTAATGGCGCGGCCGGTCTGCAAGGCATAGTCGTCCAGCATCTGCAACAGCGCCATGAGGCTGCCGGTATCGCGGGCAAAACGCTTTTGCATGTAGCCGATGACATCGTCGCCCAGAAAAAGGCCGCGATGCCTGGCTGCCTGCTGCAGCGCCAGTTTAACTTCCGCATCCGACAGCAGTTGCAAGGCAAACACCTGCCCCCAGCCCAGCCTGGTTCGCAGATCCTCGCGCAACGGCAGATCGGCCGTCGGCAAGCGTCCCGCGGCCAGCACCCAGCGAGTCCGGCCGTCGGCTGGCGTCATGGCATGGACAAACCAGTTGAAGGCCGCATGTTGTTGCGCCGCATCAAAACGATCCACATCGTCCAGCACGACGACATGCCATGCGGGATCGAATTCCGGCGCCATGGATGCACACGCCACGGTGGCATCCAGCCAACCAACCTGCAGGCCACGCTGGTTCAGGGCTGTGCGCACGGCTTGCAGCAAATGCGTTTTACCACACCCCGTATCGCCCCAGAGATAGGTCGGCGTTTGCGCAAGGGTCGGAGCCGTCACCGATTGCCGCAGATGCGCCAGGGCCATGCCATTTGAACCCGCAACGAACTGTTCCAGGCCAGAAGACGATGTATTCCAGTTCAGTGCAAGCGGTAACTGTCTCATGAAAACGCGGCAAAGCGCGTATTGTAGTAAATGCGCGGCCAGCCTGGCGACTGCATGGCGGCCCTCAGCCCTTGTACAAGCTGCTGTGCAGATAGTGGTTGCGCAGACGCCGCACCGCCACCAGCAGCACGGCGCTGGCCGGCAACGCCAGCAGCACGCCCACAAACCCGAACAACTGCCCGAACGCCAGCAAGGCAAAGATCACCATCAGGGGATGCAGGCCGATACGCTCGCCCACCAGGCGCGGGGTGAGATAGAAACTTTCCAGCAACTGACCGATTCCGTACACCACCGCCACCATGATGGCTGCCCTTGAAAATCCCATCTGCATGACGCCCACCAGCGCAGCCATGACCAGTCCCGTGGCAAAGCCAACGTAAGGCACAAACATGGCAAGCCCCGTGAAAATGCCGATCGGCCAGGCCAGGTCCAACCCGAACAGCATCAGCCCGATGCTGAAGAACAGCGCCATGATCGTCATCACCAGCAGCTGCCCGCGCAGGTACTGGCTCAGCACCGTATCGGCCTCCTCGACGAAACTGGCTACCGACTCACGCATGCGACGCGGCACGAGGCCATAAATCGCCCCTGTGAAACGTTGCCAGTCCACCAGCAGGTAATACAGCGCAAGCGGAATGAGGATCAGGTTGCCCAGGATGGAAAGGGCCACATTGCCGCCGATGACAAGCGACGAAAGCAGGGAACCCGCCACATTTTTCGCTTCGCCCGATGCACTGGCCCGCTGAAAATAGCTGGCCATCCAGTCGCTGAGCGTGCCGACGTTGAGCTGTACGTCAAAACCATATCGCGCCGCGGTGGCCTCTATCCAGGATTTTGCCCCCTCGACCAGTGCCGGCAACTGCCGGCCCAGCTCTGGCGCCTGCCTGACGACCAACGGAACCACGAGCATGAAAACGCCCACAACCATCAGCACGGCCACGGTCTCGATCACCACCACCGACAGCCAGCGCGGCATCCTGCCATTGAACCAGCCATCCAGCCTGTCCACCAGGGGATTGAGCGCATAAGCGAGTATCCAGGCGACCAGAAAGGGCAGCAGCACGGGCGAGAGCAACCATACAAACAACCCGGCAATGGCGCCGATCATCGCCCAGGAGGCAAAGCGTTTCTGGTATCTGGTGAATTGCATGACGGGCCACACCCAAAAAGAAGGTTTTACAATACCGGACAGGCGAAAAAGCTTGCCATTGCCGAATGGGTAAAAGCGTGCAGGCCTCTAGTCTACGCAACATTTTCATCAACGGCACAGCCGTTTTTATCCCGGTCGTCCAGGCACGGCGGGGCGGAACCGATTCTCTACATGCAAACTCCCATTTCATACAAAGACGCCGGCGTGGATATCGACGCTGGCGACGCCCTGGTTGAACGCATCAAGCCTCTGGCCAAGAAAACCCTGCGCGACGGCGTTCTGGGAGGCATCGGCGGTTTTGGCGCCCTGTTCGAAGTGCCGAAAAAATACAAGGAGCCGGTGTTGGTCAGCGGTACCGACGGAGTGGGCACCAAGCTCAAGCTGGCGTTCGAGTGGAACATGCACGACACCGTCGGCATCGATCTGGTGGCGATGAGCGTGAACGACGTGCTGGTGCAAGGCGCCGAGCCGCTGTTCTTCCTGGACTACTTCGCCTGCGGCAAGCTCGACGTGGATACCGCCGCGGCCGTCGTAGGAGGCATTGCCAAGGGGTGCGAACTCTCCGGCTGCGCGCTGATCGGGGGCGAGACGGCCGAAATGCCGGGCATGTATCCGCCAGGCGAATACGATTTGGCCGGTTTTGCCGTGGGTGCGGTCGAAAAGTCGAAAATCCTCACCGGCCAGAACATCCAGCCCGGCGACACGGTACTGGGCCTGGCCAGCCACGGCGTACACAGCAATGGCTTCAGCCTCGTGCGCAAGTGCATCGAACGCAGCGCAGCCAATCTGCCCATCACGCTGGACGGCATGCCTTTTCGCGAAGCCATCATGCGCCCGACACGCCTGTATGTGAAAAGCGTGATGGCCGCACTGGCCCAGCATCCCATCAAGGGGCTGGCCCACATCACCGGTGGCGGACTGCTCGAGAACATCCCTCGCGTGCTGCCAGAAGGCGTTGCGGCACACCTGCGCAAAGGAAGCTGGCCCCAAAGCGAGCTGTTTGCCTGGCTGCAATCCACCTCAGGCATCGATGACGCCGAAATGAACCGCACCTTCAACAACGGCATCGGCATGGTGATCATCATTGCGTCGGAACATGCCGAAGCCGCCGCGGCCACATTGCGCGCCCACGGCGAAACCGTCCACGCCATCGGCAGCATTGCGCCACGCCAGCAATCGCCATGCATCCTCGTGGATTGAGAAAAAAGCCAGGCACAACCGTGGCCAACTCCGCAAAGAGCACGCCTGCATCAGCAAGAAACATCCTGACGACCCGCAATATCGGCATCGTCAGCCATGTGCTGGTATGGCTGTTCTTCCTGGCCGTCATGACCTTGCACCTGTTGCCGGGACTGATTTGTGTCTGCCTGGGGTTTTTTCTCACGCGCTGGCTGGCACGGGCTTTTGCCCTGCAAAAAATCAATTCCGCACAGGCGTGGGAAACCGTGCCTACGTTGGCGCGCAATACCGCCGCCGCCGTGATCATGGTCCTGCCACTGGCAATGCTGGGCCTAGCGCTGGCGCACTCGCTTGATTATGTGATCGCCACGCCGAAGCAGTACGGCGACCTGCTGCACTACATGGCCCGCACCATACTGGAATTGCGCGAAAAGCTGCCCACCCAATTGGCGGAAATGCTGCCCGCAGAAACCGACGGCATCCAGCGCGCCATTGCCCGCCACCTGGCCGCCAAGGCCGGCACACTGGCGATGGCCGGACGCGCGTGGCTTGCTGGCTTGCTGTATGCCTATGTTGGGCTGGTCATCGGGGCATTGGCAGCGGTTAGGAAAACGCCATCGGAACCGGGAATACTCGCCCGCCATCTGCGGATCCGGGTGCACCTGATCGGCGAATCCTTTCGCCACATCATGGCAGCGCAATTGTGGATTGCGTCATTCAATACCCTCATGACGGCGCTGTTCCTGCTGGTGTTGATGCCGCTGCTGGATGTGTACATCCCCTACATTCCTGCGCTCATCACCCTGACCATGATGGCCGGCCTGGTACCGATCCTGGGCAACCTCGTCAGCAACGTGGTGGTCACCGTTGTCGGACTGTCCGTTTCGCCCCTGGCTGGCGCCGCCTGCCTGAGCTTTCTGATCCTCATCCACAAGGCCGAATACGCCATCAATGCCAAAGTCGTGGGACACAGCACGCATATCGGCGTCTGGGAGCTGCTGAGCGTCATGTTCATCTCGGAGGCCGCGTTCGGCCCGGCGGGCCTGGTGGCGGCCCCCCTGTTCTATGCCTACCTGAAAAAGGAACTCCAGGCGGTCAACCTGGTCTGACGCGGCTGCACGGGCCCTGCCGGTTGAGCGGCACGGGCTCTCCCGTTCAGTGCAACCGGAAGACGCGAGTGCCCGCAGCACTTTCAGGAATCCCAAGGCGGGCATTGCAGTGCCAACAGGCGAACAAGGCTGCACAGAACCTGCCCCGCGCATCCCGGATCACTTCACCCAGTTGGCGGCAAACCGGTCGGTCGTCTTGATCAACACATCCAGAATGCCGGGCTCGTGAAAGGCGTGCCCGGCATCGCCGATCCAATGCAGTTCGACTGCGGGATCGGCCTGCTGCCATGCCTGGTACAGATCCCATGCACTGGCCGCCGGCGTGCATATGTCGTAGCGCCCCTGCACGATCACGGAAGGAATGCCCTTGAGACGGTGCACTTCACGGATCAACTGCCCTTCTTCAAAAAAACCGCCATGGGTGAAATAGTAATTCTCGATGCGTGCAAAGGCCAGTGCAAAGTGCGGCTCGGCAAAATTCTCCGCCTCCGAATCGGGCAACAGGGTGATGGTGCTGCCT
Source organism: Allobrachymonas sp. (assembly GCA_039808005.1). Classification (GTDB taxonomy): domain Bacteria; phylum Pseudomonadota; class Gammaproteobacteria; order Burkholderiales; family Burkholderiaceae_C; genus Brachymonas. Next base: position 24,443 of record JBDHSG010000009.1, on the reverse strand, counting down.
TCCCATTTCGCCCAGGCACGGGCAGCCTCCAATTGAACCGCCTTGTCGCTTCCCATCAGCCGCTTGTGATAGGCCGCCACCAGATCGTGGCGTTCTTCTGCGGGAATCGGCGCCACATACCCCTCCCAGAGATCGGGATAAATCCTGGAGGCGCCGTCCTGGTAGAACCAGCTGATTTCTTCCTTGCGAAGGGTGAAGATGCCGCGCAAAACCAGTTCACTCACGCATTGCGGATGCCGCTGCGCGTAGGCCAGCGCCAGCGTGCTGCCCCAGGAGCCCCCAAATACCAGCCATTTATTCACGCCGAGCATGGCGCGCAGACGCTCGATATCGGCCACCAGATCCCAGGTGGTATTGTTCTCGAGACAGGCGTGCGGTTGCGAACGGCCGCAGCCGCGCTGGTCGAACAGCAGGACGCAATATTTTTTCGGATCGAATGCGCGGCGATGGCTGGCGCTGCAGCCCGCGCCCGGCCCGCCATGCAGAAATACGGCCGGCTTGCCCGCAGGGTTGCCAACCAGTTCCCAATAGATCTTGTGCCCGTCGCCGGTATCCAATAAACCGCTTCTGAATGGCTCGATTTCCGGGTAGAAGCTGCGTGTGGGTTCAGCAATTTCTTGCCGGATGACGCGATGATCGAAGACAGGCATGACGGAATCAGACTCAATCAAGAAGACAGGAGACAGCGACGTCCATCCATCGACCGGCAGTTACCACGGACTACCGGCCATCCTGGCGACGCCTTACCGGACGACAAATACACGCATCGGGCGTTTTGCGTCGCCCAAACGCATTTTCATTACGGCGATGTTACTGCATGACGCGGTCCGTGTTCTTCCCCAATCGGTTGCATGGTTCCATCTGCCAGCCGTCGTGTCATGTTCGGACGCTAAAATAATCGCCCTGTGCCTGCCTGAATCAGGATATGCGCCCGCAGGCGCCGATATCTTCATTTCCACGACTTGTCACGAGGAACCCGATAGCCAACATCCCCTGGAGCGGTAAACCATGGACCTTGATACAAATGACGCTCCAGTTTTCGGAACCGGCCATCGCCCCAATGCATCCGTCTGGCGCCTGCTGCCCAACCGTTGGGACTTCGTGGCATTTCCCTTGCTGATCGGCCTGATGGCCCTGCTGGCCATTGCATACCACGAAAGCGTGATGCCGATTGCAGCGCTGGAAACCCATCCGGTTTCCCTCGATCCGGCCGAGCTGCCCTGGTATGCCACGCTCACGACCCTTCGCATGCTGGCAGCCATGGTCGTTTCGCTGCTGTTCACTTTCCTCTATGGCACGCTGGCGGCCAAAAGCGAACGCGCCGGCAAAGTGCTGGTGCCGCTGCTCGACATCCTGCAATCGGTGCCGGTGCTGGGATACATCTCGTTCACCGTCACGTTCTTCATGGCGCTGTTTCCGGGGCGGGTGCTGGGCGCCGAGCTGGCTGCGGTCTTCGCCATCTTCACCAGCCAGGCCTGGAACATGACCTTCAGCTTTTACCAGTCCCTGCGCACCGTCCCGAGCGATCTGAACGAAGTCTCGCGCGGCTTTCACCTGACGGCCTGGCAGCGGTTCTGGAAGCTCGAAGTGCCGTTTGCCATACCCGGTCTGGTCTGGAACATGATGATGTCGATGTCGGGCGCATGGTTCTTCGTGGTCGCATCCGAAGCAATCACCGTGGGCGACAAATCGTTCAACCTGCCGGGGGTGGGCGCGTTTTTGGCACATGCCATCGAGCAAAAGCATCTCCCCTCGATCGCATGGGTCATCATCACCATGACGCTGGTGATCCTGGCCTACGACCAGTTGCTGTTTCGCCCGCTGGTAGCCTGGTCCGACAAGTTCCGCATGGACAACACCAGTTCGGGCAAGGCGCCGCAATCGTGGCTGCTCGACCTGATCCGCCGCACCCGTCTCATCCACCGGCTGCTGGTGCCGCTGGGGCGGCTGTTCTCGGGCGCGGCGCGCATTCCGCTGCGGCTGGCGCCTGGGCGTCCGTCGTGGCTGGCCGTATCGCGCCAACCTGCCGGCAAGCGCGACGCACGCGCCGGCGATCTGGCATGGTCGGCTTTCATCGTTACCCTGACGGCGTATGCGCTGTATCAGGTCGTCCGCTACGTCAGCGCCGGTGTATCGCTGGCCGAAGTCTGGGACGTGTTGCTGCTGGGCGGCATCACGCTGCTGCGCGTCATAGCGTTGATTGTGCTGGCCTCGCTGATCTGGGTGCCCATTGGCATTCTGGTGGGACTGCGCCCCAGGCTGGCCGAAATGGTGCAGCCGCTGGCGCAGTTTCTGGCGGCCTTTCCGGCCAATCTGCTGTTTCCGGTATTCGTGGTGCTGATCGTGCGTTTCAACCTCAACGCCGACATCTGGCTTTCGCCCCTGATCGTGCTCGGCACCCAGTGGTACATCTTGTTCAACGTCATCGCTGGCGCCAGTTCCTTTCCCAACGACTACCGCGAAGTGGCGGCCAGTTTCCATATCCGTGGCTGGCAATGGTGGCGCAAACTGATGCTGCCCGGCATTTTTCCCTACTACATCACAGGCGCGATTGCTGCTTCGGGCGGCGCCTGGAACGCCAGCATCGTCTCGGAAGCCGTGCAGTGGGGCGATACCCACATCACGGCCCACGGCCTGGGCGCATACATCGCCCAGGCTACCGCTGATGGCGATTTCCCCAAGATCATCCTGGGCATTGCCGTGATGTCGCTTTTCGTTACGCTGTTCAACCGCTTGGTGTGGCGTCCGCTGTACGCCTACGCCGAAGCACAATTGCGTTTGAGTTGACCATGAACACCCCTTTCACCTCCGCAATCACCCCGCCCGGCATTTCCGGCCATTCGCCCACACCCGGTCCGGAAATCGTCCGGGTCGAAAACGTCAGCCGCGGCTTCGACAAGGCGCAGGGCGAAGTGCTGGTGCTCGATGGCGTGAACGTCACGCTGCACGAAGGGGAAATCGTCGGCCTGCTGGGACGCTCGGGCTCGGGCAAATCGACGCTCCTGCGCATCATCTGCGGCCTGATCGAGCCTTCCAGCGGCAGCGTCACCTACAAGGGCCAGCCGCTGCAGGGGCCGGCCCAGGGCGTGGCAATGGTATTTCAGACCTTCGCCCTGTTCCCGTGGCTGACCGTGCTGCAAAACGTGGAAGCCGGACTGGAGGCACAGGGACTGGCGGCAGCGGAGCGGCGCAAGCGCGCACTGGCTGCCATCGACCTGATCGGCTTGGACGGTTTCGAGAACGCCTATCCGCGCGAGCTCTCGGGCGGTATGCGCCAGCGCGTGGGCTTTGCGCGCGCTTTGGTGGTCGATCCGACCCTGTTGCTCATGGACGAGCCGTTTTCGGCGCTGGACGTGCTCACCGCCGAAACGTTGCGCACCGACCTGCTCGATCTGTGGACGCAAGACCGCATGCCGATTCGATCGATCCTGATCGTGACGCACAACATCGAGGAAGCCGTGTTCATGTGCGACCGCATACTCGTGCTTTCGTCCAGCCCCGGACGCGTCGTTGCCGAGATCCGGGTCCCGTTTGCCCATCCGCGCAACCGGCTCGATCCTGCCTTCCGCTCGCTGGTAGACGAGATCTATTCCCGCATGACCACCCGATACAGCGGCGATGCACCGAAAAAGGGATTGGACCTGGGCAGCAGCCTGCCGCACGTTTCCACCAACCTGATGGCCGGCCTGATTGAAACGCTGGCCGCAGAGCCCTATTTCGGCAAAGCCGACATGCCGGAAATCGCGCGTTCGCTGCAACTGGAAGTCGACGAACTTTTCCCGGTGGCCGAAATGCTGCAGCATCTGGGTTTTGCCGAAGTGCATGCCGGCGACATCAAGCTGACCGTTCCCGGCCGCATCTTTTCCGAAGGCAGCACCCAGGAACGCAAGGTACTGTTTGCCGAGCATCTGCTGCAATCGGTGCCGCTGGCCGCGCATATCCGCCAGGTACTCAACGAACGCCCCGGCCACCACGCCCCACGCGTGCGCTTTGAGCAGGAACTGGAAGATTTCCTGACGGACGCGACCGCCGAGGAAACCCTCGATTCGGTCATCAACTGGGGGCGTTATGCGGAAATCTTTTCGTACAACGACCAGACCGAATTCTTCAGCCTGGAAGATGTGGAAAGCTGATGCCCGCTTCCAGCCGCGCGGCCGAAGGATGAGCCCGGCCTCTCACACCATCCGGGCCAGCAGCGCGCCCCTGTAGCGTTCCTGCAGCGGCAGCCAGACCTTGAGCGGGCTGCCCGGGGCCACCTGGATCGGCTCCCCGTCGGCATTCTGCATGGCCGCCAGCGTGACGATCTGGTTGCCGCTGGGATGAATGACCTCGATGCGGTCGCCAACGGCAAAGCGGTTTTTTACATCCACCAGGATCCAGCCGTCGCGCACTTCGGTCTGGCTGACCTCACCGACGAACTGGCTGCGCTGCGTTTGCGAACTGCCGGTTTCGTAATTCTGGTAATCGCTGGCCGGGCGACGCTCCAGGAAACCGGTGGTATAGCCACGGTTGCTCAGCCCTTCCAGCTCGGTCATCAGCACAGGATCGAACGGCCGGCCGGCCATCGCGTCATCAATGGCGCGGCGGTAGATCTGCGCGGTTCGGCTGACGTAATACAGGCTCTTGGTGCGGCCCTCGATCTTGAGCGAATCGACGCCGATTCTGGCCAGGCGTTCCACGTACTCCACCGCGCGCAGATCCTTGCTGTTGAGGATGTAGGTGCCATGCTCGTCTTCCATGATGGGCATCAGCGCGCCGGGACGGTTGCGTTCCTCGATCAGGTACACCCGCTCGGCCAAGGGATGCCGCGCCCCATCGCCCGTGGCCGAAGGAAGGCACCTCGCAGGTGAAGTCGCAGCGAAATCCTTTCCGGCCTGTGCGCGTTCATCTTCGAAGCTGAATGCCTTGTCCATTGGCGCGCCGATGGCCTCGCCGGTGTTGGGATCGGTAGCGGCATCGTGCGTGGCATAGCTCCAGCGGCAGGCATTGGTGCAGGTGCCCTGGTTGGAGTCGCGGCGGTTGAAGTATCCGCTCAACAGGCAGCGTCCGCTGTAGGCGATGCACAGGGCGCCGTGCACGAAAACCTCCAGTTCGATATTCGGGCATTCCTGGCGGATCTTTTCGATCTCGTCCAGGCTCAGCTCGCGCGACAGGATGATGCGCGCCACGCCCACTCGCTGCCAGAACGAGACCGCCGCGTAGTTCACCGTATTCGCCTGCACCGAGAGATGGATCGGCACCTCGGGCCATTTCTCGCGCACCATCATGATCAGCCCCGGGTCGGCCATGATGAGCGCGTCGGGCCCCATGGCGATGACCGGCTCGATGTCGCGCATGTAGGTGCGCACCTTGTCGTTGTGCGGCAGCAGGTTGCTGGTGACGAACAGCTTCTTGCCGCGCTGGTGCGCCTCGGCAATGCCTTGCTGCAATTGCTCCAGCCGGAATTCGTTATTGCGCGCGCGCAAGGAGTAGCGCGGCTGGCCGGCGTAAATGGCATCGGCGCCGTAATCGAACGCGGCGCGCATCTTTTCAAGGCTGCCGGCAGGCAGCAGCAGTTCAGGGGCTTTCATGGTGCGATCAAGAAACGGAATCGGGTCTATTGTGCGGTTTTCCCCCGTGCGGGGATGAAGTCTATGCGTACAAGGCCTTGCGCAACGCCTGCGCGGCATCCCGCAGGACCTGCTGCGCCTCCGGAATGGCGCGTCCGAGCTTGATGAACTCGTGGATCACACCATGGTACAGCTCGACGTCCACTGGCACGCCCACCGCACGCAGTTTATCGGCCCAGAGCAGGCTGTCGTCCACGATGGGATCGCATTCGGCCAGGCCCAGCCACAGCGGCGCCACACCGGATACGTCGTCGGCAAGGATCGGCGCGAACCGCCAGTCGGCAAAATCGGCGGTGCTGCGCGCAAAGGCATGGAACATCCACTGGATCTGCTCCTCATCGAGCAGAAACCCCTTGCCGTACAACTGCCGCGAAGGAGTATGTGGCGCGGCCTGCATGCCGGGATAAAAAAGCAATTGCAGCCGCAACGGCAGGCCCTGCTGTGCAGCCTGCACGGCGCATGCCGCCGCCAGCGTACCGCCCGCACTGTCGCCGCCCACGGCCATGCGGCTGGCATCCAGCCCCCATGCCGCAGCGTTGTCTGCCAGCCAGCGCACGGCATCCCAGCAATCCTCAAAGGCCGCCGGAAATTTGTGTTCGGGCGCAAGCCGGTAATCGACGGACACCACGGCGCACTCGCTGGCGTGGCACAGCACGCGACACAGGGCGTCATGGGTGTCGATGCTGCCCACCACAAAGCCGCCGCCATGGAAAAACACCAGCAGGGGCAACGCGCCCTGCTTCGCTTCCTGCGTGGCGTACAGGCGCACACGCATGCTTTCGCCGCTGCGCCTGGGAATCTGCAGATCCTGTACCAGCGCCAACAGCGGCGGGGTGAGTTCAAGCACGCAACTGCCCGTGGCGTACGCTTCCCGCGCACGGTCAAAGGGAAGCTGTTGCATGGAGGGTCGCGTCTTGCGCATGACACTTAGCAAGAAGTCGCGCACATGCGGTTTCAGGCGCTGCCAGGCTTGTGGATCCACACCGGGCGGCACCCCTGCGGCACCGTGTCCGCGCGCCTCCATCATTCAACCGGCCATCAGCCAGTACACCGCCAGCCCGATGACGACACTGATGCCCCCGGCAATGCGGATAACCTGGTCCGGCGCCTGCAGCAGGTACGCAAATACGCGCCGCCACAGATTGGGCGCCATCAAGGGCATGAGGCCCTCGAACATCAGCATGAAAGCCGCGGCCATCCAGATGGTCTTGTTTCCCATGGGGTTTTACCTACCCGCCGCCGGCACACTGGGAAGCGCACCGCCACCTTCGCGCAAATGCGGGAAGAAAGGATTGTCCGCCGGATCGATCACCAGGACATCATTCTTCTTGTCGAAGCTCTTGCGATAGACCGCCAGTGAACGGAAGAAGCTTGCGAACCGGGGATCCTTGGCGTAGTCCTGCGCATAAATGCGGATGGCTTCGACATCGCCCTCTCCACGGATCTGCTGCGCCTGGCGCCTGCCTTCGGCAAGAAGGGCGTCGCGCTTGGCGTCGGTCTCGGCGCGTGCGACAGTTGCCGCGCTGGCCGCTTCTCCCTTGAATGCGCCTGCAATCTGTTGCAGCGTTTCATGCATACGCGCATGCGCCGCCTCGGCCGTCTGCTGGTCCACGTCGATACGCGTCACGCGCACCTCGAGCACTTCCAGCCCCCACGGCTTGCCCGACTGTTGCGCGGCAGTGTTGAGCCGGGCCTTGAGCATGTGCGACATGCCAGACATGTCGGCCAGCCATTGCGTCAGGGGGACATTTCCCAGATCATCCTGCAAGGTTGCACGCAGGGCAGCGTTCAAACGCACAGAGCCCGCATCGGACGTGTTACCCACCTGCTCCAAATAATGCAGCGGATCGGTGATGCGCCATTGCACGTACCACGACAGCAGCACGCGCGGATCTTCTCCGGCAACGACCGGTTGTTCTCCCGTATTGCCCATGCTGACAAGGGTCCGCCGGTCCAGGGTCCGCACCTCCTGCAGCGGCCACGGCCATTTGGCCTGCACACCCGGCGCCTGCACCATGCGAACCAACTGGCCGGAACGATACACCATCGTGTATTCGCGCTGATCCGCCACGAACAAGGATGCGCTTGCCAGGCTCGCCAGAACCGTCACGGCCAACAACAGAGCAAACAGTTTCTGAAAAATGCCCATGTCGGCCTCACTGACGCTGACGCAACTGCACCGGATCCCGGCTGCGCGCGCCGCCAGATACGGGATTGCGGGAAGAAGGGGCGGATGCCGTACCGGACGCCGCGCTGGCAGGCGCACTGGCAGCCTGCGCGGTTTTTTCCAGTGGCAGATAAATCGGCCGGCCGTCACGGTTATCGACCACGATTTTGCTGACGTTGCTGAATACGTGCTCCATAGTGGCCTGGTACAGGCGGTCGCGTGTGGCCTGCGGCGCTTTCTGGTATTCGGGCAGAACCGCCAGGAAACGCTCCGACTCGGCCTGCGCTTCCGCGATGGCGGCAGCCTTGTAAGCCTCTGCCTCTGCACGCATGGCGGCCACTTCCTGTTCGGCGGCAGACAGGGCCTGGCTGGCATACGCGGCAGCCTGCTCGGCAGCCTGTGTCTTGTCTTGCCGGGCCTTTTCCACTTCGGCATAGACTGCCTTCAAGGCTTCAGGCACCTGCACGGCATCAGGCCCAGCAGACAGATTCGTGATTTCGATGCCGCTTTGTCCGCCATCAAGCACAGCCTGTAATTGCGGTCGCACGCGCCCGACAATCTCCTCGGGCTTGCCGCCGACAATCTCAGCCAGTTCCACACGCCCCACCACCTCGCGCAAGACGCTTGCACCCGCCTGCTTGAGTATTTGCTCCATGTCCTGTGCCTGTGTCGAGAAATATTCGCCAAGATCCCGGACACGGTATTGCGCCAGCAGCCGCACTTCCACGACATATCCATCTGCAGTCAGCAATTCCGCGTCGCGCAGGCCGTCATGGGGCAACGGTGGAACATCGCCAATCAGAATCGATCCGCTTTCGGCCAGCAACAGGATTTCGTGCGTTTCAAACGGATACGGCAGCGTCCAGTGCAATCCCGATCCGACCACACGGTGGAACTTGCCCAGCCGCAGCACGGCTGCCCGCTCGTTTTCCTTGAGAACGAACACGCCGCTCATCAACCAGGCCGCGAACACGGCCAGCAGCACGAAAATAGTGGCGCGCCGGGTCACGTTGGCGGCATCCGAAGACCGGTTGTGCGCACCACCTGGCCAGGGCATATTCCCTTTGTTCCTTTTCTTGCCAAACCAGTCGCCCAATTTCTACCCCTGTCTGCGCCGCAACGCGTTGCAGCAACCCATGCCTGTATCCATTCAAGAAACTGTTCAGGTTTTCTGTGGGGCACGCCCGCACAGCCGTTGAACAGGCCATCAAAACTCCGCTACCTGCACCCCTCTGGCGGCGCAAGACCGCCATTCGGCGGATGACTATACCAGCCCGCTTCGCAAGCCATCGGGTCCGCTGCCGCCGGCTCCGGCGCAGACACGGCTGCCCGTGCAATGGCTTCGCGCAAGGCATCCAGTCCCTGCCCACGATGCGCGCTGATGTAGATGCGCGGAACCTGTTTTCCGTCGATGGCGTAGCTGTCCTGCAGGCGTTCGGGCTGGCGTTGCGGCGGCAGCGCATCGACCTTGTTGAACACCAGAATTTGCGCAACGTCGCCTGCGCCAATATCCGCAAGCACCCGCTGCACCTCGTCGATCTGTTCGGGCCAATGCGGGCTTGCCGCATCCACCACGTGCAGCAGCAGATCGGCATCGACCGCTTCCTGCAAGGTAGCCTCGAAGGCTTCCACCAGTCCATGCGGCAGATCACGGATGAACCCCACCGTATCCGAAAGGGAAACCGAGCGCCCGATCTGCGGCAGATACAGTTGCCGCGTGGTGGTATCCAGCGTCGCGAACAACTGGTCGGCCGCATAGGCACGCGCCTTGACCAGTGCGTTGAACAGCGTGGATTTACCGGCGTTGGTATATCCGACGAGGGAAACCGCAAACGTACCGGTACGCTGGCGCTGGCGGCGCTGGGTGGTGCGTTGGCGCTTGACTTTCTGCAACTGCGCGCGCGTACGCTTGATGGCATCGCCAATCATGCGGCGATCCAGTTCGATCTGCCGTTCGCCCGGTCCGCCGCGCGTACCGATACCACCCTGTTGCCGCTCCAGGTGACTCCAGCGGCGCACCAGACGCGTGCTGAGATATTGCAATCGCGCCAGTTCGACCTGGAGTTTTCCTTCATGGCTGCGGGCCCGCTGGGCAAAAATCTGCAGGATCAGCATGGTGCGGTCGTTGACCGGCAACTCGAAAAAACGCTCCAGGTTGCGCTGCTGCGCCGGACTCAGGGACTGGTCGAACAGAATTTCGGCCGCACCGTGCGCACGGGCCAGCTCCCTGATTTCTTCGGCCTTGCCGCTGCCCACGAACAAGGCAGGATCAGGCGCCTGGCGCTTGCAGGTGATGCGTGCCACGGGCTCCAGCCCGGCAGTCTGCGCCAACAGGCCCAGTTCTTCCAGTTGGCCGTCAAAATGCGGCTGGCCCAGATCGACGCCGATCAGTACGGCGCGCGCCGTGGAGGCGATGGTATCGGCGGAATCAGTCAATGAACGGCTGCCAGTCGGCACGATAGATGCGGATCACGCCCACGCATAATCCCGTGGCCTGCCCGCTGCCTTGCCCTTTCCCGATGCCCATCAGGGCTGGCTGGCCGGTTCTGCCGCCGCACCCGCTTCTTCAAGCGTCGCTGCAGAAAAATTGATGGCACGGCCCGGCACGATCGTCGAGATGGCGTGTTTGTAGACCATCTGGGTAATGGTGTTGCGCAGCAGGACCACATACTGGTCGAACGATTCGATCTGCCCCTGCAGCTTGATGCCATTGACCAGATAGATGGATACCGGCACATGTTCGCGGCGCAGCGCGTTGAGGAAAGGGTCTTGCAGCAATTGGCCTTTGTTGCTCACGATATTCTCCGTGTTGGTAAAAGCTGTTCCAGGCGCTATCGGCATGCGGCCGTGGCCGGGAAGTCAGGCTCTTGTTGTGGAAAAGGGCGAAGTAGGCGTCAAACATAACACAACTCGAATGGCAATCCGTCAACCCGGCAAAATTTTGGCACTTTCATGCAGGATTTTTGGAATGCCCGCCACCCACGCGCCCTGGATGTGCTTTTTCTCGATTTGGCCGCACAATGGCGCAAGAGGTTTCTTGGGAAGCAGGGGTGTTCCGTGACAAAAACCGGCTCCCGTGCAGATGCCGTTCTTTCCGGGAAACCCGTCAATGCCATGCCCGTTGTTCTCAAGAGGCCGCCATGTCCTTGCCACCCCTTCCCCCGATCAATGCATGTCCCCGTTCCCGCGCGCAAGAAAGGCTGCGCTGGTTCGTCCGCGCCCTGTTACTGACGAGTGTGACGGTTTGGGATCTGGCATTGGCGCTCAAACCCGTCCACATCACGCCACAGGGAGAAGTCGCCCGGGTACGCGAATTCGTCATCAAATTCGACAAGCCCGCCGTCACGGCCGGTAATCCTGGCGCAGCAGCCCCTTTCACTCTTGCGTGCAGCGGCGGCACCTCTACCGCGATTCCTGCGCACCACGGCGCGTGGCGCAATTCAACGACCTGGGCAGCCGATTTTGACGACCATCTGCCGCCGGATGTGCGCTGCATCGCCACCAGCACGGCCGGTTTCCAATCTCCCCAAGGAGAAACATTGCCGTACACCACGGTGCAGTTCCGCACCGGCGCGCCGTTCGTGCAGTATCTGACGCCCGCTGGCGGACAGATTGCGGAAGACCAGATTTTCATGGCGCGTTTCAACGGCGACGTGGATGCCGCCAGCGTACAGGCCAGCGCCTATTGCGCCGCCGAGGGCGTGGGCGAACGGGTGCCCGTGCAACTCGTGACGGCACAGGACCGCGATGCCATCATCAAAAGCCGGGGATACGAAAGGGAAGCCGCCAAGACGCCCAACCGTTTCGTGCTGCTGCGCTGCAACCGCACCCTGCCCGCTGATGCCAAGGTGGAAATATTCTTTGGCACCTACAAGGGCAGCAGCGGGCTGGTCAACAAGAATCCGCAATCGTGGGACTATCAGGTGCGGTCGGCACTGGAAGCCACATTCAACTGCGAGCGTCCCAATGCCGAAGCGGCCTGCCTGCCGATCCGGCCCATGACAGTGAGCTTTACCGCGCCGGTTCCCCTGCAATGGGCGCGCCAGATCACGCTGCAAGGCCCAGGCGGCACGATCAAGCCGCAGTTTTCGCCAGGAGAAGAAAAAAAACAGACCGTCGAATCGGTGCGTTTCGCGGGCAACCTGAACGAGCACACCGATTACCAGGTGGTGTTGCCTGCCGGTCTGGTCGACGACGCCGGCCGGCCGCTGAGCAACGCCGGCAGCTTTCCATTGCGCATGCGCACCGGCCCCATGCCGGCACTGCTCAAGTTTGCCGCAGCCCCCTTTGGCGTGATCGAACGCTTTGCCGAAGGGAAGAATGGACCGGCCCTGTTGCCCGTTACGGTGCGCAAGGTTGAAGCGGCCATGCAGATCAAAGGGTATACGCCCGGGGGCATCGTGCACGACCTCACTCCCCGCACAGACGCAGACATCATCCGCTGGTACCAGCGCGTACGCCGTTTCCACGGCGACGTGATCGCACGCAAGGATGCGCTGGCAGAAGGCGCTCGCAACCTGCCCGCCCCCCTTCCCAAAGCGCCCAAAGGAGCAGAGGAAGCCGGCGGGCGCATCTCCGACGAATATGTGGAAACACGCATGGTTTCGCTGCTCGAGAACAGCAGTGCCGCTCCCATCCAGTTGCCCGCACCCGACAGCAAGGACACCCGCCCGTTCGAAGTGATCGGCATTCCCTTGCAGCCGGGTTTCCATGTGATCGAGGCCACCTCGCCCCTGTTGGGCCAGAGCCTGCTGGACACCCGCCACCGCGGGCCGCGCACCATGTACGTGCGCACCAGCGTCCTGGTGACCAATCTGAGCGTGCATTTCAAGCGCGGCCGCACCGATTCGCTGGTATGGGTCACCACGCTGGATACCGGCAAGCCCGTGGCCAATGCAAGCGTGGCCATCAGCGACAAGAACGGCAAACTGCTGGCCAGCGGCAAGACCGATACGCGAGGCATCTGGCAGTACCCGCAGGCCCTGCCGCGCTCCAACGATTACGACGATGCGCTGTTCGTGAGCGCCCGCGCCATCGACAGCAAGGGCACCGTCACCGACATGGCTTTCGTGTGGAGCGACTGGAACCGGGGTATCGAGCCCTGGCGCTTCAACGTCTCCACCAGCACCGATCCCGTGCTCGACGATGTTGCCCATACCGTGCTCGACCGCAGCCTGCTGCGTGCCGGAGAAACCGTTTCGATGAAACATTTCTTCCGCAGCGAGACGCCCCAGGGGCTAGGCGTCGCCACCCATCACCCAGCCGTTTTGCGCATCGTTCATGCGGGCAGCGACGAGCGCATCGACCTCCCCATCACCTGGCGGCGTAACGCCACCGGCGGCCATTCGGCCGAAAGCCAGTGGGCCATTCCCAAAACGGCCAAGCTGGGCCAGTACTGGCTGCAACTCGTGGGCAAGAACAGCAAGGGTGAGGAAACCACGTATTCCAGCGGCAGTCTGCGGGTAGAGGAATTTCGCCTGCCCACCATGTCCGGCAGCATTGCGCCGGCCGAAAAAACACCGCTCATCGCCCTGACCGAACTGCCGGTGCAGGTGCAGCTGGCCTACCTCAACGGCGGCGCCGCCAGTGGCTTGCCGGTGGAAGTGTCGGCCAGCGTACGCGACGCCAGCGTCTATTTTGCCGACCATGAGGGCTTCAGCTTCATGCGCACCGCGCGCAGCACCCGCTACGACGAGAGGGAGGCGGCATCGGATGAGTCCGAGTCCGGCGGCGAGAGCAGGCAACGCCTGCTGGCAGACCGTCTGGCATTGACACTGGGCCTGGACGGTACGGGCAAGGTCAACATCACCAACATTGCCAAGAGCACCCGGCCGCAAGACGTGACGCTGGAAGCCAGTTACAGCGATCCCAACGGAGAAATACAGACCCTGCAAAGCCGCCAGCGCATCTGGCCGGCAGCCGTGGTGGCAGGCATCAAGGCCGAACACTGGATTTCGGTGCGCGATGCCGCCCGCTTCCAGGCACTGGCGCTGGACGCGCTGGGCAACCCGAAAAGCGGCGTGAAGATGGAGGTGCGCGCCATGGTGCACACCACGGTCAGCAGCCGCCGCCGGCTGGTGGGCGGTTTCTACGCCTACGACAACGAAGAAAGCAGCAAGGACCTGGGCGTGGTCTGCAGCGGCAGCACCGACAACCGCGGCTTGCTGCTGTGCAGTGCCGACATCAAGGAGCCCGGCGAAGTGGAACTGGTGGCCATCGCCAGCGACGACAGCGGACGCACGATCGAAGCCAGCACCTCCATCAACGTGGTGCGCGAAGAAGAATTCTGGTTCGGCGGATACGATACCGACCGCATCGACGTGCTGCCCGAGAAGCGCGATTACCAGCCCGGTGAAATCGCCAAACTGCAGGTGCGCATGCCGTTCCGCCACGCCACCGGCCTGCTCACCGTCGAACGCGAAGGCATTCTGCACAGCGAGGTCGTCAAGCTCAACGGCACCGATCCGACCGTTTCCCTGAAGATCGAACCCGGCTGGGGACCAAACGTCTACGTCAACGTGCTGGTGCTGCGCGGAAGGCTGTACGAAGTGCCGTGGTACAGCTTCTTTACCTGGGGCATTTTCTCTCCCATCGAATGGTGGCGTGCCTACCGCGAATCCGGCAGGGACTATGCGCCGCCCACAGCCATGATCGACCTGGCCAAGCCGGCTTTCCGCTTGGGCATGGCGCCGATCAACGTGGGCGTGGCAAGCCACGCCCTGCAGATCAAGGTGCAGGCCGACCGCGAAACCTACCAGGTGCGCCAGCAGGCACACATCACCATCGAGGCAAAATTGCCCAACGGCCAGCCAGCCGCGAATGCCGAAGTGGCGCTGGCTGCCGTGGATGAAGCACTGCTGGAGCTCAAACCCAACACCAGCTGGGATCTGCTGCATGCCATGTATGCCACCCGCGCCTGGGGCGTGGAGACAGCCACGGCCCAGATGGAAATCGTTGGCCGGCGCCACTATGGCCGCAAGGCCATTCCTGCCGGAGGCGATGGCGGCCAGGGCGGACAAACGCGCGAACTGCTCGATACCCTGCTGCTGTGGAACCCCAACGTGCAGCTCGACGCCAACGGCCGGGCCTCGCTCACGGTCCCGCTCAACGACGCGCTCACGCGCTTTCGCATCGTGGCGGTGGGCAGCAGCGGGCAGGAGCTGTTCGGCACGGGCCAGACCAGCATCCGCACCACGCAGGATCTGCAGATCATCAGCGGCCTGCCACCATTGGTGCGCGAAGGCGACCAATTCCGCGCCCAGTTCACGCTGCGCAACACCACCAAGCAGAACATGCAGGTCGAAGTCACGCCCAAGGCCAGCCAATTGGAGCTCCGGCCACAAACCGTATCCATTGCCGCAGGCGGCTCGCAGGAACTGGTGTGGGACGTAGCTGCCCCAGCCCAGCTGGCGTTTTCCCCGCAGCAACAGATCGACTGGGAAATTGCGGCCAAAGATACGGCCGGCAGCCAGGCCCACGATGCACTCAGGATCAGCCAGCGCATCGTGCCGGCCATCCCGGTCACGGTGCAACAGGCCGCGCTGGTACAGGTCGATGGCAGTACCACTCTGGCCCTGGCCCTGGCGCCGTCGCCGCAGAGCCTGGCCGTAGCCTCGGGCACGGCCGCACGCGGCGGGGTGAAAGTGTCGCTGCAGCCCACGCTGGCCGAAGGGCTGCCGGGCGTGCGCGACTGGTTCGCCAATTACCCCTTCGTCTGCCTGGAACAGAAAGCCACCAAGGCGGTGGGTCTGCGCGACACCGCGCTGTGGGAGGGCATTCTGGCCGAACTGCCCAATTACCTGGACCAGGATGGCCTCGCGAGCTATTTCCCGCCGCAGGATGGTGGCGCGGCACGCGGCAGCGACACGCTTACAGCTTATCTGCTGGCCATCACGCACGAAGCATCGGCGCTCAATGCCCGCTGGAAACTGCCTGCCGCCCAACGCGACGCCATGCTGGCCGGGCTCGCCAAGTTCGTGGAGGGCAGGATCGAGCGCAAGTTCTGGAGCCCCAGGCCCGACCGCGACGTGCGCAAGCTGGCCGCCATCGAGGCGCTCTCCCGCTACGGCAAGGCCAGACCTGCCATGCTGGCAAGCATCCAGGTCACGCCCAATCTGTGGCCGACCCACACCGTGATCGACTGGCTCAACATCCTGCAACGCTTGCCCGACACACCGGATCGCGTCCAGCGCCTGCAAGAGGCCGAACAGATCCTGCGCAGCCGCCTGAGCGCGCAAGGCACCCGCCTGACCTTCAGCACGGAAGAAAGCGATTACTGGTGGTGGCTCATGCAGAACGGCGACGTCAACGCCGCACGTCTGATTCTGGCCGTGCTCGACCGCCCGTCCTGGCAGGGCGACATGGGCGCACTGGCCAGCGGCTTCATCGGTCGCCAGCAGGGAGGCGCATGGCACACCACTACGGCCAACCTGTGGGGCGGCCTGGCGCTTGAAAGATTCGCTGCCAAATTCGAATCCACGCCCGTGGCGGGCCAGACCCTTCTGAGCCTGGGCAATCAAACCGAAACCATCGTCTGGAGCAAGGTGACACGCGCTTCCGCCAGCAGTGCCGCACCCAGCCACCTGTGGTTCGGCGCCCCGCCCGGTCCAGGCATGTATACCAACAACAGCGCCGTTTTGCCATGGCAGAACGCCCCGGGCGGCAAGGCCGAGAATCTGTCCGTGCAACAGCAAGGCAGCGGCAAGCCCTGGGCCACCATCCAGGCACTGGCCGCCGTGCCGCTGAAGGCGTCCCTGTCCGCTGGCTACAGCGTGCGCAAGACCATCACGCCCGTGCAAGAAGCCGTCAAAGGCAAAATCAGCCGCGGCGACATCTGGCGCATCCGACTGGAAATCACGGCCAACAGCGACATGACCTGGGTCGTGGCCAGCGACCCCATACCCGGTGGCGCCACCATCCTGGGCAGCGGCCTGGGGCGCGATTCGGCGATTGCCACGACCGGTGAACACAGCGACGGCGCGGGCTGGCTGGCGTATATCGAGCGGGGTTTCGAAGCCTGGCATGCCTACTACGAATACCTGCCCCAAGGCAAAACCACCATCGAATACACCATGCGGCTCAACAACGTGGGCACCTTCAACCTGCCGCCCACGCGGGTCGAGGCGCTGTATGCCCCCGAGATCTTTGGCGCGACACCCAACGCGGCGGTGAAGGTGGATGCGCGCCCCTGAACGCATGAACGGCCGTCCAGGGTCAGCGCACACAGTTCCGTGCGTTGGCCGTACCGGCGGTTCCTGAACCTTTTTACGTGCAACCCGTTGTGCCTGTGTTTGCCCCTTTGCCTCACAACATGTTTTTCTTCACTAGCGCACGCCGGCAGCGCCCTTTTCCCCGCATGGTGGTTCTGCGCTGCCTGTGCCTGATCCTGCCGCTGCTGGCTGCCTCCCTTCCGGCGCACGCCCTACCCGGCTTTGCGCAGATACGGCAAGGCTTTGCCCCATCCGAATCATTGCTGCTGGACCGCAATGGCACGGAACTGCACCGGCTGCGCACCAATCCGCAGGTACGGCGCGGCCAGTGGGTGGCGCTGGAGGATATTTCACCCACGTTGCGCATTGCCATGGTGCTCAGCGAAGACAAGCGTTTCTACGAGCACAGCGGCGTGGACTGGAAAGCCGTGAGCGCCGCAGCCTGGAGCAATCTGTGGAACCAGAAGACCCGGGGCGCTTCCACCTTGACCATGCAGCTCGTGGGACTTCTGAACGCGGATTTGCGCGGCAACCAGGGCCGGCGCAGCCTGATGCAGAAAATGGGCCAGGCCATTTCGGCCCAGACACTGGACGCGCAGTGGCAGAAAAGCGAAATTCTCGAGGCTTACCTGAACCTGGTGCCTTTTCGCGGAGAAATCGTCGGCATCGACGCCCTGAGCCGCACACTGTTCGGCAAGGCCGCCCATGGACTCGATGAACGCGAGGCCGCCATTGCCGCCGCACTGGTGCGGTCCCCCAATGCAACGCCCCAGGCCGTGGCACAGCGTGCCTGCAGCCTGCTGGCACACATGCAGAACGTTGCGCGCAGCCCGCTGCTGTGCGATTCGTTGAGTCTGTTCGCCACAGGCGTCATGCAGCGCAAGGCCTGGTCGCCCAGCGAAGGCATTGCTCCCCATCTGGCGCAGCGCCTGCTGTCAGGAAAGCCCGGCGGAAGCAGCGTGCGCTCTACCCTTTCGGCCCCGCTGCAGCGTTATGCGGCAGCACAATTGCAGCAGGCCATGCATGAACTTTCGGGACGTAACGTGCGCGACGGCGCCATCGTCGTGCTCGACAACGCCTCGGGCGATGTACTGGCCTGGGTAGGTGCCTCGGCCAGCACCAGTGCAGCACCGCAGGTCGATTACGTAACAGCCTTGCGCCAGCCCGGTTCCACGCTCAAACCCTTTCTGTACGCCCAGGCCATTGCCGAGCGCCGGCTCACGGCGGCCTCGCTCCTGGACGACTCATCCGCCGCCATTCCAACGCACAGCGGCCTGTACGTGCCCCAAAACTACGACCGCCACTTCCGCGGCTGGGTATCGGTGCGCCAGGCTCTGGCCTCTTCGCTCAATGTGCCGGCCGTGCGCACCATCGGCATGGTGGGCGTCAACCGCTTTGCCGACCAGTTGCAGCGCCTGGGCATCAAGCTGCCACGCACGGGCGACCATTACGGCTACAGCCTGGCACTGGGCAGCGCAGAAACGGGCTTGCTGCAACTCACCAATGCCTACCGGACGCTCGCCAATGGTGGCCGCTACGGCGAAACACGCCTGCAGCCCGCCAGCAACACGGCCCCATCCCCCGGAAGGCAGGCATTGGATGCACACGCCAGCTTCATCATCGGCCACATCCTGTCCGACAACAATGCCCGACTCGCCACCTTCGGTGACAACAGCGTGCTGCACACGCGTTTCTGGACGGCCGTGAAAACCGGCACCAGCAAGGATATGCGCGACAACTGGGCCGTCGGCTACAGCACGCGTTATACGGTGGGTGTGTGGGTCGGCAATGCCCAGGGCCAGGCCATGTGGGATGTGAGCGGCACCACGGGCGCAGCGCCGGTTTGGGCGTCCATCATGCAATATCTGCACCGCGACGCGCCCAGCCCGGCACCCCAGCCACCTGTCGGGCTGGTGCAGACCCGCGTCGATTTCGGCTCGCCGGAGAGCGGTTCCACAACGGAGCCTTCGCGCATGGAATGGTTCATCCGTGGCACCGAACAGTCGTCTTTTGCCCGGCCGCCGCGCACGTCCAGCCGTGCGACCGCGCGTATCCTTCACCCGGTCAACGGCACCTTGCTGGCCATCGATCCCGACATCCCGCCCAAACGCCAACGGCTGAACCTGCGCGCCTCCATCAGCAACGGCCGCTGGGCGATCGACGGCAAGCCGGTAGGCCAAGGCCAATCCCTACCCTGGATGCCCTGGCCGGGCAGGCACCGAATCACCTTGCAAACCGCCAGCGGGCAGGTGCTAGACGCGGTGGAAATCGAGGTGCGCGGCGCAGCCGTCAGGTCAAGCGCCACGGTGCCTGGCAAGCGTTTGCAACGGCAAGGTAACGGCCGGTAAACCACCCTTGCCGCATGGCGATGCGCCTGTACACGCAGCCGACACCCGGCGTACAATGCATTCGAATTTGCATGAAGGAGGCAAAATCGTGGGAGCAATGTCCATCTGGCACTGGCTGATCGTTCTACTGATTGTGGCCATGGTGTTTGGCACCGGCAAACTCAAGAACATCGGCAAGGATCTGGGCGGCGCCGTCAAGGGCTTCAAGGAAGGCATGCGCGAAGGCGAAGAAGACCCCGCAGTGCCACCGCGCGTAACGCACCAGCCCCTGTCTCCTGCCGACGACCAGACAACCATCGATGTTGAAAGCAAACCCAAGTCCTGATGGGTATCGTGGGGCACTGCGCACATGATTGATCTGGGCATTTCCAAACTGACCCTGATTGGCATAGTGGCCCTGCTCGTCGTTGGCCCCGAAAAACTTCCCGGTATCGCACGTACCCTGGGTACATTGGTGGGCCGCGCACAACGCTACATCAACGACCTCAAGGCCGAAGTCGGCAATGTCGCCGGACTGGATGAGTTGCGCCAGATGAAGCAGACAGTCGAACAGACCGCCTGGGATGTGGAACGCCAGATGCACGATGCAGCCGGACAGGTGCGGCATGACCTGCGCAGCGTGCGCGCCTTTGCCTCCCCGCCCGACATCGAAGACGTCGAAGACCGCGGCAACTGGAACGGCCTTCGCAAACCGGCTGAAGCCGCCTACCGTCCCCGCAGGAACTGGCGCCTCAAGCGCAGCGCCCTGCCCCACTGGTACAAGGCACGCCATCACATACGCACCCGCGCCCTGTCCGGCGCCGCACGGGTGGCGCGTTACCGTCCCCCACAAAAACCTTTCCCGGATTGACTGCAAGCATCCATAGTCCGGATCACGGCCGAAAACCGCTTGCCGTACACGATCGACTGCTCCCCTTTCCTCATGGCCGACCTCCCTCCCCAACATGACAACGAACTGGCTGGAACCGAACAGCCTTTCATGGAGCATTTGCTGGAATTGCGCATGCGCCTGATGCGCAGCATCTACGGCATCGCGCTGGCAACCGCCGCGCTGGCGATCTACCCAGGGCCGGCCCGCCTGCTTGACTTCGTCGCCCAGCCCATCCGTGCCCACCTTCCGCCCAACACGCGGATGATCGCCGTGGACGTTTTCTCACCCTTTCTCATGCCCTTGAAAGTGCTGCTGCTCGTGGGCGTCATGGTGGCCATGCCGTGGGTGGTGTACCAGATCTGGTCCTTCGTGGCACCGGGCCTGTACCGGCACGAAAAACGCCTGGCCCTGCCCCTGATCATTTCGGGCAGCCTGCTGGCTTATGCCGGCATCGCCTTCGTGCAGTTCCTGGTGCTCGATCGGATGTTTGCCTTCATCCAGAAGTTTTCCCCCGATACGGTGGCAGCCACACCCGACGTGGCGTCCTACGTACATACGCTGCTGTCGATGTACCTAGCCTTCGCGGTGGCGTTTCAGGTGCCCATCGTGGTCATCCTGCTGGTGCGTTCCGGCATCGTCTCCATCGAAAAACTCAAGGCCTTTCGCGGTTATTTCATCGTCATCGCCTTCGTCATTGCCGCCATCGTCACCCCACCGGACGTGCTGTCTCAGCTGGCGCTGGCCATTCCGATGTGTCTGCTGTATGAAGTGGGCCTGCTTGCTGCGAGATGGTTTCTGAAGGATAAAGATGCAGCCACAGCCCATACGTCATCGGCCGCTGAAGAATCCTGAACCGGAAACCAGGCCAAGCCTTTTTCCCTTTCTACCGCATGTCCTTTTCGCTGAAGATTTCCATCCATGCCGCACCCGGCGCCAAAACCACGCAACTTGCCGGCACGCACGAGCACGCCCTGCGCCTGCGGCTGGCCGCTCCGCCCGTTGATGGCAAGGCCAACAGCGCCTTGCTCGCCTGGGCGGCCAAAACCTTCGGCGTAGCCAAAAAACAGGTGGAACTGCTGCATGGCGCGGCCAGTCGGCAAAAGGTCATCCAGATCGATTTTCCATCCGAAGCCCAATGGCAGGCCGCTCGCGAGCTACTGCAGCGCCTGCAACAGGTTTCCAACAACCAGAAAGCCTCACCATGAATATACCATCTGCTGCCACACCACGCCCTTTCAAGGTTCTGGGTATCCAGCAAATCGCCATCGGCGGTCCCGACAAGCAACGCCTGCAAACCCTGTGGGTCGACGTCTTTGGGCTGGAGTGCACCGGCACCTTCAAAAGCGAGCGCGAAAACGTCGATGAAGACATCTGCGCCATGGGTACCGGACCGTTCAAGGTCGAAGTCGACCTGATGCAACCGCTCGATCCGGAAAAGAAGCCAGCCGTGCACACCACGCCGCTCAATCACGTAGGGTTGTGGATCGACAAGCTACCCGAAGCCGTGGAGTGGATGACGGCGCGTGGCGTGCGTTTTGCGCCAGGCGGCATCCGAAAAGGCGCAGCCGGTTTTGACATCTGCTTCATCCACCCCAAAGGCAATGAAGAACTGCCCATTGGCGGTGAAGGTGTGCTGATCGAGCTGGTACAGGCGCCAGAAGAAGTGGTTCGTGCATTTGCCGCCCTGAGGCAAAACGCCGCTTAATCCTGCAACTGCCGCCCGCGCCGGGCGCGGGCCAGCGCGGCCTCGATCATGGCGCGCTTGCGGTCTTGCACGGCCTGCACGGCCTGCACGGCTTCTTCGGACGCATCGGCAGTGCCTGCCCCTTCCCTGCTGACCTCTTCATCGGCACCACGGACTTGTTGCGCATCACGGCTGCGTTGCAGGCGCAATTGGCGCTGGGTATAGCGTTGCAAGGCCAAGTTGGCCTGATCCTGCGACCACCCCTGCCAACCCGTACGAACGGCCTCGCCTGAACCGACACCAACTGGTTCCATCGCAATGCAGTCCACTGGACAGGCCAGCACGCACAGCTCACAGCCCGTGCAATAGTCCGGTAATACGGTATGCATGCGTTTGCGGCTGCCCACGATGGCCTCGGTCGGGCAGGCACGGATACACAGCGTGCAACCAATGCACCAGTTCTCATCGATCACGGCCGCCGTCACGGGACCTTCGCTACCGCAAGTTGGATCAATCTCCAGCCCTCGCGCCAGTTCAGGCTGCCCCATGGCCCGCGCAATACGGGCGATACCGTCCTTGCCGCCTGGCGGACACTGGTTGATGGAGGCGGTCCCTTGGACAACGGCCTGGGCATAAGCAGCGCAATCCTGCTCACCGCAGCGCCGACATTGTGTTTGCGGCAACACCTGGTGAATGCGCCGCACCAGCCCGCCAACATCCTCCACGCTCGCATGGGGTGTCATGCATGGCTGATGCTCCCCATCCATCGCAGAATGTTGGTGTTCTTGCATGGCGCTATTGCAGACCCTCAGGTCTTCTTGGCCTTCTTGACGCCAGCAGCATTCGGCAACGGGCCACGCCATGTGGTTACAGGCTGCGACGTCCGGGATTTCGCTGCTGCGGACACGCTGGAGGCAGAATGACGCGTCGGTTTTGCCGATGTTGATTTTCCCGATGTGGGTGCAGATGCATGCGCAGTGGAAGCTGCTGCAGATGCCTTCTTTGCGCTTGTCGTCTTGCCCACGGCTTTTTCCACGCGACGGCGAGCGGCAGGTGCGGGTTTGGCAGCAGGTTTGGTCTTTTTGGCGATCGATGCCGCCGCGGGTTCGACCCGTGCTGGAGCCGTTGCCTCCAGCATCTCCTGGATCTTCTCACGGAGTGCGGGGTTACCGAACATGTGCAAGTACCCACGCAGCCGCTTCGGCGCCACGATGTTCCTGTGATGGCGCAGGATGAATTCACGTACCACGGGATAGCATTCCTCACGCCAGCGCCGGCCGCTGAAAATACCGTAATGCCCGGCCCCCTTGACTTGGTAAACCTGCTTCTTGTCGGCAGACAATCCGCTACACAGCGTCAACGACGCCTGCGTCTGACCGATACCAGCGATATCGTCCAGTTCCCCCTCCACTGCAAGAACCGCCGTATCGCGAATATCTGCGGGGCACACGCGCTCAATCTGGCCATCGGGATTCGTGACGTCCCACGTTCCCTTTACCAGCTTGTAGTCCTGGAATACGGTGTGGATGGTGTCAAGATAAAATTCGGCATCCATATCCAGCACGGCATTGTATTCATCATAAAAAGCGCGGTGCGCTTCGGTATTCTCGCCATCGCCGCGAATCAGGTCCTTGAAATAATCGTAATAACTGGTGACGTGACGGTTCGGATTCATCGCCACAAAACCCGCGAACTGCAAGAAACCCGGGTACACACGGCGGCCTGCCCCAGGATAGTTGGAAGGCACGCGGTAAATCACGTTGTGTTCAAACCATTCCATGCTGCGCTGCACGGCCAGGTCGCTCACCACAGTTGGCGATTGGGTTGCATCGACCGGCCCCCCCATCAGCACCATCGAAGATGGAGTCGTCTCGCCCCGTGAAGCCATGAGCGAGACTGCCGCCATGACAGGTACTGTAGGCTGGCACACGGCAATGACATGGCACTCGCCGTTTTCCGCCTGTACACGGCGGATGAACTCCTGAACGTAATGAACATAATCGTCCAGGCTGAAACGCCCTTCCGACAGCGGAACATCGCGCGCATTGACCCAGTCAGTGACGTACACCTTGTGATCCTGCAACATGGTGCGCACCGTGTCACGCAACAAGGTCGAATAATGGCCAGAGAGCGGCGCCACAATCAAGACGGCGGGGTGATGCAGCAACTTTTCAAGCGTAGCCGTATCGTCCGCATAGCGTTTGAAGCGCAGCAACTTGCAAAACGGCTTTTCCATCTCGACCCGTTCATGGATCGACAGTTCCATGCCATCAGTAAAGACCGACGTAATGCCAAACTGCGGCTTCTCGTAATTTTTTGCCAGCCTGTGAAACAGGTCATAGCCGGCAGAAATGCGGTTGGCATACGGCAGATGGCTTACCGGCATCGACGGATTCGTGAAGACGCGTGAAGTCGCATGTGCCAACTCGGCAAACGGGCCCAGAAAAGAACGCTGGGTCTCGTAAATCTGATAGAGCATGTGCAATCCCCAATATGCTGCAGTGCAGCATGATTTTAGCAGTTCGAATCCTTGGCGGTTTTTTTGCTGGTGCATA
>JBDHSG010000008.1:0-82238 GCA_039808005.1 Allobrachymonas sp. | reverse complement strand
AAGACGTGGGTTCGATTCCCATCGCCCGCTCCAGGCAAGCATCAGCAACGCGGACTGGCCACCCAACCCGGCACAGCCCACATCAGCCGCGCGGCATTCCGGGAAATCCGCCTCCCATGCCGCCCATCCCTTTCATGCCACCCAGGCGCTTCATCATTTTCATGAAGCCGCCACCTTTCATCTTCTTCATCACTTCCTGCATCTGCCCGAATTCCTTGAGCAGGCGGTTGACTTCCTGCACCTCGACGCCGGCACCTGTGGCAATGCGACGTTTGCGCGTGGCCTTGATGAGATCGGGCTTGCGGCGTTCCTGCGCGGTCATGCTGCAGATGATGCCTTCCTTGCGGCGGATGTCGCGTTCGGCCCGGTTCAGATCGGTTTTCTTGGCACGCTCGGCTAAATGGGCAGGCAGGTTTTCGACCATGCTGGAGAGGCCGCCCATTTGCTTCATCTGCTGCAACTGGGCCAGGAAATCATTCAGGTCGAAGTTGTCGCCGCTCTTGACCTTGGCGGCCAGCCTTTCGGCTGCTTCCAAGTTGACGTTGGCCGTGACCTGCTCCACCAGTGCCACGATGTCGCCCATGCCCAAGATGCGGCTGGCATGGCGCTCGGCATCGAAGACTTCCAGGCCATCCATTTTTTCGCTGGTTCCGGCAAATTTGATGGGCGCACCGGCAACGCCGCGCACCGACAGCGCCGCGCCCCCGCGCGCATCGCCATCGAGCTTGGTCAGTACCACGCCCGTCAGCGGCAACGCCTCCCTGAACGCCTTGGCCGTATTGGCCGCATCCTGGCCCTGCATGGCGTCGACCACCAACAAGGTTTCCACCGGATGGATGGCAGTGTGCAGCGCCTTGATCTCGGCCATCATGGCCTCGTCGATCGCCAGGCGCCCGGCGGTATCGACCAGCAGCACATCAAAGTAGTGGCGGCGCGCATGGTCGAGCGCCGCCCGCGCGATGTCGACCGGCTTTTGCTCCGGCGTACTGGGGAACCATTCGGCGCCCACCTGTTGCGTAACGGTCTTGAGTTGCTCGATGGCAGCGGGCCGGTACACGTCGCCCGAAACGGTCAGGACTTTCTTCTTGCGTTTTTCGATCAGGTGCTTGGCCAGCTTGGCGGTGGTGGTGGTCTTGCCCGCCCCCTGAAGGCCCGCCATGAGAATGACGGCTGGCGGTTGCGCGGCAAGGTTGACGTCGCTGATGCCCTCGCCCATCGTTGCTGCCAGTTCCTTGTTGACGATGCCCACTAGTACCTGCCCTGGCGTGAGGCTGGCAAGCACTTCCTGGCCCATGGCCTTTTCCTTGACGCGGGCGATGAAGTCGCGCACGACGGGCAAGGCCACGTCGGCCTCGAGCAGGGCCATGCGCACCTCACGCAGCATGTCCTGCACATTGTTTTCGGTGATGCGGGCCTGGCCGCTGATGGTCTTGACCAGACGCGAGAGTTTTTCGGTAAGGGCGGAAGCCATGGAGTGTGATCGGTATGGACTGCAGAAAATGCCGGAGCGGGCGCGTCATGCACCGCTATCGGCCAGCGGGCAATGTTACGGCATATGGCCGCCACAAAACCAGAGCCCGCACGGTAGGGTAATGGGGCATTTTGTCATGCCCAACGCGCTGGCGCCCCAAACGGCCGGGCGCTACACTTGTCACGCGCATCCAGGACATATGCCCACCGCTACCTGTGGCCGTTACCGGCCCTTGCCTGACGCGCCGCAATGTTCCAGCATTCTTGAAGGATGGACATGAAATACTTGGTGGTGTTGGTCATTCTGGCAATCGCCGCCAGCCAGTTGTGGCGGCAACTGCGCCGCTATTTCCAGGAAATGTCGGATTCCCAATCGACGCACCGGACGCCACAGGCGATGGTACGCTGCCACCGCTGCGGCATCCACCTTCCGCAAAACGAAGCATTCCACCGGGCAGGACAGGCCTATTGCAGCGTCGACCATGCACGTGCCGCCTACAGCAGAATGTCTGACGAACAGGAAACGCCCCTGTCATGATGCAGATGGCCACCCCATTTCCCGCTGCCAGCGACAACACCACCGACCCTCTGTCGGGCCAGCCGCAGGACTGGATCCAGAACAGTCTGGACGACGACGAGTTATCCGCCGTTTCTGGCGATGCATCCTTTACCAGCAGCCGCATCTGGCAGGGTTTCATGACGGCACGCCTGATGGTGGCGTTGCTCCTGCTGGCCCTGCAGGTATTGGAAATGTACTTCCACAATGGAAGCCCCGCATGGCTGCTGGCGTTGTGCGCGGTATATGCGGCCGCCACGCTCAGTACGCGCCTAGGCGTCTCCCCCATGCCGCCGGGCGAACCGTTCGAACGTTATTGGCCCGTCACGCTGGGACTGGATTTGCTGGTGTATTTCCTGCTGGTGTGGTTTGGCGGCAGCGACATGGCCAATTACGTTCCGCTGCTGGCGCTGCCTCCGGTAATAAGCGCCGTGCTGGGTACCCAGCGGGTGACTGTGCTGACGGTCATCCTGTCGAGCTTGCTGATTGGCCTGGCAAGCTGGCAGTATTACCGCGCGCGCAGCATGGACAGCCAGATCCTGCGCTACGCCATGATGGCACTCTACATGCTGGCCATGTTCCTGATCGCATCGGTGCTGCATCGGGTATCGCGCAGCTACGGCCTGCAGCAGAGCCAATCCCGCGCCGGCAGGAAGCTGTTGCGCCTGCACAGCCGCATCCAGGACATGGTGGTACAAAGCGTGCGCGACGGCGTGGTGGTGGTGGGAGGATCCGGCCGGCTGCGCGCCATCAACGAGGCTGCCCAGCAGATGCTGCATATGCCGCAAGGCCTGCCCACCATCGGCAAACCGGTTGAAACCATAACCGAGATGAGGCCGTTGCTGCACCTCATCCACCAGAGCTTTGCCGATGCAGAAGGCGTGTCCTCCGAAGTCTTCCTGTTTCCATCCGGCAACCAGTCGACCCATCTGATGGTACACAGCCGGATATCGGCTCCTGCATCGGCCTCTCCTGACGAAGAGCCCCTGTGCCTGCTGTATCTGCAGGACATGCAGGAACTGCAGAACCAGGTGCGCACGGAAAAGCTGGCGGCCATGGGCCGGATGTCCGCCGCAGTGGCCCATGAAATCCGCAACCCGCTCGCCGCTATCGGGCAGGCTGCGCAACTGCTCGCCGAAGAGCTGGACCAGCCCCTGCAAAAGAAACTCAATGGCATGGTGCAGGACAATGCCCAGCGTCTGGGGCGCATCGTCCATGACGTGCTCGACATTGCCCGCATGCAGCAGCACCCGCCGGCCGAGGTTCCGGTCCTGACGCTGGACGTGGAGGTGCGGCAGCTCTGCGAGGAATGGCTGCAACAGCATCCTCCCGGTGGACAGATACGCCTGATGCTGCAGGCCCCTGACGCGCTGGTGCGATTCGAGCAGGACCATTTGCGCCGCATCATGGTCAACCTGCTGGACAATGCCTGGCGGCACGCCCAGCAAGGCAAAGATGCCTCGGTGGTGGTGTCCACGCATGCGCAAAATAGCACGGTACGGCTGCAGGTCTGGAGCCGTGGCGCCCCCTTGCAGCCAGCCATTCTGGGGCGGCTGTTCGAACCCTTCGCAGCCGGCCCCAGCCGCTCCACCGGACTGGGCCTGTATATCTGCCGCGAGCTATGCCGGCGCCATCACGCCGACATCCACTACCAGCGCCTGTCATCACCCCTTCCGCCAGATGGAGGCGCGCGCGGACAAGATACAGGAAACACAGAGGACGGCAATGCCTTTTTCGTGGACATGCCCACGGCAAATGCACCGCATAATCGGACCAGATAAACCACCGCTCACGCACAGGAATCCGGCCCCATCATGACACCCACCCCAACCGCCGTTGCGATCCTGGTCGTCGATGACGAACCGGATCTGCGCACGCTCTACGAAATCACCCTGCAGCGTTGCGGCTACGAGGTCTACAGCGCAGCCGATCTGGAGCACGCGCATGCCCTGCTGCAACGCAGGCGTTTTGCCGCGCTGGTGACCGACATGCGCCTGCCCGACGGGCAGGGACTGGAACTGATCGAATGGCTGCAGCAGAACCAGCGCGCCGAACGCGGCATCGTCGTCACTGCATACGGATCGGCCGACAATGCGGTGCGCGCACTGAAGGCCGGCGCCTTTGATTACCTGACCAAGCCCGTCAACCTGGACCAGTTCCGGCATGTGGTCGCACAGGCAGTGCGGGCCGGAAAAAACAGGGTCGAAACGGAACCGGCTACATCGCCCCACCCACCCGCCGCCGGGCTCCCGGCCGACAGCCCGCAAGAAA
This sequence comes from Allobrachymonas sp., assembly GCA_039808005.1. Classification (GTDB taxonomy): domain Bacteria; phylum Pseudomonadota; class Gammaproteobacteria; order Burkholderiales; family Burkholderiaceae_C; genus Brachymonas. Next base: position 77,941 of record JBDHSG010000008.1, on the reverse strand, counting down.
AACCAATATCCGTTTCTCCTGCTGCCGCAAATGCGCCGGCAACATCTGCGCCTGCCGAGTTGTCCAGCCTGGTCGGATCCGGCGCACAGATGCAACAGCTCAAGGCCACATTGCGCAAGGTGGCTTCGAGCATGGCTCCCGTTCTCGTGTGGGGCGAATCCGGTTCGGGCAAGGAACTGGTGGCGCGCGCCCTGCATGCATGCAGCCACCGATCCGACGGGCCCTTTGTGGCCGTGAACTGTGGCGCGATCCCCGAAAACCTGCTCGAAGCCGAATTCTTCGGCTCCAAAAAGGGTGCCTATACCGGGTCCGTGGCCGACCGTGAAGGCTTGTTCCAAAGCGCTTCGGGCGGAACCCTGTTTCTGGACGAAATCGGCGACCTTCCGCTTTCCATGCAGGCCAAACTGCTGCGCGTCATCCAGGAACGCCAGGTGCGCCCTCTGGGCACCGCACAGGAAATTGACGTCGATGTGCGCATCGTCAGCGCCACCCACCGAAACCTGGCCGAAATGGTGCAAACGGGACAATTCCGCCAGGACCTGTTCTATCGGCTCAACGTAATCGACGTGCACGTGCCCCCGCTGCGTGAACGCCGCGAAGACATCCCCGCGCTGGCACAAACCCTGCTGCACAAGATCGCAGCCGATGACAGCCACACCGTTCCTGCAATGACGTCCGCATTCCTGCAGCGCCTGCAGGACCTGCCCTTGCCGGGCAATGTGCGTGAACTCGAAAACACCCTGCACCGTTGCTGGGCCCTGAGCAATGGCCAGACCCTGGATGCCGATCTGCTGTCGGATGCACCCGACCTGGCCGCTGCCGCCCCCTTGGCGGCACCCGCCATCGCGTGGGAGCCTGCTCCCGCCAGGCCTCAACCGCCAAGCCCGCCGGCGGAGGATACGTCGACAGCACCTGCAACCACGACACGCCCGCTTCAGGCCGAGGAAGTGCCGCTTCCCTGCGACCTGGAAGCCTTTCTCAATGCCCACGAAAAGGCCCTTCTGCTGCGGGCGTTGCAGCGCACGCAATTCAACCGCACTGCGGCCGCCGGATTGCTGGGGCTGAACCTTCGGCAAATCCGCTACCGCATGGAACGGCTCGGTATCGGCAGCACAGAAAACGAGCAGTCATGACGACGCCCGCACCGTGGCGATGGGAGCAGGGCTGGTGCAGTCTGGCGCGGCGCTGCCACAGCCCCAATTTCGGCCCCCGCCCCCCACAGGCGTGCATCGATCTGCTGGTTGTACATTCCATCAGCCTGCCTCCAGGTGAATATGGCGGGCCGCAAATCGAGCAATTGTTCGCCAACACGCTGGACTTCAACGCGCATCCTTATTTCCAACAGATACGGGGTCTGCAGGTTTCGGCCCATTTCTTGGTGCGGCGCACCGGCGAAATCCTGCAGTTCGTCAGTTGCGATGACCGCGCCTGGCACGCAGGCCAGTCGTGCTGGCGCGGACGCAGCCAATGCAACGACGACTCCATCGGCATCGAACTGGAAGGGCTCGAAGGCACGCCCTTTGCACCTGTGCAATATGCCGCGCTGGCGCAACTTGCACGGGCCATTGCCGCGCGTTATCCCATTGCCCATATCGCAGGCCATGAACACATTGCGCCGGGACGCAAGCAGGATCCTGGTCCGTGTTTCGACTGGCTGGCACTGCAACGGCTAACCGGCTGGCCGGACGACTGGTTTGCGCCTGGGATACTGCAATCGCCACCACGCGCGCCGCACGACAAACAACAACAGGGTTGACGCAAACAAAACCATTCCCTGCCAAATCGTTCTGCTGATGAGGAACGGCGCGCTCCCGCTCCAATCTTCTGCATGGCGATGTGAATGCACAACATTTTTGTTCAATGATGCATGCAGGGTGCAAATATCTTTTGCATCCCATGCGCGTTGCTTTCATAATCCCCAATCAGGAAAGCAACCATGTTGATTGGCAACAAACGATCTGCAATAGCAGCGCACACGACACTTCTTTCTAGCCGCATCCGGCACACACAGCCAGCGGCCGCGCTGTTATCTCCGCCTTCTTCCTCCTTGCTGCTCCGGTGCCGCCTTTCCAAAGGCCATCGTGGCCCTGTCAGTTCCACGGCAGCAACGGCATCCGCACCAGCTTCTCCTGCCATCGTCGAATGCACATCGGTGCGTTCCAGACCATTTCACGCGTCCTTGCAGCTCTCGCTTCCTGCACATCGCACGCGGTTGTACGGCATCACCAGATCTTCCACGATTTCTGGAACAGTGGCCCGGGTTCTGGCCACTGTTCTACGGGTTTTCACCATTCATGGCATTGCATCTGCTTGCGGGCGCAGTGCCATGCGTCGTTCCTGGCCAATGGTTGCGCCAGAAGCGTTCTTTGCCTCGTGACTATCAAGGAGATCCTCCATGGCAACTGCTAAGAAACCGGCTGCAAAAAAAGCCGTACCTGCGAAGAAGGCGACTGCAGTCAAATCTGCAGCTGCAAAGAAACCGACGGCCAAGAGCGCTGTCGCAAAACCAGCCGTGAAGAAGGCTGCCCCCGCCAAAAAAACCGTCGCTGCCAAAAAGCCGGTTGCGGCAAAAAAACCGGTAGCAGCCAAAAAGACCGTTGCTGCTAAAAAGCCAATTGCAGCCAAGAAAACCGTAGCGGCCAAAAAGCCGGCAGCGACTAAAACCGCTGCGGCGAAAAAGCCTGCCGTCAAAAAAGCGGTAGCGGCCAAGAAACCGGCAGCAGTCAAAAAGACTGTCGCGGCAAAAAAACCCGCTGCAGCCAAGAAAACCGTAGCGGCTAAAAAACCAGCAGCGAAAAAGCCTGCCGTCAAAAAAGCGGTAGCGGCCAAGAAACCGGCAGCAGTCAAAAAGACTGTCGCGGCAAAAAAACCCGCTGCAGCCAAGAAAACCGTAGCAGCGAAAAAGCCTGCTGTCAAAAAAGCGGTAGTGGCCAAGAAACCGGCGGCAGTCAAAAAGACTGTCGCGGCGAAAAAACCCGCTGCAGCCAAAAAGCCAGCCGCTCCGAAAAAAGCCGCTGCGCCAGCAACGCTGAGCACCCCATGGAAACAGCCGTCTGCCCAGACGCAGCTGAGCCCCCAGGCTGCTTGGCCCTTCCCGTCCGGCTCACGGCCCTGATGGCTGACTCCTGGCAGGCCCATGCAGCAAATTGACTGCATGAGTCTGCCAGTTTTTCCTCGCCCGCCAGTCGTCCCATGCGGACAGGTGTCATCTATGCGCAGATGAACACCGGCTCAATATAGCCACCATACGGCAGGGTGCTCGGCTTGCTTAGTCTGTCTGCATCAACAGCAGATGGTTGTTTCCCGCCTGCATATCCAGCATCAATCAGGCTTTCGGCAGATCTGCATTCGCGCACGACTGCCCGTCATACCCACAATAAAAAAATGGGGCCGCCCGCACCATACCCCCAGACGGAACCCGCTAGCAGCTCGCAATGCCTATGGAACCCTCTGGACGTAAACGGACTCACAACAGCGCGTCCGGCGCGAAGGGTGCGGCAATTTTCAACAATAGCTGCAATGGAATACTGGCGTCTGGTTCTGCGCGATTGATTGCGGGCTCCTTCCCATCATGGGTGCGCCATTGCAGAAATCCCTGTGTGGAAAGGGTCACGCGCCATGCTGCATCCGTCATGACCTCTTCCATTTGCTGACTGACGGTTTGAGCCAGCAGCGGGCTGTGCACAAGAAGAGCGATTTCGCTGTTGCTGAAGTGAGAGCGCATATCCAGATTCATGGAGCCGACACCCAGTACGGTCCGGTCGATGACGATGCCCTTGGCATGCAGGCTGGCGTGCTGCGATTTACCCATGGATCCCAGCGCGCTGCGCAGTGACTTGCGACGCTCGGAGCGCATTTCATACAACTCCACACCCAGTTCAAGCAAACGTTTGCGCCAGCGGGCATAGCCAATATGCGCCAGCGGCGCATCGCTGGCCGCCAGCGAATTGGTAAGGACGCGCACACGCACGTCCCGTTTTCGCAAATCGGCAAACGCTTTCATCATCAAAGGACCGGGAACAAAATAGGGCGACACGATCAACACTTCATTGCGCGCCTCCTGCATCAGGTCGATCAGGCCACCAATGACGGTAGGCTCTGCTGCGCCACTTTGCTGGGAATCGAACTTCGCGGGCCAGTCCACCAGCAAGGCGCCAGGCGCCCAGACCCAGTGCGCCTGTGCCAGTTGCATGGGAGCCGGCATGCTGGAATCCTGCACCGTTTGGCCGGTTTGCGCAGAGTCAGCCCTCTGAGCAGCTTCCACCATCTCCCTTTCAGAAGAAGACCTTGTGCCTTTCAGCAGCATATCCAGTTCCGCCGGGCTGACGAGCGTCTGCACGGGATAGGCCAGTGCATGGTTCCAGTAACGATCGAAGCTGGCAGACATTTGCGTCACCAGCGTGCCGGCCGCCAGAACATCCATGTCTGCAAAGTTGCTGGCGCTGGATTGGCCGAAATAGGCCTCTCCCAGATTGCGTCCCCCGACAATGCCCATGACGTTGTCGGCCAGAAAAAGCTTGTTGTGCATGCGCCGCTGCAAGCGGCTGAAGTCGCGCAATGTCAATAACGATCGCATTGCGCCAAGGCCCCGCCCGCCAGGCAAGGGATTGAACAGGCGCATTTCGATATGCGGGACGAAGGCCAGTTGCAGAACCTGTGCAGCGCGCCCCTTGCTGTGAAAATCATCCAGCAGGATCCGCACCCGCACGCCGCGCTGCGCAGCGGCGCGTAAGGCCTGCAGCAGGGCCTCGGTGCTGGCGTCTGCCTCAATGACGTAGTACTGCAGATCGAGCGTGCGGGTGGCATGCTGCACCAGCGCAAGCCGGCTGGCATAAGCGCTTTCCGGCGTATCCAGAAGCACAAATCCGGTGTCATGCGGCGTTCTGGCGGCCTGCCGCAATTCCGTCGCCCATCGCACCAGCGGACTGGTTGGATCGGGCGCCAGTGCCTGGCTCGGTGTGCGGCCGGTGTTGGCAGGCAGCACGGCACACCCCTGCAGCATCGCGCAACCCAGCCAGAGAAAAAGGCACATCCACCTAGGGATCGTACACCGCTTGTCCGTTGCCCCAGAACGCCGACCCAGCCATGAGCGGCGGTTTCGCAGCCTGTCAACGCATGTGTCCATGACCAGCATCCCGCGTGTTCTCACGATAGGCCCTGCCGATCCTGGAAGCTCCTATTTCAAGAGCACCCGCAGAACGCCCTGCAGCCGCCTGGCCATGTCTGCATCAAACGGCGCCGCAAGCACATGCGCCACGTCTTCGGCCCAAGTCTGGGCTGGTGCTGGGTCGTTACGACGCGTCAGCAGCTGCAGCTGCAAAGCCCTTCGCGCTTGCAGATGGTGTGCCGGGGTCGGTACTCCGGCAGCCATTTCCAGCCGAAGCAGCGCCTCGGCGGTCGGCATGCTTGGAGCCGCCGTGTTTCCCGTCAGCGCTGCCGCCCACAATGCACGCGTGCCGCCACCAATGCTTTTGCCCCACGCGCTGGCAGGCGGCAACATTTCGACGTTGCGCTGTTCCCACGCGGCCAGCAGCTGTACCAGCGTTTCGCCATGCGCCTGGACAGTGAGCTTGCGCAGGGCGGACTGCGCAAGCTCCATGGCATCGCGTTGCGCACGAAACGCTGCATCCCCCAGACGGGGCGCCCGTTCGGTTCTGCGGCCATCATCCCTGGCGGGACGGCTGTCGCGACGCGACTCCCACACGCCGTCACGCGCGCCGCGCCGGGCCTCCTGATCGCCGCGCGCGGCACGCTTGTCCCGAGACAGTGGCGCGGGCGCAGGACGCACGCCGGGACGGTCATCGCCGCGCATGGCCACCACCGGCCGCGGCGCGGCGCGCATCGGCGTGGCTGGCGGTTCTTCTGCACTGGCTGGCGCTTCTTCCGCCGCAACGGCGGATACGTCCGCCTCACTGGCATCGCCTGCATCGGCGACCGGAACGGGTGTATCCGCCGCCGATCCGGCCGGCGCAGTAGCGGCCGACTCTTGTGCACGCGTGGCCGTCTCCAGCGCCTGCATGGCGTCGTGGATGGCCTGTGCGTCGCCACCGGCAACGGCCGTTTCCAGTACACGGACCGCATCGAGCACGGCCCGGTCACGCTGGCTCAGCGCTGCGGCCACCTGTTCGCGCTGCTGGCTCTTGCGCTGGAATGCCTCATCAATGGGCTTGCGAAACGCATCCCAGAGCTTTTGTTCCTGCCGGCGCTCCAGAGGCACCCGCTGCGATTCCTGTTGCCAGCGCTGCTGTAACTCCTTGATGGCATCAATACGCAATGGTCCGCTGGCCAGCGCCGCCGCCTCATCGATCATCCGTTGCCGCGCGGCCACGCTGGCCTGCTGCGCCTCTTCCAGCGGCCTGGCCGCTTCTTGCAGCGCCGCCTTCCACTGGGGCTGCAATTCTGCAAATATCTTTTCGCTCACATGCCCGGCTTCGCGCCAGCGGCGGCTGAACTCACCCAGTTCGCGCTGCGCGGCCTTCCAGTCGGCACCGCCCTGCCGGGCCAGCGATAAAAGACGCTCCCCCCATGCCTTCACCTCTTCGAGCATGGAAAGGCGCAGTGCCTTCTGCTCGGCCGCATGCTGCTTCATGCCGGCCAGCCACACCTGGACAATGCGGTAGGCCTCATTGCAGGCCCGGTCGAACTGCCGCCACAGGGCATGGTTGGGCATGCCGCCCTGATCCACTTCTTTCCACTGCTCACGCAACTGGCGCAGCAGTTCCTGCAATTTGCGCGGACTGTGGGGGCTGGTCGGCAATTCGCTCATTTCCTGAGCGGCTTCGGCAACCTGTGGCGCCGGCTCTTGCGGAATGGGCGCAGCAGCAACCGTTTCCGGTGCGGCACCTTCCACCGGACCTACGTTTTCCTGGTGGTCAGCCGCAGGCAATGCGGCCGTTTCCCCGGATTGGATAGCCTTTTCTTCCATTTCCGGCGCAAGGGCATCGGCGCCCGCCGGAGTGGATTGCCTGTGAATCAACGCCTCGGCTTTCTGCACCAGTTCCGTGCGCAGCTGATCGGCGCGCCAGCGTTGCCAGCTTTCCAGTTCGCCCGCCTTGGCCAGAACCGCCTGTACCTGTGCCTCCAGAGACGCTTCCAGGAAGCGTGCATGCGCTTTGATGGCGTTGCGCACCGCCTGGGCGGCCGCCATGGCATTTTTTCCGTGCCCGTTGACCAGTTCGCGCTCCAGCGTCTGCAACAGCGGGGTCACTGCCTCCCGCGCCTGCTGCTGGCGTGCGACCGTTTTTTCGGCCGCCGGCTTGCCTGATTCATCCGTATCGCCCGGCACGGGCACAGCAGCGGCTGCAGCACCCTCGCCGCGGGCGGCGCGCAGTTCGTCGGCCCATATCTGCACGGGCGGCAGCGGCTTGCTGGCGTCGTCACATGCTGCGCGCGCCTGCGCAAGGGCATCGGTAAAGGCCTGCGCGACGAGATCGAGCTGTTGGGTGGCGCTTTCCAGTTGGCCCGTATAGCGTGGTTCAACATTTGTCCAGTTCTCGCCCTGCTGCAGCGAACGGGTCTGTTCATGCCAATGCGCCACATCCGCCAGCAATCCGGTTTGCGCGGTATCGGCATCCTTCCAGCTTCTGGTGGACAGCAACTCAATGCGCTGAACCAGCAGCACTGCCGCCTCACGCTGCACCTGCGCGCGCATTTGCAGGTCTTCGATGCCCTGGATGCACTGCGTCAGGCGGTTTCTGAGCGTCAACAAGGGCTCCCTGCCCAATGGCGCACCTGCCTTGGCAGCATCGCGCTGCCAAGCCATGGCGTCCGCGATGTTGAGCCGACCGGCGTTCAGCAGGGTTTCAGCCTTGGCCGCCCATTCGGCCACCAGTGCTTCCTGCCCTTTGCTGCGCTTGATTTCGTCGAGCTTTTCCCGCAGTGCACGGGCCGCCCCCTTGTCGCGCAGGCTGAGCTCCTTGTATACCTCTTGCATGGCAGCGGCATCCGGCTCGGTAGCCAGCCAGGCACGGACCCGGGCCGCGCGCTCGCCCGAGGTGGCCGCGCTGAAGGCACCGCCTGTCAGCGCATCCAGCGGGTGCGCCGTCGCAGGCCGGGTTGCGGTCGTTTTGGGTTCGGTTGCCGGCTGGCTCGGCTGTTGTCCACCAGCTGCGTCACCGGAAGCGCCGAGAAACGGAATACGAATCATGATGAAGACTGCAATCTAAATAGAACCGCTGAACGCCCATCTGCCGTTGCCGGCCAAGGCCCTGACCGCGCTGCATTCAGCAGCGCCAGACAATGGTTATTGTGCCGCCTTTTGTTCGAAAAGATACCGCCCTGCGGGCGCATCCTCTGTCATGGGCGCGCTATGCCTTCAGAGTATCGGGCAGGCGCCGGGCGATCTCCGCCACCAATTGCTGGGCCAGCAGCAGCTTGCTGGCACGTGGCAATTCGACAGCACCCTGCTCGTCCACCAGCAACAGGGCATTGTCGTCCTGTCCGAAAGTGGCGGGTCCCACGTTGGCGGCGAGCAGCGGCACCTGTTTGCGCAGCCGCTTGGCCTGCGCATGGGCCAGAAGGTTTTCGGTTTCGGCGGCAAACCCCACGCAAAACACCGCTCCACTGCGGGCCTGCGGGCTTTGTGCCACGGTGGCCAGGATGTCGGGGTTTTCGATGAAATCCAGCGCCGGGGGCAGGTTACTGCCATCCTTCTTGATTTTTTGGGCCGATTCTTCGGTGCTGCGCCAGTCGGCCACGGCTGCCGTGGCGATAAAAATACCTTTTTCGGGCATGCGCCGCTGCACGGCATCCAGCATGTCGCGCGCGGACTGCACATCCACGCGCTGCACGCCGTATGGCGTGGACAAATGCACCGAACCAGCCACCAGCGTGACGAACGCGCCGGCCTGTTGCGCCGCACGCGCAAGGGCGAATCCCATTTTTCCGCTGGAGCGGTTGGTGATGCCGCGCACCGGATCGATGGCCTCGTACGTCGGGCCGGCCGTGATCAGCACGTGTTGCCCGGCCAGAATTTTGGGAGCGAAATACGCGGCCACGGCCTCATACAGCTCCCAGGGCTCCAGCATGCGTCCGTCGCCCACTTCGCCACAGGCCTGGTCACCATGGCCCACGCCCAGCACCTGCGCGCCGTCGGCCGCCACTTGCGCCAGATTGCGCTGGGTGGCCGGATGGGCCAGCATTTCGCGGTTCATGGCCGGCGCAACCAGCAACGGCTTGCCCGCAGGCCGCGCCAGGCAGATCAGGCTTACCAGCTCATCGGCACGCCCCTGCGCCAGCCGTGCGAGAAAGTCTGCACTGCACGGCGCCAGCAGAATAAGATCGGTCTTGCGCCCCAAATGGATGTGCGCCATGTTGTCGGGACTGCGTGCATCCCACTGGCTGGTCACTACGGCCCGGCCCGAGAGCGCCTGCATGGTGACCGGCGTGATGAACTGGCAGGCCGCTTCGGTCATCACCACCTGAACCGTGGCCCCGGCCTTGACCAGCAGTCGGCACAATTCGGCCGACTTGTAACATGCCACGCCCCCGGTCAGCCCCAGCAGGATGCGCCTGCCCGCCAATTCCCCACTGCCGGCCGCAGCGGCGGTGCATTGCGTGTTCATCGGCCTTTGCTCCTGGGTGTCGTGCATCTTGTTCAAGCAGCCGGCGCTTGCGCCAGGCCGTCGATGGCCAAGGCATATCCCTGCACGCCCCAACCACACATCACAGCGCGGGCCACGGCCGAAATGTAGGAATGATGCCGGAACGGCTCACGGGCAAACACATTGCTGATATGCAGTTCCACCAGCGGCACGCCCGTGCCCTTGATCGCATCGTGCAGCGCCACGCTGGTGTGGGTATAGGCCCCGGCATTGAGCACCACGCCCGCGAGCCGGCCAGCCGCGTGCAGTCGGCCGGCATGGTGGATGGCTTCCACCAGATCGCCCTCCTGGTTGCTCTGGCGGAAATCGAGCTGCCAGCCATGGCGCGCACAGGCCTGCTGGCACAGCGCCTGCACGTCGGCCAGGGTGGTTTTGCCGTACACGGCGGGTTCGCGCGTACCCAGCAGATTGAGGTTGGGACCGTTGAAGACGCAGACAGTCAGTGAATCGGAAGACACCTGGTTGGAAATCATGACAGCACCTGTTCCTGTTGGACGGATCGCATCAAATGCAGCCGCGTCCGGCAATCGTACACCGCGCAACACAGTCAGTGCAGGGTGTTCCCCTGCGATCCATCCGGACCCTCGATCCGGAAAAAACCCGCGCCCGCCGTGCCCTGTTCCAACTCTCCGGACGTTGCGGCGCGCACGCCATGAATGGTCAGGTGCAAATCCAGCCCGATGCCCGCCAGCGGATGGTTGCCGTCGAGCACCACATGCTCCGGATAGATGCCGGTAACGACATACAGCGCATGCTGCGACATGTCGCTGCTGCACCCAGCCGGCAAGGCATGTCCGTCAAAAACCATGCCCTCTTCGAGCTCCTGCGGAAAGCGGCTGAGCGGCTCGACGAACACCAGATTTTCGTCATAGTCGCCGAAGGCCTGTTCCGGTTCCAGGTGCAGGCGCAGAACATCTCCTGCAGTATGCTGCAACAGGGCGTCGGCAATGCTTTGCAGCAAGTCCTCCCCGCCCACGAAAAATTCCACGGGTTCTTCCAGCGTATCCAGCACTTCGCCCTGCATGTCCTTGAGCACCCAGGTCAGGGCGACAACACTGCTGGACGTGATAGGGGCATTGTCAGAGAGGGGCATACACACAAGAAAGAGGATTGCAGGATCGCCACCGCGAGCGGCGCGGCCCTATTATCCGTTATCGGGCGGCAGCCCGGCCGCACGGAACATCTGGATGCGTATGCGGCAAGAGATCAGATCTGCACAATGGGCCCGGCCGTGCGCTCGGCCGCCTGCAGGGTGTTGGCCAGCAGCATGGCAATCGTCATGGGACCGACGCCACCGGGCACCGGCGTGATGAAACCGGCCACTTCCTTGACGCCGTCAAAATCGACGTCGCCGCAAAGCTTGCCTTCATCGTTGCGGTTCATGCCCACATCCAGCACCACCGCGCCGGGCTTGACCATGTCGGCCGTCAGCAGGCCGCGGCGCCCCACGGCCGCCACGATGACGTCGGCCTGCAGGGTATGCTCCCGGAGATTAGGTGTGCGGCTGTGGCAGATGGTGACGGTGGCATCCTGGGCCAGCAGCATCAGCGCCATGGGCTTGCCCACGATGTTGCTGCGGCCAATGACCACGGCATGCTTGCCGCGCAAATGGCAGCCGATGCTTTCAAGCATCTTCATGCAGCCATACGGCGTGCAGGGCCAGAAGCCAGGCAGGCCGGTCATGAGGGCGCCGGCGCTGGCGATGTGGAAGCCGTCCACGTCCTTGGCAGGGCTGATGGCCTCGATCACCTTTTGCGCATCGATATGGGAAGGCAGCGGCAACTGCACCAGAATGCCATGGATAGAGGCGTCGGCATTGAGCGCCTGCACGCGCGCCAGCAACGCGGCCTCCGTCATGTCCGCGCCGTATTTTTCGAGCACGGAATGCATGCCGCAATCGGTGCAGGCTTTGACCTTGTTGCGCACATACACCTGGCTGGCCGGATTTTCGCCCACCAGGATTACGGCCAGTCCGGGAGTGACTCCCTGCGCCTTCAGCGCCGCGACGCGTTGCGTCACTTCGCTGCGTACCTGGGCGGCGAGTGCCTTGCCGTCAATGATTTGTGCTGTCATGGGTATTCGTCGATGGAAAGCCGCAAAGATCCGTCTATTGCGTGTCGTCTAGGGCTTGACGGTATCCGACCCCAGCGCCACCTTGAGCAGGTCGGCCACGGTATTGGCGCCCAGCTTTTCCATGATGTTGGCGCGGTGGGCTTCCACCGTCTTGATGCTGATGTTCAAGTCATCGGCAATCTGCTTGTTCAGCCTTCCGGCCACGATGCGCTCCAGCACCTGGGCTTCGCGATTGGTCAGCTTGCCCAGCAGGATTTCGCGCGTGCTGGCCCGTTCATGACTGGCAAAGGCGGCCTGCGCACTCTCCTGCATCTTCTCGACGAGCGCGAACAGCTTGTTTTCATCAAACGGTTTCTGGATGAAATCGAGCGCGCCCTTTTTCATGGTTTCCACCGCCATCGGCACATCGCCGTGCGCCGTGATGAACACGATGGGCAGCGGCGATTTGCGCTCGATCAATTTGTCCTGCAGTTCCAGGCCGCTCATGCCATTCATCCGGATATCGACGAAAAGGCAGGCCACTTCCCGCGGATCGAAACGGTTCAGGAATGTTTCGGACGAATCAAAACAGCGCACGCGGTATCCCTTGCCTTCCAGCAGCCATTGCAGCGAATCGCGCACCGCCTCGTCGTCATCGACGACATAGATCGTGCTTTTTTCAGGAATGGGATTCATGAAATTACCTTGGTAATGAGATGAAAAGACCAATCGGCCGTCATTCGGCAGAAAAGACAGGTTGCAGCGGCAACCAGAAACTGAAGCAGCAGCCGGTCACTTCCTGCCTGTTCTCCGCATTGTAGAGGTTCTCGGCATGCAGCCGCCCCTGGTGTGACTCGACGATGCTGCGGCACAGATTCAGTCCTATGCCCAGCCCCTCGACCTTGGTGGTGAAGAAGGCTTCGAACAGGTGGCTGAGCGCTTCCTCGCTCAAGCCGCTGCCGCGGTCACAGATCACAAAGCGGACCACATTCTTGCCGTCAACCTGCGTATTGCCCACCTCGAGCTGCACCTCGCGCCGCTCGACCGGCATGGCGGCATTGTCAATGGCTTCCGCCGCGTTTTTCATCAGGTTGACCAGCACCTGCTCGATCAGGATGCGGTCGGCCATGATTTCGTGAACGTCGTGGGCCACATGGTGGATCAGCCGCACCTGGCGGCGGCGCATTTCGATTTCCGCCAGATCCACCGCCGCATGCACGATGTCGCGCACATTCTCCCATGCGTAGTTGGGCGCGCTGCGCTTGACGAACTCGCGGATGCGCTGGATGATCTGCCCCGCACGCTGCGCCTGCCTGGCGGTTTTTTCCAGCGCCCCCAGCAATTCCTGCGGCTGGATGGTGTCGCTGGCAACGCGGTCGCGCATGCCATTGCAGTAGTTGTGGATGGCCGTCAGGGGCTGGTTGAGTTCATGGGCCACGCTGGAGGCCATTTCTCCCATGGTCACCAGCCGGCTGGCGGCCTGGGCCCGCAATTCATGCTGGGCGCTGCGCTCCTCTGCCAGCCTGCGCGCCGTGATGTCGGTGGCAATCACGAGCTGGGCCAGGCGCCCGTCGGTCCATTCCAGATAACGCGATCGCACCTCCACCCAGCGCTGGATCTGATCCAGATAGATTTCGACGTTGCCGCCCTGTGGCTTGTTCTCCAGCGACATGCGCCCTGCTTCCTCGAGCATGTGCATATGGGCCTGCGCATTGTCTTCGCCGAACCACTGGCGGTAGAGACGGTTGGCAAACAGCAGCTCCCTGGCACCTAGGGGCGTCACCGATACGGCCGTGTCGATGGCATCGAGCACACGCGCGAAACGCTCCTGCGCAGCAGACAGCTCCCGCCGGACCCGTTTGGGCTCGGTAATGTCGGTCATGGAGGACATCCAACCGGTGTGCACACCGTCGGAGCCCACCAGCGGCGACATGTACATGCGCGCATCGAAAACGCTGCCGTCCTTGCGCCGCACGCGCATCTCGTATCCGCCTCGCGGCATCTGCCCTGCCAGCGTCAACTGCAGGATCTGTGTGTTGTCCGCATGGTCGTCCGGATGCCAGAAGCTGAAGGGCGGCGACTGTCCCACCAGCTCCGCCTCGCTCATGCCCGTCATGCGGCAGAAACTCGCATTGACGGATGTGATGCGTCCCTGCAGATCGAGCGCCCGCATGCCGGTGAGCAGCGAGTTTTCCATGGCCCGGCGAAAATTGGTTTCGGCCTGCAGCACCTGCTGGGCCCGCTGGCGGCGGCGCCAATGGCGCCAGCTGGCGATCAGCATCCATCCGGTGGAAATGCTCAGCGCCAGCACCAGCAGCAACAGCATGCGGTTGCGCAAGACGGCGCTTGTGCGGTACGTCTGCAAACGCAATGCCAGCTCCTCAACCGGCAACGGCAGCGTATAGGAAGGATCTTGCGGCAGCAGCCAGTCCAGGCCCCAGAATGAATCGCGCGCGGAGGGCGCATCGGTGGCCCGAGTCTTGTTTCCGGTATCCAGCAGCATGACCGCATAACGCGGATATACATCGGCGGGAATGCCGTAATACAGCACGGAAGGAAGGCTGTAGCGGGCGTACAGGAATTCTTTGTCCGCGGTTCGCTGATGGTGCACGGGCACCATCAGGCCCAGGATCGGATCTGCAAACGGATCCTGTGTCTGCGCAATGATTCCGTATACGGGCTGCATCCGCTGTCTGGCACGCGCCAGCAAGGCCGCTTCTGCATCCGGCAAGGCCTGGCCGGCGCGCAGGGCAGCCGCACCGGTCTGCGCCGTCGAGGAAGGGTAGCTGTCCACCACCTTGCCCTGCGCATCCAGCCAGACCAGATTGCGCAGCTCGGGCAGACCTTCTCCGGCTGTTTCGGCGATGCTGCCAAAGCGTTTGGCCGTATCGCCCGGTTGTGCCAGTTGGCGCGCGGAGCGCTCGAGTGCCTCACGCTGGCGGGCCAGGCGGACACTCAATTGCTGGTGGGCATACCCGCCATCATGTTCCAGCGTCTGGCGCGCCGCCGTGATCTCCTGCATGCGCAGATACGCCATGGTCGCCAGAACGGCCAGCACGAATAGCAGTACGGCCAGCAGGGGTCCCAGACTGGCAAGCCGGTCCTGGCGATGCTCAGGCAGGCTGTACCACCATCTGCTAGGGCTGAAAGGCCTGCTGGCCCGCGGAGGCTGATTCACAACGGGAAATGCGACAAAGGGAAAGAAAAATCCATTTTCCCATTTTCTCTTCTACGGTTCCTGCTTGCAGGCCCCTTTTGCGGTATGGCAAAAAAAACCGTGCTCCGATACACTGGAAAAAAACTATTGGGAGGCAAGCCATGGACAGTCAGGCTTTCGACCGCGAGGCCGAAGATGCGCACCACCTTGCACCGGACGAAGATCCGCAGGAAACGCAGGAATGGATGCAGGCCCTTTCCGCCGTGATCGCAACGGCAGGTTCCGACCGTGCGCATTACCTGCTGGAGCAATTGCTGGAGCATGCGCGGCAACACAGCATCGACCGCCCCTTCTCGGCCAACACGGCCTACGTCAACACCATCGAGCCCGAGCAGGAGGCGCGCTGCGCCTCCTGCAACATGGATATTGAAATGCGCCTGCGCGCCTATGCGCGCTGGAACGCCATGATGATGGTGGTGCGCGCCAACCGCCTCAATCCGGCCGACGGCGGCGACCTGGGCGGACACATCGGCTCCTACGCCTCGGTTGCCAGCATGTTCAGCGCCGGGTTCAACCACTTCTGGCACGCCGAAACCCCGGAGCACGGAGGCGACTGCCTGTATATCCAGGGGCACAGCGCGCCGGGCATCTATGCCCGGGCCTTCCTCGAAGGCCGGCTGACCGAAGAGCAGCTCGACCACTTCCGCCAGGAAACCGGCGGCAAGGGATTGTCGAGCTATCCGCATCCGATGCTGATGCCCGGATTCTGGCAGTTTCCCACCGTCAGCATGGGGCTTGGCCCGCTCATGGCCATCTACCAGGCACGATTCCTCAAATACCTGCACGCGCGCGGCATTGCCGATACGGCCAGCCGCAAGGTATGGGCCTTCTGTGGCGATGGCGAGATGGACGAGATCGAAAGCATGGGCGCCATCGGCATGGCAGCGCGCGAAACGCTCGACAACCTGATCTTCGTCATCAACTGCAACCTGCAGCGGCTCGACGGCCCGGTGCGGGGCAACGGCAAGATCATCCAGGAGCTGGAGGGCGATTTCCGCGGCAGCGGCTGGAATGTCATCAAGCTCATCTGGGGCAGCAACTGGGACCCGCTGCTGGCACGCGACACGAGTGGCCGCCTCAAGCAGCTGATGATGGAAATGCTCGATGGCGACTACCAGGCCTACAAGGCCAACGACGGCGCTTTCGTGCGCGAACATTTCTTCAACCGTTACCCCGAAACCGCCGCGCTGGTGGCCAACATGAGCGACGAGGAAGTATGGGAACTGCGCCGGGGCGGACACGATGCCCGCAAGGTGTATGCCGCTTTCCACGCGGCCTACCACCATCGTGGGAAACCCACCGTGGTGCTGGTCAAGACCGTCAAGGGCTACGGCATCGGCAAGGCGGGCGAAGGCAAGAATACGGTGCACCAGCTCAAGAAACTGAGCGATGCCGACATCCGCACGTTCCGCGACCGCTTCAACATTCCGGTGCCCGACAGCGAACTGGAAAAACTGCCCTATTACCGGCCAGCGGCCGATACACCCGAAATGCAGTACCTGCATGCGCGGCGCCAGGCGCTGGGCGGCTACATCCCCAGCCGCCGCACCCGCGCCGACGAAAGCGTGGCTGCGCCGCCGCTGGAAGTTTTCCGCGCCCTGCTGGAGCCCACGGCAGAAGGGCGCGAGATCAGCACCACGCAGGCGTTCGTGCGTTTCCTCAACCAACTGCTGCGCGATCCTGCCGTCGGCCCGCGCGTCGTGCCGATCCTGGTCGACGAGGCCCGCACCTTCGGCATGGAAGGGCTGTTCCGCCAGATCGGCATCTACAACCCCAAGGGCCAGCTGTACACCCCCGTCGACAAGGACCAGGTGATGTACTACAAGGAGGCCAAGGACGGACAGATCCTGCAGGAAGGCATCAATGAAGCCGGCGGCATGGCCAGCTGGATTGCCGCGGCCACGAGCTACAGCACGTCCAACCGCATCATGGTGCCGTTCTACGTGTTTTATTCGATGTTCGGCTTCCAGCGCGTGGGCGACCTGGCCTGGGCGGCTGGCGACATGCGCGCACGCGGCTTCCTGCTGGGCGGTACCAGCGGACGCACCACGCTCAACGGCGAGGGCCTGCAGCACCAGGACGGCCACAGCCATATCCTGGCAAGCACGATTCCCAACTGCCTGGCCTACGATCCCACCTTCGCCCACGAAGTGGCCGTCATCCTGCGGCACGGCCTGCACCGCATGGTGGAAAAACAGGACGACGTGTTTTACTACCTCACGCTGCTCAACGAAAACTACGCCATGCCCGGCCTGCAGCCAGGAACCGAAGAACAGATCCTGCAGGGCATGTACCGGTGTCAGACAGGCGACCCCGGCCTGGCATTGCGGGTGCAGTTGCTGGGCAGTGGCAGCATCCTGCGTGAATGTCTGGCCGCCCAGACCCTGCTGGCGCAGGACTGGGGCATCGGCGCCGACGTCTGGAGCTGCACCAGTTTCAACGAGCTGGCGCGCGAAGGACAGGACGTTGCGCGCTGGAACCTGCTGCATCCGGCCAGCAAGCCGCGCACGAGTTTCGTGGCCCGCCAGCTCCAGGAACATCCTGGCCCGGTGGTGGCCTCCACCGATTACACAAAGGCCTACGCCGAGCAGATCCGTGCGTTCATCCCCAGCGGACGCAGCTACACCGTGCTCGGAACGGACGGCTTCGGGCGCAGCGATTTCCGCAGCCGGTTGCGCCAGCATTTCGAGATCGACCGCCACTACATCGTGCTAGCCGCGCTCAAGGGGCTGGCCGATGACGGCAAGCTGCAAGGCCACAAGGCCGAGCAGGCCATTGCCAAATACGGCATCGATACGGAAAAAATCAACCCGCTGCATGCCTGAGCCTGCACAAAGGAGACGTCAGCGATGACAACAATTGAAGTGCGAGTCCCCGACATCGGTGATTTCAAGGATGTGGCCGTGATCGAGGTGCTGGTCCAGCCCGGCGACACCGTCAAAGCCGAGCAAAGCCTCATCACCGTGGAGAGCGACAAGGCGTCGATGGAGATTCCGTCGTCGCACGCCGGCGTGGTCCAGGAACTCAAGGTCAAACTGGGCGATACGGTCAGCGAAGGTTCGGTGATCCTGTCGCTGGAAGTGGAAGGTGCCGCCATCACTGCTGCACCACCGCCCCCTGCAGCTTCCACGTCCAGACCGGCCCCGGCGCCTGCCAGCCCAGCGTCGGTGGCTCTTGCATCGGCAGAAAAGTCTGGAGAGGCAGGCGGCAATGGAACGGCGGATCCCCCTGCTTCGCCTGTTTCCGCCAGCGAGAAAGAAAGCCGGACCACACCTGAATCAGCACCCGAACTCCAGCGCCCGCCGCTGAACACCCCGCAGGGCCTGCCCCATGCCAGCCCCAGCGTGCGCCAGTTTGCGCGCGAACTGGGCGTGCCGCTCGATGAAGTCAAGGGTTCCGGCCCCAAAGGCCGCATCACGCAGGAAGACGTGCAGGCCTTCACCCAGTCCGTGATGGCCGGGCGCACACAGGCCACCCCAACCGCCGCCCAGGCGCCGGTCGGCGGCGCTGGTGCGGGGCTGGATCTGCTGCCTTGGCCCCAGGTCGATTTCGCCAAATTCGGCCCGGTGGAACGCCAGCCGCTGTCGCGCATCCAGAAAATATCGGCGCAGAATCTGGCGCGCAACTGGGTAATGATCCCGGCCGTCACCTACCACGAAGACGCCGACATCACCGATCTGGAAGCCCTGCGCGTACGGCTCAACAAGGAGAATGAAAAAAGCGGCCCCAAGGTCACCATGCTGGCATTCCTGATCAAGGCCTGCGTCCGGGCACTGCAGCAATTTCCTGCGTTCAACAGCGCGCTCGATGGCGACAGCCTGGTGCTGAAAAAATATTTCCACATCGCTTTTGCCGCCGATACGCCCAACGGCCTGGTGGTGCCGGTGGTCAAGAACGCCGACCAGAAATCGGTGTATGCGATTGCACAGGAAACCGCCGAGTTGGCCCAAAAAGCGCGCGAGGGCAAGCTGGGCCCCACCGACATGCAGGGCGCCTGCTTCACCATCAGCAGCCTCGGCGGCATTGGCGGCACCTACTTCGCACCAATCGTCAACGCGCCCGAGGTGGCCATTCTGGGCGTCAACAAAAGCGCCATGCAGCCGGTGTGGGACGGCCAGCAGTTCGTGCCGCGCCTGATCCTGCCGTTGTCACTCACGGCCGACCACCGCGTGATCGACGGCGCGCTGGCCACGCGCTTCAACGGGTACCTGGCGCAATTGTTGGCCGATTTTCGCCGGGTGCTGCTGTGAAAGGGAAGAATGTGACAGCACCTCAAGCGCATCTTCATTCGCGGTCCCTTGTGGGGAGGCAAGCCTCCTTTGAGGTGGATCGGCAGGAGACTTGACATGGCAGTGATCGATATCGAGGTTCCCGACATCGGTGATTTCAAGGATGTGGCCGTGATCGAGGTGCTGGTCCAGCCCGGCGACACCGTCAAAGCCGAGCAAAGCCTCATCACCGTGGAGAGCGACAAGGCGTCGATGGAGATTCCGTCGTCGCACGCCGGCGTGGTCCAGGAACTCAAGGTCAAACTGGGCGATACGGTCAGCGAAGGTTCGGTGATCCTGTCGCTGGAAGTGGAAGGTGCCGCCACCACTGCTGCACCACCGCCCCCTCCGGCCCCGGCGCCCGCCAGCCCAGCACCTACGGCTCCTGCGCCTGTAGCGAGCAATTTCGGCGGCACGGCCGACCTGGAATGCGACGTGCTCGTCCTGGGCAGCGGCCCCGGCGGCTACTCTGCCGCGTTCCGCTCCGCCGATCTGGGCCTGAAGGTCGTGCTCGTCGAGCGCTACGCGACGCTGGGCGGTGTGTGCCTGAACGTGGGCTGCATCCCGTCCAAGGCGCTGCTGCACGTGGCCACCGTGATGGACGAAGTGAACCACCTGGCCGCGCTGGGCATCGACTACGGCGGCACGCCTAAGGTAGACATCGACAAGCTGCGCGGTCATAAGGAAAAGGTCATCGGCAAGCTCACCGGGGGACTGGCCGCCATGGCCAAGATGCGCAAGGTGACCGTGGTGCGCGGCGTCGGCAGCTTCGTCGACGCGAACCACGTGGAGGTGGAAGAAACCTCCGGCACCGGCCAGGACAAGACCGGTGAGAAGAAGATCGTGGCCTTCAAAAAGTGCATCATCGCCGCGGGTTCACAGTCCGTGCGCCTGCCCTTCATGCCCGACGATCCACGCATCGTGGACAGCACCGGCGCCCTGGCGCTCAAGGACGTGCCCAAGAAGATGCTGATCATCGGCGGTGGCATCATCGGCCTGGAGATGGGCACGGTCTACAGCACCCTGGGCGCGTCACACGGGACAAGATTGGACGTGGTGGAAATGCTCGACGGCCTCATGCAGGGCGCCGACCGCGACCTGGTGAAGGTCTGGCAGAAGATGAACCAGCACCGCTTCGACAGCATCATGCTGAAGACGAAAACCGTGGGCGCCGAGGCTACGCCCGAGGGCATCAAGGTCACGTTCGCACCGGTGGAGGATGGCGAGAATGGAAGCAACGCAAGCGCTGCGACCCCCGAACCGCAGACCTACGATCTCGTGCTGCAGGCCGTGGGCCGCACGCCCAACGGCAAGAAGATCGGCGCCGAGAAGGCCGGAGTGGCAGTGACGGAGCGCGGCTTCATCCCCGTGGACGTGCAGATGCGCACCAACGTACCGCACATCTTCGCCATCGGCGACATCGTGGGCCAGCCCATGCTGGCGCACAAGGCGGTGCACGAGGCGCATGTGGCGGCCGAGGTGATCGCAGGCGAGCTGAAGGGCGACGAGACGTTGGCATCCGCCGCGTTCAACGCCCGCGTGATCCCCTGCGTGGCCTACACCGACCCCGAAGTCGCCTGGGTGGGCCTGACCGAGGACCAGGCCAAGGCGCAGGGCATCAAGGTCAGGAAGGGCCTGTTCCCGTGGGCAGCCTCGGGCCGGGCGATTGCCAACGGCCGCGACGAGGGACTCACCAAACTGCTGTTCGACGACAACCCCGACGCAGGATCAGGAAGTGCCCATGCTGGCCTGGGCCACGGCCGCATCCTGGGCGGCGGCATCGTGGGCACCCACGCGGGCGACATGATCGGCGAGATCGCCCTGGCCATCGAGATGGGGGCGGACGCCGTGGACATCGGCAAGACCATCCACCCGCACCCGACGCTGGGCGAGAGCATCGGCATGGCGGCGGAAGTGGCGCTTGGCCGCTGCACCGATATGCCGCCGCAGCGTCTGGCGAAATGAATGCGCCGTGCAGAGGAAATGTAGGCCGGGCGCCATGGCATGGCATGGCATGGCATGGCACATGCTGCATGCGCCCTTCAAGAGGGTCTGTCCATGCATTTCCGTCGCATTTCTCCCAAAAAAAGACCGGCGGGAAGGACCCACGCCGGTCACACAATGTTTCGGTAGATGTCTCCTCGCGTCTTGCAGGTGGAGTTGCTTGCCGCCACGAGAGATTTCACTATAGCAATGGAGCGGTTCCAGCGGGATTGGCGGTTTCCCTGTTGGGGTTATCAAGGATGCGCGCAGAAGGTCGGCGAGGAAGCCGGATGGCCATGGGCGGTGCGTGCCGCAACGGCTGCGGGAATGCTCAGCCGCGCAAGGTCTGTTCCAGCACATGCAGGTGCTGGTTCAGGTCGGGGTCGTTGGCGCGTTCGGCAAGGATCTTGCGCACGGCGTGCAGCACGGTGGTGTGGTCGCGACCGCCGAACATTTCGCCAATTTCGGGCAGGCTTTTCTGCGTCAGTTCCTTGGCCAGGTACATGGCGATCTGGCGGGGCTTGGCGATGTTGGCCGGACGCTTCTTGCTGTGCATGTCGGCGACCTTGATCTTGTAGAAATCCGCCACGGTCTTCTGGATGTTTTCCACGCTGATCTGGCGGTTCTTGATGGAGAGCAGGTCGCGCAGCGCATCGCGCACGAGGCCGATGTCGATGGCACGGCCGCTGAAGCGCGAATAGGCCAGGATGTTCTGCAGCGCGCCCTCGAGCTCGCGCACGTTGGCGCGCACGTTCTTGGCCACGAAGAAGGCCACGTCTTCGGGCAGGTCGTGGCCTTCGGCCTGCGCCTTGTGCAGCAGGATGGCCACGCGCATTTCCAGCTCGGGCGGTTCGATCGCCACGGTCAGGCCCGAATCGAAGCGAGAGACCAGGCGCGCCGTGATGTTGGCCAGCCCCTTTGGGTAGGTGTCGCTGGTCATGACGATGTGGCTTTTCCTGGAAAGCAGGGCCTCGAACGCGTTGAAGAATTCCTCCTGCGTTTTTTCCTTGCCCGCGAAGAACTGCACGTCATCGATCAGCAGCAGGTCCAGCTGGTGATAGCGTGCCTTGAATTCATCGAAGGCCTTGCGCTGATAGGACTTGACCACGTCGGAGACGAACTGCTCGGCGTGTGTGTACAGCACCCGGGCGCTGGGACGGTTGTCGAGCAATTGGTGGCCCACGGCCTGCAGCAGGTGCGTCTTGCCCAGTCCCACGCCGCCGTAGATGAACAACGGGTTGTAGAGCTGGCCCGGTGCATTGGCCACGTGCATGGCCGCTGCGCGCGCCATGCGGTTGGCGCTGCCTTCCACCAGCGTGGCGAACGCGCGGCGCGGATCGAGCCGGGCGTTGCTGCGGGTATCGACGGCGACGAAAGCCGGGGCGGGCTGAGCCGGTTCGGGCGCATCTGCCCGTGCGGCAATGGCGCCGGATGGCGCGGTAGGCGGAGGCGGTGCGGCGCGGGAGGCTGCTGGCGTGCGCGCAGCAATGACCAGTTCCACCGGCACCGGCTGCCCGGCCAGTTGTTCGGCCACTTCGATCAGGCGCTGCAGGTATTGCGCGCGGATCCAGTCGAGCTTGAAACGGTTGCCCACTTCCAGCACCAGCCCCTGCGGCGCCGGCCGCGGCTGCAGCGGGCGGATCCAGGTGGCAAACTGCTGTGCAGGTACCTCCTGCGCCAGTACGTCCAGGCAGGCCTGCCACAGGGCAGCAGACGATTCTTCTTGCATGGACATGAGCTGGGACAATGGGAGATATCAAAACATGAACACATCCGGCATTGCATAAGAAGTGCCGGATCGGACGGGAAGTCTATTATCCCGTAAACGCTTGGCGCTAACGGCGGCAATTCGTACCGGATCAAAGGGTCTTGCCGCGCCTTATGGGGCGAGCCGCTGGGCCAGCGCATCGCCCAGGCGTTGCGCGGCCTTTTCCCAGGAAGTGGATACGCCACACGTGGCCAGGTCGACCACCTGCAAGGCGTTGTAACCGCAGGGATTGATGCGCGCAAACGGCTCCAGTTCCATGGCGACGTTGAGCGCCACGCCGTGGTAGCTGCAGTGTCGGTGGACCTTGAGGCCGAGCGCCGCGATCTTGCCAAGCCCGGCAAAGGGCTGTTGCGGCAGGCGGGGCGCGTCCAGCGTGGCATGGCTGCCGGGATCGTGCAGGCGCACGTAAATGCCGGGGGCGCCCGCAACGCGATGACCGGTGATGTGGTAGCTGGCGAGCACCTGCAGCACGGCCTCTTCGATGCGCCAGACCAGTTCCTTGACGAAGTAGCCGGCGCGGCGCAGATCGATGAGCGGATACGCCACCACCTGTCCCGGCCCGTGGTAGGTCACCTGGCCGCCGCGGTCGGTCTGTATCACGGGAATGCCGCTGGCCGACAGGATGTGCTCGGGCCTGCCCGCCTGGCCCTGCGTGTACACGGGCGGGTGCTGGCACAGCCAGATCTCGTCGGGCGTTTGGGCGGTGCGCGCATCGGTGAAGGCGCGCATCTGCGCGTAGGCCGTGGCGTAATCGAGCAGTCCACGCTGGCGCAGCGCCACCGGCATCTACAGCACCACCTTGACCATGGGGTGCGCCGTCAGCGCACGGTACAGGGCGTCGAGCTGTGCGCGGCTGGTGGCCGTGACCGTGATGGTGACGCTTTGGTATTTGCCGCCAGAACTGTCGCGCAATTCGATCGTGGAGGCGTCGAAGGCCGGATCGTGTTCCAGGGCCACGGCGATGAGGGCATCGATGAATCCTTCGGCCTTGGCGCCCATGATCTTGATCGGAAACGCGCAGGGGTAGGGGATGAGCGATTCCGCGTCCGTGGGGCAGGCAGGTGCGGCGGACGATGTGTCGGATGCGTCGCCGTTTGCTACCGACTGGCCAGGCAGGGATCCGTTTGCGGCGTTCGTCATGGCAGGGTCTTCATGCTTTCGGCAGGGTCACGCCGTGCTGGCCTTGGTATTTGCCGCCGCGGTCCTTGTAGCTGGTTTCGCAGACTTCGTCGCTCTCGAAGAACAGTACCTGCGCGCAGCCTTCGCCCGCGTAGATTTTGGCCGGCAATGGCGTGGTGTTGGAAAACTCCAGCGTCACGTAGCCTTCCCATTCGGGTTCAAACGGCGTGACGTTGACAATGATGCCGCAGCGCGCATACGTGCTTTTGCCCAGGCAGATGGTCAGCACGGAGCGCGGGATGCGAAAGTATTCGACCGTGCGCGCCAGCGCGAAGCTGTTGGGCGGGATGATGCACACGTCTCCTTCGAAATCGACAAAGCTTTTCTCGTCGAAGTTCTTGGGGTCGACGATGGTCGAATTGATGTTGGTGAAGATCTTGAATTCGCGCGCGCAGCGGATGTCGTAGCCGTAGCTGCTGGTGCCGTAGCTCACAAGCTTCTGGCCGTCGGCGGCATGGCGCACCTGTCCGGGCTCGAACGGCTCGATCATGCCGTGTTCCTGCGCCATGCGGCGAATCCATTTGTCGCTCTTGATGCTCATGCGGGGCCTTGCCTTGCTGCAAAAACTATCATTCTACGGTCGGAAGCGACCGGGTGCATTTACGGACTATGATTGCGCGCCATGGAAAAAAGATGGACTCCCCGCGTCACTGTTGCGGCCGTGCTCGAACGCGACAACCGCTTTCTGCTGGTCGAAGAACGCCAGTCGCGCGGGCTGGTGCTCAACAATCCCGCCGGGCACCTGGACATTGGCGAATCGCTGCCGCAGGCCTGCGTGCGCGAAGTGCTTGAGGAAACGGCGTTCGACTTCACGCCCGAGGCGCTGGTGGGCGTCTACCTTTCGCGGTACCGCGGCCACGATCCCCGCCATGGTGTATTGCGCGACCTGACGTTCCTGCGCTTCACCTTCTGCGGCACGCTGGGGCAGTTCCATGCGGGGCGCGAGCTGGATTCACCCATTGAGCGCACGGTGTGGATGACGCCCGATGAAATCCGTGCCAGCCAGGCCCGCCACCGCAGCCCCATGGTGCTGCGCTCGCTGCAGGATTATCTGGACGGACACCGTTTTCCGCTCGACACCATCTATGCAGATGCCAGCGTGTTCGATCCGGCCGATCTGTCCGCGCGCTGAATAGGCAGCGCGGCTGCGCCATCGCCGATGGACACGTCCTTCCTGCATCGGGGATAATTGCGTCCGTAAAGCCTGCCAGACCGCCGCTGACGCAAGCGTGGAAACACCGCGTCGGAGGAACGTCCGGACTGCACAGGGCAGCGCAGGAGGTAACACCTCTCCACCGCAAGGTGCGGATCAGAGCAACAGAGACGAGCCGGTTCAGTCCGGGTGAAACGGGCAATCTCTGCGCGCAGCAATGCCAAATAGGCCAGCGATGACGTGGCTCCGCGGAGCTGGCGGGTAGGCAGCACCGAGCCGGAAGGCGACTTTCGGCCCAGAGGAATGGCGGTCACGCGGCGGGCAACCGCCGTGCACAGAATCCGGCGTACCGGCAGGCTTTACATTCTTTCTTTCCTGAGCCGGATTTCCTGTTGCAGATCCGGCTCCTGCAACAAGACCAGGCGCCGTTCGGCTGAATGCATGCTGGCCGGTTTCTTGCCATCAGGCGTACGGGTCGGCAAAGCCCAGTCTGGCAAGGATGCGCGTTTCGTGGGCCTCCATCACATCCGCATCGGCGTCGCTGGTCTCGTGGTCCATGCCCTGCGCATGCAGGGCGCCATGAACCAGCAGATGGGCGTAATGGGCCTGCAACGGCTTGCCTTGGGCGACAGCTTCCTGCGCCACGACATCCGCGCACAACAGCAGGTCGGCACAGACATGCGGAGCCGCGCTGTAATCGAAGGTCAGCACATTGGTGGCGTAATCGCGCTGACGGTAGTCGCGGTTGAGTGCCCGTGCCTCGTCCGTACCGACGATGCGCACGGTGATTTCCGCCACCTGCACGTCGTCGAGCAGGGCGTGGCGCAGCCAGCGTTGCACGCGGTGGCGCGGCAATGCGGCGCGGTGCTGTGCCACGTCGGCCAAACGACCGAACTGCAACGAAAGGATCAATGCCGGAAGGGCTTGCATGGGCAATACCTCATGAATACAAACAACAAACGCGTACGATGACGTATTCTGCCCGTAGAGACGAAGCCGATGCGGGCCCCGTATCGGCGGTGCCTGTCTGGCGTTTTTGGACCGCCTCCCCCGCAATGCGGCCATCCAGGCTGGGCCGGGCGGCAGAATCCCTGCATGGTGGGCAGCCATGCAGACGCATGGGGCCACTGGGCAGGGTTGGGAAATTTGTGGTGGAGGCCGGACGCGAAAAGCGTATATAACCAATTGATTTATATAGATATTGAATTATGTTTTTGTGGAAAGTGCCGTCAAAAATACCGACAAATTTTTTTGCTACTCCCCGTTTTGCCCAAATTCTTGACGGTACCTCCAATCACCTCGACAGGCTCCGGTCTGGCGCAGAGGTCATCTCGTTTCACCGGCAGGCGGGGTAGGGCCGTATTGATCCGTATTTAACGAGTAGTATGCGCGCGCGTCGTAATCGCGCTCAAAAACGCCTTGGTTACTGGCCTGCCGCCTTATGGCGTCCAAAACTTCCGATGGTGCAACGTTGCACTTATTGCCAGCGAATAGGTGGCGGCTTTTTTTAGGGTTACAACCTCTGCAACCTTTTCTCCAAGTCGCGTTTCAAACGTGGGTTGTAGTCACAAGGCGATGTACCACACAGTGCATTGACCCTGCTGCGCCTCAAACGCGGGATGGTGCGACATGCACCATTGGCGGTGGACCGGTGGCAGGCTTTCCCCCTCGCTACTAAGCCCACTTCACAGGCGGGTCCCTGTGGACTGTGTCGGCTCTCTGTTTTTCAGTCAGGAAGCGCCCAAGGTAGGAAACGCCGAATTTTCAAGCCCACGAAATTACGAAAACGAGTACTGTGTAGACAGACTCCTCCAACAAGCCCGATTAAACAACCGAGTATCGTGTCGAAAAAGCGTGCCCTAATCAGTATGGCTGGTGATGCGTGGCCGAGTGTTGCTACTTCCACCAGAAGGATACTCATTGGCGTAATAAAAACAGCTGCTAGAGCGTAGTGACGAACGACGAATGTCTCAACTAGGAATGTCAGGCCCATTATGACAAGCGAAATCTGCCAGTTGTTTAAGGGGGTGCTCAATAAGCCCCATGCCAGCAAAAGACCCATAGCTGTCCCAACAACACGCTGCAACTGCTTGTTCCACACCGCACGCATTGATACGCCTTGAATTACAGCTGCGCAAGTCACGGGTACCCAATAGGGCTGTGGCAGATTTAATAACTGAGCTAGGGCCAAAGAAATGCCCACCAAAACACCAATTACGATCGAATCAAAAATTACAAAATCAAAAGTTGGATGCGGAAGTGGACTGACCGGTCTAGGCTGCTTCAAGCGCAGCATATAAAGGCTATAAAGAAAGGCAATCATGCATGACAGCATGCAACCCATAGCAAATAGACCTACTTTAAGGGGAACATCCATGACATTGCTTGGAGCAACAGCGCCTATAGCTGCCACCATGATGAAGAAAAAGCTTCCCGGTGGCGTGATGTTGTAGAAGCGGCATACCATCGTTACCAGAATGGCGGTGAAGGTCAGCATCGGCGTCATTAGTGGGGGCATGAGGTGGCTCAATACCCCCAAAAAATAACTGGTGATCATGCCGAAGGCACAGGTCATCAGTGAAACCATGCGATGGCTCAGGGATGTTTCCGACAAATACAGGAAAACCAGGCCTCCGAGCGATGAGATTAGGCCGTAATCCATACGCCCGAAGTAGGCGCCAACTAGTAGGGGTAGACCTGACGCCAGCGATGCAGCGAGCGGCATTTGCCAACGTCGGTCGCTGGCATGAATAGTCGTGAGATGAAGTAGTTCTTTACGGAAAAACGACTGCACCCTGTTCCACAAATAAGAATCCGCCATTTACACCTTTACCCAATATCTCGTGCCTACAAGGGAGCAAGATCTACCGTAACCCAGAACTGAAGCATTTGAATATAACAATTTTGGGGTTCTGTTGGTCTTACTACTGATTCGCAGTGGCTGCTAGTTACCGGGAGATCGTCCCATAGTGCCATGTGGTTGGCGGTTGATTTCAGGCGTATGGCTCATGAAGATCACCTGTGCGTCTGTGTCTTTTCCCAGGCCTGTGCGCTGGAAACAATCGCACCCTGCGACCACGCCTGCAACTTTGTCTATTGCGCTCTACTTTAGATCCTCGCCCATTTAATACTGGCAAAGACTGGTGCGGCAGGGATAACGGTTGGGCACAGAGAGACTAGACAAAAAGGCCGTTTTGGGGTTTTCCGTGGTTTTTTATTGTGTTTTCTGCAGTTTGTTTAACTGTCGGTGCCTTTTTTAGGGACTCGGAAAACTCTCTTCCTGGCACCTGTCAAAACCTTACGCCCATACCAGAGTCACCAAAATGGAGAGGTGCCCGCTGAATTGGTTAAAGTCCATGCTGCGCTGGATAAAGCCGTTGATGCCGCCTATGGGTATAAGGGTGGCCGTGACGATGCCAGCCGTGTATCGTTCCTGTTTGACCTGTACCCGCAACTGAGCGCTCCACTAGATGTGGCGGGTACAGCAAAAGCCAAAAAACCATGCGCTCGAAAGACAGTTGCCTGAACAGGTCGACCCGGCAGGCACGCCTCCATACGGAGATGCTTGATGCGGTAGCGCGCCTTCCAAGGGACGCAAAAACTAACACTAACACCAAAAAAGAAAGGGGCCGAAGCCCCTTGGAGTTATTCCTGCGCCTGTTGGCATTTCTTTTGCAGTTGGTAAATGCTCAACACTTGGTGCACCTGCATGTCCAGCCGTCCTGGGTTCGCCTGTAGCCTTGTCCGTCCATGCTTTCGGTGACAGGCTGCGCCCGCCAATGCCAGGCTATCGCCGTCCCCCAGCGCCAGCAATTGCAGGCCATAATAACTAGTCATCCAATCGCCGTGTCCCCTGTATCCATAGATGACCTGCAGTAGGTCCGGTAGCTGCGCCTCACTCACTCTTGCGCGGTTTTTCACCACACGATGGGGCAGGAGTCGGCAGGCCGGATTTTTATGGCTGGGTTTCTGTTGGCGATACCGTGGGCAATCGCATAGCGAAATACCTGGCTACAGACATTCAGCACTCGCTCGGCAACATCCCAGGCACCACGTGCGTTAACGGCCTTGGCGATCGTGACAAGCATAATCGGGGTAATGTCGCCGATCGGCAAAGGCCCGATGCTGGGGAATACATTATTCTCCAGCCTTCCCCATTTCACCAGCGCTGTGCTTTCTGCCTTGCCGATTCGCCATTGCTCATACCAATGACCGGCAACAGCCTGAAAACTGTTTTCCTATATGGCCGATCATTGTAGCTTTTGTGACTTGCGATGCAGGCTGGGGTCTATCCCCTGCGTCAGCAACTGCCGCGCTTCTTCCCTGGCGTTGCGCGCCTGCGCCAAAGACACCGCGGGATATGCGCCAATGTCTTGCGCTTACCGGCAAAGCGGTTGTCCATGCGCCAGTATTTGCCGCAAGCCTTCATCAGCAGGTCCATGCCGCCACCGCCGGCCAGCTTGTCACCGGCTGATTTGCCACTGTGCTTGCTGTTTTTTACAGCCGCGTCCGTTAGTGCCATGGTGCCCTTCTTGCTCCAGTGACGGTATCTGCTGGTGACAGTACCTGGAGATACCGTCAAAAATACCGACAAATTGACGGTATGTCAGTGTAGCCAGTCGGACTGTATCGGACAACAAAAAACCCGCAATGCCAGTAAGCATGCGGGTTTCAGGATGGTATTGGACTTCTTTGGATGATTATTTGGTGCCGGAGGCCGGAATCGAACCGGCACGGTGTTGCCACCGGCAGATTTTGAGTCTGCTGCGTCTACCAATTTCGCCACTCCGGCAGGAGCAGTAGAATGCAAGACTGCAATTATGGCACAAGCCGTCCCGCTTCCTGTGCGGGTGAATCTCGTGTCTGCCGGTCGTTGGTGGGGCGGATGTCAACGGCGACAGGCTGTGCATCTGCGGGTATCCATGCCAGTCCGTACCGCGCGGCGAGCGGACATCGAACCGGGCAGCCGATCATGCAGTCATTATCCAGGGCACTTTCGTTTCTCTCATGCAACCGTACCCCACGATTGAACAATTCATTGGCAAGACCCCGCTGGTTGCGCTGCAACGCCTGGGCGGCGATCTGGCCTCCCGCGGCAATGTACTGCTGGGTAAGCTGGAAGGCAATAACCCGGCGGGATCCGTGAAAGACCGCCCGGCGCTGTCGATGATCGCCCGCGCCGAGATGCGCGGCGACATCCGGCCCGGCGACACCCTGATCGAAGCCACCAGCGGTAATACCGGCATTGCGCTGGCGATGGTGGCGGCCATCAAGGGCTATCGCATGATTCTCATCATGCCCGAGGATTTGAGCGTGGAGCGCGCGCAAACCATGCGCGCCTATGGAGCGGAGTTGGTGCTGACTCCGCGTAGTGGCGGCATGGAATATGCGCGCGACCTGGCGTTGCAGATGCAGGCCGATGGCAAGGGCCGCGTGCTGGACCAGTTTGCCAATCCCGACAACAGCCTGGTGCACTATGAAACCACCGGTCCCGAAATCTGGCGGGAAACGGGCGGACGCATCACGCATTTTGTCAGTGCCATGGGTACCACGGGCACCATCAGCGGCGTGGGGCGGTACCTGAAGGAGCAAAACCCGCAGGTGCGCATCATCGGCGTGCAGCCGGACGAAGGTTCGCGTATCCCGGGCATCCGCAAATGGCCCCAGGCCTACCAGCCGGGCATTTACGAACCGGAACGGGTGGATGAAATCGCTGAGGTGACGCAGGCCGAGGCCGAGGCCATGTGCCGCCGCCTGGCGTGCGAAGAAGGCATTTTTGCCGGCATTTCTGCTGCCGGTGCCTGCTGCGTGGCGTTGCAACGGGCGCAGCGCGAACAGAACGCCACGATCGTCTTTGTTGTCTGCGATCGGGGCGACCGCTACCTTTCGACAGGCGTTTTCCCGGTTTGACGGCAGTGGCCGGCGCGGATGCGCGCGTGGCGTACAAGGGATTGTCAGGCTGTATGGAAGAATCAGACGATTATCGGGCACAAAGCCTCTGTGCACATGCAGCGCGGGCGGGTAGGTCGGTGACATGTGGAAAAGGTGTGTGGATGCGTCATCCTGCGAGTCGTTCGGAGAGGGGATGTCAGGAGGACAGTGATGGAATTTGATGCCGAACTGGACGCAAGCGGCTTGCGGTGCCCCTTGCCCATTCTGCGGACGAAAAAGGCGCTGGCGGCGCTCGAAAGCGGGCAGGTCCTGCGCGTGACGACGACAGACCCTGGCGCACTGCACGATATTGCAGTTTTTGCCCGGCAAACCGGCAATGCCTTGCTGCAGCAGCAGACCGAAGGCGATACCACCGTGCACTGGCTGCGCCGCCGCTGATGCGGGCGGCTGTCTGTCACCGTCAGGAACGAATTGCCTGCCCTGCTGCCGGAAACGCCCCTCTATAATTGACCTTTCTCACCGCGCGGGTGCGCCCGCCTGCTGGCCATGTCTACCACCAAATTTGTTTTCGTCACCGGCGGTGTCGTGTCTTCGCTCGGCAAAGGCATCGCAGCGGCTTCGCTGGCCGCCATCCTTGAATCACGGGGCCTGAAGGTCACCCTGATCAAACTCGATCCCTACATCAACGTCGACCCCGGAACGATGTCGCCTTTCCAGCATGGCGAAGTGTTCGTGACCGACGACGGCGCAGAGACCGATCTCGACCTGGGGCACTATGAGCGTTTCATCGAAACGCGCATGAAGCAGTCCAACAACTTCACCACCGGCCGCATCTACCAGAGCGTGATCGAAAAAGAGCGCCGTGGCGAATATCTGGGCAAAACGGTGCAAGTGATCCCTCACATCACCAACGAAATCCAAGAATACATCAAGCGCGGCGCGGGCATCGGCACCCCCGATGCGGTGGAAGTGGCCATCGTCGAAGTGGGCGGCACGGTGGGCGATATCGAATCGCTGCCGTTTCTGGAGGCCGTGCGCCAGCTCAGCCTCCGGCTCGGCCCCAACAACAGCGCCTTCGTGCACCTGACCTATCTGCCGTGGATCGCAACGGCAGGTGAACTCAAGACCAAGCCGACCCAGCACACCGTGCAGAAGCTGCGCGAAATCGGTATCCAGCCCGATGCCTTGCTGTGCCGCGCCGACCGCTTCATTCCCGATGAAGAGCGCGAGAAGATCAGCCTGTTCACCAACGTGCCGGAATGGGGCGTGATCAGCATGCCGGACGTGGACACCATCTACAAGGTGCCGCGCGTATTGCACGAGCAGGGATTGGACGGACTGATCTGCGACAAGCTGCGTCTGAGTACGCCGCCCGCCAGCCTCAAGCGCTGGGACGATCTGGTGTACGAGGCGGAACATCCGAAGCATACGGTGCGGGTGGCGATGGTGGGCAAATACACCGACCTGAGCGACAGCTACAAATCGCTCAACGAAGCGCTGCGCCATGCCGGCATGAAGAACCATGCCCGGGTGGAAATCACCTATCTCGATTCCGAGAACATCACCGCAGCCAACGTGGCCGAGCAGCTCAAGCCGTTCGACGCGGTTCTGGTTCCGGGCGGTTTTGGCAAGCGCGGCGTCGAAGGAAAAATTGCCGCCGCCCGCTATGCTCGCGAGCACGGGGTGCCCTATCTGGGCATCTGCCTGGGCATGCAGGTGGCCACTATCGAATACGCCCGCCATATGGCCGGGCTGGAAGGCGCCAACAGCACCGAATTCGATGCCGAAACGCCGCATCCGGTGATCGCGTTGATCACGGAGTGGAAGGATGCCGACGGCAGCATCCAGACCCGCCATGCCAGCTCCGATCTGGGAGGCACCATGCGGCTGGGAGCGCAAAGCTCGGATGTGCAGCCTGGCACACTGGCGCATCGCATCTATGGCGATGTCGTGACCGAACGCCACCGCCACCGCTACGAAGCCAACAAACACTACCTCGACCAGCTGCGCGCGGCTGGCCTGGTCATTTCGGCGCTGACCCAGCGTGAGCACCTGACCGAGATTGTCGAGCTGCCACAAAGCGTGCACCCGTGGTACATGGGCGTGCAGTTCCACCCCGAATTCAAGTCCACTCCGTGGGATGGCCACCCGCTGTTCAACAACTACATCAAGGCGGCGCTGACGCACCAGAAGGCAGCGGCATGAAACTGTGCGGATTCGACGTCGGCCTGGACCGGCCTTTCTTCCTCATTGCCGGCCCCTGCGTGGTCGAAAGCGAGCAACTGCAAATGGATGTGGCCGGGCAATTGCAGGAAATGACCGCAAAGCTCGGTATTGCCTTCATCTTCAAGAGCAGCTACGACAAGGCCAACCGCAGCAGCGGCGGCAGTTTTCGCGGTCCCGGCATGGATGCCGGCCTGGGCATTCTGGCCAAGGTGAAGCGGGAACTGGGAGTGCCGGTATTGACCGACGTGCACACCGAGGCCGAAATCCCAGCCGTGGCCGAAGTGGTGGACGTGCTGCAGACGCCAGCCTTCCTGTGCCGCCAGACCGATTTCATTCGCGCCGTGGCACAGTCGGGCAAGCCAGCCAACATCAAGAAAGGCCAGTTTCTCGCGCCGCACGACATGAAGAACGTGATCGAGAAGGCGCGTGCCGCAGCAGCCGAAAAAGGCTTGCCCACCGATGTGTTCATGGCCTGCGAACGCGGCGTGAGTTTTGGCTACAACAACCTCGTCAGCGACATGCGCAGCCTCGCCATCATGCGCGAAACCGGTGCGCCCGTGGTGTTCGATGCGACGCACTCGGTGCAGTTGCCCGGCGGACAGGGCACCAGCAGCGGCGGCCAGCGCGAAATGGTGCCGGTGCTGGCGCGCGCGGCCGTGGGCGTGGGCGTGGCCGGGCTGTTCATGGAAACGCATCCCGATCCCGCCAATGCCCTGAGCGATGGCCCCAATGCCGTGCCGTTGCGGCACATGCCCGAACTGCTGGAGACCTTGCTCGAGCTGGATGTCGTGACCAAGAAAACCGTGCGCGTCCGGGGACTGCTCGAGCAGCGCATGCATCAACCCGGCTGAGCATGCCGGTTGGCAGCAGGATGCCGGTGCGGGTGATTCCAGGAATTTTTACTCTGCAAATCAAAGGAAATCTTCATGAGCGCAATAGTTGACATTGTCGGCCGCGAAATTCTGGATAGCCGCGGCAACCCCACCGTCGAATGCGACGTGCTGCTGGAATCGGGTGTGATGGGCCGTGCCGCCGTGCCCAGCGGCGCCTCCACCGGCAGCCGCGAGGCCATCGAACTGCGTGACGGCGACAAGAAACGCTATCTGGGCAAGGGCGTCCTCAAGGCAGTGGAGCACATCAACACCGAGATTTCTGAAGCCGTGCTCGGGCTGGATGCGTCGGAACAGGCCTTTCTCGATCGCACGCTGATCGATCTGGACGGTACCGAAAACAAAGGCCGCCTCGGCGCCAACGCACTGCTGGCCGTGAGCATGGCCGTGGCTCGCGCCGCAGCCGAGGAAGCGGGCATTCCGCTGTATCGCTATTTCGGTGGCATGGCCGGCAAGGACCTGCCGGTTCCGATGATGAACGTCATCAATGGCGGCGCGCATGCCAACAACACCCTCGACCTGCAGGAATTCATGATCATCCCCGTGGGCGCTGCCAGCTTTCGCGAGGCGCTGCGCATGGGTGCCGAGGTGTTTCACGCCCTCAAGAAGATCATCCATGACAAGGGCATGAGCGTTGCCGTAGGCGACGAAGGCGGTTTTGCGCCGAATGTGGAAAACCACGAAGCCGCCATCCAGTTGATCCTGCAGGCCATCAGCGACGCGGGCTATACCGCTGGCCTGGATATCGTGCTGGGCCTGGATTGCGCCAGCAGCGAGTTCTACCAGAATGGCAAGTACGTGCTCGAAGGCGAAGGCGGCATCCAGTTGAGCGCCGAAGAATGGGCCAACGTGCTGGTGACCTGGTGCGACAAGTACCCCATCATCAGCATCGAGGACGGCATGGCCGAAGGCGACTGGACCGGCTGGAAGCTGCTGACCGAAAAGCTCGGCAAGAAGGTGCAACTGGTGGGCGACGACCTGTTCGTGACCAACACCCGGATTCTGCAGGAAGGCATCGACCAGGGAGTCGCCAATTCGATCCTGATCAAGATCAACCAGATCGGCACCCTGACCGAGACTTTTGAGGCCATCGAGATGGCCAAGCGTGCTGGCTACACGGCCGTCATCAGCCACCGCAGCGGCGAAACCGAGGACAGCACCATTGCGGACATCGCCGTGGGCACCAACGCGGGCCAGATCAAGACCGGTTCCCTCAGCCGCAGCGACCGCATGGCCAAATACAACCAGCTGTTGCGCATCGAGGAAGACCTGGGCGACGTGGCGGTGTACCCCGGCCGCCGCGCGTTCTACAATCTGCGCTGAGGCGGGGCGTGCGCCTGGCGCCCCTTTCTACCTGACAAGCCGCGAGCGCTGATCCATGTCCACGCGTCCGATCGTTCCGCTGATTCTGGCCGTACTGCTGGGCCTGCTGCAAATCCAGATCTGGACCGGTCGCGGCAGCGTGCACCAAGTGGCCGAGCAACAGCAGCGGCTGATGGAATTGCGCGCCAGCAACCAGCAGGTGGAAGCGGACATTGCCCGCCTGCGCTCCGAAATCAGCGATTTGCGCGAAGGGCTGAATACGGTCGAAGAAAAAGCCCGGTATGAACTGGGCATGGTCAAGCCCAACGAGATCTTCGTGCAGATCACGCACTGATTCGGTGCGCGCCCGCCAGCCGCTTTCCCTTCCCATAGACCGCTTCCGTCGGTATCGCCGTTAGCAACGGCCGGCCTTGTGTGCCGTGCCGGATGCAGACAGACGAGAGGTGCCACCGGCCTTTTTAATGCAAGCAGTTGCAATAACGGTGGCCGGTCTGTTACAGCCCCAGTATGGCGGGGTCTCCGGCGCCTTTGCGCAGCACGATGGCATCACCGCCGTCGCCCATGTCGGTCAGGTTCACGACCGTTGTGGGCATGTGCGGACACGGGCCCGCGTCCACGATGGCCGCCAGGCGTTTGCCCATGGCCGCTTCGATTTCTTCCGCTTCGTACAGGGGCGCGTCGTCATCGGGCAGAATCAGTGTCGTGCCGAGCAGGGGTTTGCCATGCACGGCCAGCAGCTCCTGCAGCACCGCATGCTGCGGCACGCGCAGGCCGATCGTCTTGCGCGAAGGGTGGCTCAGGCGGCGCGGGACCTCTTTCGTCGCTTCCAGAATGAAGGTGAACGGCCCCGGCGTTCCTTGTTTGAGCAGGCGGTACTGGCGGTTGTCGACGCGCGCGTAGTTGGCCAGTTCGCTCAGGTCGCGGCACAGCAGGGTGAGGTGGTGCTTCTCATCGACACCGCGCAATTGGCGCAGGCGGTCGCTGGCCTGCTTGTCGTCGATGTGGCAGGCCAGGGCATAACCGGAATCGGTGGGAACGGCCAGAACCTCGCCGCGGTCCAGCAGGTCCACCGCCTGCCGGATGATGCGGGGCTGCGGATTGATGGGATGGACCTGGAGGATTTGTGACATGGTGCGGCAGATTGTAGGCGGCATTGCTCCGGCAATGGCAAACAGGGGTGTTCGCCGGGCACCAGGTGACCAAAATCCGCAGCGCGAAAGCTCTGTAGAATTGTGTCTATAATGCCGCAGCTTTTGCAGGACGCTGTTGCCGGATTCCGCCTACACAACCCAGATGCGGGGTATTCCGGCACCCGATGCGGTATTTCCTCCAGTATCCCTTTCTCTTGCGTTCTTCACCGCTTCACAGGGTGCGCATGCATGCGCCTTTCCTGAAGAACATCCTGCACCTTTCCCTTCCTTATCTTTTTTTGCGGAATTCGTCGACCATGCACCTCAATGAACTCAAAGTGCTGCACGTCTCCGAAGTGCTCAAGCAGGCCGAAGAGCTCGAAATCGAAAACACCGGCCGCATGCGCAAGCAGGAGCTGATGAGCGCCATCATCAAGAAGCGCGCCAAAATGGGCGAACAGGTATTTGCCGACGGCGTGCTGGAAATCCTGCCCGACGGTTTCGGCTTCCTGCGCAACCCCGACAGCAATTACACCGCCAGTACCGACGACATCTACATCAGTCCCAGCCAGGTGCGGCGCTTCAACCTGCACACCGGCGACATGGTGGAAGGCGAAGTGCGCACGCCCAAGGACGGCGAACGTTACTTTGCCCTGAACAAGCTCGACAAAATCAATGGCGGTTCGCCCGACTCGAACAAGCACAAGGTGATGTTCGAGAACCTCACGCCGCTGTTTCCCACCGAGCAGATGAAGCTCGAGCGCGACATCAAGAGCGAGGAAAACATCACCGGCCGCGTGATCGATCTGATCGCACCGATTGGCCGCGGCCAGCGTGCCTTGCTGGTGGCACCGCCCAAGAGCGGCAAGACGGTGATGATGCAGCACATTGCGCATTCGATTACTGCCAACTACCCCGACGTGCACCTGATGGTGCTACTGGTGGACGAGCGCCCCGAAGAAGTGACCGAGATGCAGCGCTCGGTCAAGGGCGAGATCATCGCATCCACCTTCGACGAACCGGCCACGCGCCACGTGCATGTCGCCGAAATGGTGATCGAGCGCGCCAAGCGCCTGGTCGAACTGAAAAAGGACGTGGTGATCCTGCTCGACTCCATCACCCGCCTGGCCCGCGCCTACAACAACGTGGTGCCTTCCAGCGGCAAGGTGCTTTCCGGCGGCGTCGATGCCAACGCCCTGCACCGCCCCAAGCGCTTCTTCGGCGCGGCGCGCAACATCGAGGAAGGCGGCTCGCTCACCATCATCGCCACCGCGCTGATCGATACCGGCAGCCGCATGGACGAAGTGATTTTTGAAGAGTTCAAGGGTACCGGCAACTGCGAAATCCATTTGGACCGCCGCCTGTACGAAAAACGCGTCTTCCCCGCGATTCAGCTCAACCGCAGCGGTACGCGGCGCGAGGAGTTGCTGCTGCAGCCCGACGTCCTGCAAAAGACGCGCATCCTGCGCCAGTTCATGTACAACATGGACGAAATCGAGGCGATGGAACTGGTCTTGAAGAGCATGAAGGCCACCAAGAACAACCTCGAATTCTTCGACATGATGCGCAAGGGCGGCTGAACATCCGTTCAGGCTTCCCGGCATTATCACAGCGCTGCCGGGCGCGCCCGAACCGGATGGCTCAGGAATTTCCCGGCGCCGGGTACTGCACATCCAGCACGTCGATTTCCTGCACGCCAGACGGCGTGTGCAACTGCACCACATCGCCCACGCGGCTGCGCAACAGCGCCCGGCTGATGGGCGCAACCCAACTCACCTGGTTCTGCAGGCTGTCGACTTCGTCGACACCCAGAATGGTGATGGTGTGTTCCTCGCCGGATTCGCCGGCGTAGGTGACCGTTGCGCCAAAAAACACCTGGTCGCTGCCATGGTGCACGCTCGGATCCGTCACGACAGCGCACTCCAGCCGCTGCGTGAGGAAGCGGATGCGTCGGTCGATTTCACGCAGGCGCTTCTTGCCGTAAAGGTAATCGCCATTCTCCGAGCGGTCGCCGTTGCTGGCGGCCCAGTGCACGGTGTCCACGACCTTGGGGCGTTCTTCGTCGATCAGCTGCATCAGCTCGGCGCGCAACCGGGCGTAGCCCTTGGGCGTCATGTAATTCCTTGCGCCGCCAGGCAGGGCGGGCGCGGCATCGTCGGCTGCGCTGGAATCGTCAGGGTCGGTTTCTCTGATGAAGGCCTTGCTCATGGTGTCATTGTCCACGCTGCGGATCATCCGGCTGCCAGTTTACGCAGAAGCAGTGGATTTGTCGCTCGCTTGTTGGCCTGCGTTCCATCGCATCATGCAGCGTGCCACTGCACGGACCGGTCGTGCCATGCCGGAAATCCTGAAAATGGCGTCAACACGCCCTAGAATGTTGTCCATGTCGTATCTGGTGCTGGCCCGCAAATACCGCCCCCGTCATTTTGGAGAAATGGTGGGACAGGAACACGTAGTGCAGGCGCTCAGCAACGCGCTCACGCAGCAGCGTCTGCACCACGCCTATCTGTTCACTGGCACGCGCGGCGTGGGCAAGACCACCGTTGCGCGCATTTTGGCCAAGTCGCTCAATTGCACGGGTGCCGATGGACAGGGGGGCGTCACGGCCACGCCCTGCGGACAGTGTCCGGCGTGCATGGCAATCGATGCCGGCCGCTTCGTGGACTACACCGAGTTGGATGCCGCCAGCAACCGCGGCGTGGACGAGGTGCAGGCATTGCTGGAACAGGCAGTCTACAAGCCGGTGCAGGGGCGCTTCAAGGTCTTCATGATCGACGAAGTGCACATGCTGACCAACACGGCCTTCAATGCCATGCTGAAAACGCTGGAGGAGCCGCCGGAATACCTCAAGTTCGTACTAGCCACCACCGATCCGCAGAAAGTGCCGGTCACTGTGCTGAGCCGCTGCCTGCAATTCAACCTGCGGCCCATGGCGCCCGAAACCATCGCCGCCCATCTGCAGCAGGTGCTGGGCGCCGAGCAGATCGTGGCCGAACCGGGTGCGCTGCACCTGCTGGCGCGCGCGGCGCGCGGCTCCATGCGCGATGCCTTGTCGCTGGCCGACCAGGCCATCGCCTTCGGCGGCAGCCAGGGCGTGCAGGAAGCCGCGGTGCGGCAGATGCTCGGCTGCGTCGGCAGCAGCCTCGTGCTGGGCCTGATCGATGCGCTGGCCCGTTCCGATGCCGCGCAGGTTATGGCTGGCGTGCAGGCGTTGCAGGAACAGGGGCTTTCGGCTGCCAGTGCGCTCGAGGACATGGCGCGCGCGTTGCAGCGCATGGCCGTGCAACAGGCCGTGCCCGGCATGGCGGCGGATACCGTCGATCCCGACGCGGCGGAAATTGCGCGACTGGCCGCCAGCCTGCCTTCGGACGAAACCCAGTTGCTTTACAGCATCTGCGTGCATGGCCGCACGGAGCTGGGGCTGGCGCCGGACGAATACGCCGGCCTGGGCATGGTGCTGCTGCGCTTGCTGGCGTTCAAGCCCGCGGCAGAAAAAAAAACACTGAAAACCGCCGATAGCAGGGCGCCTGCGGCGCAGGCACGCCATGCCAGTCCTGCACCAGCGGAAAATGCCTTGCCTTCCCGCAACGCGAGCAAGCCCGCGATAGCCGTGAACGGCGGCTCCGTTGCGAATGGAGCATCCGATGACGGCCCTCCTCCCTGGGAAGAAGAACCTGTACAGGCGGTAGCTGTACCGGCGCCGACGCTTGCCGATGCGGCAGAGCCGGCTCTCGCTGCCGATGCTGGTTTGCCTGCCGACGCGATCCGCGCAGTCGATGCATCTGCAAACGGTCCGTCCGCAAACGATTTGGTGCTGCCGGTGCGCACACAGCCGGAGCCTCGGTTGTCGTCATCGCCCCGGCAGGCCAGCCAGGCGGAAAGTACAACGGCAAACCGTTCCCCGCTTCTGGTGCCGACCGAACTGGGCGATGTCTGGAACGATCTGGCGCAGGCATTGTGCCAACAAGGCGTGCTCAATGGCCTGGCGCGCGAGTTGCTGTTGCAGGGCCAGTTGATGGAGCAGCAGGCGCCACAGGAAAATGGCGCCAGTGCCTTGTGGACCCTGCGGGTGGAGCGCGAATCGGTCAACCACGAGCCGAGCCGCAAAAGGCTGGAACAGGCCGTGGCAGCGCACACCGGCCAGTCGGTGCGGTTCCAGATCGAATATGGGCGCGTGGTCGATTGTCCGGCGTTGCGCACGGCAGCCACGCGCGCGCAACAGCAGCGGCAAGCCGAGGAAGCCTTTGAGGCGCATCCTTTCGTGCAGGCTATGATGCGCGAGTTTGGCGCCCGTACCCTGCCAGGCAGCGTGGGCTATGCCCAAGAGCAGCCTGCCGCACCCGCCGGGAAGTGATTGGCCGTCCACCGTTGCCAGGCCCGTTTACCTGATTGATTTTCTGGAGCAGTACACCATGTTCAACAAGAACCAACTCGCCGGCCTCATGAAGCAGGCGCAGTCCATGCAGGACAACCTGAAAAAAGCACAGGACGAACTGGCGCTGGTGGAGGTCGAGGGCGAGTCCGGCGCAGGGCTCGTCAAGGTCACCATGACCTGCAAGCACGATGTCAAGCGCGTGCAGATCGATCCCAGCCTGCTGGACGACGACAAGGAGATGCTCGAAGACCTGGTGGCGGCGGCCTTCAATGCGGCCGTGCGCAAGGCCGAAGAAGTCAGCAGCGAACACATGTCCAAGCTCATGCCTGCCGGCATGCCGGGGCTGCCCGGAGGCATGAAGTTCCCGTTCTGACACTGGTTCCGACAGCTGGAGACGGGTCATGGCCCATGCACTGGACAGCCTGATGGAGGCGCTGCGCCGCCTGCCCGGCGTGGGGGCGAAATCGGCGGCGCGCATGGCCTACCACCTGCTGCAGCATGACCGCGCAGGCGCGCGCCAGCTCGCGCAGGCGCTCACGCATGCGGTCGACAATGTGCGCCATTGCGCCCTGTGCCACACGTTTACCGAACAGGACATCTGCGCCACCTGCCAGAACGCCGGCCGCGACCGCAGCAAGCTGTGCGTGGTGGAAACGCCCGCCGACCAGTCGGCCGTGGAGCGCACGCTGACATATACCGGGCTGTATTTCGTTCTCATGGGCAAACTCAATCCGCTCGACGGCGTGGGCCTGCGCGACATCGGCATCCAGCAACTGCTGCAGCGCGCCAGCGACGGGGTGGTGCAGGAGGTGATTCTGGCCACCAACTTCACGGCTGCCGGCGAAATGACGGCCCACGTGCTGGCAGAGCAGCTCAAGGCGCGCGGTCTGCAAGTCACGCGGCTGGCGCGCGGCGTGCCCATCGGCAGCGAACTGGAATACGTGGATCTGGGAACGATCGCCCATGCCCTGCACGACCGGCGTTGAGCGCGGTTATTTCAGCCAAACAACCTGAACGGCTCCCGAATTGGCGCGTGATGACCGCTTAGGCGCGATATGATCGGAGCACGATGAGAGCCCGTCCACGATTTTGCGTGGAACGCGCGCGTGAGCGGGAAGGTATTGGCAATGTCACGGACCCATTTTGGTTTTGAAACCGTGGAGGAAAGCGAAAAGGCACGCCGCGTGCGCGGTGTGTTCGATTCGGTTGCGTCCCGGTACGACCTGATGAACGACCTCATGTCCGCAGGCATGCACCGCCTCTGGAAGACATACGCCGTGCTGGTGGCCAATGTGCGCCCGGGAGAGTGCGTGCTCGACATCGCCAGCGGAACAGGCGATCTGGCGCGGGCCTTCGCGCGCAAGGCCGGCCCTGATGGGCAGGTGGTGCACAGCGACATCAACCTTTCCATGCTCAGCACCGGTCGCGACCGGCTGCTCGATCAGGGCGTCATTCTGCCCAGTGTGGCATGCGACGCCGAGGCACTGCCTTTTGCCAACGCCCGCTTCGACCTGGTGAGCGTGGCCTTTGGCTTGCGCAATATGACGCACAAGGAGCAGGCGCTGCGCGAGATGCATCGGGTGCTCAAGCCGGGCGGGCGGCTGCTGGTGCTGGAGTTCTCGAAAGTTGCGGCGCCCTTGCAGAAGGCGTATGACTGGTACAGTTTCAATGTTTTGCCCAGGCTGGGGCAATGGGTGGCGGGCGATGCCGACAGCTACCGCTATCTGGCCGAGTCGATCCGCATGCATCCTGATCAGGAAGCCCTCAGGCGCATGATGCATGCGGTCGGTTTTGGCCACGTCGATTATCACAACCTCACCGCTGGCGTGGTGGCCTTGCATCTGGGTATCAAATGCTGAAAGAACCAATATGAAGGACTGGCAGATTCTGTTGATACTGGCAGTGCTCTGCTGTCTTGCGCTTGTCGTCTGGCGGCGCGCCAGGCGCTGCGATGGCGAAACCGGCGGCGGCAAGCCGGAGGTTGTCGTGCAGTCCCTGAAGGCTGCAGTCATGGCGCGTACCTACAACCCGAGCAAGGTGGGCAACGATTCGGCCGCCCGGCCATGGGAATCCCTGCCTGTGGGCTTTGCGGCGGCATCTGTCGACGCAGCAGATGCGGAAGTGGATGAGACGGCCGCCTTCATCGCGCAGGCGCGCAACTGTTTCGTGGCCATGCAGCAGGCATGGGATGAAGCCGACATCGCGCGGCTGCGCGCGATGATGACGCAGGAGATGGCAGACACGCTCAACGACCGCCTGCTGGAACGCGCGGAGCAGGGACCGAGCCCGCAGGCTGCCGAAATCGTGGTGCTGGAGACGCGTTTCCTGGATATGGAGCAGACGCAAAACCAGCGCATCGCCAGCGTGGAGTTTTCCGGCATGGTACGCGAAGCGCAAACGCTGGCACCCGCGCCCTTTCGCGAAATCTGGGACATGACCCAGTCGCGTGATGATCCCGGCGCGTGCTGGCTGGTGGCGGGCGTCGAGTCCTTGCAATGATGCACGCATGGCGTGTGCAGCCTGCGGCGTCCATCGATCAGAGAGCAAAATCAGTGAAAATGGCCGCCATGAATACTGCCGCCCCCCTGCAATTCCTGTCTGATTTGTTGGGCGCTGCGCGCGACAGGCTGGGTGCATCCAGGCTTCCCGACTGGCTCGACCATGAAATCCGCAACCGGATCGTGCTGCTGCTCAACCATGTGCTGCAGCAGCATCCGCAAGCGCAGCAGCGCCTGCGGGAGCAGCAGGACAAGGTCCTACTCGCGCAATGGCAGCAATTGAGCCTGCGCCTGCAGGTCACGCCAGCCGGCCTGTTTGCCCTGGCAGATGAAACCCGAAGCCCACACCTCACGGTGCGAGTCGAAGACACCGACGTTCTGCAGCTGGCGCGCCAGGCCATGTGGGGCCAGCGCCCCGAGACCCATATCAGCGGCGATGCGGAACTGGCTGCGCTGGTCCATTGGCTGGCAGCCAATGTGCACTGGGATGGCGAGGCCGATCTCGCCCGCCTGATTGGCCCAGAGACGGCGCATCAGGTGGTGGGCGTGCTGCGCCATGTGCGGCAGGCGCTGCAGGATTTCGTCGATGCGGTGATGCCCCTTGCTGCGCGGCATGACGGGGAACGCGGCGAGCCGTGGGAAACGAACGGCAAACCGGAGTGATGCGGCATGAAATGGCTGCGCGGCATTCATATCTTCTGGATCTTTTTCCGCTATGGGCTCGACGAACTGGTCTTGTCGTCGGCGTCGCACTCCGGCCTGCGTGCGGCTGGCCGGCTGATCACGCTGGGGCGTGATCTGAGCGCACCCCGGGGGGTGCGGTTGCGCGTGGCGCTTGAAAAACTGGGGCCGCTGTTCGTCAAGTTTGGCCAGGTGCTTTCCACGCGGCGCGATTTGCTGCCGCCGGACATGGCCATCGAACTGACCAAATTGCAGGACCGCGTGCCGCCGTTTCCCGCCGACATCGCGATTGCCGCCATCGAGCGCGCCTTCGGCAAGCCGCTGGAGCATTTGTTCGTGCATTTCGAGCGGGAGCCCGTGGCCAGCGCCTCGGTGGCCCAGGTGCACTATGCCGAGTTGATTGACCGCCATGGCGTGCGCCGCGAAGTGGCGGTGAAGGTGCTGCGACCCGATCTGCAGCCGGTCATGGAAAAAGACATCAGCCTCATGCGCTGGATGGCCGGCTGGATAGAGCGAGTGGGGGGCATTGATGCGCGGCGCCTGAAGCCGCGCGCCGTAGTGGAGGAGTTCAACAAGTACCTGCACGACGAACTCGACCTGACGCGCGAGGCCGCCAACGCCGCCCAGTTGCGCCGCAACATGGCCGACAGCCAGCTGGCGCTGATTCCGGAAATGTACTGGGACCTTTGCGCCACCGAAGTCATCGTGATGGAGCGCATGTGTGGCGTTCC
This sequence comes from Allobrachymonas sp., assembly GCA_039808005.1. GTDB lineage: Bacteria > Pseudomonadota > Gammaproteobacteria > Burkholderiales > Burkholderiaceae_C > Brachymonas. The sequence continues at coordinate 32,973 of JBDHSG010000008.1, read as the reverse complement.
CATCAACCAGCTGGAGAAACTGCGCAGCCAGGGCGTGGATCTCCGCGCGCTTGCCACCAATGGCATGAAGCTGTTTTTCACCCAGGTGTTCCACGACGGTTTTTTTCATGCCGACATGCACCCGGGCAATATCCAGGTCAGCACCGATCCGATGACCTTCGGGCGGATCATCCTGCTGGACTTCGGCATCGTCGGAACGCTCACCGATTTCGACAAGGAATACCTTGTACAGAACTTCATGGCCTTTTTCCGGCGCGACTACCGCCGCATCGCCGAGCTGCACATCGAGTCGGGCTGGGTGCCTTCCGGGACACGCGCGGACGAACTGGAAGCGGCCGTGCGCGCCGTATGCGAACCCTGTTTCGACCGGCCGCTGCGGGAGATATCGCTGGGTCTGGTGCTGATGCGGCTGTTCCAGACCTCGCGCCGTTTCCAGGTGGAAATCCAGCCGCAACTGGTGCTGCTGCAGAAAACCCTGCTCAACGTCGAAGGGCTCGGACGCGAGCTGGATCCGGAAATGGACTTGTGGGGCACGGCGCGGCCATTCATTGAAAAATGGATGGCCGACCAGATCGGCCCCCGGCGGCTACTCACGGAGTGGCGCAGGCAGCTGCCGCGGCTGTCCAGGCTGTTGCCGCAATTGCCTCTGCTGCTTCATGACTACCTGGAGCAGGGAGCAAGAACGCCGCCGCCCACCCGCGAGCTGCAACAGCTGATCGAGGAACAGCGCCAGACCAACCGGATGTTGCAGTGCCTGCTGTATGTCGCCGTGGGCTTTGTGGCCGGTATTGCCGCGATCGTGCTGGTCCAGCGCCTCTCGCAAGGCTTTCTGTTTTTCTGAACGAATCATCCTGGTTGCTGATCCGGCAGGAAAATCCGGGACGGCCTGTTGAAAACAAAGGCAGGCTGAAATGCAGGACGGCAGGTGCGCAAAAAACCAGCATTCCCTTACAATTCCTGCGCGCAGAACCAAGCCGCGCAAACCATGCCCGGGCCTAGCTGTCCGTTGTTTTCATTCTTTACTTGAATCGGGGAAGTGGCAATGAACACAAAACATTTTTGGGCCCTGACGGCCAGCGCACTGCTGCTCGCGGCATGTGGCAAACAAGGGGCCGAAGCGCCGCAGGGCGCCAACCCGGGATCTGCGCCAGCTTCCGCGCAGGCAAGCGCGGGCGGCGAAGAAAACAAGGTATTGAATTTCTACAATTGGCCCGATTACATTCCCGAGCACATGCTTGCCGATTTCGAGAAGGAAACCGGCATCAAGGTCAACTACCAGACCTTTGAAAACAACGAGATGCTCAACGCCAAGCTGGTGGCAGGCAATTCCGGCTACGACCTGGTGGTGCCGGGCTCGGTATTCGCCAAGACGCAGATCGAGGCCGGGCTGCTGCGCAAGCTCGACAAGACGCAAATTCCCAATTACGCGAACCTCGACCCCGCCATCATGGCCAAGCTCGACAAGGTCGATCCGGGCAATGAGTACATCGTGCCCTGGGGCTGGAGCTACGTGACGGTTGCCATCAATAAAAAGGCCGTGGACAAGGCGCTGGCCGGTACGCCCATGCCCGAGAATGCCTGGAACCTGGTGTTCAACCCCACCTATACCAGCAAGCTCAAGTCCTGCGGCATCGCCTATCTGGATGCACCGTCGGAAATCCTGCCGTCAGCGTTGCGCTACATCGGCAAGCCGGCCTATTCCACCAATGTTGCCGACTACAAGGCTGCTGGCGAAATGCTGGCCAAGGTACGCCGGGATGTACGCATTTTCACCAGCACCATGATCGATGACCTGTCCAGCGGCAAGGCCTGCGCGGCCATTGGCTGGGCCGGAGACATCAACATCGCGCGCAACCGTGCGGTCGAGAACCAGTCCGACGTGCAGATCGAGGCGTTGGTGCCGTCTACCGGCGCCATCATCTTCTTCGATACGCTGGCCATTCCGAAAGACGCCAAGCATCCGGGCAATGCACAGAAGTTCATCGACTATTTCCTGCGGCCCGAGGTGTCTGCCTCTTTGACCAACGAAGTGTCCTATCCGGTGGCCAACAAGGAAGCCCGCAAATTCGTCAAGCCCGAAATCGCGGCGGACACGTCCACGTTCCTGAGTGACGAGGACATGGCCAAGATGGTCGCGCCCGAGAGCTTCACCAACGAGGCGCGCGAAGCCATGAATGCCGTGTTTACCGAATTCAAGAAGGGCAAATAAGCCTGTTTTCATTCCTGCATATGCAGGTTTTTATGGATACCGGGGCCGGCCGTGCCATGCGCATGCCGGCCCTTTGCCTTTCCGTGAGGGCGGTTGGTTGTCGTTTTTTTGCCAATCGGGCAGAACATTGGTTTTTTCTTGCTTTTTCAAAAATGGGGCCGCTTAGAATGCGAACCTGATTGCTGTGCGGCTGCCATGCGGATGGTGGGCACGGCTTTTTTCTTGGTATTTGCCTGAACCGGGAGCAAAACGGTTCGCTGCATGTCGCTGGGGAGTGCTTGTTGTGACGAACGCGATGCCTGAAGGGGGATTCCTGGCCACCGAGCGCCTGGTCAAGCGTTTTGGCGACGTGGTCGCGGTTAATGAGGTGTCGCTGTCCATCCGCAAGGGCGAAATCTTTGCCCTGCTCGGCAGCTCGGGCTGCGGCAAATCGACCCTGTTGCGCATGCTGGCCGGATTCGAAGAACCCAGCTCGGGGCGCATCCTGCTCAACGGGCAGGACATTGCCGGCCTGCCGCCTTACGAGCGGCCCATCAACATGATGTTCCAGAGCTACGCGCTGTTTCCGCACCTCAGCGTGGCCGACAACATCGCCTTTGGCCTCAAGCGCGAGGGCTTGCCCAAGGAACAGATCGCCCAACGGGTGGACGAAATGCTGCAGCTCGTGCGCCTGCGCGATTACGCCACGCGCAAGCCCCACCAGTTGTCCGGCGGCCAGCAGCAGCGCGTGGCGCTGGCGCGCAGCCTGGCCAAGCGGCCGCAGTTGCTGCTGCTCGATGAGCCACTGGGCGCGCTCGACAAGAAGCTGCGCGAGCAGACCCAGTTCGAACTGGTCAACATCATCGAATCGGTGGGGGTGACGGTCGTGATGGTGACGCACGACCAGGAGGAGGCCATGACCATGGCCAGCCGTATTGCCGTGATGAGCGAAGGCCGGGTGCTGCAGATCGGCAAGCCGCAGGAGGTGTACGAATACCCCAACTGCCGCTTCGTGGCCGACTTCATCGGCAACGTCAACCTGCTCGATGGCACGGTACGCAGCAGCGAGCCGGCCCAGACCTTGGTCGATACGCCCCTGGGCCTGGTGGAGGTGGGACATGGCGTGTCGGTGGCCGAAGGCATGCCGATCAGCATTGCCATCCGTCCCGAAAAAATCCGCATCAGCGCCGAGCCGCCGGATGCCAGCCGCCGCAACGTGTTTCGCGGCAAGGTCATCGAAATTGCCTATCTGGGCGACGTCAACACCTACATCGTGCTCATGCCCAACGGCATCCGCGTGAAAATCACCGACATCAACGCCCTGCATGAATCCGAGGCTGGCATCACCTGGGAAGACGAAGTCTATTTCTGGTGGCACCCGCTGGCCGCCGTGGCGCTGACACATTGACGGCAGGAGAGGGGCGGGCGATGAACCAGCGATTGAAGCGTTTCTACAGAAAGCTGCGCAGCGGCCGCACGGCCGTCATCGGCGTGCCCTATCTGTGGCTGATCATCTTTTTCGCGTTGCCATTCGTGATCCTGCTGCGCATCAGCGTCACGCATGTTGGTCCCGACGGCGATCCGTTCGCGCCACTGTATGCGGTCGTCAACGGCACGGTCCAGTGGCTGCTGCGCTACGAGAATTACCTGTCCGTCTTTCGCGAAAGCGCCGATGTGGACGGTCAGACGGGTCCGTTGGGGCAGACCATCTATTTCACGGCGTATCTCACGTCGCTGCGCTATGCGGCGTTCACCACCATTCTGTGCCTGCTGCTGGGCTATCCCTTTGCCTATTTCATTGCCCGCAGCCGGGAGAACCTGCGCAATCCGCTGTTGATGATGGTGATGCTGCCATTCTGGACGTCGCTGCTGCTGCGCGTGTATGCCTGGAAGGGCCTGCTGTCGGATCAGGGATTCTTCAACCAGATTTTCATGACGCTCGGATTGGTGAACGAGCCGCTGCATATGCTCTACAGCGACGTGTCGATGCTGGTGGGAATGACCTACATCTATCTGCCCTTCATGGTGCTGCCGCTGTATGCCAACCTCGTGAAAATGGACACGCGCCTGCTGGAGGCCGCCCACGACCTGGGCGCCAGTCCGTGGAAGGCGTTCTGGCTCATCACCGTTCCGCTGAGCCGCGCCGGCATCATCGCCGGATGCATGCTGGTGTTCATTCCGGCGCTGGGCGAATTCGTCATTCCTTCCCTGCTGGGCGGCGCCGAAAACATCATGATCGGCCGCGTCGTATGGGACGAGATGTTTGCAGCTAACAACTGGCCGCGCGCGTCGGCGCTGGCCGTGATCATGATCCTCATGATCCTGGTTCCGCTGGCCCTGTATTACTACTACAGCGGCAAACAGGACCAATTACAGGCGCAGAAGGGGCGGTGAACATGGCTACTGTACTGCAACGCTTTACGGAGCGGCACATCGGCAAGGCATGGATCGCCGCGATTTTTACCTTTCTGTACCTGCCGCTGGGCTATCTCGTCCTGTTTTCCTTCAACAGCACCCGGCAGGACACGCGCTTCACCGGCTTTTCCCTGCGCTGGTACGAAGCACTGTTCAATGATTCGCGTCTGGTCGAGGGGTTTCTGCTCTCCTTGCGCGTGGCCATGATCAGCGCCACGCTGTCGGCCGTGCTGGGCACCCTGGCCGCTTTCGTGCTGGTGCGCTACAAGAAATTCCCGGGACGTTCCGTCTTCTCCGGCATGATCAATGCTCCCCTGGTCATGCCGGAAGTCATCATCGGCCTGTCGCTGCTGCTCATGATGGTGGCAATTCAGCGTGCGGTAGGCTGGCCGGACCGCGGCACCATCACCATTGTTTTCGGGCACACCCTGCTCGGCATGGCCTACGCCACGGTGGTGGTGCAGTCGCGCCTGCAGGAAATGAACCGCTCGCTCGAAGAAGCCGCCATGGATCTGGGCTGCAGGCCGTTTCAGGTCTTTACGCTCGTCACCCTGCCAAGCATTGCGCCGGGCATTGTCGCGGCATGGCTGTTGGCCTTCACCCTGTCGTTCGATGACCTCGTCATCTCGGAATTTCTTTCGGGCCCGGGCGTCACAACGCTGCCCCAGGTTATCTTTTCCTACGCGCGCCGCGGGGTCAATCCCACCATTTTCGCGGCAGCGGCGCTGCTCATCGTCGTGGTGACTCTGGCCGTCATCACCTACAGCATCGTGCTGGCGCGGCAAAGCCGCCGGCGCATGAAAACCGGGAAAGGCTGAACGAGGCGGTTTACCGTTATTCCGCAGACGGCTTCAGGCGCATTTCGGCCGCGCGGGCGTGGGCCTGGAGGCCCTCTCCATGGGCGAGCACGCTGGCAATCCGGCCCAGCGTCTGCGCGCCCTGCTCGCTCACCTCGATGAGGCTGCTGCGTTTCTGGAAGTCGTACACGCCCAGGGGCGAGGAAAAGCGCGCCGTACCGCTGGTGGGCAGCACGTGGTTGGGACCGGCGCAATAGTCGCCGAGCGATTCACTGGTGTAGGCCCCCAGGAAGATGGCGCCGGCATGCCGCAGCAGGGGCTCCCAGCGGTGCGGTTCGCGGCTGCTGATTTCGAGGTGCTCGGGCGCGATGCGGTTGGACAGTTCACAGGCCTCTTCCATGCTGCGGGTATGGATCATCACTCCGCGACCCAGCAAGCTTTGGGCAATGATCGCCGCGCGCGGCAGGCTGGACAGCAGGCGCTGCATTTCACGCTGCACGGCATCGATGTAGGCCGCATCGGGGCACAGCAAAACGGCTTGCGCCAGTTCGTCGTGCTCGGCCTGGCTGAACAGGTCCATCGCCACCCATTCCGGAGGTGTGCTGCCGTCGGCCAGTACCAGGATTTCGCTCGGGCCAGCGATCATGTCGATGCCCACCGCGCCGAACACCCGGCGCTTGGCACTGGCCACGTAGGCGTTGCCAGGGCCGGTGATCTTGTCCACTTTCGGGATGGTGGCGGTGCCATAGGCGAGCGCCGCAATGGCCTGTGCGCCGCCGATGGTGAAGGCGCGGTTCACGCCGGCTACGTAGGCAGCCGCCAGCACCAGCGGGCTGCGCTCGCCGTGGGCGGGGCTGGGCCTTGGCGCATGCAGGTTGTCGTCGGGCGCGCTGTGGCCCTGTGCCGTCGTGTGGTGATGAGTGGTGTTTTCCGCTACAGGTGCCGATGCAACAACGCCCGTGCCACCTGTGGCCAGGCTGCCGCGTACGGGTGTAGGCACGACCATGATGATTTCCCGCACGCCGGCCACGTGTGCAGGCACCGCATTCATGATCAGGCTGCTGGGGTAGGCGGCTTTGCCGCCCGGCACGTAGATGCCTACGCGATCCAGGGGTGTGACTTTCTGCCCAAGCAGGCTGCCGTCTGCGTCGCGGTAGCTCCAGCTCTCGCCGGTGTGCTTTTTTTGTGTTTCATGGTAGCTGCGCACGCGTGCCGCGGCAGCCTGCAGGGCATTTTGCTGTTCGGCAGGCAGGCCGTCGAAAGCCACCTTGAAATCGGCCTGCGTGAGTTCCAGCGCCTGCATGGTGACGGCCTGCAGGCCATCGAACCGGGCTGTGTATTCGAGCACGGCTGCGTCGCCGCGCGTATGCACGTCGGCCAGGATGTCGGCCACGCGTTGCTCGATGGTGGCGTCGGTGTCGGCGCTCCAGTGCAGACGGCGGGCAAATGCCGCTTCAAAATCGGGCTGGGTGGTCGTGAGCCGCAGCGGACTGGCGTGTAGGGGGGAAGCTTGTGGAATATCCATGTTTCCATTGTAAAAAGAATGATCCAAACGGGACAGCCTGTCGCGCACATGGCATTCCATATTCTGCTGGCGCCCGTCACGGCGCTGCGCATGCAATTTGGAAGATGTGTTATACTTGACTAAAAGAGTCGGGATATATGCGCAATCGGATTGATCCGATTCGCGGAAAATCTGACCATAATAACCCTGTATCCTCTCATGGTATGGGGTCATAAGTGACTGGCCGGCGATGAAATAACACGTCGTCGCCACCAGGGATGCATTGGTGTGTCGCCGAAAAAAGGAAGAGGAGCCATGCGTTTAACTACAAAAGGGCGTTTTGCCGTTACTGCCATGATCGATCTGGCCCTGCGCATGCAGTCCGGCCCGGTAACGCTGGCGGCCATCAGCCAGCGTCAGCAAATTTCCCTTTCTTATCTGGAGCAATTGTTTGGGAAACTACGCCGCAACAAGCTGGTGGAGTCCACGCGCGGGCCCGGTGGCGGCTACACGCTGGCCAGGAAAGCGGCGGACATTACCATCGCGGACATCGTTTTGTCAGTGGATGAACATCTGGACGCCACCAATTGCGGCGGCAAGGAAGATTGCATGGGTGAGCACAACGGTCCGTGCATGACCCACAGCCTTTGGACGGCCCTGAATGAACGCATGCTCGAGTTTCTGCGCTCGGTAACCCTGCAGAAGCTCGTGGATGACCAGCTGGCCAAGGGTGTACGGGTGGAAGAGAAGGTGCTGGCCCGTAAGCCGATTGCCTCTACGCCGGTGCTCAAGCCCGTGCGGGTGAATGCCCCCAATTCGGTATTTGCGCTGGGCAGCGGCAATTATTCCAAGTAACCGGAAACGGGACTCGCGTACCGGTGCACCGCAGACATTTTTTGGAGCAGGAAAGAACATGACGCCTCATTTTCCCATCTACCTTGACTATGGAGCCACGACCCCGGTCGATCCACGCGTGGTGGACGCCATGATTCCCTGGCTGCGCGAACATTTCGGCAATGCGGCCAGCCGCAGCCACGCCTGGGGCTGGGAAGCGGAAGAGGCCATCGAGAAGGCGCGCGGCCATGTGGCCGATCTAATCCATGCCGATCCACGCGAGATCGTCTGGACCAGCGGAGCCACCGAGTCCGACAACCTGGCGCTCAAGGGGGCGGCCCATTTCTACAAGGACAAGGGCCGGCACCTGATTACCGTCAAGACCGAACACAAGGCCGTGCTTGACACCATGCGCGAACTGGAGCGCCAGGGCTTTGAGGTGACCTATCTGGACGTACAGGAAAACGGCCTGCTCGACCTGGACGTGCTCAAGGCGGCCATCCGCCCCGACACCATCCTCATCAGCGTGATGTTCGTCAACAACGAAATCGGCGTGATCCAGGACATCCCCGCCATCGGCGCGCTGTGCCGTGAAAAGGGCGTGTTGTTCCATGTGGATGCTGCGCAGGCCACGGGCAAGATTGCCATCGATGTGCAAACCATGCCGATCGACCTGATGAGCCTGGCGAGTCACAAGACGTATGGGCCCAAGGGAATCGGCGCCCTGTATGTGCGCCGGAAGCCGCGGGTGCGCATCGAGGCGCAGATGCACGGCGGCGGCCACGAACGCGGCATGCGTTCCGGTACTTTGCCGACCCACCAATGCGTGGGCATGGGCGAGGCGTTTCGTCTGGCGAAGCTTGAAATGGCCAAGGATTACGAGCACGCCCGCAACCTGCAGTTGCGCCTGCTCAAGGGGCTGAACAAGATTGACCAGGTGTTCGTCAACGGCGACCTGGAACGCCGCGTGCCACACAACCTGAACATCAGCTTCAATTTTGTCGAAGGCGAATCGCTCATCATGGGCATCAAGGGCATTGCCGTGTCCAGCGGCTCGGCCTGCACCAGCGCCAGCCTGGAGCCCAGTTATGTGTTGCGCGCGCTGGGCCGCAGCGACGAGCTGGCACATTCCTCCTTGCGCATGACCATTGGCCGCTTTACCACGCAAGAGGAGATCGATTACGCCATCAGCAGCATCACCGAGAACGTGGCCAAGCTGCGCGAGCTCAGCCCCTTGTGGGAAATGCATCAGGAAGGTGTGGATTTGAGCACCATCGAATGGGCCGCGCACTGAAGGTGGAAGGACGGCGTTGGTGGGCCGGGCTGGCGGTGGCCGGCCTCATGGCAATGGCGGCCATGCCTGCCCATGCCTACCGCAATGCCGCTTGCCTGCTGACGGGGCGCATTGAGCAAGTGGAACGCCAGCCCTTGCATGAGGTTGTGCTGCTTGTGCTGTTGCAGGACGTGAGTGACAACAATGTCCATGCAAACGAAGTGGAATGCGGCAATGTGTTCCGTACTGGCTCGCGCTTATGGGTTAGTCTGCACGAAAGCGCATTTGCTGCGGGCCGCATGCCCCGTGTGGGCGAACAGGCTTGGCTGTCATTGCGTTACATGGGCGGCAGCGCCATATTGCGCAAGTACGAATGGATGACGCGCGAGACGTATCTGGAGAGAAAAGATGGCATACAGTGACAAGGTAATCGATCACTACGAAAATCCGCGGAATGTCGGGTCGTTTGACAAGGGCGACAATTCGGTGGGCACCGGCATGGTTGGCGCTCCCGCGTGCGGGGACGTGATGAAGTTGCAGATCAAGGTCAACCCCGACACGGGCGTGATCGAGGACGCGCGCTTCAAGACATACGGCTGCGGATCGGCCATCGCATCTTCGTCGCTGGTCACCGAATGGGTCAAGGGCAAGACGCTGGACGAGGCGGCTGCGCTCAAGAACAGCCAGATTGCGGAAGAACTGGCACTGCCGCCCGTCAAGGTGCACTGTTCCATTCTGGCCGAAGACGCCATCAAGGCTGCTGTTGCGGATTACCGCAAGAAACAGGAGGCGTGATGGCACTGGAGCATCTGCGCGCCGCAGAGCCGGTGAATGTTCTTTCAGGCATGCCCAACGCGGCGGCTGGCAAGGCCGTGGCCCTTTTCAAGGGCCGTGATCTGGAAGTGGTACGCATTCCCCTGGCGGCGGGCGCCGGCATGCCCATGCACCACGTACCCGGAGAAATCACCATCCATTGCCTGCGCGGGCACCTGCAGGTCCATTCCGAGAACAATCCCGTTGCACAATTGCGCCCGGGCGACCTGATTTACCTGCCTGGCGGCATTGCGCACGACCTGCGGGCCGTTGAGGATGCCGTGGCGCTGGTCACCATTGCGCTGCACCGCAGCGGCGCATAGGCTAGAAGAGCAACAAGGAGATTCATGTCGATCACCCTCACTCCTGCGGCTGTCAGCCATGTACAGAAATCCCTTGTCCGGCGGGGCAAGGGTCTGGGCGTGCGTCTGGGCATCAAGACCACGGGTTGTTCGGGCCTGGCGTACAAGATCGAATATGTGGACGAGGTTGCGCCCGAAGACCAGGTGATCGAAACGCAGGGGGTCAAGGTCGTCGTCGATCCCAAGAGTCTGGCCTATCTCGACGGCACCGAACTGGATTACGTGCGCGAAGGGCTCAATGAGGGCTTCCGGTTCACCAATCCCAATGAACGCGACCGGTGCGGCTGTGGCGAATCCTTTCGCGTATAAGGACGTGCGATTGGCCATCAGCCTGCCTGTGGGAGCTGGCAGTCCAGCCGTTCATTCGATGCCACAGTCATGCTGGCCTGATGGTTGCTGCCGATGAATGTGCATGACGATGACTTCGCCCTCCTGGGGCTGCTCCGGCAGTTCGTCCAGGATACGGCGCAGATCGATGACCGCTGGAAGGCGCTCCAGCGCCAGGTCCATCCGGATAAATTTGCGGCGCAAGGGGCTGCGGCGCAGCGGCTGGCCCTGCAATGGTCGGTACGCATCAACGAGGCGCGCCAGCGCCTGAAGGATCCCATCCAGCGTGCCGCCTATCTGTGCGAATTGCACGGCCAGCCGATTGGCGCCGAAAACAATACCGCCATGCCCCCCGATTTTCTGATGCAGCAGATGCAATGGCGTGAGGCGCTGGACGAAGCCGACGATGCGGCCAGCCTGCAAGATTTGGCCGACGAGGTGCAGCAGGCGCAACAGGAAACCCTGCATGCGCTTGAGCGGACGATCGACCAGCAGCAGGATTATGCGACCGCCGTACAGCAGGTGCGCCGTCTCATGTTCGTGCTGCGGTTCGCCCAGGATGTGAAGGCCCGGCAGGCCCAGGGTTGATCCGGTAGGCGTTCCGGGCGTAAATTTTTCTTTCATTCAGGGCGTCACTGGGGCTGCTGAATCGGTACAGTGTGCGTTACGGCGTGCGACCTTGATGTCCGGCCACCCGCTCACTCTCGTCCAAAGAAAGGAAGGCGCATCATGCGCATCGGTCTGCCCAGGGAAATCAAGAACCACGAATACCGCGTTGGCCTGACGCCTGCCAGCGTACGCGAACTCACTGGCCGCGGCCACACGGTGCTGGTGCAAGCCGGTGCGGGCGCAGCCATCGGGCTGGACGACGCACAGTACACGGCGGCTGGAGCCCAGATCGTGCCCGATGCCGCCAGCGTGTTTGCCCAGGCCGACATGATCGTGAAGGTCAAGGAGCCGCAACCGGCCGAATGCGTCCAGTTGCGCCCGGGGCAGATCCTGTACACCTATCTGCACCTCGCGCCCGATCCCGAGCAAACGCTTGCGCTGATCCAGTCAGACGCCGTCTGTATCGCCTACGAAACGATTACCGGCCCGAATGGTGGGCTGCCGCTGCTGGCGCCGATGAGCGAAGTGGCCGGACGCATGGCCGTACAGGCCGCGGCCACCCACCTGGAGAAGGCGCGTGGCGGCATGGGCATTCTTCTGGGCGGCGTTCCCGGGGTTCCCGCCGCGCATATGGTGGTGCTGGGCGCGGGGGTCGTAGGCTTCAATGCCGTGCAGGTGGCCGTTGGCATGGGCGCCCGGGTGACAGTGCTGGATAAAAGCATCGAACGGCTGCGCCAGCTGGATCTGGTATTTGGCAACCGCATTCAGACGCGCTATTCGAATGCGGCCAGTGTGGAAGAGGCCCTTCTGGATGCCGATGTCGTGATCGGCAGCGTATTGATTCCGGGTGCAGCCGCGCCCAAGCTCGTGACCCGCCAGCACATTGCCCGCATGAAGCAAGGGGCCGTGGTGGTGGACGTGGCCATCGACCAGGGTGGCTGCTTCGAAACCTCCCGGCCCACCACGCATGACGAGCCGACATTCGTGGTCGATGGCGTGGTGCACTACTGTGTGGCCAATATGCCCGGGGCGGTGGCGCGCACGTCGACCTTCGCGCTCAACAACGCCACCATCGGCCACGCGGTGGCGCTGGCCGACAAGGGCTGGAAGCAGGCGATGCGCGATGATGTGCACCTGCGCAACGGTCTCAACGTCTGCCAGGGGAAAGTCACCTACGCCGCAGTGGCCGAAGCCCTGGGGCTTGCATACGTCCCGGCCGAAACCCTGCTCGATTGAGTGCAGCTATTCTGCGTTGAGCCTGCCGCGCAGGCGGCAGGCAGGGCACATCCCCCTGCAACGCAGCAGCTCCCGTGAAGACCAGGCGGGACTTGCCATGTTTACTTGATCAGCGCCTGCACTTCTTTGAATGACGGGTGCTCGGCCGTTCGCAGCCATTCGAACACCACCATCTCCGTGGTGACGAGTTCGACCCCTGCGCTGGCCAGGCGATCGAACGCGGCATCGCGGTTGTCGAGGGTGCGGGAGCTGCAGGCATCGGTCACAACCCAGATATCGAACGACTCCTCCAGCAGTTCCAGCGCCGTCTGCAACAGGCACACGTGTGTTTCACAGCCGGCCAAAACGATGCTGGAGCGCGCTTCTTCAGAGGGTTGCGGGCTTTTTTTCAGATGGCGCGGCAGGCTGCGGGCGTTGCCGGCCGGCTGTGGCGCGGGCGGACGCAGCACCTCCAGCAGGCCTTCATGCACGCCACTGAAGGCCATCTTGGACAAGGTTTTGCGGCACAACGCACGCAGGGCCTGGGCGTTGGGGCCCAGTTTGCCGGGATTTTGTTCAGTGCCCCAGGTCGGCACGCCCAATGCAGCGGCAGCCTGCGCCAGGCGCAGGGCGTTGGCCAGCACGCCCTGCTGATTGGCCATGGCAGGCATGAGCCTTTCCTGATAATCGACCAAAACCAATTGGCATTCCGTTGAATCGAGCAGCATGCTTGGAACATCCGTTTGTTGAAGACCGATGAATTTTATCTGGAATATTCCTGATAAAACCCTGACAGATAAATAGAGCGAATCGAAGACAGGAAATATATATCTATCTTATTGATTTTCCTGATAAGCGTTCTAATAAAATTAGTATCCTGACATATTTTTGACAAAACGGCCCCGGATAATCTGACGGCGCGTCAGGTTTGTATCAGTTTGTATTTTGATTTTGAAACAAAAAAGAGAAAGAAAATGCGACCATTTCCCGGTTTGCATAGAATCTGGATATTTGTCTGGGGTACACTGCGACCCCATGAAAAAGCTGCTGCTCGCATCCTGCCTCATCGGACTGGGCATGGCCAATGCCCAGGCTGCTCCCAAAAACGACGACCTTGAGACGTTCCTGAACAAGCACAACGTCGTCAGCCAGATCCAGCAAGCGGGGGACAGCATGCTGGCGTCGGCTTCCGAACTGGTGGGCAATGCCATGGGGTTCCTTGGCGTGCGTTACCGCTACGGAGGCACGTCGCCCGAAACCGGCTTTGATTGCAGCGGTTTTGTCCGCGCCACGTTCGAAAAAACACTGGGCCGTATCCTGCCGCGCCGCGCCGCCGATCAGGCTGCTGCTACCCAGACCATCGCCAAAGAGGAACTCAAGCCGGGAGACCTGGTGTTTTTCAACACCATGCGCCGCGCGTTCAGCCATGTCGGTATTTACATTGGCGATGGCAAATTCATTCATTCTCCCCGCACGGGTTCTTCCGTGCGCGTGGATAGCATGCACTCCGACTACTGGGTCAACCGTTTCAATGGCGCCCGCCGGGTCATTGAAAGCGATATACCTGTGGCTGGCGAGTGGCAGGCTTCGGCAACCCTTGCAAGAGAAGGCCGTTAACAGACCCATCTATTCTTTCCGGGATCAATGCTCCCTCCTCGAAGCGGCCAAAGAGCCGCTTTTTTTGCCCGTATCGCTACCAGCTGCCGCGACGGCGCTATGAAACGCGCAAGCCCTTGAGTTCCTTTTTGGCGGGCGGATACCGCAAATCCAGCATGCTCAGGGTGTCGCGTACCACAGTGGCGATCATCAGGCTGCGATGGGTCTTGCTGTCCGAGGGAACGATCATCCAGGGCGCCCACGGCGTGCTGGTCGCACCCAGCAACGCGGCATACGCGGTCTGGTACTGGGACCATTGCTTGCGCACCTGCAGGTCGCCGAGGCTGAATTTCCAGTGCTTGGTTTCGTCGTCGATACGGTCCTGCAGGCGCTTGCGCTGCTCCCCGAAGCTGATGTGCAGCATGAATTTCAGCACCACGGTCCCGGTTTCGCTGAGCATGCGCTCGAAATCGTTGATGTGGGCATAGCGCTGATGCGTCTGCTGCGCCGTGATCCAGCCGTTGACAACGGGCACCAATACGTCCTCGTAATGGCTGCGGTTGAAGGCCACGATCTCGCCGGCCGCCGGTACCTGCTGGTGGATGCGCCAGAGGTAATCGTGTGCCTGTTCGATTTCGCTGGGCACTTTCCAGCCCACCGTGCGCACACCCAACGGGCTCGTGCGGCTGAACACGTCGCGCAAGGTGCCGTCCTTGCCGGACGCATCCGTTCCCTGCAGCACGACCAGCAGCTTGTAGCGCTTGTCGGCCAGCAGCCTGTCCTGCAGCAGATTGATTTCCTCGGCCAGCTCGACAACGCGCGCCTTGTCGCGTGCCTTGTCCCCGCAAGAAAACGGCTGCGCGGCCGGATCGAATTTCTCCAGCTCCACCGCTTTGGCGCCCACCGGACTGCCTGCTGCCTTAGCACCGAGAATGGCCGGTTGCCATTGCTTGAGCAGGGAAGATGCGTTCGATTTCTTGGCCATGGCGTCAATCCTTGTTTTTCATGAGCGCCTTGCGTTGCACGCAAAGCAGATAGCCCTCTCCATCCAGCGGCTCCCCGCGGAGCTGGCTGGTGGCGATCATGTCTTGCAGGCAATCCATGGCCGCATGGTGCGCCGCGTGCAGCGAATCCAGACGCGCCGCCAGGGCGTCCAGCGCTTGGCGAATGCCGCGCGGGCTGTCGATGCTGCTTTGTTCACTCAGCGCCAAGTGCATCGACAGATGCAGAAACGGGTTGGCATGGCCGGCATGGTCCGACTGTGACTCGCCGTCGATGGCGACATCGGGCTGCGCAAACACGGCGTCGTATTCCGGATGTTCGCGCATCCAGGCGCTGAGCAGGGCGTCCATCGCATCCAGCGGCTGGCCGCTACGCCATCTGGCGTATACCTCGCAGAAATAACGGCGCATGTCGGTGCGACTGGGTGGAATGAGCATGATGCACAGCATCATAGTCAATTTGCAGCGCAGCCCCCATCCGGAAACCCGGCGCTGCACCATGCCCTGTGCACGGGCGTGCAAAGCATATGCATACGCAGACCGGTTGCCAGGATTGAACGGCTCTTGCGCTCAACTCCACTTGAACATGCGCAAGGTCGGCCCCAACGCCGAAAGGGCCGTTCCCAGCAGGATGAGGGCGCCATAGCCCACCATGGCTGGCGTGATGGTTTCGTGCAGGAACAGGTAGCCGTAAAACAGCGCAAACAAGGGCACCACATATGTCACGGTGCTCGTGATGGCCGGACCCGTGGTCTGGATCATCCGGTAATACAGCACATAGGCCATCGCCGTACAGAAAATGCCGACTGCTGCGATGGCCATCCAGGCCGATACGCTGGGCATGCTGCGCGGCCCCCACCATACGGCCGGTACCAGCAATAGGACTGCCGCGCTGAGATTGGTGCCCGCCGTCACCGCGATGGAAGGTGCAGATGCCAGATATTTCTTGCTGGCGCATGCCGCAATGCCATAGCACAGGGTGGCACACAGGCACGCGGCCATCGCCAGCACCTGCTGGCCGCCAGAGGCGGCCGTCACGCCCGGCTGGCCCACGGAAGACTTGCTGACGACCAGCAAGGCAACGCCTGCAAAACCGATTGCCAGCCCCAGCAGACGCACCGGACTGGGCCTTTGGCCGAACCACACCCAGGCCACCAGTGCGGTGAACAAAGGCATGGTGGCATTGAGAATGGATGTCAGCCCGGTGGAAATATGCATCAGGGCAAAGGTGAAGCAGGCAAAGGGGATGCCGGCATTGAACAGGCCGATCACCGCAATCGGGCGCCAATACCGCAGCATGGCAGCACCTTGACCGCGCGCCAGCACCAGGGGGAACAAGACCAGCGCGGCGATCCCCACGCGCAGGGCGGAAGTGGCCAGCGGCCCGAACTCAGGACCCGCGATGTGCATGAACAGGAACGACGCGCCCCAAACCGCGGCCATGATGAAAAAGTCGATCGGCCAAGGGTATGGCGCTTGGAGAGCCGCGTCAGCAGGGGAGGACATACAGAATTTCGGTAAAAGAGAGAGGCGATCGTGCGCATGCTGGGGTGTGGCACGCCAGAGGCAACGCAACTATTACATAGGGATAAACCCTGAACACGAACACCGTCTCCCAGGGGTTTGGCGCCAACGGCGCCTCACCGTCAGTTTGGGGTAATTACTGGCCTATAGATTCAAGCGTGTTGGAGTTGTCCTGCCGGACAGCGCAAGGCAAAACCTTTCGGAAAACATTGCACGCATGGTGCAGTGTCGGTCTGCATGGTTTGTATCGACGCGCGGGCTCAGGTGATATGCACGGGCACTCCAAACCGTCCAGAAGAAATTATAGGTGCGCCTGCTCATGCAGGTTTTTCGCGTGTGCGCGCTGCCGACCCGGATCCCAAAACTCGACAATCAAAGGATTGCTTAGGAATGTCTCAGAATCAATCATCCTTTCCCCGGTGGATCCCCTTGCTCGGGGGGCTGCTGGGCAGCACGACATGTGGCCTGCTGCTGTATGCCTTCAGCGTGTTCATCAAACCCCTGATGGAACAATTCGGCTGGACCGTTGCACAGGTCAGCCTAGCCTACGCCCTGGTCTGCCTGTTTTTCGGTCTGGTCGGCATTCTGGCGGGCCGCCTCAACGACAGGGTCGGCCCGCGCGCAGTGGTACTGATCGGCGGCCTGATCATGGCCTTTGGCTTCTTCATGGTTTCCACCATCACGCCGCCCGACAAGGCAGCGTTGCTGGCGGGCGACCCGGCCGCCAAGGAAATCAGCAACAAGGCGCTGTATCTGTTTTATCTCTACTACGGCGTGATTGCCGGCATCGGTGGCGGCCTGGTATATGTGCCGCCCATTGCCACCGCGCCCAAGTGGTGGCCTGACCGCCGCGGCCTGGCCACGGGTTTTTCCGTGGTCGGCCTAGGTCTGGGTTCGTTCATCATGGCCCCGCTGGCCACCCGCATGATCACGGCCTTTGGCGGCACGGCGTTGCCGGTGTTCCAGTATGTGGGCATCGCCATGGCCGTGATGGTGGTAGTGACCGCCTTTTGCCTGCAGACGCCCCCCATAGGCTATCGTCCGGCTGGCTGGACACCACCGGCTCCACCCCAGATGGCTGGCGTGCGCAGGGAATTCCGTGACTACACGCACAGCGAAACCATGCGTACCCCGCAGTTCTGGCTGTTGTGGGCCGCTTATTTCTGCGGTTCGTTCGCCGGCCTGATGGCCATCGGCCTGATCGCCAAGCATGGCATCGACGCCATGAGCGGCGCCTACCGCTTGCAGCAGGGCCTGGATGCCGCCGCAGCCATCCCGCCGGACGTCAGCAAGCAGATCGCGATGTTCGCCGCCTGGGCGCCCAGCACGCTGGCGATTTTCAACGCGGCCGTGCGCGTGGCCATTGGCCCGCTGGCCGACAGGATCGGCTCCAAGAAGATCTTCATCGTGCTGTTCGTTCTGCAATGTATCGCCATGCTGCTGCTGTTCCCGGCCGGCAAGAATTACGTGATGCTGGCAGCCTGTGCGGGCCTGATCGGCTGGAACTACGGCGCCATGTTCACGCTGTTCCCGTCCACGCTGCTGTACTACTACGGTCCGACCCACCAGGGTTCCAATTACGGCGTGTTGTTCACTGCCTGGGGCGTGGCCGGTTTCTTCGGCCCCTTCATCGGCGGCAAGCTGCAAGTCATGACCGGCTCCTTCTTCGTGCCTTTCGTCGTTGCAGCCACCATTGTGGGCATTGCCGCCGTCATCCTGATCACGCTCAAGGCGCCGGAGAAGAAGCACGCCTGACGCACCGGGACGTCTTGATGCAAACTGTCCACCCGGCAGCTTGTGTCACGAACTCTCTCTTGCCGGGAAGTCTTCGAGGACCTCCCGGCATTTTTTTGCTGTCGCCCCCTACAATCAGCCGGTCATTCCCACTGAGGCGGCACGGGCCGCAGCACACATGCAAGTCAGCCTTTCCCTATTCAAGGCCTACGACATCCGCGGCGTGGTGCCGGCCACGCTCACGCCCGAAGTGGCACGCGCGATCGGCCTCGCCTTCGGCACCCGCGCCCTGCAACTGGGCAGCCGGACGGTGGCCGTAGGCCGCGACGGCCGCCTGAGCGGCCCCGAACTGGCGGCGGCGCTCATGCAGGGTCTGGTCGATGCCGGTGCACAGGTCATCGACATCGGCCTGTCCACCACGCCCATGCTCTACTTCGCCGCGCACACGTTGTGCGACAGCGGCATCCAGGTCACCGGCAGCCACAATCCCAAGGACCACAACGGCTTCAAGATGGTGCTGCAGGGCCGCGCCATCTACGGCGACGACATCCAGGCGCTGCGGCAGGTCATCGAAAGCGAAAGCTGGCAACTGCAGCCCGGTGGCGGCGTGCAGACAGCCGACATACTGCCCGCCTACCGCGACCGCATCGTGGGCGACATCCGGGTGGCGCGCCCCATGAAAATCGTGGTGGATTGCGGCAACGGCGTAGCTGGCGCTTCGGCGCCCGGCATTTTCCGCGGCATTGGCTGCGAGGTACTTGAACTGTTCAGCACCGTCGACGGTAATTTCCCCAATCACCATCCCGATCCGAGCAAGCCAGAGAACCTCGAAGCCGTCAAAAAAGCGCTGCGCGAGACCGATGCGGAACTGGGGCTGGCCTTTGACGGCGACGGCGACCGCCTGGGCATCGTCACCAAGGACGGCAACGTGATCTACCCCGACCGTCAGATGATGCTGTTTGCGCAGGACGTACTCAGCCGCGTGCCTGGCGGCACCATCGTGTTCGACGTGAAATGCTCGCAGCAGCTGGCCCCGGTCATTGCCGCGGCGGGCGGGCGGTCGGTCATGCACAAGACCGGCCACTCCCTCATCAAGGCCAAGATGAAAGAACTCGATGCGCCGCTGGGCGGCGAAATGAGCGGCCACATCTTTTTCAAGGAACGCTGGTTCGGCTTCGACGACGGCACCTACGCCGGTTGCCGGCTGCTCGAAATTCTCAGCCACCACCCCGATCCCAGCGCCGTGCTCAATGCCTTGCCCACCAGCTACAGCACGCCAGAAATCAACGTGGCCTGCGCCGAAGGCGAGCCGCACCGTATCGCGGCGCAACTGCTGGCGCTGGCGCAGCAGCAGTTCACCGAAGAAGCGCAAGTCAACGGCATCGACGGCGTGCGGGTGGACTGGAACGACGGCTTCGGCCTGATCCGTGCCAGCAACACCACGCCGGTGCTGGTGCTGCGTTTCGAGGGACACACACAGGCCGCCTTGCTGCGCATCCAGAACCGCATGACCGACCTGCTCCGGCAGGTCAAATCCGACGCGGTACTGGGCGCATCGGCACACTGATGCGACGGTGTCTGGCCGCATGAAACACGCGCCCCGCTTTTCGGCCGCATTCGCATGATTCTGGCCCTGTACAACCTTCTCTGGCACCTGGCCCGGCCGCTGCTATTGCGCAAGCTGCACCACCGCGGTCAGGCTGAGCCACTGTACCTGCACGCCGTGCACCAGCGCTTTGCGCGATATACGGATCAGGAACGGCAGCAGGCGCAGGCCCATACCGGCCAATGGATATGGCTGCATGCCGTATCGCTGGGCGAGACACGGGCCGCAGACATTCTGCTGCAGGCGCTGCGCGCGGTACAGCCCGACATGCGCCTGCTGCTCACGCACGGCACCGCCACGGGCAGGCAGGCGGGGCAGAAACTGCTGCGCGAAGGCGACATGCAGGTGTGGCTGCCCTGGGACGAACGGGGTGCCGTACAGCGCTTCGTGCAGACGTTTCGCCCACGCGTGGGACTGGTCATGGAAACCGAAATCTGGCCACAGCTGTTGCTAGCCTGCCACCAGCAGGGCGTGCCGGTGGCCCTGGCCAATGCCCGGCTCAGCGAAAAAACCCTGCGCCAGTGGCAACGCCTGCCGCAACTGGCCCGGCAAACCTACGGCGGCCTATCAGTAGCGTATGCACAAACCGCGCAGGATGCGCAACGGCTGCAGATGCTCGGCGTCCCGGTGGTGGCCGTGACCGGCAACCTCAAGTTCGACGCCACACCCGACGCTGTCCTGTTGCAACAAGGGCGGGCCCTGCGGCAGCGCTGGCAGGCACATAGCGATGGAACAACGCGCCCGGTGACACTGCTGGCCAGCAGCCGCGACGGCGAAGAAGCCCTGTGGCTGCAGACATTACAGACTCTGCCCACAGAGCAACGCCAGGCCTTGCAATGGCTGCTCGTGCCGCGCCACCCGCAGCGCTTTGACACCGTGGCCGATCTGCTGCGCGCAGCCGGCTTCGCGGTGAAACGGCGCAGCACCGACCAGACCGAGCCCGATGACGGACGGCAGGCCGTGTGGCTCGGCGACAGCATGGGGGAAATGCCCCTGTACTACGCCATGGCCGATCTGGCCCTGATGGGCGGCAGTTTTGCGCCGCTGGGCGGGCAGAACCTGATCGAGGCCTGCGCCTGCGGCTGCCCGGTGCTGCTGGGACCGCACACCTTCAATTTTGCCGAGGCCAGCGAGCAGGCGATTGCCGCTGGCGCCGCCCTGCGCTGCGGCAACATGGAACAGGCCGTGCAACAGGCGCTGGCACTGCTGGTACCCACAGCAACGGATGCAAACGACGGAGCCAGGGCGTCCATGCGGCAGGCCGCCCTGGCCTTCAGCCAGGCGCACCGCGGCGCCGCCGCACGCATGGCTGCCGATCTGCAGCAGCGCGGCTGGCTGCGCTGACAGCCGGCCCGTTTGGCGTTACGAGCCGCGCCGCCCGCAACAATCAACTGCTGCCTTCCCTCAGTGCATGCACCAGCCGTGGCTGGCCACCACCGACTGGCCCGTCAGCGCATTGGTCGGGAAGCTCGCAAACAGCAGCGTGAGCTGCGCAATGTCCTCGGGCGTGGTGAATTCGCCGTCCACCGTGTCCTTGAGCATCACCTTCTTGATGATGTCGTCCTCGCTCATGTTCAGCGCGGCCGCCTGCTCGGGAATCTGCTTGTCCACCAGCGGCGTGCGCACGAATCCGGGGCACACCACGTTGCTGCGGATGTTGTAGGGCGCGCCCTCCTTGGCGATGACCTTCGACAGCCCCTCCAGCCCGTGCTTGGCGGCCACATAGGGCGCCTTGAGCTTGGAGGCTTCCTTCGAATGCACCGAACCCATGAGGATGATGCTGCCGCCCTTGCCCGAAGCGATCATGGCGCGCATGGCCGCGCGGCTGGTGAGAAAACCTGCGTCCAGGTGCACGGCCATCACCTTGCGCCAATCCGCAAACGAAAAATCCTGCAGCGGCGCAACGATCTGCACCCCGGCATTGCTCACCAGCACGTCCAGGCCGCCCAGTTCCTTGGCAGTGCGCGCCACGGCTGCGTCCACACCGGCCTCGTCGGTCACGTCCAGCCCAATGGCCAGCGCACGCCCACCCTGCTGCACGATGGCATCGGCCACCGTTTGCGCGGCCGCAGCATTCATGTCCACCACGGCCACGGCGGCGCCCGCCTGGGCGAATACTTCGGCAATGCGTTTGCCCAGCCCGCTGGCCGCGCCGGTCACGAACGCAACCTTGCCATCCAGGCGCATGATGGGATTCGTCATGAAAAAGCTCCTTGTTCCAGATCCAGGAAAAACGGCATGTCCGCAGACAGTGCGCGCACGCTCCAACCTTCTGGCATGCTACAACGCAATGTCCGCAGGATAGACCCGTGCCCGGGCCGATGCGGGAAAATACCAGCTTTAACCGGTTCCTCTTGCCATGCCCCGCCCGATCGAAGCCATCATTGATTCCGCAGCCCTGCACCACAACCTGCAACGCTGCCGGCGCACAGCAGGCGATGCAAAGGCATGGGCCGTCGTCAAGGCCAATGCCTATGGCCACGGCATTGCGCGCGTCTACCCGACCCTGCGTGGAGCCGACGGGTTTGCGCTGCTCGACCTGGACGAGGCGCAACACGTACGCGACCTGGGCTGGCGCGGCCCCATCCTGTTGCTCGAAGGCGTCTTTTCCGCGCGCGATCTGGAAGGGTGCTCGCGCCTGGGCCTGTGGCATACCGTGCACTGCGACGAACAGATCGACATGCTGGCCGGCCACAAGACCCTGCAGCCCCACACCGTATTCCTGAAGATCAACACCGGCATGAACCGGCTGGGCTTTTCGCCCCAGCGCACGCGCGCGGTGTGGGCGCGGCTGCAGGCCCTGCCGCAAGTGGCCGAAGTGGGACTCATGACGCACTTTGCCACCGCGGACACCAAGCAGCCGGGCCTGGACGACGCCTGGCAAACCTTCTGCACGGCTACCGCCGATCTTCCCGGCCCGCGCACCGTCTGCAACAGCGCAGCTCTGCTGCGCCACCCCGAAATAGCCACGCAAACCGACTGGGTGCGACCGGGCATAGCCCTTTACGGCAGCAGCCCCGATGCACCGGAACACACCATCGCCGAATGGGACCTGCAGCCGACGATGAGCCTGCGCAGCCGCATCATCGGCGTGCAGGAGCTGAAACCGGGCCAGAGCATCGGTTATGGAGCCACCTTCACCGCCGATTGCGGCCTGCGCGCAGGCATCGTGGCCTGCGGCTATGCCGACGGCTACCCGCGCATCTGTCCCACCGGCACGCCGGTGCTGGTCGATGGCCTGCGCACCCGAACGCTGGGCCGCGTCAGCATGGACATGCTCGCGGTGGACATCACTCCCCAACCGAGCATGCCCAACTGGCAACCGGGCTTGGGTAGCGAAGTCACGCTGTGGGGCCGCGCCGGTAGCGGCGCCGTACTGCCAATCGACGAAGTGGCCGCAGCCGCGGGCACGCTGGGATATGAATTGATGTGCGCCCTGGCACCGCGCGTTCCGGTGCGCACGGAATGATCCGTTTCTGTCGCCGTAGCCGGGGCAATTGGCCAACACCCTGACGGATTGCGCGTCATCAGGCAGAATGGCAGCTTTCATTGCCCAGATGTGCTGACGTACCATGCCCGATACCCTGTCGATCGAGATGCCCCGCATACTGGCGGCCGCGCAAAAGGCGAGCGGGCTGCTGCGCGTGCTGGCCAACGAGAACCGCCTGCTGCTGATGTGCCAGCTCAGCCAGGGCGAGAAATCGGTCGGCGAACTCGAAACGCTGCTGGGCATCCGCCAGCCCACTCTGTCGCAACAACTCGGCATCCTGCGTGAAGAAGGGCTGGTGACCACACGCCGCGCAGGCAAGCAGGTCATCTACCGTGTCAGCAACGACGACGCCCTCCAGATCCTGCAAACCCTGTACCGCCTGTATTGCCAGCCGGCACAGCAGCCTCCTCGAAGCTGATCTGCGGCCGCACCGTGCCCCAAAAAAAGAGCTGTGATGGCCGTTCGCAAGGCAGGCCGACCGTCGGCAAAAAAACAGGCCCTACCCACGCTCATGTAGAATCGGCAGCGCCGAAAGGGGAGTAGCGAGCCCGCGCGCAACGTGCGGGCGCTGGATCCGTCAATACGCTGCCTGTTGCGCAGCCGGATCCAGCAGAAGGCCTGGACACTTCCCCGCAAGACCTTTCGCAAAGCCATCCAGAACACCTTCTTCTGAAAGTCTTGCGCATGTCCGCCCTGTTCAATTCATCCGAGCCTGCCTGGCTGTGGGCCGTGTTTGCCGCCATCGTGGTGGCCGCCCTGTTTGTCGATTTCGTGCTGCTGCGCAAGCAGGGCTCGCATGCGGTCGGCGCCAAGGAAGCCGCCGTGTGGTCGGTCATCTGGGTGGCCGTCAGCCTCGTGTTCAACGGCTTGTTGTGGTGGGCCGTGCGCGACACCAGCGGCTCCATCGCGCTTGCCAACGAAAAGGCCATTCATTTCCTGACCGGCTATCTGCTCGAAAAAAGCCTCGCGGTAGACAATATCTTTGTCTTCCTGATGATCTTTGGCTATTTCTCGGTACCGCAGGCCTACCAGAAGCGGGTGCTGATGTTTGGGGTGCTGGGTGCCATCATCCTGCGCTCCATCATGATTCTGGCGGGCGGCTGGATGCTGCAGCAGTTCCATTGGCTGCTGTACGTGTTCGGGGGCTTCCTGCTGCTGACGGGCGTGAAGATGTGGTTTTCCGCCGGGCAGGAACAGTCGCTCGACGACAACCCCGCCCTGAAGCTGCTGCGCCGCGTGCTGACCGTGAGCAAGAACTACGATGGCGAGAAGTTCTTCACCATTGAAAACGGCCGCAGGGTCGCCACGCCGCTGCTCATGGTCGTGGTCCTGATCGAATTTTCCGACGTGGTGTTTGCCGTGGATTCGATTCCGGCCATCTACGCCGTGACCACCGACGCCTTCATCGTGCTGACCAGCAACATCTTCGCGATTCTCGGTCTGCGGGCCATGTACTTCCTGCTGGCAGCGGTCGCCAACCGGTTCTCGCTGCTCAGTTACGGCCTGGCATGTATCCTGGTGTTCATCGGCATCAAGATGCTGCTGATCGACCTGTACAAGATCCCCGCAGCGGTCTCGCTGGGAGTGGTGATCGCCATTCTGACCACCACCATGGCGTTGAGCTGGATCAAGACCCGAAAGGATTGACCGGACCGGTGTACGGTTCCGGCCTGCGGGGAGTGCACCCACACGTTTGCGGCCGCTTCGGGCCGTAACTCAGCGCTGCGCCAGCCACACGGTCACGGGATCGCGCGGCGCCAGCCGCTGCAATGCAGGAAGCCAGGCCTGCGCCTTGTCCCCATAGCCCGCCTTGACCCAGGCATTGGCGAGCACACTCAGCAACTGCGGCAATTCGGGCTGGGCAAACGCGCGTTTTTCAAGCAGACGGCACAGGCGCTCGGCCTCGTCCAGATCCTGCAAGGCGATGAGCGTGCGCGCCAGCCGCAGCATGTCCGACGGCCGCAGCCGAATCGCCGGCTTGGCCTGCGCCAGATATTCCTGGTAGATGTGCCGCTGCAAGTGGCGGGTTTCGTCATCCTTGGCGGGCAGTTGCAGCAGCATGCGCGCCGCAGTATGGAAATCATCGCTTTCTGGCCGGTGGCGTGCGATCTCGAACCACGATTGCAGCGCATTCACATCCCCCGGCCGCAGCGTAGCAGCCGCTCGCCACGATTTGCTGGCGGCTTCGAAATCCAGGGCATCGGCCTGCTTGCGGGCACGGGCCACATGTGCAGACCATTGCGCGTCTTCGGGCGAGCGTGTCTTCTTGGACGATCGTTGCTGGGAACCGGCCGGCCGCACCAGACCGGTCATGGCCAGCAGCAATGCACCGCTGAGCAGGCCGCCGAAATGGGCCATGTAGGCCACCCGGGCGTCCGACAGCCAGCTCTGCACCAGCTCGTAGCCCATCCACACCGGCAGCATGACCAGCGCCGGCAGGCGTGCGTAGTTGAAATAGAACAGGATGTAATAAAAGAACTTGATTCGCCGCATCCGGTAATACGCGGCGTACATGCCCATCAGGCCGGCAACAGCACCCGACGCCCCCAACCCGTGACTGCCGCTTCCGGCATACGCCCACGCCGCGACGGCCGAAGCGCCGATGCCCGACAGCAGATAGAACGCAAGGTAGCGCCCGGCACCCAGCGTCTTTTCCAGCGAGAACCCGAAAATGAAGAGGAACACCATATTGCCCAGTAGATGGCCGAAGCTGCCGTGCAGGAAACCCGAAGTCAGCAAGGTCAATGGCCGCTCCAGTACGGCAGTCACGCTCTGCAGGCTGTAGTCCTGCGACCAGCGCGCCGTGAAGGCCTGCGGCTCGCGCATGTTGAAGATTCTGCGCGCAAGATGCCATGCGCCGTACTGCGCATCCCCTGGACGAATGACGCGCTCGGCCAGCAGTTCCTCGCGGAATCGCCGCTCTTCCCACATGAAGACGTACAGATCGGCGTGTTCCTGGTTCCTGACAGCCGCTTCCACATACGCAGCCATCGCCGTATTGCGCTCATCCGGAACCTGCTGGGCCTGGCGCTTGACATATTCCACCAGCCGCGGCAGTTCCAGCGCCGGCAGCAGGCTTTCGGCATAGAGCTGCGCCGTGCGCTGCACCGCGCTTTCCTCCCGGACCTGCCAGCCGAAATATATGAGCACGTGGATGAGGATCAAACCAATCGTCATCCATGGAGGCGACCGCAGCGATGGTTTGTGTTCAACGGGAATGGCCAAAAACATACGGGCATTGTGGAAGGAAATCTAGGGAAATGAAATCTTATGTCCTAATTGCTGATGCAAATGGCGGGAATCCGTGGACAAATTCCAAGTAATGGACACAAGGGCCCGATGCGATGGCGCCGCCACCTGATGACCATGCGCAGGCCAGACGCCCCACCGGTTCACGCGCGAACGCGCAGCCCGGCTTCCCCCGCCTGCAAATGGCCGATTACGGCGGCCTCGGCGCATCCGTGCATGCGCATGATTTCCAGCACCCGCGCCGCCGCATCGACTGCGCAAGCCACCAGCAGTCCGCCCGATGTTTGCGGATCGGTCAGCAGTTTCTCCTGCCAGGCTGGCATGTCGTGCGGCAATTGCACCTCGGCCCCATAGCTGGCCCAGTTGCGCGCGCTTGCTCCTGTTGCCATGCCGGCCTGCGCGTGCTGCACCGCCTCGGCCAGCAGGGGCAGCGCACCAAAGGCCACTTCGGCGCGCAGTTGCGCGCCGCGGCACATCTCCAGCAAATGGCCGGCCAGCCCAAAGCCGGTCACATCCGTCATCGCGTGCACCCCAGGCAATTGCGCCAATGCCGTACCGGCACGGTTGAGCGTCGTGGTCACGCGCAGCATGTCGGCATACCCGGCTTGGGACAACAGGCCTTTCTTCAGTGCCGCAGAAAGAACGCCCACGCCCAGGGGCTTGCTCAGAACCAGCACATCGCCGGCCTGCGCGGCGCTGTTTTTCTTGAGATGCTGCGGATCGACCAGCCCGATGCCCACCAGGCCGTAGATGGGCTCGGCCACGTCTATGGAGTGCCCGCCCGCCAGGGGAATGCCGGCTTCGGTGCACACCGACGCCCCGCCCTGCAGGATGCGGGCGATCTGCTGCTGCGGGAGTTTGTCCAGCGGCATGCCGACCACGGCCAGCGCCAGCAGCGGCTGCGCGCCCATGGCATAGATGTCCGACAGCGCATTGGTTGCCGCGATACAGCCGAAATCGAACGGGTCGTCGACGATAGGCGTAAAAAAATCGGTGGTGGCCACCAGCGCCTGCGTGGCATTGATCTGGTACACCGCCGCGTCGTCCGACGATTCGGTGCCCACCAGCAATTGCGGCGGCAACACGCCGGCCGGCATGGACGCCATGATGTCCTGCAATACGGCTGGCGACATCTTGCAGCCACAGCCGCCGCCATGCGACAGACTGCTCAGCCGAATTTCTGGAAGAGGAACCGTCTTGTTTTGCATGGCCCGCATTGTGCGCCCATTTCCTCGGATGGATGCACGGGATCGTCAGGACTGCACGGCAGCCCCAAGATCGGATATGCCTTCAAACCGGATGGAGAACAGTGCGCCACGGCGGCCATTGCGCAGCGGTGCTTCCTCCACGGAAACGCTGGCGCCATGCTGGCTCGCGATCTCCTGCACGATCGGCAGACCCAGCCCCGAGCCATCGGCCTCATTGCCCAACGTCCGGTAAAACGGCTTGAAGACCTGCTCGCGTTCGCCTGCGGCAATGCCGGGACCGTTGTCCTCGACCTGCACTACCAGTACCTGCTGGTCCGAATCGGCCAGCACGCGCACGGTCACCACGCCCGGCTGCCCTTCCCGGCTGGCAGGCGTGTAGTTGATGGCGTTGTCCACCAGATTGCGCACCATCTCCGAAAGCAGGATGGGGTTGCCCTCCACCCAGACGCCCACACTGTCCGCCTCGGCGCCTTCGTAGCCCAGGTCCAGATTCTTTTCCAGCGCAGCAGGCAGGCATTCCTGCATCACTTCCTGCACCAGCTGCACCATGTTGCAGGGCTGGTGCGCCAGCGATCCGCTTTCCGCGCGGGCAAGCGCGAGCAACTGGTTCACCGTATGCGTGGCACGGATGCTCGATCGGCCGATCTGCTGCAGCGAACGCTTGAGATCCTCCGCACCGGCGGCGCTGCGCAGGGCCAAGTCGGCCTGCATGCGCAAGCCCGCCAGCGGCGTCTTGAGCTGGTGGGCGGCATTGGCCAGAAAATGCTTTTGCGTATCGAGCATGTCCTTTTGCCGCTCGATCATCTCGTTGACCGATCCCACCAGCGGCGCCACCTCCACGGGAACGATCTGCTGGTCCAGCGGGCTCAGGTCGTCCGGCTTGCGGGCCCGGATGCGGTCCTGCAATTCGCTCAATGGCCGCAGGCCGTGCGAGAGCGCCAGCCAGATCATCAACATGGTGATGGGCAAAACGACGAATTGCGGCAGCATCACGCCCTTGATGATTTCCGCTGCCAGCGAGGAACGCTGTTCGCGCGTCTCGGCCACCTGGATGGTAACAATGCGGCCCTGCGGAAGATCGGTGCCAGGCGCATCGGCTTCGCTGGCAATTGCCTTCAGGCGCGCCACCCGCACGTCCACCTGCCGGCCGCTGGCCGTGCGCAATACGTCGTTGCGCAGACCCACCTCGCCAGGCGGCAATTCACGGTCGCCAGCATCTGGTTGCGGAAACTGGTGCTCGCCGCCAATCCACTGGTCGTAGGGGCCCAGCACCTGGAAAAAGACCTGATCCGCGCTGTCGGCGCGCAACAATTCCCGTCCCTGTGCAGGCAGGAGGAACTGCACCTGTCCGTCCTGCCACTTGACCAGCCGGGCCAGCGTGCGAACATTGGCAACCAGCGTGCGATCAAACGGCTTGTCGGCGATATTCTGCGCCACCAGCCAGGTCAGCGCCAGGCTGGCCGGCCACATCAG
The DNA here is from genome assembly GCA_039808005.1 of Allobrachymonas sp. GTDB lineage: Bacteria > Pseudomonadota > Gammaproteobacteria > Burkholderiales > Burkholderiaceae_C > Brachymonas. Next base: position 3,755 of record JBDHSG010000008.1, on the reverse strand, counting down.
CAGCATGGGGATCAGCATCCAGTCCAGGATTTCGCCGAACAGGGAACGTTGCTCGCGGTGAAAGATCTGCATGGCACAACTCAAGGCCGCCCTGCAACGGGCGGCCAGGCTCACTGGTTGCTGATGGCAGACATGTTTCAGTCCGGAATTTTTTCGAGACAGTAACCCAGCCCGCGCACCGTGGCAATGCGGATAGGCCCGCGCTCGATTTTCTTGCGCAAACGGTGGATATACACTTCGATGGCGTTGTTGCTGACCTCCTCGCCCCATTCGCACAGACGCTCGACGAGCTGGTCCTTGCTCACCAGGCGGCCGCTGCGCTGCAGCAGCACTTCGAGCAGCCCCAGCTCGCGTGCCGACAGGTCCACCATTTTCCCGTCGATGGTCGCCACGCGCCCGGACTGGTCATACGTCAGGGGCCCGTGGCGGATGAGCGAACTGCCCCCTCCGACGCCGCGGCGCACCAGCGCGCGGACGCGGGCCTCGAGTTCCTGCAGGCTGAACGGCTTGGCCATATAGTCGTCCGCACCATAATCCAGCCCCTTGACGCGCTGTTCGACGCTGTCCGCGGCAGTAAGGATCAGCACCGGCAGGTGCGAACCTCGCTCGCGCAGGTTGCGCAGCACCTGCAGACCATGCATCTGCGGCAAGCCCAGGTCGAGGATGAGCAGATCAAACTCCTGGCTGGCCAGCAAGGCGGCCTCCGCCTCGCTGCCGCTGCTGACATGGTCCACCACTGCGCCCGTAGCCCGCAGGCTGCGCATCAGGCCATCGGCCAGAATACGATCGTCCTCTGCAATCAGGATGCGCATGCCTGCTGCTCCATCGTTCAATATGCAATATCCTGGCGCCTGCTGCTGCACGCATTCGCCAGCTTGCGTTTATTGTAGAACCGGATCCCTGCCGCGGCACGACACGCCCGACCGGAAATGGCTGGGCACCCAGCCATGCTGCCGTTCAATCGAACTTGCAGCACCTCGCCACCACACGGTGGCAAGAATCCGGCCGCAAGACACAACACCCGGACGGCCGTACGATCCGTTCCCATAGGGCTATACAATGAGTGGCCATTCTGCGGCCGCGCACAGGCGGTTTCCGTGTTCCTGAAACGCTTTCCATTCTTTTCGACATGCAAGTCTTCAAAGCACCCCAAGCCCAGGTTCTAGGCGCCCTGCAATCGGTGGCGGGCGTGGTGGAACGCCGCCAGACGTTGCCGATCCTCTCCAATGTCCTGCTGCGCAAGCAGGGGGAAACGCTGGAACTCATCACCAGCGACCTGGAAATCCAGATCCGCACCACCGAGACGCTCGGCGGCGACAGCGCCGCTTTCCAGACCAGCGTCGGCGCACGCAAGCTGATCGACATCCTGCGCAGCATGCCGGCCGACCAGACCGTCACCCTCGAATCGGCGCAGGGCAAAGTGATTCTCAAGGGCGGCAAAAGCAAATTCACGCTACAGACCCTGCCCGCCGAAGATTTCCCCCTGGTGCAGGAATCGGCCAATTTCGGCCCCGCTTTCAGCGTGCCGCAGAAAACGCTCAAGCACCTGCTGGGGCAGGTATCGTTTGCCATGGCGGTGCATGACATCCGCTACTACCTCAACGGCATCCTGTTCGTGGCCGAGAACAAAACGCTCAGCCTTGTGGCCACCGACGGTCACCGACTAGCCTTCACCAGCGCCCAGCTCGACATCGAAGTGCCCAAGCAGGAGGTCATCCTGCCGCGCAAAACCGTGCTGGAGTTGCAGCGCCTGCTCAGCGACAGCGACGAACCCCTGGAACTCCAATTCGCCAACAACCAGGCACGCTTCCGTTTCGGCAAGATGGAATTCGTCACCAAGCTGGTCGAAGGCAAGTTTCCCGATTACCACCGCGTCATCCCCAAGGACAATCGCCACCACATCACGCTCGGACGGCTGCCGCTGCTGGCAGCCCTGCAACGCACGGCCATCCTCACGAGCGAGAAATTCAAGGGCGTGCGCATCAATCTGGAATCGGCCGCCTTGCGCATCGCCAGCAACAATGCCGAGCAGGAAGAGGCGGTCGACGAACTGGACATCGAATACAGCGGTGAGCCCATAGAAATCGGCTTCAACGTCACCTACCTGATCGACGCACTCTCCAACATGGACCAAGAAATGGTGGATATCGCGCTGCAGGATGGCAACAGTTCGGCGCTGATCACGATTCCGGACAATCCGCATTTCAAGTACGTGGTCATGCCCATGCGCATCTGAGCGGCGCATTCCCGGTTGGGAGTGTTCCGCTGGTCGCCATTCTCGCGGTTACCGCCGCGATGCGCCAGGGTGGCTGCCGGCAACGGCTATGCATAGTCTCGCCAAGAACACACACCGGTTCCATCCCTGTCGCGTCCCTCAGTCTTCACGCCACCACCTTCTTGTGTGTGGCGTTCTCGTTTTGCATGACTCTGGCATAACAGGTACAATGCACCACTTGCAGTCATTTGCTTACCTTCGCTGCAACGAAGTCTGACCAGGGTAGCGGCACCCCAACACCGCACGCTTCAGCCACCAATCCGTCATCCGGATTTGTTCTGGTGGTCTCACTTTTCTTTTTGGCAAGCCCTATGCCAGCCGGCGCATCGCGTACGTCTGGACATCTCTTTGCTTCTGTGGCGTGCATTGGCGCACCAGACAAAGATTGCCCTTGTGCATCCATTTTTTATTCATGACAGACAATAAAAATAAAACCAAACCCACCATCACCGGCGCATTTCTCATCACGCCCATGACCCGCGTATTGAAATGCGGCGCCTTTTCCGCTTCGCTCTCGGTCCGCAGGGGCCGTGGCACCCAGACCCATGACCGGGTCTACACCTTCAGCGCGCAATTCCCCTGTCGCGATACAGCCCTGATGTACGCGGCCGAGCAGGGACGCAACTGGCTGATCAACCCGACAGCTTTTGCCTGATACAGACTGGAACGAAAGGAGTTTTTATGGCCAAGGAAGAACTGATCGAAATGCAAGGCAAGGTAGACGAAGTGCTACCCGACATGCGCTTTCGCGTCACGCTCGAAAACGGTCATCAGGTGGTGGCCTACACCGCCGGAAAAATGCGCAAGCACAGCATCCGGGTGCTGGCCGGCGACCGGGTCACCCTGGAGTTGTCGCCTTATGACCTGACAAAGGCCCGCGTCACCTTTCGGCACATCGAGAACCGGCAGCCGCGCATGGGCGCGCCCGCCCGGCGTCCCCATCGCTGAAGCCTGAACCCATCCATTTTTAATTTCCCAACCAGCGAAACCCGTTGCGGGTCATTCGCCCAGCATGAAAGGCTCAAACAATGAGCAGCAAACTTTACGTCGGCAACCTGTCTTACTCCATGCGCGACAACGATCTTGAACTGGAGTTCTCTCCCTATGGCAGCGTTCAATCCGCCAAAGTGATCATGGACCGCGACACGAACCGTTCCAAAGGTTTTGGATTCGTTGAGATGTCCTCTGCCGCTGAAGCCGAGGCCGCCATCGCAGCCCTCAATGGCAAGAACATCGGCGGACGCGACATGACTGTCAACATTGCCCGCCCGATGGAACCCCGCTCTTCGAACGGAGGCGGTGGATTTCGCGACAGCTACGGTTCCGGCCGTAGAAGTTATTAATCTGCGAGACAGATACGCTTCTGCCATGCGGCGCAGCGGCTGATACGCCGCGCCCGCATATGCCGCAATGCGCCCACCCATCGAATGATGGGGGAAGGCGCCCCCGATCGGAATGCCTCACTTCCCGATGCAGAAGT
>JBDHSG010000034.1:0-4985 GCA_039808005.1 Allobrachymonas sp. | reverse complement strand
ATTGAAAATGGCAAAACCACGCGGATTGCAGGAGTAAGTTGCTGATGGAATTCAAGGACTATTACCAGATACTCGGCGTGGAAAAGAATGCCAGCGCAGACGAGATCAAGAAAGCCTATCGCAAACTTGCCCGCAAGTACCATCCCGACGTAAGCAAGGAAGCGGACGCGGCGCAGCGCATGGCCGAAATCAATGAGGCCAACACGGTGTTGTCGGATGCGGAAAAACGCAAGGCCTATGACCAACTGGGCGCCCAGGCGTATGCGCAGGGCATGGGGGCGGGTGGGGCTTACCAGCCGCCGCCGAATTGGGATTCGGGCTTTTCCTTTTCTGAAGGCCCAGGTGATTTTTCCGGTTTTGGTGGCGGCACAGAAGAGGGCTACAGCGAATTTTTTGAACATCTGTTTGGCCGTGCGGCGCACGCCCGGCGCGCGCGTGGTGCATCGGCTTCCGGCTCGGCCTCCATGCGTGGAGAAGACCAGCATGCCACGATCGAGCTCGATCTGTCCGAGGCCTATCAAGGCGCAGAGCACACCATCACCCTGCAGGGCCACACGCTGGATGCCCAGGGGCGCATCGTTGCGCAGCAGCGTACCTTGCACGTCAAGATACCCAAAGGCGTTTATGAAGGCCAGATGATCCGCCTGGCCGGCCAGGGTGGGCCGGGCCATGGCGGCGCGGCAGCAGGCGATCTGCTGCTGCAAGTGCGGTTGCGCGCCGATCCGCGCTGGCGCGCCGAAGGCAAGGATGTCTACCAGCGCCTGCGCCTGGCGCCGTGGGAAGCCGCGCTGGGCGGCAGCGTGCGGGTGGGAACGCCTGGTGGCACCATGGTCGATGTCAATGTTCCGGCAGGTTCTGGCGGCGGCCGCAAATTGCGTCTCAAGGGGCGCGGCATTCCGGCCGCGCATCCGGGGGATCTGTATCTGGAAATCGAGCCGGCCATTCCCGGCGCCGTCACGGATCAACAGCGCGAGGCGTGGCAGGCGCTGGCCAAGGCGTATCCGGGCTTCGACCCCCGTATGGCCTGATCACCATGAGGTTGAGCATGATGAACCAAACCCCTCTTTCTGCGTTGGTCGTTGCTGCCGAGTCCGTCGAACTGCTGGGTGACGACGGATTGACCCTTGAGCAGGTGGCGCAGGCGTGCAGTCTTTCGTCGCAATGGCTGATCAGCCGCGTGCACGCAGGTGTGCTGGCGCCGGCAGCGGGTGCGAATAGCGATGTGTCGTACAGCAGCGGCTGGCGGTTTACTTCTGCCACTGTGATGCGTGCACGCCGGGTGGCCGAACTGGAACGCTGTTTCGATGCCGATCCGCAGCTGGCGGCACTGACCGTGGACCTGATGGAAGAAGTGGCGCTGTTGCGCAAGCGGTTGCAGATGGCGGTGGACAGCAGCCAGACCGACTGAACCCTGCTGGCATCGGCGGCGGGGTTATTGGTCGTTGGCGTTCTCTGCGCTTGCCGCCGGTTTGGGCCTTTGTTGCGGTGTGATGGTGATGATCCGGACTTCGGACTTGCGCTTCACGGCCAAGTCTGCGGGAATGCCGGGTTTCAAGGCCGAAACGGCCGCCAGCAGATCCTGGGCGTTGCGTATTTCTTGGGCATTGACCTTGCTGATGATGTCGCCGGGCTGCAGTCCTGCTTGGGAGGCAGGACTGTCGTGCAGGATGCCGGTGACCATTACCCCTTCGTTTTCCTTGCCGCCAAAAGCGGCCGCGATCTCGGCCGTGATGTTGCTGGGCTCGACGCCAATCCAGCCGCGCGTAACGTGCCCGGTGCGGATGATGTCGTCCAGCACCTGCTTGGCCATGCTGGTTGGCGTGGCAAAGCCGATGCCCATGTAGCCGCCGGTGCGCGAATAGATGGCCGTATTGATGCCGACCAGATTGCCGTGGATGTCCACCAGCGCCCCGCCGGAGTTGCCGGGGTTGATGGCGGCATCCGTCTGGATGAAGTTCTCAAAGGTGTTGATGCCGAGTTCGCTGCGCCCCAGGGCGCTGACGATGCCACTGGTAACGGTCTGCCCGACGCCGAAAGGGTTGCCAATGGCCAGTACCGGATCGCCTACCTGTAGGCTGCCCGAATCGCCCAGGGCGATTGACGGCACCGTGCCCAGGCTGATTTTGAGCACCGCCAGATCCGTGTCCGGATCGGTGCCGATGACGGTGGCAGGGGCACGGCGCCCATCGGTGAGCTGGATTTCAATGTCGGTCGCTTCTTCCAGCACGTGGTTGTTGGTGAGGATGTAGCCGTCCGGGCTGACGATTACGCCGCTGCCCATGCCCGAGAAGCCGTTTTCTTCTTCGCTTTCTGAACGGTTCCCCTGTCCATAGCCGGGTTGCTGCTGGGCCAGTTGTTCGACCTGTTCCGGATTGGTGATGACGCTGACGACCGCCGGGGCCGCCACCTTGGCTGCATTGCGCAGCGTTTCGGATGGATAGGGCGTCAGGTGGGCCGTTGCGGATGCTGCGGCAGAATCGGGTTGTCTGGATAGACGCTGGCCGATGTTGTGCAGCCAGTCAGGCTGAAGGGTGACGACGACAAACCAGCAGGCCAGCAAGACAGTCACAACCTGCGAGAATAGCAGCCACAATTTCCTCATGAACGGGATTGTCGCTGAAATTCCCGTCTTGTAACGGCCATTGGCCGTATTTTCCCGGGAGAGGCATGTGTTGAGGCACGACTTGCTGGATGCGTTTGATGCGCATATGCGGCCAGACAATTTCAAGGATTACGGCCCGAATGGACTGCAGGTGGAGGGGCGCCAGGAAATCCGGACGCTGGTTTCCGGCGTCACTGCCAGCCGCGCGCTCATCGAAGCGGCCGTTGAGCAAGGAGCTGACGCAATCGTGGTGCACCACGGTCTGTTCTGGCGAGGGCAAGATGGGACCGTTACCGGGTGGATGAAGCAGCGCCTCACGCTCTTGCTGCAGCACGACATCAACCTTTTTGCCTACCATCTGCCGCTGGATGCCCATCCTGAACTGGGCAACAATGCGCAACTGGCGCGTTTGCTGGGTTTCAAGGTTGAGCGTCAGTTGGGCGAACAGAATCTGTTGTTCTTGGGGCGGCCACAGCGCGGGGTTTTCGCTGGCGCTTTGCAGCTTGCGCAGCATGTGGAGCAATGCCTGCAACGCCCGGTCGTCCTGGTCGATGGCTTGGCGCAAGGAACTCCAATTGAAAGAGTGGCCTGGTGCACGGGTGGTGGCCAGGGGTATTTTGAGCAGGCCATTGCGGCCGGCGTCCAGGCGTTCATCACCGGTGAAATTTCCGAGCCGCAGGCCCATTACGCACGCGAGTGCGGCGTTGCCTTTCTGGCCTGTGGGCATCATGCAACCGAGCGCTATGGCATCCAGGCGCTGGCTGCAGTTGTTGCGGCGCAGCACGGCTTGCGCCACTTGCATATTGACATAGACAACCCTGCATGAACACACCAGACCAACCGATTCTTGCCCTGAGCATGGGCGATCCGGCCGGCATCGGGCCAGAAATCATTGTCAAGGCCTGGACGCAGGATCCGGCGATCATGGGAAATTGTCGCGTCGCTGGGGATTTGTCGGTGATGCTGCGTGCCGCAGAAGTTTGCCGGCAGGCGCTTCCTGCAGCCCTTGCCTGCCAGGTGCCGAATCCCATGGCAGTATCCGAATGGAGAAGGGGGCGGCACGATCTGGGTGCTGGCTGCATTCCGGTATTGCAGGCATGCGAAGCGGCGGATTCCTTGCCTGTCTTTGGCCAGGTTCAGCGTGAGGCGGGCCGGATGGCTGCATCATCCATCATCGCGGCGGCGCAAGCTGTGTTGCGGGGCGAATGCGCCGGCATGGTTACGGCGCCAGTGCACAAGGAAGCGCTGGCGGCTGCGGGCGTGCAGCATCCCGGCCATACGGAAATGCTGCAGGCTTTGGCAGCACAACACAAGAATGTGGCGGTGCAAGCCATGCCGGTGCGCATGATGCTGGCCAATGCAGAACTCAAAACCGTCCTCAACAGCATCCATGTCAGCCTGCGTGAAGCGATCGAGTCCGTCACTGTTGACAACGTCATGCAGACCATCCAGGTTGCGCATGCTTTCCTGGGAAAACAGGAAAACATCCGCGCGGCAGGGCGAAAGCCCATCATCGCCGTGGCGGGCCTCAATCCACATGCCGGAGAGGCTGGGCGTTTCGGCCGCGAGGAAATCGATACCATTCAGCCGGCGATAGAAGCAGCCCGCCGGCTGGGCATGGACGTACGCGGGCCGTTTCCTCCGGATACGGTGTTCATGATGGCGCGCGCGCAGGCATATAAGGAGCCGCCGTTTTGTGATGTGGTGATTGCCATGTACCATGACCAGGGGCTCATTCCCGTGAAGTACCTGGGCGTGGAGCATGGTGTCAACGTCACGCTTGGCCTGCCGTTGCTGCGAACCAGTCCAGACCACGGAACGGCTTTCGACCTGGCGGGCAGCGGACGAGCAGACAGCAGCAGCCTGCTCGAAGCGGTGCGTCTGGCACTGCATATGGTTTCCTAGGGTGGACTATTCCTGTGCATTTCGGGGGGCTGGTTTAATCAATGACTTTGGCTTGTGCCAACCGTAGTCAGCCGGGTTTTTCTCCTGAGCGTCAAACCTCTTTGACGTACAATCCGCGCAATTTCAAAGGGCCGTTAGCTCAGTTGGTTAGAGCAGTGGACTCATAATCCATTGGTCGCTGGTTCAAGTCCAGCACGGCCCACCACGATGCGTCGCTTCATGATGGAATCGATGCGAAGTTGTGGTGATTGATCGAATGCTAGAAAATTTTCTGGTATAGTTCTATCTCTCGGCGGCTGTAGCTCAGTTGGATTAGAGTACTTGGCTACGAACCAAGGGGTCGTGGGTTCGAATCCTGCCAGCCGCGCCAAAAAAGAAATGCAGTAAATTTTTAAAAGATTTGCCATTTTTCTTTTGGAACTTGCTACAATGCAAGGCTTCGCTGATTGAGGCGGAGACGGCCCTGAAAGGGGTCGGG
>JBDHSG010000007.1:0-84332 GCA_039808005.1 Allobrachymonas sp. | reverse complement strand
GGCAGCAAGCTCTCCGACCGGGAGGTCGAGCGGCTGCTGTCCAACCTCGCCATCAAGAAGTTCGACTCACGGGATGAGCAGGAAGTGGCCGGGTACGCCGAGCTGATGGATTTGATCTTCCGGGCATGGGAGGACATCCCCTTCACCGAGAACCACGTCAAGCAGCTGCATCAGATCCTGCTGCAGTACAGCCAGAAGGACGAGTGGCATAGGGGTGGCTACAAGACCAACTTGAACAGCGTTGCGGCCTTTGATGAGAACGGCGCTCAGATCGGCATCGTCTTTGAGACAGCCACGCCATTCGACACGCCGCGCTTGATGACTGAGCTGCTGGCATGGGTCAGCGATGAGCGCGAAAAGGCGATGCTGCACCCGTTGCTGATCGTCGGCATCTTCGTGGTCGTGTTCCTCGAAATCCATCCGTTCCAGGATGGCAACGGGCGCTTGAGCCGCGTGCTGACGACGCTGTTGCTGCTACAGGCGGGCTATGCCTACGTTCCGTACAGTTCGCTGGAAAGTGTGATCGAGGCCAGCAAGGAAGGCTACTACCTCGCGTTGCGGCAGACGCAGGGCACGATCCGCACCGACGCCCCGAACTGGCAACCGTGGCTGCTGTTCTTCCTGCGCTCTCTGGCCGAGCAGGTTCGGCGTCTGGAGAAGAAGGTCGAGCGCGAAAAGATCGTGCTGGCCGCGCTGCCCGAGCTGTCACTGCAAATCGTGGAGTTCGCCCGGGAGCACGGGCGCGTCACGATGATGGATGCGATCAAGTTGACCGGGGCCAGCCGGAACACCCTGAAACAGCACTTCCGCGACCTGACCGAGCGCAACCATCTGGAGCAGCACGGCAGCGGGCGTGGCGTGTGGTATGGATTGAAGTGACTGGCCTGTTCGATTCCGCGTTTGGGGATCGAACCGCCGACCGCTCATGGCCTGTGGCAGCGAGCAAATGCGCGGGGGCGGCCCGTTTTCCCCCGGATGCGCGACCAGTGTAAAATCACGCCCACGGTGGCAATGCCCGTGTGGCAGGGAAGTTTCCTCTAACGGGGAACTACACCACCACTGAGGAAGTGGAGAAGAGATTCAAGCGCTTAGGTTCGAAAGGCCTAGGCGCTTTTTCTTTGTCTGCAGATGGCTTTGCTTGGCCCACCCAAGACGGCGGGTACACCATTCTGGTTCCTTTGAGCCTACCTGCATGCAATTGTCCTGCTTGGAGCGCTCCGATCCTGCGGTCCCGATGCGGACGAATTCCGGGCCGCCGCTGCGTGGGAGCGATAGCTCTATGCGTATTCGAGCAGGGCAGCCTTCATTTTTTTCATGGCGGCGGCTTCAATCTGGCGAATGCGTTCGGCGCTCACCCCATAAACGGCGGCCAGTTCGTGCAGCGTCATGCCGCCGGAGCCATCGTCATTGACCTTGAGCCAGCGCTCTTCGACGATGCGCCGGCTGCGGGCATCCAGGGTTTCGAGCGCAGCGGCAATGCCGTCGCTTGCCATGACGTCGCGTTGCTGTGCTTCAATAATGGCTGTCGGTTCATGGCGCGCATCCGACAGGTAGGCGATAGGTCCATAGGCCTGTTCCCCATCGTCACTGGGAGCGGGGTCGAGCACTACGTCGCCGCCTGTCATGCGGGTTTCCATTTCGATCACGTCTTCACGCTTGACGTTCAGGTCTTTAGCGATGATGTCAATTTCCTGTTCGCTCAGGCCATTGCGCAGGACAAATGCCTCATCGGTATCGGCCGCGGCAGCCGCGCGAAAGTCCTGTTTCTTGCTGCGCAGGTTAAAGAACAGCTTGCGCTGCGCCTTCGTGGTGGCAACCTTGACCATGCGCCAGTTTTTGAGGATGTATTCGTGGATTTCGGCCTTGATCCAGTGAATGGCATAGCTGACCAGGCGCACGCCTTGTTCAGGGTCGAAGCGGCGCACCGCTTTCATCAGGCCGATATTGCCTTCCTGGATGAGGTCGCCGTGCGGCAGGCCATAGCCCAGATACTGGCGCGAAATGGCCACAACCAAGCGTAGGTGCGACAGGATCAGGCGGCCAGCGGCTTCGAGGTCGTTGTGCTGGGTCAGCTTGCGCGCGTAATCAAGTTCCTGCTCCTGGGTGAGCATGGGAATGCGGTTGACGGCGCTGATGTAGGCTTCCAGATTGCCCAGAGGGGGCAGGGTGACGGCTGTGGACCAGCCCGGAGCCACAGCCAAGGCCGTGCTGCCAGAGGGAGAGAAATCAACAGGGAAAACTGTTTTTTCGGCCATTGAATTTCCTTTCATAAGACAGAGCGTCATATAACAACATCCATGACACCTGTATTTATTAACATGCTAGCACCCGTGGGGTCTGAATGCCAGAACAGGGTGCAAAAACCGTAACAAATATTGGAAATGAAAGGATTTTCGGCCAGGTGGCCGGCATGCTTTCAAGGCGTTTTTCTTCGATGGAACGCTGGACATGAAAGGATGCTGCCGCACTGTGGCCGTGCCAATCGCTGCAGGGCAGGACGGATGTGTGGTTGCCTTGCTATTTGTACGTTCTGCTGCCTCAAGTGCAGCCTGGCCTGATGCGCGAAACGAATCGGTGCATGTTGGGCGGCTCACCACCCGGCAAACAGTTTTTGACTGCCAGATGCCGAACGGGCGCGGCACTCAGTTTTTCAGCTGGTGCGTGACGATCTTGAAGTCTGGATCTTCTTCGTAAGTGCTGATGGAAAATCCCAGGCTTGCCATGAGCTTGAGCATGCCCGTGTTTTTGGCCAGCACCAGGCCCATGATCTCGCTCATGCCTTTTTCGCGCGCCACGTCCATGATCGAACGCATCATGCGAGAGCCAATGCCCTTGCCGGTGTAGTCGTCGGCTACCAATAGCGAGAATTCGCAACTGCTGCTGTCGGGGTTGGTGATGTAGCGCGATACGGCGATGATCCGGTCCGGCTTGATGCAGGCGCCACTGCTGTCGCTATATCGGGGGTCGCACAATATGGCCACGAGCGCCATTTCGCGGTCATAGTCGATCAGCGTCAGGCGCGAAAGCATGCCGGACGGTATTTCGTTGATGGCCGAAGCAAAGCGGTTGTACCGGCTCTCGGGGCTCAGTCCGCGTACCAGTTCCTGCAGCATCTCGGCGTCGTCGGGATGGATCGGGCGGACGGTGTACATGCCGTCGCCCGGCAGCGGCCAGGATTGCTGGAAACGCGCCGGGTATGGCAGGATCGAAAGATGCTGGTAGGGCCGTGAGATGGAAACGTTATCAACGATGATGCGTGCGTCCACTGCCACTGCGCCGTGCTCGTCGACGATGATGGGGTTGATGTCCATCTCGCGCAATTGCGGCAGTTCGCACACCATTTCGGACACCCGCAGCAGCACTTGCTCCAGCGCTTCGTGGTTGACGGGATTGGCGCCGCGCCATGCATCGAGCGTTTGCGCAACGGTCGACTGCTGGATCATCTGCCGTGCAAGGAACTGGTTGAGCGGGGGCAGTTCCATGGAGCGGTGCGAATACAGCTCGACCGTGTTGCCGCCCGCGCCAAAGGCAATGACCGGGCCAAACGGCTCGTCGGTCATCATGCCGATGTACAGTTCGCGTCCGCGCGTCTGGCGGGCCATGCGCTGCACCGAAATGCCATTGATGCGCGCGCTGGGCATTTTGCGCGTGACGTTTTCCATCATGCGCTCGAAGATGTCGCGAACGCTCACGCCGTTCATGACGTTGAGCGCCACGCCGTCCACGTCGGATTTGTGCGTGATGTCGGGCGAATCGATCTTGAGCGCCACGGGGTATCCGAGCTGGCTGGCCAGCATCACGGCCTCGCTGGGGGTGCGTGCCAGGATGGTCTGCGTAACCGGAATGTGGAAGGCGGAAAGCAGGGCCTTCGATTCCATTTCGGTGAGCACGTGGCGGCGCTGCGCGAGCACCCCTTCGATCAGCAGACGTGCGCCTTCCACATCCGGTGCGGCCAGGTGCGTGAGCGGCGGCGGCGTTTGCTGCAGCGATTGCTGGTTGCGGTAGTAGGCGGCGATATTGCCAAAGGCGCTGACAGCGGAGTCGGGCGTGCGGAACGTGGGAATGTTCGCGTCGGCCAGGATGCTGCGGGCTTGCTGCACCGACGTGTCGCCCATGACGCAGGCAATCAGGGGTTTGTGACATTCCTGGCGGGCCGTGGCGATAGCTTGTGCCACGGCGGTCATGTCTATTCCTGACTTGGGGGCCAGCATGACCAGAACGCCATCGATTGCGGAGTCGTGCGCCGCGGCGGCAAGTGCCAGCGCAAAATGCTCGGGCGTGCCGTTTTCGGAAAGGTCGATCAGGTCGGTTAATGAGGCGTGTGGCAGCAGCTTCGGCTGAAGCTGCTGGATGCTGTCCTGGCTGAGCCGCCCGAGTTCGAGGCCGAGGTCTTCGGCGCGGTCGGTTGCCAGCACGCCTGGGCCGCCTCCGTTGGTGATGATCCCCAGCTTGTTGTTTACCGGCTGGTAGCGCGCGGCCAGGCACTGCACGGCAGAAAACAGTTCACTGAACGAGCGGATACGCACCGCGCCGCCGCGTCGCAGGGCCGCATCGAATACCTCGTCGCGGCCGACCAGAGCCGCCGAATGCGTGCTGGCGGCCTGATTGCCGCCTTTGTTGCGTCCGGCCTTGAGCACGACTACCGGCTTGCTGTTGGCGGCCGCACGCAGCGCGCTCATGAATTGGCGCGCGTTGGGAATGCCTTCGAGGTACACCACGATGCTGTGGGTGAGCGGATCGCTGGCCAAAAAATCCAGCGCCTGCGACATGCCGACGGCCGTATGCGGACCCAGTGAAATGACCGTCGAAAAACCCACCCGGTTGGGCTTGGCCCAATCGATGATGGACGATGTCAATGCGCCCGACTGAGAAACCAGTGCAAGGGTGCCGCGTGTGGCCAGTGGTCCGACGATGCTGGCATTCAGGCCCAGGTGCGGACGCTGGAAGCCGCGGCCATTGGGGCCGAGCATCCACATGTTGTGGGCACGCGCCACGCTGTGCAATTGTTGCGCCTGCTCAGCGCTGATGCCGTTGGCGATGACCAGTGCCGCCTTGCAGTTGATGCGCCCTGCAAGCTCCAGCGCCGTGGCAATTTTTTCTGCAGGCAGCGCCACAATGGCCAGATCGGCGCCCGTGCTGACTAGGTCGGCCAGACGGCCTTCGGTCGTCTCGATGTCGAGGAAAGTGAGCCGGCCCGTGTAATCGGATGCCGTCAATGCCTCGTGTAGCAGGGCAGCGTCGGCATAGGACGGATCGCTGGCGCGCAATTCGGGGCTTCCGGCAAACACTGCCACCGACGCTGGCGCCAGCAGGGAAGTAAGATAGTGCTTGTCCATTTTGGAGACCCTGTTATTTGTCGTTTCGGCGATTTCAATCAGGTGAAACATCAGGGTAAACCCTGTCGACAACACCTGTCTGCAAACTTACCACAACTATCTTACATTATTTTGTTGCGCTGCAACAAAGTGGTTTTTTAACATCTTTATGACACATTCGGGCTTTCCGCGTCCTCTGGCTTATTTTTGCCTGGCCAGCGGTATGGCTTTGGTAGGCTGCTACGTGGCCTTGACGCGGCCATTGTCGCAGGCGATGCCCGTATTCTTGCTGGCGTGGCTGCGTTTTGGCATTGGTGTCGTGGTTATGGTGGGATGGCTGCGAAAACCCGAAAGCGAAGCGCCGCTCGATACGCGTACGCGGTGGCTGATTTTTGCCGAATCGCTGTTCGGCAATTTTCTCTTCACGTTTTTCATGATCACAGGCGTGCGCATGACCAATGCGGCCGCAGCCAGCGTGATCATGGCCGCCATTCCAGCAGCCGTGGCGCTGCTGGGCTGGCTGTTTCTGGGGGAGCGGATCGGCTGGCGAATCGGCCTGTCGGTGGCCTGTGCGGTGCTTGGGGTGGCATTGCTGGCCCTGGCGGGCTTTGCGGCTGCGCCAGATCAGCAGTCGGCGCCAACGAATGCCTCCCGTGTATGGCTGGGGTATGGGGCGCTTTGTTGTGCCGTTCTGTGCGAGGCGATTTATTCCATCGTTGGAAAGAAGCTCACAACGGCCCTGTCGGCCAAGCGCATCACGGCCTTGATCAACCTCTGGGGGTTTGCGCTTTCCACGCCGTTTGGCCTGTATCTGGCCATGGATTTTGACTTTGGCGCCGTGTCAACTGGCCTGTGGCTGCTGTTCCTGTTCTATTCCCTGGCGGCCAGCGTGGGTTCGGTGTGGCTGTGGATGACCGGCTTGCGCGTCATTCCTGCGGCACAGGCGGGCATTTTTACTGTGTTTCTACCTGCCAGCACGGCGTTGACCGGGGTTTTGGCACTGGGAGAGCGGCTCAGCATTTTGCAGGGGGTGGCGCTGGCCGTGGCCTTGTTCGGAGTGATACTGGCTACGGTGCCGGTACGGGCATCGCGAGGCCGGCTGGCCTGATTATTTCGGGTGCAGGGGCGTGCGGCAGATGACGATGCCGTCGGCATCGGCGTAAAGCCAATCGCCCGGCAAAGCCGCCATGCCTTGGATGTGCACCGGCACGTCCACCAGTCCGGGCTGGCGTTTCATGGGAGGCATGGGCATGCTGGCCAGCGCACGGATGCCAATGGGCAGGCCCGCCAGTTCCTGTACATCGCGCACGCAGCCGTCCACCACCACACCCACCCAGCCGTTGCGCACTGCCAGCTGTCCGAGGTTGCCGCCCAGCAAGGCGGTGCGGCGGGATCCGGCACCGGCCACTACCAGCACCCTTGCGTTTCCAGGCTGTTCCAACTGGGTGCGCACGCTGGTGTTGTCCTCGAAACATTGCACGGTCGCGATCGGCCCGCAAAAGGGGGCGGCATTGCCAAACTCGTGGAACACCGGCGGCAGCACGGCAAAACCGGACGACGAGGCATCTCGATAGGCATCGCAGAAATCGCAGGTGGAAAAGGCAAGGGGGGATGGACTGGACATAAAAACGCGCCGCGCGGCAAGTCAATGAAATGGCTGCTGATTATCACAGAGCAACGGTGCAAATGTTCTGTGTATGAAAGGCAACGGCATGGCCGTTGAAAAATCCATGTTTTGCATGGAATGGAAATCTTTCAGAAATCTGAAATTTCGAACAATCACTGACAAGGCAATACATCACAAAATAATGACCGGTTTTGAGGGACGGCTTGCAAAGGACGGCTTTTCTCCATTAGCATTGCCATGGGACGGCAGCAGCGGATATTTAAAAACTGATTGCCGATTTTGGAGATTCCTTTTCGAGGAAGATGAAACATGGTTGCATCCAAGAAACCTGCGGCAAGCAAACCGGCTGCTAAAAAACGCGAACCCAGTGCCGCTTTCATGAAACCGTTGACGCCTAGCGCCGAACTGGCTGCGGTGGTGGGCGCCAGCCCGTTGCCCCGTACCGAGGTCATCAAGAAACTCTGGGACTACATCAAGGCCCATCAGTTGCAAGATGCCCAGAACAAACGCAATATCAATGCAGATGACAAGCTTGCCAAGGTGTTCGGCAAAAAGCAGGTCACCATGTTCGAAATGGCGGGCCTGATTGGCAAGCATTTGTCCTGAGCCTACTTGAGGTGTCCGGCGCGGTTTTCTGCAATGCTGCAAGCACCTGTCCAGAAAAAAGCCGGCATATAACGCCGGCTTTTTTGTACCTAAAGGATGCTCAGGGTTTTGTCAGGGGAGCTGCTGGCTCCGGGCTGCCCCATCCGCGATGCATCTTGCCATGCGCGCCGCCAAAATGCGGGCCCTTCTTGCTCATCTGGTCAAACTGCGTACGCTGTTCAGGGGTGAGCGCATTGCGCAGAGCCTTGGTCCTGTCGGCAATCTGGCGCATATGCCGGGCCGCTGTTTCCATGTGTTGGGCGCGCAGCTCGGTGCGCTGGTCGGCGGTTAGGCGGTCAACATCCTGCCGCCGCATGGCATCGCGCTGGCTACCCATGTTGTTGAACAGGGATTTCTTGGCCTGCACGTAGGCATCCCATTGCGGACGCTGGGCTGCCGTGATTTGCAGGGTTTGCGCTTGCTGAGCAACGGCGCTATCGAAACGGGCCTGGCGCTGTTCTGGCGTGAGCGGCTGGCGGCGCATGGTGCGCCGTGCGTCCCGCGCAGGTGTGGGAGAGTCGATGCTCTGGGTGGCCGATGCGGCCGGGAGGTTGGCAGAGGCTGGCTGCGCAGAAGCCGTAAATGCCGCAGCGAGACTGGCGGCTACCAGAGTCATTTTCAAAGCTGAACGCATGCATATCTCCTGTGATGAATGGTTCAGGATAGACCGGAGATTGCGCGCGCAGTTCCCGTTTCAATTGCAACTGGATGCAAAAAATCTCATACTGGCCATGAGGCCGGTACCTAGCCCACCGCATAACTGAGGTGGGCCAGGTACGTGGGCGCAAACAACGGCATCAATTTTCTGCAGGAGCGCTGGATGCCTCTTCCCGCTCGAAGTGAAAGACTCCAGGGTCCTTGATGGGATCCACGGTGACCCGGATTGCGGACTTGGGCGGGAATTGCCCTGCGAGCAGCGCCTTGGACAGAGGATTTTCGATGCGCTGCTGGATGGCCCTTTTCAGCGGGCGGGCGCCAAACACTGGGTCGAAACCAACCTTGGCCAGTTCGGCCAGCGCCTGGTCGGATACATCTAGCGCCAGATCCATTTTGGCCAGGCGCGCAGTCAGTGTCTTGAGCTGGATCTCGGCAATTTCGCCGATCTGTGCCGCGTTCAGGCCATGGAAGACCACGATTTCGTCGATGCGGTTGAGAAACTCGGGACGGAAGTGGTCCTTGAGCTCTTCCCACACGGCGTCCTTGATCTCGTCCTGCGGCTGCCCGGCCATCCGCTGAATGATGGGCGAGCCGATATTGCTGGTCATGATGATGACGGTGTTCTTGAAATCCACCGTACGGCCCTGGCCGTCGGTGAGGCGTCCGTCATCGAGCACCTGCAGCAGCACGTTGAAGACGTCGGGATGGGCTTTTTCCACTTCGTCGAACAGAATCACGCTGTAGGGCTTGCGGCGCACGGCCTCTGTCAGGTAGCCGCCTTCGTCGTAACCCACATAGCCCGGAGGCGCGCCAATGAGCCGCGCCACGGAATGCTTTTCCATGAACTCGCTCATGTCGATGCGCACGATGTGCTCTTCGGTGTCGAACAGGAACGATGCCAGCGCCTTGCTCAGTTCCGTCTTCCCGACTCCGGTTGGGCCCAGGAACAGGAAGGAGCCCATCGGACGGTTCGGATCGGCCAGGCCGGAGCGTGAACGGCGGATGGCGTTGGCAACCGCGCTGATCGCTTCTTCCTGTCCCACCACGCGTTCGTGCAAGTGCGTTTCCATTTGCAGCAGTTTCTCGCGTTCGCCCTGCATCATCTTGGAGACGGGGATGCCGGTCGCGCGGCTGACCACTTCGGCGATTTCTTCGGCGCCGACCTGCGTGCGCAGCAACTGATTGCCCTTGCCCTGGCCGTCTGCGGCGGTTTCCTTGTCCTGTGCTTCCTTGAGGCGGCGCTCCAGCTCGGGCAGCTTCCCGTATTGCAGCTCGGCCACCTTGTTGAAGTCACCCTTGCGGGTGTGTTCCTCGATCTGGAACTTGATCTTGTCCAGTTCCTCACGCACCTGCTGGCTGCCCTGCGCCGCGGCTTTTTCGCGTTTCCAGATTTCTTCCAGATCGGCATACTCCTTTTCGAGCTTGCCGATTTCGCCTTCGAGGTTTTCGAGGCGTTTTTGCGAGGCCTCGTCCTTTTCCTTCTTGAGTGCTTCGCGTTCGATCTTGAGCTGGATGAGCCGGCGGTCGAGCTTGTCCATCACCTCGGGCTTGGAGTCGATTTCCAGCTTGATCTTGGCCGCGGCCTCGTCGATCAGGTCGATGGCCTTGTCGGGTAAAAAACGGTCGGTGATGTAGCGGTGGCTCAACTCCGCAGCAGCCACGATGGCCGGGTCGGTGATTTCCACGCCGTGGTGGACTTCATACTTTTCCTGCAGGCCGCGCAGGATGGCGATGGTGGCTTCGACACTGGGTTCGTCCACCATCACTTTCTGGAAGCGGCGCTCCAGCGCGGCATCCTTTTCGATGTATTTCCGGTATTCATCCAGCGTCGTGGCGCCGACGCAGTGCAGCTCCCCGCGCGCCAGGGCGGGCTTGAGCATGTTGCCGGCATCCATGGCGCCTTCGGCCTTGCCCGCACCGACCATGGTGTGGATCTCGTCGATGAACAGAATGGTCTGGCCTTCGTCCTTGGCGAGTTCCTTGAGCACGTTTTTCAGGCGTTCCTCAAAATCGCCGCGGTACTTGGCTCCTGCCAGCAAGGCGGCCATATCGAGCGCCAGCACGCGTTTGCCCTTGAGCGTGTCGGGCACTTCGCCACTCACAATGCGCTGCGCCAGTCCTTCCACGATGGCGGTCTTGCCCACGCCGGGCTCGCCGATGAGCACGGGGTTGTTTTTGCTGCGGCGCTGCAATACCTGGATGGTGCGGCGGATTTCGTCGTCGCGGCCGATCACCGGGTCGAGCTTGCCCTGGCGGGCGCGTTCGGTCAGGTCCAGCGTGTACTTCTTGAGCGCCTCGCGCTTGTCTTCGGCGTCGGCACTGTCCACGGCCTGGCCGCCGCGTACGGCATCAATGGCGGCTTCCAGGCTCTTGCGGGTAAGGCCGTTTTCACGGGCGATGTCGCCCATGGTGCCCCTGGCGTCGGCGCAGGCCAGAAGATACAGTTCGCTGGCAATGAACTGGTCGCCGCGCTTGATTGCCTCTTTTTCGGTGGCCTGCAGCAGCTTGAGCAGATCCGGCCCCGGCTGCACCTGTTCCTGTCCCTGCACGTGTGGCAGGCGGTTGACGGCGCTTTCGGCCGATGCCAGAAGACCCGGCACGTTCACGCCGGCGCGCTGCAGCAGCGCGCGCGGGCCATCGTCCTGCTGCAGCATGGCGGTCAGCAGATGTTCGGGCTGGATGTATGCATGGTCTTTTCCAAGAGCCAGACTCTGGGCGTCGGCCAATGCTTCCTGGAATTTGCTGGTGAGTTTGTCGATGCGCATGGATGCTCCACAAAGGTTTTCTATCTCAGAAACTGGGTTTGATGGCGGACATTTCAAGGGCGCGCCTATTTATTGGCGCTGTTTTATCTGGAACAAAAAAGCCCCGGCACTTGCAAGGTGGCGGGGCGTATGGGTGCAGAGAACAGCCGGCTGCTATTTCTTGAGAATGAAGCGGTAGGCATCCTGCCCGGTAACCGGTTGTCCGTCCCTTCCGAGCAGGCGCAGGCGGTCTGGCGGCAGGATGTCGAAACTGCGGCCTTGGCCGCTTGCATCCAGCATGATTTGCGTTTCGTCGCTGTTGAAGGTGAATCCGCCCCGCCGGGCCATGGCGGGCCTTCCGGTGCCTAGCTCCTGCGTGAGCAATTCGTAGGTTGCGTCACGGTAGAGCGTGAGATCGAGCCGGATGCCGGCGCAGTACGCGCAAGGCAGTACCGTGCGGTACGTTCCTGTCCAGCCGGCGATGGGGGGAGTGGTGGAAACGGGAGGAGACGGGCGCGAGATGACTGGCGGCGTCTGCGTCGTGATCACGGTACAGCCGGACAATGCCACCAGCAAGCAGGCGAAGGCACTGCCCATGCGCATACGGCTGGATGAAAGCAAAACAGGCATTTTCATGGCAAGACCCTTTCAGGAAAGACAAGGAGATTGTATGAAGGTTCGGTTTGCATGGCATTCCTGTGCAGGGCTGGACATGAAAAGACCCGGTACTGCACGGAACTGGCTGGAGGTTACGGCGCGCAGTGGCCGGTGATGTATGTCTTGACGGCAGCAGCATCGGCGGGCAGCACGCTGAAGCGGCGCGGCAGTTGTTCGATGCCCTCGAATTTCGCCGGCCGGTCTGGGGTGCGGCCCAACGCTTCCTCGATCGTGGCAGCGAACTTGATGGGCAGTGCCGTTTCCAGGACGATCATCGGTACGCCGGGCTGCAGGTGCTGGCGGGCAACCTTCACGCCGTCGGCGGTGTGGGTGTCGATCATGACGGCGTATTTTCCGTAGACGTCACGGATGGTCGCCAGGCGGTCGGCGTGGGTGCTCTTGCCGCTGAGGAAGCCGTATTGTTGTGCAGCCTTGGCAAATGCCGGCTCTTGCCCCAGGTCGAACTGTCCCTTGCTGGCCAGGGTGGGGCCAAAAAGCGCGGCCGTCCGGCTGGCGTCGCGCCCCAGCAGGTCGAACACAAAACGTTCGAAGTTGCTGGCCTTGCTGATGTCCATGCTCGGGCTGCTGGTTTCGTACGTATCGGCGCTGTTGCGCACACGGTACATGCCGGTACGGAAGAATTCATCGAGCACGTCGTTTTCGTTGGTGGCGACCACCAGTCGGTCGATGGGCAAGCCCATCTGCCGCGCTACGTGGCCGGCACAGACGTTGCCGAAGTTGCCGCTGGGCACGGTGAAGCTGACCTTCTGGTCACCGAGGCTTGCTACCGGAGTGCTATGCGGTGCGCCAGTCCCCTCGAGGGGCAGTGAACCCTGCCCAGAAGAGAACGTGGGGGCCTTGTGTTCGGTGGCCTGGAAATAGCCCGCGAAGTAGTACACAACCTGCGCCAGCAACCGTGCCCAGTTGATCGAGTTGACGGTGCCGATCTTGTAGCGGCGCTTGAAGTCCAGATCGTTGCTGACGGCCTTGACGATGTCCTGGCAGTCGTCGAATACGCCCTCGATGGCGATGTTGTGGATGTTCTCGTCCTGCAGGCTGAACATTTGCGCCTGCTGGAAAGCGCTCATGCGTCCGTGCGGGCTGAGCATGAACACCCGTACGCCTTTCTTGCCGCGCATGGCGTATTCGGCGGCGCTGCCGGTGTCGCCGCTGGTGGCGCCGAGGATGTTGAGCTGCTCGCCGCGGCGGCCCAGTTCGTATTCGAACAGGTTGCCCAGCAACTGCATGGCCATGTCCTTGAAGGCCAGGGTGGGGCCGTTGGACAGCGCTTCCAGGTACAGGTTGCCTTCGAGCTTCTTGAGCGGGGTGATTTCAGGTGTGCCGAATACTGTCTGCGTGTAGGTTCTGGCGCAGATTGCCTTCAGGTCCGCGGTCGGGATGTCATCGATGTACAGCGACAGGATTTCAAATGCGAGTGCGGCATAGCTCTGTTCGCGATACACGCGGCGCAGTCGCTCCAGATCGTTTCTGGAAAGAACCGGATAGGTTTCAGGCATGTACAGGCCGCCATCCGGCGCCAGGCCCTCGAGCAGGATTTCGCAGAATCGGCGAGGTGTACGGTCGCCGCGGGTCGAGAGGTAACGCATCAGTTCAGTTCTTCCTTGCGAATGCGCACAATGGGTTGCAGCACGGTGGGAAGCCCCTGCATCTGGGCCAGGGCAGCGTTCATGGCGGTTTCGGTGCAGTCGTGCGTGAGCAGGATCACATCGGTTTGCAGCGAACCTTCGCCGCCGATTTCGTCGGCTTCCCGTTGCAGGATGGCGTCGATGCTGATGCCGGCATCGGCCAGAATGCGCGTGACGGTAGCCAGCACGCCGGCCTCGTCGGCCACGCGCAGACGCAGGTAATAGCTGGTGACCACTTGATCCATCGGCAGGATCGGCAGATTGCTTTTGGCGTCGGGCTGGAAGGCCAGATGCGGCACGCGGTGGTGCGGATCGGCAGTGTGCAGGCGCGCTACGTCCACCAGGTCGGCAATCACGGCGCTGGCGGTGGGCTCGCTGCCCGCGCCCTTGCCGTAATACAGCGTGGTGCCGACGGCGTCTGCCTGCACCACGACGGCATTCATGGCACCCTCCACATTGGCGATCAGCCGTTTTGCCGGAATCAGCGTCGGATGCACGCGCAGTTCCACGCCCTTGTCGGTGCGCTTGCTGATGCCCAGCAGCTTGATGCGGTAGCCCAGTTGCTCGGCATAGCGGATGTCGGCTGCGCCCAGCTTGGTGATGCCTTCCACGTAGGCCTTGTCGAACTGCACGTCCACCCCGAAAGCGATGGCGCTCATCAGCGTGACCTTGTGTGCAGCATCCACGCCTTCAATGTCGAAGGTGGGGTCTGCCTCGGCATAGCCCAGCTGCTGCGCCTCTTTCAGCGCCACATCAAAGTCCAGCCCCTTGTCGCGCATTTCGCTCAGGATGAAGTTGGTGGTGCCGTTGATGATGCCGGCTACCCATTCGATGCGGTTGGCGGTGAGGCCCTCGCGCAGCGCCTTGATGATCGGGATGCCGCCGGCCACGGCAGCCTCGAATGCCACCATGACGCCTTTCTTTTGCGCAGCTTCGAAAATTTCGGTGCCGTGCACGGCCAGCAGCGCCTTGTTGGCCGTGACGACGTGCTTGCCGTTCTCGATTGCCTTGAGCACCAGCTCCTTGGCCACGGTGTAGCCGCCGATCAGTTCCACCACGATGTCGATTTCCGGGTGCGCCACGGCCGCGAAGGCGTCGCTCACCACTTCGGCCGCGTTGCCGACGATGCCGCGCGCATGGTCCGTGGCACGGTCGGCCACCAGGGTGATTTCGATCCCGCGTCCGGTGCGCGCCTTGATCTCAGCCTGGTTGCGTTGCAACACCTTGAATACGCCACTGCCGACGGTGCCAATGCCCAGAAGGGCGACTTTGATGGGTTTCATGGATATACGAACTTTTCAAGAAACAAATTGTCTAAAGGAGCGAGGCTTCCAATCGGCCCAGTGAAAAATGTGGCCCTTGTCTTGTGCGGTGGATATTTCTGGGCGGGAAGACCGCCTTTCACCGGCAACAACAGGGCAGCGTCGGCACGACCAGGACTGCCCATGCCTATTCTTTTTCCGTTCCGTGCTGCAAGCGCCAGTTTTCCAGGAATTTGGCAAGCCGGCCGATTGCTTCGCGCAACTCGTCTTCATGTGGCAAGAAGACAATGCGGAAATGCTGATTGTCGGGGAAATTGAATCCCGATCCCTGCACCAGCATCACACGCGTGGCTTTCAGCACTTCGAGAAAGAACTCGCGATCGTCGGTGATGGGGTAGATGGCGGGATCCAGCTTGGGAAACATGTAAAGGGCTGCCTCGGGTTTGACACAGGTCACACCTGGGATGGCGCAGACCAGTTCATACGCCAGGTCGCGCTGTTTGCGCAGCCGGCCGCCTTCGCGGATCAGTTCATTGATGCTCTGGTAGCCGCCCAGCGCAGTTTGCACGGCCCATTGTCCCGGCACGTTGGCGCACAGGCGCATGTTGGCCAGCATGTCCAGCCCCTCGATGTAGTCGCGCGCATCCGTCTTGTTGCCGGAGACCACGAGCCATCCCGCCCGGTAGCCGCATGAACGGTAGGACTTGGAGAGCGAGTTGAATGTCAGGGTGAGGACATCGGTGGAAAGCGAAGCCAGTGCGGTATGTTGCGCATCTTCGTAGAGGATTTTGTCGTATACCTCGTCTGACAGCAGCACCAGTCCGTGCGCACGCGCCAGCGCCACGATTTCCGTGAGCACCGCATCGCTGTACAGGGCGCCCGTGGGGTTATTGGGGTTGATGACGACAATGCCCTTGGTGCGCGGCGTGATCTTGCGGCGCATGTCTTCCAGGTCGGGCATCCAGCCGTTGGACTCGTCGCACAGATAATGCACCGGCGTGCCGCCCGAAAGCGTGGCAGCGGCCGTCCATAGTGGATAGTCGGGCGCGGGCAGCAAAAGCTCGTCACCATTGTTGAGCAGGGCGTTGAGCGCCATCACGATCAGGTCGCTGGCGCCGTTGCCCAGATAAATGTCATCCAGCGTCACTCCCTGGATGCCTTGCTGCTGGGTGTAATGCATCACGGCCTTGCGCGCGGCAAAAATGCCCTTGCTGTCGGAATAGCCGGCTGAATCGGGCAGGTTGCGGATCATGTCCTGCCGGATTTCTTCGGGGGCATCGAAGCCGAAGGGGGCCAAATTCCCGATATTGAGCTTGATGATCTTCTGCCCGTCCTCTTCCATCTTGCGCGCGGCATCCATGATGGGGCCGCGGATGTCGTACAGGACGTTTTCCAGCTTGGCAGATTTGTGGATGCTTTTCACGCACGCTCCAGGGAAAAGATCAAAAACTATAATTTGACCATACTTTATGTCGAGCCTGGGGTAGATGCACATGCAATTTGACGCCGAAATACCCTTTGCGCAGGCCATCACCGGTTACGGGCCGGATGGCATTGCCATCGCCGGCAAATGGTACGGTAGCTCCTTGCTGGTGGGCTCGAACGGTTTGCTGCTTCCCTGGCAGGTACGGGATACACAGGGCCAGTTGGCGGCCGTTGATCTGGAAGAAGTGCTCAATGAAGCCGCGAAGGCCCTTGCAAAGCCTTATGAACTGGTCGTTCTGGGGACCGGCAGCCGCCAGATCTTTCCGGACAGCCAGTGGTTGTCGCCCTTCATCGCACGGGGCTTGCCGCTGGAGGTCATGAGCACCCCGGCCGCCTGTCGAACGTACAACATCGTGGCCTCGGAGGGCCGGGTGGTGCTTGCTGCCCTGTGGCAGGGGAATGACAAGGCGCAACCCTGATTCCTGCGTTTACGTGCCCGCGCGGGCGGGTTGCCGCCGGGTTTCAACGGCGCATATCGTTTTTGGCCAGCGTATTCTTCCAGGAAAAAACCCGCTATTCTGGCGCAATCCGATGCTGCAGTGATATGCGGTAAAATGCTATATGTTGTGCGCAGATATATGGTGCGCATGCGGTTTGTTTATAGGATAAAGAATAGTTATGGCGATTGTTGTAGACAAGTTGATCCCTGAATTCGACGCAGAAGCCACCGGCGGTATCAAGGTCAGCAACACGACACACCTGGACCAGATACTCGTCCTGTTTTTCTACCCCAAGGACAATACCCCGGGCTGTACGACCGAAGCCCTGGAGTTTCGTGACAAATACAAGGATTTTGTCAAGGCTGGTGCTGTCGTCTATGGCGTTTCGCGCGACAACATGGCCTCGCATGATGCGTTTAAGGAAAAGCTTGGGCTGCCTTATGAGCTGATTGCCGACACCGAAGAGAAAATGTGCCACATGTTCGGCGTGGTCAAGAACAAGATCATGTACGGCAAGAAGGTAAAGGGCATCGAGCGCAGCACCTTCCTGATTGGCCCTGATGGCGTGCTCCGGCAGGAATGGCGGGGCGTGAAGGTCGACGATCATGTTGCCGATGTGCTCAAGGCAGTCAAGGCCCTGAAAAAAGCCAGCGCCTCTGTGGGTGGGTGAATAAGCCAGCGTTCCCCCCCACATATTGCGGGCTTTACAGAAATCCCCCTGAAGATCCTGCCCTGCTGCTGCACTTGGCAGGATTTGGCTGTGGGCAGATCAGATTAAAAAGATGCCTGCGATCTGATCGGGGCTGGAATATGGTGCAGGGTAGACGTTGCCGGATGTGTTGCAGTACGCCGCGAGCGGCATCCAGCGGTGCGAAGAAAATGCATCGCTCATGAAGCATGAAAATGCCCGTTCTATTGAACGGAGCGGGCGATAGGGTGGCTTTACGAGGGTGTTGACAGCCTGTGCATCAGCAGGCGTGTCGGAGATGCAGGGCTTGCGTGAAATCTCACAAGGCCGCCTGCCATCCGGGGATCAATATACCCCTCTTACCACGATGCTGGAACCGTCGCGTACAGGGCCTGGACGCGTATCCTGTTGCACCCAATAACGGATGGCCTCAGCATCTTCAACCCGGCGATTGGTCCCGGCGGAATCCAGCAGGACGATGATGACATTGCGTCCGGAAATATTGCTCTGCATCACCACACACCGGCCTGCTTCGGAGATGTAGCCGGTTTTTTGCAGCCCGATGTTCCAGTCCGGACTATGGATGAGGCGGTTGGTATTGTTGAAGCGCATCATTTGGCCTTGTACCGGAAATTCCGCGCCTGGATACGTGGTGTAGTTGCGGATCAGTGGATAGCGGTAGGCCGCCTTGACAAGAAGTGCCAGATCGTGTGCACTCGAACGATTGGCGCTTGAAAGCCCGGTCGGCTCCACATAGCGCGTTTCACGCATGCCCAGCATCAGGGCGCGCATGTTCATCGTGCGAATGGCTTCACTCAGGCCGCCTGGATAGGAGCGGCCCAAGGCATGCGCGGCGCGGTTTTCGCTTGACATGAGCGCCAGGTGCAGCAATTCCTGGCGCGACAGGGTGGTTCCCACGGCAAGGCGGGAACGGCTGCCCTTGAGACGATCCACGTCTTCTTCCGTGATGGTGATCATTTCGTCCATGGGCAGGTTTGCGTCCATCGTGATGACAGCGGTCATCAACTTGGTGATGGACGCGATCGGGGATACGTTGTGACCATTCTTGTTGACCAGAACCTGCCCGGTGTTCTGGTCCATCACGAAGGCTACATTGGAATGCAGGACTGGCCCAAAGTCTGAGCGGTCTTCGCTCAACCCCTGTATTTGTCCCAGACCATCGCGTTGCGGGATGGATACGCGGACGATGGGCGACGGAGCGGGTTCGCTTCGTCGCAAGACGGGTGGTGGGGCTTCGGATGACAATTCTGTTGCAGTTGTTGCTGTGGCAGTAGAGGTGCCGAGCGCTTCTTCTTTCGTGATTGTCGATGGAGACAGCGCAATGGTCGTTGCAGTAGATGGTGTTGCCGCCGGGACCGCTTCAGACGGATTTTCCTGTCTGACCATCTGCAACGCAGTCAATTCTTTCTGCAGGCCGTTCGTTGCCTGCGCGGGTGACGACATTGGCATCGTGCCTCTGCTTTGCGCGTCGCGTGCCAAGGCCTGCAGGTATTGCTGTCGGCTGTTTGCCGTGTCGTTTGCTTGCTGTTTCGCAGCCAGGTGTTGCATACGGGCCTCGCGCTGTTCGGTGTTTTCTGCGCGGCGCAATTGGGCCGTCAGCTGTGTCAGTTGCTGTTTTTGCACTTTGCTTAAGGGACGTTTCTTGCCGCTGGCCTGCAATGCAGCGATCTGTCCACGCAAGTTCCGGACGGTCAGTGCTTCTTGGTCGTTGCCTTGTCTGTTTGTTTTTCCGGCAGTTTGTCTGGTTGTATCGACGGATTTTTTATTACGGGCAATGGAGCTGGACTTTGCGGACCGCACACTGCTTTCTGCAAGGCGTGGAGGTTGTTTGGCCGGCGCTGCTTTGCCGCTCTTGTTCTGCTTGGCCAATTGCGCAGTTGCGACTGTTTTTTTGCCTGCTTTTTTGTCCTGAAGGGCAGCTGGCTTGCCGATTTTTGCGTCTTGGTTCTTGGTCGCTTTGGCCGTGCTGTTTTTTCCGGCGAGGACCTTCTGGTTTTTTGCGGGAATGGTTTTGGATGTTGCGGCAGATTTTGCCGCAGGACCTGGCTTGGCCCAGGTTGGTGCGCAGATGCCGGCAATCAGCATGACGCACACGAATGCGGTACTTCCCGATACACAGCGAATTTTCTGTTTCAGGGAAAAAGGATCAGTTGGATATGGCGATTTGCGCGAGATATGGTGAATCATGGTGCCAACCCCCTTTGCATAGCTCTTGTGCGAGAGTTTAACGCTATTCAAAAGATTCGGTATATCAAACACTTGGATTCAATACTTCATTTGCAGACTAAATTGTAAAAAATGGCGAACCAGGACTTGCATAAAACTGAATCCATGTAGTCATGCGTGTATGGACAGATTTTCATCCCCGCGCTTGTTTCTATTTGTTTGCAAGCGCTTTCCCGAGAGGCGGCCTATTCGACAAAGTGAAAAACAAGGGGGCTGTGTTTTTCATGGTGACACGAGGGAGTGATCCACAACACCTTGTGTCGTGAACGCCTGTTGTACCTGCCGACGTTCTAGCTATGGGGCGTTTTGAAGAATGGCTCGGCGGCGGAGTCTGTCGCCATTGGGTTCGAAGCCGGCTGCCCATGATGATCGGCAGAAAAGGCGAGCGGCCAGCAAGCCTTTCCTGGATCCGCCATTACAGCTCGTAGTCTTCGTAGTGGCCGGACATGGCCTTCATGACCAGCGCTCGCGGCAGGCGGTCGCTGAGGCGTTCCGCAAAGTCGTAAACGTAGTTGCGCATGAATACGCCCCGCTTGAAGGCCACGCGGGTGACATTGCGACCGAATAGATGTCCCAGAGGACGGCTGGCCAGTCCTGGGCGCGCGCCGTCCATGGCCATTTCGGCCACGATGCCCACTCCCAGTCCGTGCGCCACATACGTGGTGATGACATCTGAATCGATGGCTTCCAGCACGATGTTGGGCTGCAGGCGACGCTGGGCGAAAGCGTGATCCACCTTCACACGCCCGGTAAACGCGGGATGGTAGGTGACAAGCGGCAGTTTGGCGAGATCTTCCAACGACACTTGAGACTGGCGGGCCAGCGCATGGTTTTCCGGGGTGACCAGGACATGCTGCCAGTCATAACAGGGCAGGGTGACGAGCTCGGGATAGTCAGCCAGAGACTCGGTGGCCAACCCGATGACAGCCGTTTCGGAAAGCAGCAGATCGGCCACTTGTTGTGGCGTGCCCTGGTGCAGGCTGATCTGCAGCCGGGGGTAGCGCATGCGCAATTGCGCCACTTTCTCGGGCAGGACATAGCGTGCCTCTGTGTGTGTGGCGGCAATGCTGAGGGTGCCGCGGTCTTCCTGGCTGAACTGTTCGCCGATGCGTTTGAGGTTGGCGACTTCCCGCTGGATGATCTCGATGCTCTTGAGGATGTGCTCACCCGGTTCGGTAATACGTCTGAGACGCTTGCCGTGCCGGGCAAAAATGTCGACGCCCAGCTCTTCTTCGAGTTCAATGATGGCCTTGGAAATACCAGGCTGTGAAGTATGCAGCGCCTTGGCGGCTTCGGTCAGGTTCAGGTTGCGCCGCACGGCTTCCTGGACGAAGCGAAATTGATGAAGATTCATGAATCAACGGGCCTGATACTGCGATTGGGACAGTTCCAAGTATTGATTGTGATATATGAAACCGAAAAAAATGACAAATTTGCAATAAAAAAGCCAGCATTGCTGGCTTTTTTATGGATGGAAACTGGTCGGAGTGAAAGGATTCGAACCTTCGACCTTCTCGTCCCGAACGAGACGCGCTACCAGGCTGCGCCACACTCCGAAGCTCGCCATTCTAGCCGAATTCACCGGCAAATTTGTTGTCCTGTTGTGCCCTTCGTGCAAAGGAGGGCTGCTTTGTTTTGCGGGGTCTGGCATGAGGGTACATGCCAAGAATTTGCAACGGTGTAGCCGAGGATGTCACGCACCATGGATATCGATGATCGATGAAAGGGCAAGGATTCTGGATCTGGACGGCCCAGTCCATGTCGTGCGTGATCGCCGTGGTTGCGCGCTTCAGCGGTTTCGCACCAGCCAGAGAAACGCGAGCAGGGAAGCGATCGTGTAGGCCATACTGGGCAGAACCGCAATTACCCAGGGCGTCCAAGCGTGCAGATTACCGACGTACTCAAACACGTTGTTGAGCAGGAAGAAGCTGATGCCGACAATGATGCCGGCAAATACCGCCATGGTGATGATGCCGGAGCGGAAATGCAGGTAGGCAAACGGCAGGGACAGAACCATCATCACCAAACAGCTCAACGGATAAAACAGCTTGCGCCAGAACCGGATTTCGTAAACGTTCGCAGACTGGTTGTTTTCCTTGAGGTGACTGGTGTAGCGGTACAGCTCAAGGGTCGACATGCGGTCCGGCTTGAGCAGGGCGGCTGCCACCATCGATTGCTGGATGCCGGTTTCCAGCAATTCCGAGGGCACGCTGCTGCGGCTGATGCTGTTGGGGCTGTTTGCATCCGTGGCCAGCTGGTTGTCGCTGATGTTGACGAGTTGCCATGCGCCATCGGTGAAGGTGCCTGACTCGGCCTTGCGTAGCCGGGACAGAAAGCCCTGCGCATCGAAATCAAAAATGCGGATCTGGCGCATTTCGCCGTCCGGTGTGAATTCCTGCACGTTGACGATGCGTTCCGTTCCGTTGATGCTTTCCTTGATCCATGCGCCGGTGTGGCCCTTGGTGACGTTCCCCTCGAAGCGGGCCTTGTAGTATTGCGCCAACTTTTCCGTGCCAGGCGCAACATAGTCGCCGATGAGAAAAGTCAGCGCCGTAAACAGGGCGCCCAGCCACAACAGACTGCGCAATGCGCGCCAGGGTCCCAGGCCGCTGGTGCGCAATATGGTGAATTCCGAATTCTGTGCCAGGCTTGCCATGACAAAGACGGTGCCGATCAGCACGGCGATGGGCAGCAGTTCGTAGGTGTGCCCGGGTAGCAGCAAGACGATATAGGCCAGCGAATTGACCAGGCCATAAGGAGTGGCCGTGCGGCTGGTGAATGACAGGTCGTTGAGGACGTCAAAAAAGGCGAACAGGGCCAGAAATCCTACGGTAATGAACAGTACGGCTGTGAATACCTGCCGGTTGATGTAGCGTCTGACAATGCGCATCAATGGCTCCCGTCTGTTGCGGCGCGGCGCCTGCGCACGCCCGGCCAAAGCGCACGCAACGACCATTGGCGGTCCTGCTTGAGCAGCCAGAGCGATGCGGCGACAAATACACTGCCGTGCAGCAACAGCAGCATCGCGGCCATGCCGATGCGTCCACTGGCAACCCAGCCTCGTCCAAAGCTGATCAGGTTGTAATAAGCGGCAAAAGACAATATGGCAAACAGCAGACTGCCGCTACGCCCCGAACGGGGATTGGTGTGTGCGCTGGCCAATGCAATCAGCATGAGGTTGATACTTGCCAGGGTCATGCCCAGGCGCCAGCCGATTTCGGCGCGCAGTACCGGAGCAGATTGGCGCAGCAATTGCAGGGTTGGCACCGTCTGTGGCGCTGCCTGCATCAGGGTTTGCAGGTTTTGCGTCTGCTGGGGCGTCGGCAACTGGTCGCCAACACGCATGCCGTATTCCTTGAAACGGCCGATGGCGATGGTCTGGTCGTTTTTGATCTCGGTGCTTTGGCCGTTCAACAGAACAACAAAACGTCCTGATTCCCGGTTTTCAATGTGTCCGTTGTGGGCTGAAACCACGACCTCTTTGTCCGGTTGGCGGGCAAATACGAAAAAACGTGCGCCTGCATCCGGGCCGGCGCCCTCCTGCTGGTTGCCGACGTAAAAGACGCGGGTGCCGTCTGCCGATTCCTGGAACATGCCGGGTGCGATCCGTTCCAGATCGCCGCGCGACTGGTAGCGGTTGCGCAACTCCAGAACCTGGGAGTTGGCCCAGGGCCAGCCGATCAGTGAAAGCAGAGCCACGAGCAAGATGATCGGAGCTGCGAATTGCAGCAGGGGATTGAGGAATTTCAGCAATCCCTGACCGCTGGTAAACCATACCGCCATTTCGCTGTCGCGATACATGCGCGAAAGACAAAAGGCCACACTGACGAACAGGCTCAGCGTGAGCAGGGTCGGCAAATAGGCAAGCACCGTATAGCCCAGCACCAGTGACACTTCCGATGGATTGACAAGGCCTCGGTTGGTCAATTTCAATGTGCGGATCAGCATCATGGTGATCATGATGATCACCAGTACGAGCAGGGACGCGCTGAAGCTGCGGGTCAGCTCACGGCGAATGGAAGTATGGAATATCATTGCGGATCAGGTATATCCATTGTGTCCGGGCGCATGGCCACGGCAAACCATCATCTTACGGTATCATGAAATTCTCTTTTGCCTCTGAAAGTCTGCTCTCAACTGCCAAAAACCGGGCGGATCTGCTGATCGTGCTGCTCCAGAACGGACATGCCGGTTTTGTGGACGGAAAAACGGGCGTGCAGGCAGCCTTGCATCAGGCGGAAAAGGCTGGTCATCTCGCGGCCGATAAGGGCAAAACACTGGCTCTGTACCAGTCTGGCGGATGGGCGGCGCCGAAAGTGCTTGTTCTGGGTATCGGCGCTGGAACGGCGGAAGAATTGCGGGATGTGCTGGGCAAGGCTGTGGCGGAGCAGGCCAGGGAGAGTTCGACCCTGGCCGTATGCTTTGCGCAGGCTGCATCGCAGCAGCAGTTGACGGTAGCCATGCAGGCGGTGGCGCTGGCTGGATATGTCTACAGCCATACCAAGCCTACTGTCAAGCCCAAGTTGCGGCAGGTTCTTGTGGGCGTACCCAATGCAACGGCCAACGCCCAGGCGTTTGCTTACGGCCAGGCACTGGTGGCAGGCATGGATCTGGCGCGCGAATGGGCCAACCGCCCGGGCAATTACGCGACTCCCGCCAAGCTGGCCGAAACCGCCAAACAGATCGTTCGCCAGGCCAACGCAACGGCCCGGAAAAAGACCTTTACTTGCGAAATCCTGGATCGTGCAAAGGTCGAAAAGCTGGGCATGGGAGCCTTTCTGTCGGTCGCACAGGGAACAGACGAACCCCTGCGTTTCATCGTATTGCAGTACCAGGGAGCTGCGGCCCGGCAACAGCCGGTCGTTTTCGTGGGCAAGGGCATTACGTTCGACAGCGGCGGCATTTCCATCAAGCCTGGCCCCGGCATGGACGAGATGAAATACGACATGGGCGGGGCCGCCAGCGTTCTGGGCCTTTTCGAGGCCTTGCGCCTGCTGCGGCCGTCCATCAATGTGGTCGGCCTCATTCCCAGCTGCGAGAACATGCCCAGCGGCCGGGCGGTCAAGCCGGGCGATGTGGTGACCAGCATGAGTGGCCAGACCATCGAGGTTCTCAATACCGATGCCGAAGGGCGCCTCATCCTTTGCGATACCTTGACGTATGCGGAGCGTTTCAAGCCCCGGGCTGTCGTGGATATTGCTACCCTCACTGGTAATTGCGTCCTGGCACTGGGAAATGTGCGCTGCGGCCTGTTCAGCCCGAACGACCAACTGGCCACCGCATTGCAGCAGGCAGCCGATGCCGCACACGACCTGTGCTGGCGCATGCCCATGGACGATGCCTATGGCAAGGGGCTGAAATCCAATTTCGCTGATATGGCCAACATCGGCGGGCGCACGGCCGGCGCCATTTCAGCAGCCAAGTTTCTAGAGCGTTTTACCGGCAAGTATCCCTGGGCGCATCTGGACATAGCCGGGGTTGCCTGGAACGAGGGCGCAGCCAAGGGTGCCACTGGAAGGCCCGTGCCCTTGTTGCTGCAGTTTGTTTCCAGTCTTGCAGAAACGCCTGTGGATTTTCATGAAAAAGCGGAAGCATCCAGACGCTCGGGAGTGCCTGCGAAACCAGCCACGACAAAGAAATCAAACGCAGCGCGCAGCAAGTGACCCGCATCGATTTTCATTTCAATGTTCCTGACAAGCTGTCCCACGTCTGCAGGCTGGTGCGCAAGGCTTTGGAGAAAACCCCTTCGATTGTGGTGACGGGCGACGCAGCGTTGCTCACCAGGCTGGACGATATGCTTTGGAACTTTGCCCCAACGGCTTTTCTGGGGCATGTTCTGCTCCCGGAGGAAATCGACGGTTTGCGCAAACAGGAGATCGAACGTGCGCGCGTATGGCTGAGCACCAGCCCCGATCAGTGCCAACGGCACGATCTGCTGGTGAGTCTGTCTGGTGCCGTTGCCGCAGGGTTCGAGCAATATGAGCGGCTGATAGAGGTGGTTTCGCTGGATGACCAGGACAGGCAGCAGGCCAGGGATCGTTGGCGTTACTATGCAACGCGAGGGTATGCCATATCCGGGCATGCCATTGGTGGATTCAAAAAAACCACGGCAGAACACGGTTGAAGGGTGTTTCCGGCGCGCATCATCAGGAAAAGTGGTCAGGCGTCACGGCATACGGCACAATAATGGCTTGCGTGCCAGTCGTCGAACAAAACAGAGTGCAGCAAATCTGTTTGTTTCAAGGCTTGGAATGTGTAGCCATGCATGATCGGGCCTGTGCACGTCCTGGTTTTATTGAAGGAGCAATGTTCATGGCAGCAGACAACCCACCGAGGTTTGTTCCGACATTGACGGAAACGGCAAACAACATCACGCCCAGTACGGCCGTTGAAGACACCTCCTACTTTGAACAAAGAGACCCGGTTGATTCCATGCTTGATCTAGATTTGAGCGACCTTGAAACCCCTGTTTCCCGAATTGAGCAGGTTTCTCCCCTGGGCGCCTATCAGGGCAACCGTGTGGTCAATCCACAGGCGGTGAACCATGATCCCGTGGTGCCCAGGTCGTCTCCGGCTGCCAGGGCGGTCGCTGCATCGCCAGATGTTCCCGTACGGCCTGCCGTGCCGGTCCCTGCAGCCGTTCCGCACAAGCCGGCCAGTCTGCAGTCCTTGCTCCCAGGCGACTGGAACAATCAGTTGCGGACCGTTGTCCAACAAGCCGTCCGTCAGGAGTTGCAACAGCAGATGCCGTTTCTGCTGTTGCAATGGTCCAAGCAAATCGAGGACAAACTCACCCCACATATCTACCAGCAACTGGTCAATATGGTGGACGAGTGGCAGCAGGCATCGTCCAAATAATGTTGCGGATTGTTCCCTAGGCGCAAGGGAATCCCCGTTGCGGTTTTTTTGCTCTGGATTGCGACAGCCAGGCTGTTGACTTTCCTGTTTCAGAGAGCTCTTTCATCAATCCTAGGGTTTGCACTGAAAGCGCAAATGAACAGTTGCGGAAACTTTGGGCCACGCTAAAATTGCTTCGGCTAGTGTGAAATCTTTTTTTCGGCCTTCGGTATGCGGCAGTGTCAATAACGGGACGTCGCTGCCGCTTTCATGTGACTGGAGAATCAACTATGCAATTCAATATGCGTATGACCGCAACGGCGTCGGCTGCTCTGGCTTTCGCGGGCATTCTGGCTGGCTGCAACAATGCGACACCGCCGGCGCCTTCTGCCAGTGCTGCTTCTTCTGTAGCCGGTGCTTCGGGCGATGTGCAAGTTGTGAAACTTGCTTCGGTCGCTCCCATGTCCGGCGGTCAGGCCCATTACGGCAAAGACAACGCCAACGGCGTGCTGATGGCCGTTGATGAACTCAACAAGGAAGGGCTGGTCATTGGTGGCAAAAAGGTGCGGTTCGAAGCAGTGGTTGAAGATGACGGCGCCGATCCCAAGCAGGGAACCGCAGTCGCACAAAAACTGTGCGATGCCAAGGTCAATGGCGTGGTCGGCCACCTCAATTCCGGCACCACCATTCCAGCCTCGAAGGTTTACAGTGATTGCGGTCTGCCCATGGTGACAGGTGCTGCCACCAATCCGGCATTGACCAAGCCCGGCTATAAAACCACATTCCGCATCATCGCCAACGACAATGCACTTGGTGCAGCGTTGGCCGATGAAGCCAAGGCCATGGGCCTCAAGCGCGTTGCCGTGATTGACGACCGTACTGCCTATGGCCAGGGTCTTGCCGAGGTATTCGCCTCTGTCGCCAAGAAGAACGGCCTGGAGGTTGTCAGCCAACAGTTCACCAATGACAAGGCTACTGATTTCATGGCCATTCTGACTGAGATCAAGGCCAAGAAGCCCGATGCCATCTTCTATGGTGGGATGGACGCCCAGGCGGCCCCGATGCTGCGCCAGATCGAGCAACTGGGCATGGGTGATGTCAAGTTCTTTGGCGGCGATGGCATTTGCACGACGGAAATCTATAAGCTTTCTGGCGAGTCCAAGGCCGTTAACAACGTGATCTGCGCCGTAGGTGGCGGAGCATTGGAAAAAATGCCCAATGGCCCGACCTGGAAGGCCCGTTATGACGCAGCCTTCCCGGGGCAGTTCCAGGTCTATAGCCCGTATACCTATGACGCAACCATGCTCATCGCCGATGCCATGAAGCGCGCCGACTCGGTGGATCCCAAGGTGTATCTGTCGCAGCTGGCTGCTTCCGATTATCAAGGCGTGACCGCTAGGATCTCGTTCGATGAAAAAGGCGAGATGAAAGATGCAGCGACCACCCTGTCCACTTACGAGAATGGCAAGAAAAAAACCATCAAGTAAATTCTGTCAGGACGGCGCTGTCGATTCCAAAAAAGCCACCTGAGGGTGGCTTTTTTTCGGCTGCTGCAGGTGTCAGGAAAACAGAGTCGGTTTTTCCCTGCTGCGCTTGTACAGAGCGAAAAGCCAGCCGCTGCTCACAACCATCAGCACGACGAAGCACAGGAACGACCAGTTGGCGATGCTCGCTCCCAGGAAGGTCCAATCAACTTGGCTGCAATCTCCGCTGCCGGCAAAAATCTGCGGAATGGCACGGCTCAATGGAAGCTGCTGAAGCATGCCGTAAAAATCGCGCCCGCAACTGGCGATTTCCGGCGGATACCATTGCAGCCAGCTTTGCCGGCCCGCCACAAAGGCCCCGCCACAGGCGGTCAGTCCGACCAGCGCAAAAGCCACGGCGTGGATGGTGCGGGAGGGCGCCAATGCGCCGGCAAAGGCGATCAAGGTGATCAGTATCAGGCAATAGCGCTGCACGATGCACATCGGACAAGGCTGCAGGCCTACTACATTCTGCAGATACAGCCCGAATGCCAGCATGCCTGTCAGCGCAAGGGTGATCCACCACAAGGTGCGTCGTGGTGTGGCAAAAAACGCTTGAATGATGCAGCGCATGGACATCTCCGTAAACCTGTCTGTGAAGAATAGCGTTGTTTCGTATTGGCTGACACCTGCAGGGATGTCTATGTTGGCCGTGGTGATCAACGACTACAGTACTTGCCGTACTGTGCGTCGCTGAGCGCTGCTTGTAGACAGCCTGCACCCGTTGGAAACGATATCCACAAGGGTGTGCTGTGTCGAGGAATGACTGCAAATGCGGCAATCTGGAGCGAGGTTGCAGATCGGTGGCCTGACCGGAGGGACTCGAACCCCCGACCTGCTGCTTAGAAGGCAGCTGCTCTATCCAGTTGAGCTACGGTCAGCCAAGTCAACGGGGCATTGTATCCGCCACCTCGGGGTTTGCTATGAACTGACAGTGAAAGACGGTGGGCCCGGCTGGGCTCTGTGCATGCCGCGACGGTGTCTGTTGTCCGGCAAGACTGCAGTCCGATTGTCTCTTCTCTGGAAGAAGGGGGGCTCTTTATCGTTGCTGTAGCAACCGAGCCGATGGATGGTCGGAGCAGAGAGATTCGAACTCCCGACCCTCTGGTCCCAAACCAGATGCGCTACCAGACTGCGCTATGCTCCGAAGGGATGCATTGTAACCGACAGTGGCCGCGTCTCGGGCTCTGGAAAAGGGTGCAGGGCTTTCTTTTTCTGTCGCCGGGCTTACCGTTTCCTGCGGCGGCGTGTACCCGCCTTTTCGATTTCCACGGTGGCCCCTACGAGCAGGGCCAGGCCGATGCACAGCGCCATCTCCTCCAGGGACAGCGGTTGGGTTTTGAAGATCGGCTGCAGGAACGGGATGTAGATAACGGCCATTTGCAGCGCAAAGGTCAGTCCCACGGCGCCCAGTAGGGGCCGATTGCTCAGCAGCCCCTGCGT
This sequence comes from Allobrachymonas sp., assembly GCA_039808005.1. Classification (GTDB taxonomy): domain Bacteria; phylum Pseudomonadota; class Gammaproteobacteria; order Burkholderiales; family Burkholderiaceae_C; genus Brachymonas. Next base: position 55,116 of record JBDHSG010000007.1, on the reverse strand, counting down.
CAACAGCGAATCCGATTCGGAGCGGATGGCCATGACATGCGCCATCTGTCCCAGGGTCAGGGTGGTGAACACCATGGTCTGCCAGTGCGTATCGGCATGCTTGATCGCCCAATATTGCAAACCAAGGCAGAAAATGGTCAACAACAGGCCCACCCAAATGATATGAACGCCCATGCCGTGCGCAAAAAGGCTTTCCTTGGGGGGCCGTGGCGCTCGCTGCATGATGCCGCGTTCGGCCGGTTCGGCGGCCAGGGCCAGGCCTGGCAGTCCATCGGTAACCAGGTTGACCCACAGGATATGGATGGGTAGCAGCGGAATGGGCAGGCCGAGCAGCGGTGCGAGGGCCAGCGTCATGATCTCCGCAGAGTTGCCGGTCATGGTATAATGGACAAACTTGCGGATGTTGTCGTAAATGCGGCGGCCTTCACGCACCGCAGCCACGATAGTGGCGAAGTTGTCGTCGAGCAGCACCAGCGAGGATGCCTCTCGCGCCACATCGGTGCCGCCTTTGCCCATGGCCACGCCAATGTCGGCCTGCTTGAGGGCCGGCGCGTCGTTGACGCCGTCGCCGGTCATGGCCACGAACTGGCCGTGTGATTGCAATGCCTGAACGATGCGGATTTTTTGCGCCGGATCGACCCGGGCATATACGCGAACATCCAGTACACGGGCTTTCAATTCAGCATCGCTGATTTCACTGAGCGCGGCGCCGGTCAATACCGTTGTTGCGATGCTATCCGTGGCGATGCCCAGCCGTCGGGCAATAGCCAAGGCCGTTGCCGGATGGTCGCCGGTGATCATGACGGGACGAATGCCGGCCTCGATGCATTCGCGCACGGCCGCCGCGGCTTCTTCGCGCGGCGGATCGATCAGGCCGATCAGGCCGATGAATGCTAGTTCCTTTTCAATGGATTCTGCGTCATCCGAGGCGTCAGGCAATTGCGGCCACATGCGACTGGCAAAGGCCAAAACCCGCAGGCCCTGTGCGGCGAGACGATCGGCTTCGGCCAAGATGGTCCGGGCGTCCAGCGGCTGCGGTCCGGACGGTGACCAGGTGGCCGTGCAGCGCGGCAAGACGCTTTCCGGAGCGCCTTTGGTAAAGGCCTCGAACACCGTACCGTCGGAGTGAAAGGTGGTCATGCACTTGCGATCGGAATCGAAGGGCAGCTCGTGCACGCGAGGGGTGTCTTCTTCCAGCGCAGGCTTGATCAGGTCGGCCTGTGCGGCCAGTGCAGCCAGCGCGGTTTCGGTCGGATCGCCCTGCCAGGTAAGGGCTGTGTCGGTGCTGGGGACTTGATTGGGCGCAGCATCGTTGCACAACGCCGCCGCGCGCAGCAATTGCAGGTGAGCGGGCGAGGGCGCATTGCGTTCGGCTTGCGCCTCTGCAGGATGCCAGGACTCGCCGCAGGCCCAGGCCAGTTCCGCATGCATGCGGTTCTGCGTCAGGGTGCCTGTCTTGTCGGAACAGATGGTGCTGACGGAACCCAGCGTTTCCACTGCGGGTAGGCGGCGAATCAGCGCCTTGAAGCTGGCCATGCGGCGCGCGCCGATGGCCAGCAGCACGGTCACAACGGCCGGAAGGGCCTCCGGAATGGCGGCCACGGCCAGACTGATGGCTGTCATCAGCATGCGCAGGGGATTTTCCCCGCGCAGCAGGCCCATGCCGAACATGGTCGCACAAACGGCCAGGATTACAAACGAGAGCTGCTTGCTGAATCTTGCCAGGCGCTGCTGCAAGGGCGTGCTGCGATCCAGGGCATCGCCCATCAGATTGGCGACCTTGCCCAGTTCGGTGCCCATGCCGGTGGCAACCACGAGGCCACGGGCGCGGCCATTGGTGATGGTGGTGCCCTTGAAGGCCATGTTGAGCCGGTCGCCCAGGGCCAGATTGCTGCCACTCAGAGCCGCCATGCTCTTCTCGATCGTGACGGATTCACCGGTGAGCGCCGATTCATCCACCTTGAGCTGCGCCACTTCCAGCAGCCGCAAATCAGCAGGAATCTGGTTGCCGGATTCAAGTAGCACGATGTCGCCCGGCACCAGGTTGCTGGCGGCAATGGATTGGGGCTGTCCGTCGCGCAGCACCAGGGCCTTGGAAGCCGCCAGCCGGCGCAGGACGGCAATGGCCTGGTCGGCGCGCCGGGCCTGCGTGAAGCCGATCACCGCATTGAGCGCGACGATGGCCATGATCACCAGCGCATCCTTCCATTCCCCCAGGGCCCCGGATACAGTCGCGGCCACCAGCAGGACGACGGTCATGAAATCCTTGAACTGATCCAGCAGCAATTTGATCCCGGAATGCGTTTCCGGGGCGGCCAGTTCGTTGGGACCATGTGCATGCAGGCGCCTGTCGGCTTCAGCACCAGCCAGTCCCGAAGTGGCGTCGCTCTTGTGGGCAGCCAGAACAGTTGCCGCATCGCTCGTATGCCAGTCGATCGCAGACAAATGTTGTGACATCTTCACAGTCCGTCATGAAAATGGACGCTTGCACATGGCAAAACGCAAGAAAAAACCAACGCCTAGCTGGGGAAATTGTCGCATGAGATGTAGGGTGCCCGTCTGCATGGAGCTGGTCTCATTGGTGGCAAATGGTGTACGGGCGGAGGGGTGTTCATCCATTGGCCATTGCCTTGATCCATGGAGCAGTTGTGGTGCGACAATTGAACAATGCCCATTGAAAATTTCCCTCATCCCTGCACGCGCATCAAGATGTGCGGCCTCACGCGTCCCCAGGATGTGGATGCTGCCGTGGCTGCGGGTGCCGATGCGGTGGGTTTTGTGCTGTATCCGCCCAGTCCGCGGGCCGTCACGTCGCAACGCGCGGTAGAACTGGCGCGGCGGCTGCCGCCATTCGTGCTGCCGGTGCTGCTGTTCGTGAATGCGTCCGATGCGTTGCTGGCCGAAGCGCGCGAGGTACTGCCGCAGGCTCTGTGGCAGTTCCATGGCGACGAGTCTCCTGAGCGATGCGCCGCCGTCACGGGCAGTGGCGCACAGTCTTTTATTCGCGCGGCGCGTTTGCCGTTGGAGCAGGTGCCGGGACAACCCGTGCGGGAGGCCGGCGGGACAGACTTGCTACAATTCTGTAAAGATTTTTCCAGTGCCCGCGCCATCTTGCTCGATGCCCAGGTCGATGGCTATGGCGGGGGCGGCAAGGCATTCGATTGGTCACTCGTTCCAACAAACGTCGACGCTCACCTCGTCTTGAGTGGTGGGTTGACGCCTGCAAATGTGGGCGATGGCGTGCGCCTGTTGCGGCCGCGCTGCAAGTCTCTGTCGGTTGACGTCAGCTCTGGCATCGAAAGCGCCAAAGGCGTCAAGGATGCCGACAAAATGCGCGCCTTTGTCGCCGCCGTACGCGCGGCCGATACAGACTCCACGCCATTTGAAACCCCGTTTCAGGATGGGAAAGACACAGAGATTTGACCAAAAGCAATCGGAACACGTTTCTGGTTTGCATCTTCCATTCAATTGCTGTGTTTTTTGCGTCCTGCTTCCGCACTGAAAGAAATTCCGTATGCATTCCTACACGCAACCCGATGACAAGGGGCATTTTGGCAAGTATGGTGGCGCGTTCATTTCCGAAACGCTTACCCACGCCATCGATCAGCTCAAAGAGGCCTATGCCCGCTACCAGAATGATCCCGATTTCATCGCCGAGTTCAAGCACGAGCTGGCGCATTTCGTCGGTCGTCCATCGCCGGTCTACCATGCTGCCCGCATGAGCCGTGAGATGGGTGGCGCGCAGATCTACCTCAAGCGCGAAGACCTGAACCATACCGGCGCGCACAAGATCAACAACACCATTGGCCAGGCGCTGCTGGCACGCCGCATGGGCAAGCCGCGCATCATTGCTGAAACGGGCGCCGGCCAGCACGGCGTGGCCACGGCAACGATTTGTGCCCGCTACGGACTGGAGTGCGTGGTGTACATGGGCGCGGAAGACGTCAAGCGTCAATCGCCCAACGTCTACCGCATGCACCTGCTGGGCGCGAAAGTGGTGCCGGTCGAATCCGGCAGCCGCACACTCAAGGACGCGCTCAACGAGGCCATGCGCGACTGGGTGACGAACGTGGACAACACGTTCTACATCATTGGCACGGTGGCCGGTCCGCATCCGTATCCGATGATGGTGCGTGATTTCCAGAGCGTGATTGGCGAGGAATGCCTGCAGCAGATGCCTGCGCAGAATGCCGGCAAGCAGCCCGATGCGGTGGTTGCCTGCGTCGGTGGCGGCAGCAATGCGATGGGCATTTTCTATCCCTATATCGAGCACGAGGCAGTGCGCCTGATTGGCGTCGAGGCTGCGGGCCAGGGACTGGAAACAGGCAAGCACGCGGCTTCGCTGCTCAAGGGCGCACCTGGCGTTTTGCACGGCAACCGTACCTACGTCCTGCAGAACGCCAGCGGCCAGATTCTTGAAACCCACAGCATCAGCGCCGGATTGGACTATCCCGGCGTCGGCCCCGAGCACGCATGGCTCAAGGACACGGGCCGAGCCGAATACGTCAGCATCACCGACGACGAGGCGCTGGAGGCGTTCCATTACCTGTGCCGCGCCGAAGGCATCATCCCCGCGCTGGAGTCGAGCCATGCCGTGGCCCACGCCATGAAGCTGGCCAAAACCATGCGGCCCGACCAGAGCATTCTGGTGTGCCTCTCCGGGCGCGGCGACAAGGACATTGGTACTGTGGCCGACCTTTCCGGCGCCGACTATTACGACCGCCCTTCGATGCGCGGCCATATCGTGAAAGGAGCCCGCGCATGAGCCGCATCCAGACGACTTTTGCCAGCCTCAAGACGCAAGGCCGCAAGGCCCTCATTCCCTACCTGATGACCGGATTCCCGCATGCCGACAGCACCGTGGCGATGATGCAGGCTGCGGTGGCGGCGGGCGCGGACCTCATTGAACTGGGCGTGCCGTTCAGCGATCCCATGGCCGATGGCCCCGTGATTCAGGCGGCGGGAGAGCAGGCCATTGCCAACGGCATGGACATGGCCGGTGTGCTGGCAGCCGTGAGCCTGTTTCGCCAGCAGAACGGGCAGACGCCTGTGGTGCTGATGGGATACGCCAATTCGGTCGAAAGCTACGATTTGCGGCATGGCGCCGAGGCCTTTGTGCGCGACGCGTCGCAAGCCGGAGTGGACGGGGTGCTGATCGTGGACTATCCGCCGGAAGAATGCGGCGCTTTTGCCGCAGCCCTGCGCGCGCATGGCATGGACCTGATTTTCCTGCTGGCGCCCACTTCCACGCAGGCGCGCATCCAGCAGGTGGCGCAACTGGCCAGCGGCTATGTCTATTATGTTTCCCTCAAGGGTGTGACGGGCTCAGGCGCGCTCGATGTTACTGCTGTAGGCGCAGCATTGTCCCGTATTCGCGAACATGTGCACATTCCCGTGGGGGTGGGTTTCGGCATCCGCGATGCGGCCAGTGCGCGCGCCGTGGCGCAGCAGGCCGATGCCGTGGTGATCGGCAGCAAGCTGCTGCAGTTGATGCAGGAGCCGGGCGTTGTTCCCGAAGAAGCCGTCGCAGCCTTCCTGCGTGACATTCGCACGGCACTGGATGCGTGAAACACGGATGGCGATGAACTGCCGTTTCGGGTTTTTTCCGTGAAACGGGCATACTCATCGACGCCGGAACTGTTTCATGGGGTGGAGCCGGGTGTTCCTGCCTGCCGAAACGGGCAGGCAGGAACCGCAGCAAGGCCCAAGGGTGCGGCAGATTGCTGTTCCAGTTTCCATGCATGAAACATGCCGAAAAACCAGGCAGGATGGTTCGGCTCTACAATTCCGCCACCACCAGCCTGCATGCAGGCTGTGATTCCGCAGTTGTTACTGGAGTTTTTCCATGAGTTGGCTTGAAAAATTGCTTCCGCCCAAGGCGACCAAGGCCGTGGCTGCAGCCGATCGCCGATCGGCCGTGCCCGAGGGCTTGTGGATCAAATGCCCGAGTTGCGAAGCTGTTCTGTACCGTACCGACCTGGAGCAGAACCAGAATGTCTGCCCGCAGTGCGAGCACCATCACCGCATCAGCGCGCGCGCGCGCCTGGATGCTTTTCTGGATGCCGAAGGGCGCTACGAAATCGGCCAGGAAGTGCTGCCGGTGGACGCTCTCAAGTTCAAAGACAGCCGCAAATACCCCGAACGCCTGAAGGAAGCGCTTGAAAACACCGGCGAGACCGATGCGCTCATAGTGATGGGCGGCAGCGTCTGCAACATCAGCCTGGTGGCTGCCTGCTTCGAGTTCGACTTCATGGGCGGCAGCATGGGCAGCGTGGTCGGCGAACGGTTCGTTCGCGGTGTCGAGCATGCCATTGCCCAGAAGGTCCCCTTCGTGTGCTTTACCGCCACGGGTGGTGCGCGCATGCAGGAGGGGCTGCTTTCGCTGATGCAGATGGCCAAGACCAATGCGGCGCTGACGCGCTTGGCCAAAAAAGGGCTGCCATACATCAGCGTGCTGACGGACCCGACCATGGGTGGCGTGAGCGCGGGATTTGCCTTCGTCAGCGACGTGGTCATTGCCGAGCCCAAGGCCCTGATCGGTTTTGCCGGGCCGCGCGTCATCGAGAACACGGTGCGCGTCAAGCTTCCCGAGGGCTTCCAGCGTGCGGAATTCCTGCTGGAAAAGGGTGCCATCGACATGATTTGTGACCGGCGCGAATTGCGCAAGACCATTGCGCAGGTGCTGGCCATGCTGGAGCGCCTAGCGGCCGATGCGGTCGTGACCGAATAAGGCAAATATCCGCAAAGCCCGCCTCGTCGGCGGGCTTTTTGTTACTTGGCCGCGTAAAATCAGCTGTTTTGCATGCACGAAGAGATCGCTGCCGCACCCTGTTGCGCTGGTTGCCGATTCTTTTTTGTCGATTCCAAACCGATTGTTTCCCCATGTCCGAACAAGATCGTCCCGCCTCTGTCGCACAGCAGGCGCCTGCTGCCGATGACAACCAGTTGATCGCCGAACGGCGCGAAAAGCTCAAAGCCCTGCGCGACGCGCAGGCGCAAGGCAAGGGGGTGGCATTTCCCAACGATTGGAAGCCGTCCGATCGTGCGGTGGATTTGCTGGCCGCGCACGACGGCAAGACCAAGGAGCATTTCGAGGCGGAACTGGCAGCGGGCCACAAGATCCAGGCCGGGATTGCCGGGCGCATGATGCTCAAGCGCGTGATGGGCAAGGCCAGTTTTGCAACGGTGCAGGACGCGACCGGGCGTTTTCAGGTATACATCACGCGCGATGATGTGGGAGAAGAGGCATACGCCGCCTTCAAGCATTGGGACCTGGGCGACATCATTGCCGCCGAAGGCCATTTGTTCAAGACGCGCACCGGCGAGCTTTCCATTCATGCCACCCGCATCCGGCTTTTGACCAAGAGCCTGCGGCCCATGCCGGACAAATTCCACGGCATGGCGGACCAGGAAATGAAATACCGCCAGCGGTATGTGGATCTGATGACCGATGACGCCGCTCGACAGCGCTTCATCCTGCGCAGCAAGGCCATCAGCGGCCTGCGTGGTTTCATGGTCGATCATGGGTTCCTCGAAGTGGAAACACCCATGCTGCATCCCATTCCGGGCGGAGCCAACGCCAAGCCGTTCGTCACGCACCACAATGCGCTGGACCAGCAGATGTTCTTGCGCATCGCGCCCGAACTTTATCTCAAGCGCCTGATCGTAGGGGGATTCGAGCGCGTGTTCGAAATCAACCGGAGCTTTCGCAACGAAGGCATCAGCGTGCGCCACAACCCCGAATTCACCATGATGGAGTTCTATGCGGCGTACTGGCATTATCAGGACCTGATGGACTATACGGAGCAGTTGATCCGGCATGTGGCCCAGCAGACACTGGGCACCTTGCATCTCAGCTACCAGGGGCGTGAAATCGACCTGTCGCAGCCTTTTGCGCGCATGACCATCCGCGAGGCGATCCACGCCCATACCGAGGCCGGTGCCCATGTGGACGATGCCGCATGGCTGATCAGCACCCTCAAGCGCATGGGGCTGACCGAGGAGTCGCACAAGCTTTCCAGCCGCAGCCTGCCTGCACTGCAGATCCTGTACTTTGAAGAGGCGGTGGAAGACAAGTTGTGGCAACCCACCTTCATCATGGATCACCCCACGGAGATCAGTCCGCTGGCGCGCGCCAATGATGCAAATCCAGAGATAACGGAGCGCTTCGAGCTCTACATCACCGGCCGTGAAATGGCCAACGGCTTCAGTGAACTCAACGACGCCGAAGACCAGGCCGCGCGTTTTCTGGCACAGGTCGCGGCCAAGGACAGCGGCGATGACGAGGCCATGTATTACGACGCCGATTTTGTGCGCGCCCTAGAATATGGCATGCCTCCCACGGGCGGCTGTGGCGTGGGTATCGACCGGCTGATGATGCTGCTGACCGACAGCGCGAGTATCCGCGATGTGATCCTGTTTCCGGCCTTGCGCAAGGAAGGCTGAACCCGATCCTGCGACTGGCGCAGCGCTCGACGGAAAAGAAGGATTCTCAAGGGGGACGTCACAAAGACAGGGCTGCGAGCCGTGCCAACGCTATAATGCAACGCTCAATCCCAAGGAGCGTTGCAACGTCGGCATCTGCATGACGTGAGGCTTGGGTACCAGTTTGCAACGACGCTCACCCCACATTTTCCGGTGCGGTGGGCTTTTTTCATGGCCTGCGATCACCGGTTCTTTCCGCATCTGCTTACGGAGAACAACCGATGCATACCCTCCACAAGCCTGTTGCATCCGCCGACAGCGCCATTGCCGATATTTCCCTGGCCGACTGGGGCCGCAAGGAAATCAAGATCGCCGAAACCGAAATGCCCGGTCTGATGGCCATCCGCGAGGAATACGCTGCCAGCCAGCCGCTCAAGGGCGCCCGCATTGCAGGCAGCCTGCACATGACGATCCAGACGGCCGTGCTGATCGAAACCCTGCAGGCGCTGGGCGCGCAGGTGCGCTGGGCTTCGTGCAACATCTTTTCCACGCAGGATCATGCTGCCGCAGCCATCGCCGCCACGGGCACGCCGGTATTTGCCATCAAGGGCGAAACGCTCAAGGATTACTGGGATTACACCCACCGCATCTTTGAATTTGGGCCGACCCATGCCGATGGTGAAGGCCCGAACATGATTCTGGACGACGGCGGCGATGCCACGCTGCTGATGCACCTGGGCAAGCGCGCCGAAACCGATCCTTCGGTGCTGGTCCACCCGGGTAGCGAAGAAGAAAAAATCCTGTTTGCCGCCATCCAGGCCAAACTGGCGCAAGACCCCACGTGGTACAGCCGCAAGAGCGCGCAGATCATCGGCGTGACGGAAGAAACCACCACGGGCGTGCACCGCCTCAAGGAAATGTCGGCCCGTGGCACGCTGCTGTTCCGTGCCATCAACGTCAACGATTCGGTCACCAAGAGCAAGTTCGACAACCTGTACGGTTGCCGCGAATCGCTGGTGGATGGCATCAAGCGTGCCACCGATGTGATGGTGGCGGGCAAGATCGCCGTGGTATGTGGCTATGGCGACGTGGGCAAGGGCAGTGCGCAGGCTTTGCGCGCCCTGAGCGCCCAGGTATGGGTGACGGAAATCGATCCCATCTGCGCACTGCAGGCATCCATGGAAGGCTACCGCGTGGTGACGATGGAATACGCTGCCGACAAGGCCGATATTTTCGTCACCACCACCGGCAACCGCGACGTGATCCGCTACGTGCACATGGAAAAGATGAAGGATCAGGCCATCGTCTGCAACATCGGCCACTTCGACAACGAAATCCAGGTCGCCGAACTGGAAAAACACTGCCGGTGGGAAGAAATCAAGCCGCAGGTCGATCACGTCATCTTTCCGGATGGCAAACGCATCATCCTGCTGGCCAAGGGGCGCCTGGTGAACCTGGGCTGTGCCACCGGCCACCCCAGCTATGTGATGAGCAGCAGCTTTGCCAACCAGACCATTGCGCAAATCGAGCTGTTCGCGCACAAGGACGCCTACGACGTGGGCAAGGTGTATGTACTGCCCAAGCATCTGGACGAGAAAGTGGCGCGCCTGCAGTTGAAGAAGCTCAATGCGCAACTCACTGAACTGACCGAAGCCCAGGCCGCCTATATAGGCGTGCCGAAGGAAGGGCCGTACAAGGCCGATACCTACCGCTATTGATTGCCGGAGCGCGTCATGCCGCCTGCAACCGTGTTTCCTGCCGCCGAACGTGAGCAGTTGCTCGCCCTGAAAGGGGTGGGACCAATGGTCGTGCAGCGCCTGGAGCAGACGGGGCATGCGCCACTGGCAGCGCTGGCTGGCGCCGATCCGCACGAAATCGTGCGGCGGATCGATGCCTTGTTCACCAGTTCCTGCTGGCGCAACAGTCCGCAGGCGTTGCGCGCAATCACTGCCGCGGTCGATTGGGCCAACCATCTGCAAGAAGAGAGGCGGGCCTGATGCGTGCCGACCAGCTCCTGGTAGATCGTCGACTTGCCACCAGCCGTAGCCAGGCCCAGCGCCTGATTGGGGCAGGGGTGCAGTGGCGCGTGGACGGTGGGGCATGGCAGCCGGTGCGCAAGCATGGCCAGGAACTGCCCGATCGCGCCGAACTGCAGGTGCAGGATGCGGCCGAGGCGCGCTATGTGAGCCGTGGCGGGTGCAAGCTGAAAGGCGCGCTCCAGGCTGCGGGAATCGACGTGCGTGGCCTGCGCTGCCTGGACGTGGGCCAGTCCACCGGTGGTTTTACCGACTGCCTGCTGCAGCATGGCGCGACGCATGTCACGGGCCTGGATGTGGGGCAGGGGCAGTTGCATGCCCAATTGCGCGCCGATGCCCGCGTGACGGCGCATGAAAAAGTCAATGCCCGCGATACGCTCGCCCTGCGGGCCGTTCTGGGTCCACAGGGCGAACCGGACGAACATGCCGGTTTTGACCTGATGGTGGGCGACGTGTCGTTCATCTCGCAAACGCTGGTGCTGCCTGCCGTTCTGCCTTGGGTCAAGCCCGGCGGGCAGGTGCTGATGCTGGTCAAGCCCCAGTTTGAACTGCAACCCGGCCAGCTTGGCAAGGGTGGCATCGTGAAGGATGTGGCGCTGTATGCCGAGGTGGAACAGCGCATTCGCACCTGCTGCGCCGATCTGGGCTTGCAGGTGCTGCACTGGCTCGACAGCCCGATTGCGGGCGGCGACGGCAACCGTGAATTTTTTGTGCATGCGGTCAAGGCCGGCCATGCCCAATCATCAAGGGCGTGAAAGGCCCAGGAGTTTTTTCAAAATGAAGCAGCTACCGATCAGTCTGGAATTCTTCCCTCCCAAAACCCCTGAAGGCGTCGAAAAACTCGCTGCCGTTCGGCAAAAGCTCTATGCGCTCCAGCCTGAATTCTGTTCGGTGACCTATGGCGCCGGCGGTTCGACCCAGCAGGGAACTTTCGATACCGTCAAGGCCATTCAGACCGAAGGCCGGACCGCTGCGGCCAGCCATTTCTCGTGCATTGGCGCCACGCGCGATAAGGTGCTGGAGCAGTTGCAGGCCTTGCAGCAGGCGGGTATCCAGCGGCTGGTCGCCTTGCGCGGCGATCTGCCCAGCGGCCATGGGCTGGGCGGTGAGTTCACCTATGCCAGCGATCTGGTGCGCTTCATTCGCGAACAAACGGGCGACACCTTCCATATCGAAGTGGCCGGCTATCCCGAAATGCATCCCCAGGCCCGCAGCGTGCAGGCCGATCTGCGCGCGCTCAAGGCCAAGGCCGATGCCGGTGCCAACGGCGTGATCACGCAGTATTTTTTCAATGCCGATGCCTACTTCCGTTTTGTGGAGGACGCACAGCGCCTGGGCGTGCGTGTACCCATCGTGCCGGGCATCATGCCCATTGCCAGCAGCAGCCAGTTGATTCGTTTTTCGGATGCCTGTGGGGCCGAGGTGCCGCGCTGGCTGCGCCTGCGGTTGCAGGAACTGGGCGATGACACCGACGCGGTGAAGGCTTTGGGCCTGGACGTGGTCACGGCCTTGTGCGAGCGGCTGCTGCAGGGCGGCGCGCCTTCGCTGCATTTCTATACCATGAACCAGAGCGGCACCACACTCGAACTGTGCCGCCGCCTGGGCCTGGTGCAGCCGGCGCTCCAGTGATTTCGCCGTGCAGGGCAGCAATCCTGGCGGTTGCTGCCCAACAGCTGGCGTCTAGCGCAAACCCTTGAGTTTTTCAAAGGCCGAGGCCATGGCCGTGGATGGCTGTGCCTGGCCCTTGCCCTGGCTACCGTAGCCACCGCGGGAGCGGCCCGCGCTTTCAAAGCGGTTGCTGCGGGGTTCGCCGGCCCTGTATTGAGCACCGGTGGGGGCGTCCAGCTTCATGCTCAGGCTGATGCGCTTGCGCGGCACGTCCACTTCCAGTACCTTCACCTTCACGATCTGGCCGGTCTTGACCACTTCGCGTGCGTCGTTCACGAATTTGTTCGCGAGCTGGCTCACGTGCACCAGACCGTCCTGGTGCACGCCCAGATCCACAAACGCGCCGAACTGGGCCACGTTGCTGACGGTGCCTTCGAGCATCATGCCCTCGCGCAAATCGGCAATGTCTTCCACGCCTTCGTTGAAACGGGCCACGGCAAAGTCCGGGCGCGGATCGCGGCCGGGTTTTTCCAGCTCCTGCAGAATGTCCTTGACGGTGATGACGCCGAACTGCTCGTTGGCGAACAGCTCGGGCTTGAGCGCCTTGAGCACGTCCGTGCGGCCCATCACCTGATCGACCGGCCTGCCGGCCTTGGCGATGATCTGTTCCACCACCGGATAGGTTTCGGGATGCACGCCGGTCATGTCCAGCGGGTTGCTGCCGTCGCGGATGCGCAAAAAACCCGCGCTTTGTTCAAAAGTCTTGGCGCCCAGGCCGGTCACTTTCAGCAGTTGCTGGCGGTCGGCAAAGGCGCCGTTGGCCTCGCGCCATTTCACGATGGATTTGGCTACCGTGGTGCTCAGGCCCGATACGCGGCTGAGCAGCGGTGCGCTGGCGGTGTTCAGGTCCACGCCCACGCCATTCACGCAGTCTTCCACCACGGCGTCGAGCTGGCGTGCCAGTTCGCCCTGGTTCACGTCGTGCTGGTACTGGCCCACGCCGATGCTCTTGGGGTCGATCTTCACCAGCTCGGCCAGTGGATCCTGCAGGCGGCGCGCGATGCTGGCGGCGCCGCGCAGGCTCACGTCCACGTCGGGCAGCTCCTGGCTGGCGTATTCGCTGGCGCTGTAGACGGAGGCTCCTGCCTCGCTGATCACCACTTTCTGTATGGTGGGCTTGGGCATGTCGCTGGCGGCAGCGGTTTTTTCCAGCAGCTTGATCAGGTCGCCCGCCAGCTTGTCGGTTTCGCGGCTCGCCGTGCCGTTGCCGATGGCGATGAGCTGCACGCCATGCTGGGCGCACAGCCTTGTCAGCGTGTGCAGGCTGCCGTCCCAGTCGCGGCGCGGCTCGTGCGGGTACACGGTGGCGGTGTCCACCAGCTTGCCTGTCGCATCGACCACGGCCACCTTCACGCCGGTGCGGATGCCGGGGTCCAGGCCCATCACGGCTTTCTGGCCCGCAGGAGCAGCCAACAACAGGTCGCGCAGGTTGTCGCCAAAGACCTTGATTGCCACTTTTTCAGCTTCTTCGCGCAGGCGGGCGAACAGATCGCGTTCGATGCTCAGGCTGAGTTTCACGCGCCAGGTCCAGGCAACGCACTTGCGCAGCAAATCGTCGGCCGGGCGGTTCTGGTGGCTCCAGCCCAGATGCAGCGCAATGCGGCCTTCGGCAAGGGACAGGCCTCCACGCTCCCCCGTTGCGCGTGGTCCGCTGCCTCTCGAGGGGGCTTCGCCTTGCTCGGGAGCGGCTCTTCGCTGTGGCGAGGGTTTGTCCGGCTCGGTCGCCTCTGGCAGCACCAGCTTGGCGTCCAGGATTTCGAGTTGCCGGCCGCGGAACACTGCCAGTGCCCGGTGGCTGGGCACGCGCGCAATCGGTTCGTCATAGTCGAAGTAATCGCGAAACTTGGCCACTTCGGCGTCGTTCTCGTTCTTTGCGCCCACCAGCTTGCTTTGCAGCAGGCCTTCGGCCCACATCCATTCGCGCAGGTTCTGCACCAGGGCCGCATCTTCGGCCCAGCGCTCGCTCAGAATGTCGCGCACGCCATCGAGCACGGCTGCCACGGAGGTGAAATCTTCGCCGCCTTCGCCTTTCTCGGCCTTCACGAAAGGCAGGGCGGCTGTCTGTGGATCCAGCGAAGGATCGGCCCACAACTGGTCGGCCAGCGGCTCGATGCCGAATTCGCGTGCGATCTGCCCCTTGGTGCGGCGCTTGGGCTTGTAGGGCAGGTACAGGTCTTCCAGCTCCTGCTTGGTGGGCGCGGCTTCGATCGCGGCACGCAGCGCGGGCGTGAGCTTGCCTTGTTCCTCGATGCTTTTCAGCACGGCTTCGCGCCGGTCGGCCAGTTCGCGCAGATAGGAAAGGCGCGCTTCCAGTTCGCGCAACTGGATGTCGTCCAGCCCGCCGGTGGCCTCCTTGCGATAGCGTGCAATAAAAGGCACTGTGGCGCCTCCGTCCAGCAGTTCCACCGCAGCCTGAACCTGGTGCGGCTGCACGGCAATTTCACGGGCAATCTGTTCGATGATGGCAAGAGACATGGCAGAAGTTGTTGTTTTCAATGAGAAATTCTGTGCTGCAAAAAAGCGGGCCCATGCGTATTGACGGCCTATCGCATCGGACGGCAACCGGGGGCAGGCAAGGCCAACGCAAAGGGCCGGTTTATACCATTTGCTGCGTTGCAGTTTCCTGAATCGGTATTTGCATGGATCCATTGGCCAGGTACGAGCGGTGCAACACGATATGGCGAGCAACGGACGCCGTGCGGCATGGCGGAAAACGCTAAAATCAATAGCTTATGCCTGCCGTTTCCATTCAGTCCGTCTGTAAGATCTATCCGCCGCGTGACAACGCGGCGGAATTGCGTGCGCTGGACGATGTTTCGTTCGACATCGCACAGGGTGAATTTTTCGGATTGCTGGGCCCCAATGGTGCCGGCAAGACCACGCTGATCAGCATTCTGGCGGGGTTGGTCCGGCCCAGCAAGGGCACGATCAAGGTGCATGGACTGAATGTGCAGAGCGATTTCGCACAGGCTCGCCGCTACCTGGGCATCGTGCCGCAGGAACTGGTGTTCGACCCGTTCTTCACCGTGCGCGAGGCGCTTCGGTTCCAGTCGGGCTATTTCGGTATCTATGACAACGATGCCTGGATCGACGAGCTACTGGATGGCCTGGGCCTGGCCGACAAGGCATCGGCCAACATGCGCCAGCTTTCGGGCGGCATGAAGCGCCGCGTGCTGGTGGGGCTGGCGCTGGTACACAAGCCGCCGGTGATCGTGCTGGACGAGCCCACCGCTGGCGTGGACGTGGAACTGCGCCAGACGCTCTGGCGGTTCGTGGCGGACCTCAACCGCAAGGGCCATACCGTGCTGCTGACCACGCACTATCTGGAAGAAGCCGAAGCCCTGTGCAACCGCATTGCCATGCTCAAGCTGGGACGTCTGGTGGCGCTGGAAAAAACCAGCACGTTGCTGAGCAATGCCGCTGCCAATGTGCTGCATTTCAAGACCGACCAGCCTTTGCCTGCGGCGCTGGCCGAACGGGCCCGGGTAACGGGCCGGGTGGTTGAACTGCCCACCCAGAGCCCGGCAGAGATCGAGCAGAGCCTGGCCGCCTTGCGCCAGGCCGCCGTCAAGGTGGAAGACCTGGAAATCCGCAATGCCGATCTCGAAGACGTGTTCATCAATCTGATGCAGGACAGGCCACAGCAGCCTGCCAGCGGGTCTGTGTAAGGACAAGGCCATGCAGCAGAATCTGTCCGCCGCCTATTCCGGGCTGGAGCCCACGCCTGCCAATACATTGCCGCAGCATCTGGAGCCCTTGCCGCCAAACGGCAGCGGCTGGAAGATGCTGTTTTACAAGGAAGTGCTGCGCTTCTGGCGCGTGGCGTTCCAGACCATTGCCGCACCGGTGCTCACCGCCGTGTTGTATCTGCTGATTTTTGGCAACGTGCTCAGCCGCCAGGCCATGCCCGGCTACGGTGACATCAGCTACGTGGCCTTTCTGGTGCCGGGGCTGGTGATGATGAGCGTGCTGCAGAATGCCTTTGCCAACAGTGCGTCGAGCCTGGTGCAGGGCAAGATCATGGGCAATCTCGTGTTTCTGCAGCTTACGCCCCTGTCGCATTGGCACTGGTATCTGGCGTATGTGGGAGCGGCGGTTGTACGCGGCCTGCTCGTGGGACTGGGGGTGTATGCAGTGACGTTGTTCTATGCGCCCGCGCATACCGTCGCACCCCTGTGGATCGTAGTGTTTGCATTCCTGGGCGCGGCGATGATGGGTGCGCTGGGCCTGCTGGCGGGCTTGTGGGCCGACAAGTTCGACCAGATGGCCGTGTTCCAGAACTTCATCATCATGCCCATGACTTTTCTGGCAGGGGTGTTTTATTCGGTGCACAACCTGCCTGGCATCTGGAAGCAGTTCAGCCACCTCAATCCATTTTTTTACATGATTGATGGCTTGCGCTACGGATTCTTCGGTGTCAGCGACAGCTCTCCGTGGCTGAGCCTGGCCGTGACCGCAGGATCGTTCCTTGCGGTTACGCTGCTGGTGCTGCATCTGCTCAAAACCGGCTACAAATTGCGCCAGTGATGGCCTCAAGAGAAAGACACTGCGCCATGCAACCCGTTCATGTTCAAGCCCTGCTGGCCGCCGTCGTGGCTGCCTTGCTGGCCATTCTGGCAGGCTGTTCGCCCAAGGATGCCGCGCCGGTTGCAACAGCCGCAAGCGCTCCGGTTTTCGCGGCCAGCGCGCCGGCCGATGGGTCTGGGCGTTCTGCGTTCAAGGCCGAGTTCGTGCAGATGTTCGAAAAGGAATGCATGTCGCGCGTTCCTGCCGATGCCGGACTGTCGCAGTCTCAGAAGACAAATTTCTGCCAGTGCTATGCCGTTGCCATGGCCGACAACAACAGCGATGCGCAGTTGACGCGCTATCTGACGGGGCAGGACGGCGAACAATTGAAGACAGATGCCGACAATTACGGCAAACCCTGCCTGGCCCGGGCCAGACAGGGTCAATGAAGGAGACGTTCGTGCAGATGACAGCAGAAACCTTGCGTCAACTGATCGCGCAGGCATTGCACTGTGAGCAGTTGGAGGTTCAGGGTGACGGACGCCACTGGTTTGCCACCATCGTCTCCGAGGCATTCGAGGGAAAACGTCCGGTGATGCGTCACCAGATGGTGTATGCCGCAGTGGGCGAACGGCTGCGCACCGACGAAGTGCATGCGCTTTCGATGAGAACATTCACGCCCACGGAGTGGGCCCAGCAACATGAACGACAGGCCTGATACATGGACAAACTGCTGATTCGAGGCGGACGTCCGCTGCAAGGAACCATCGCCATCTCCGGCGCCAAGAACGCGGCTCTGCCGGAAATGTGCGCGGCCCTGCTGACGAGCGAGCCCGTGCACCTGCGCAATATGCCGCGCCTGCGCGATGTGGCGACCATGCGCCGCCTGCTCGAGAACATGGGCGTGCGCGTGCAGACGCACGGCGAGCGCGGCGGCATGAGTTTCGAGGCGCCTGATCCCCTGTTGCCCGAAGCGCCCTATGAACTGGTGAAAACCATGCGCGCCTCGGTGCTGGCGCTGGGCCCGCTGCTGGCGCGCTGCGGCAAGGCGCGGGTGTCGTTGCCCGGCGGCTGCGCCATCGGCGCACGTCCCGTCGAGCAGCATATCAAGGGCCTGCAGGCCATGGGTGCGGTCATCGACGTGGAACATGGATACATGGTGGCGCGCCTGCCCGAAGGGCAGCAGCGCCTGAAAGGTGCCAGAATCACGACCGACATGATCACCGTCACCGGCACCGAAAACTTCATGATGGCCGCCAGCCTTGCCGAAGGGGTGACCGTGCTGGAAAATGCCGCACAGGAGCCCGAAATCACCGATCTGGCCGAAATGCTGATCAAGATGGGCGCCAGGATCGAAGGCCACGGCAGCAGCCGCATCACCATCGAAGGCGTGGAAAAGCTGCACGGTTGCGAGCACGACGTGGTGGCAGATCGCATCGAGGCTGGCACTTTCTTGTGCGCCGTGGCCGCCACGGGCGGCGATGTGATGCTGCGGCACGGGCGGGCGGAGCATCTCGACGCCGTCATCGACAAGCTGCGTGAAGCCGGGGTGCAGGTGGAGGTGGTCGAGGACGGGATCCGGGTGACCAGCGCCGGCTGCCGCGCAATCAAGGCGCAAAGTTTTCGCACCACCGAATATCCGGGCTTTCCGACCGACATGCAGGCGCAGTTCATGGCGCTCAACTGCGCCGCGCTTGGCAGCAGCAAGGTGACGGAAACCATCTTCGAGAACCGCTTCATGCACGTCAGTGAACTGATGCGGCTCGGCGCCAACATCCAGATCGACGGCAAGACTGCCGTGGTCGAAGGCGTTCCCCAGCTTTCCGGCGCCACCGTCATGGCGACCGATCTGCGCGCATCGGCCGGCCTGGTGATTGCCGCGCTGGTGGCCGAAGGTGAAACCACGGTGGACCGGATCTATCACCTGGACCGCGGCTACGACCAGATGGAAGAAAAACTCCAGACGCTGGGGGCAGACATCGAACGGGTGACGGCATGATCACACTTGCACTTTCCAAGGGCCGCATCTTTGAAGAAATCCTGCCGCTGCTGGCCGCAGCAGACATCCGGGTGCTGGATGATCCCGAGCAATCCCGCAAGCTGATTCTGTCGACCAGCAGGAACGACCTGCGGGTGGTGCTGGTGCGTGCCACCGACGTGCCGACCTACGTGCAGCATGGCGGGGCGGATCTGGGCATCGTGGGCAAGGACACCCTGATCGAGCATTGCGCCGAGTGGGGAGAAACCAGCCTGTACCAGCCGCTGGACCTGAGAATCGCCCAGTGCCGCATGAGCGTGGCAGTGCCCGTCGGGTTTGATTACGCGGGCAAGGTGCGCCAGGGCGCACGTTTGCGCGTGGCCACCAAATACGTGAACATCGCCCGGGAATTCTTCGCGGCCAAAGGCGTGCATGTGGATCTGATCAAGCTCTACGGCAGCATGGAACTGGCGCCGCTCACCGGCATGGCCGATGCGATCGTCGATCTGGTGTCTTCCGGCAATACCCTCAAGGCCAACCAGTTGGTCGAGGTGGAGCAGATCATGCCGATCAGTTCGCGCCTGGTGGTGAATCCGGCGGCGCTCAAACTCAAGCAGCAACGCATGCGCAGCCTGATTAGTGCGCTGGCTGCCGGGGTCGAACTGGAACCCTGATCCTGATTGATCAGGCGCCCGCGCTGAAACGCCGGGCAAATGCACCCAGTGGTGTGCGGCGCCGGATTACGGGCTGTCGCTGTCGGCTGTGGCCGTGCCTGTCATGTAGCGTATGGTGGCCCGCAAATCGTCCTCGCTCGCATCCAGGGCCGTGCCTCTGGGCGGCATGATGCCCTTGCCGTTGATCACCGAGCGCAGCAGGGCTTCTTCGCCCTGGCTGATGCGCGATTCCCAGTCCGCCTTGTTGCCCTGGCGTGGCGCTTTTCCGGTGCCGTCATCGTGGCAGGATGCACAGACCGACCGGTACAGGCTGGCGCCGGGAATCGATTCGATGTTCTCTTCAAGAGAGGTCTCCGCCTCGCCCGAAGCTGCCATGGCCGAGGAGGCGCCGTTCTGCAGGAGCGAACCTTCCTTTTTGCCGCAGGCTAGCAGCAGGAAAGCGGTCACCAGGACAGGCAGCAGCAACCGGAGGCGGGATGATGGCGAAAACATATGAGTTACCTGATGGGTGGCATGAGCGGATTCTATAAAGTTTTCGGGCCAGTCAAAGGGGACCATATCAAATGCGCCATGCAGGGCCGACGCCTATTGCAGCAATTGCTGCCAGGCCTTTTCGAGTCGTTTCACGCTTACCGGCTGGGGGGTACGCAGTTCCTGTGCAAAAAAGCTCACGCGCAGCTCTTCGAGTAGCCAGCGGAACTCTTCGAGCCGCGCATCTTTCTGGCCCTTGCGTTCGGCCACCAGGCGCCAGTAACGCTGTTCCAGCGGCTTGAGCTCGGCCATTTTTGCGGCATCGCGGGCCGGATCGGCGCGGTATTTGTCCAGCCGCAGCGTCATGGCCTTGAGGTAGCGCGGCAAGTGGTGCAGCTGCGTCCAGGCCGTTTGCTGCAGAAAATCCTTGGGCATGAGGCGTTGCAGCTGCTGGCCGATGTCGGCCGCGGCATCGGGTGCGAATTTGCTGTCCTTGAGCTTGCGGCTGGCGGCAGCGTATTCGGTCAGAATGGTGCCGGCTTGGCGCGCCACTTCCTGTGCGATCAGGCTGAGTCGTCCGCGTCCCTGTTCCACCCGTTGGGCAAAGCTGGCGGCGTCGGTGGGCAGTGGATCGGCCAGGAAGGCACGGTCGAGCGCAACGGCCACCACTTGCTGTTTCAACGCTTCGGCGGTACCGAGCGACAGGTAGGCTGCCGCCATTTTCTGGAAGTCGGGCAGGTTCTTTTCCAGGTATTTGAGCGCATCCTTGACATGCAGCGCAAACAGGCGCCGCAAGCCCATTCGGTGCTTGGCGGCTGCCACTTCCGGTTCGTCCAGCACTTCGAGGGTGACGGCGTCACCCTGGTCGATCAGCGCCGGAAAGCCGATCAGCGTCTGCCGGCCGCGGCGGATTTCCATCAGCTCGGGCAGTTCGCCAAATGTCCAGGCCGTGTAGCGCTGGCCTTCTGGCAGATCGGGTACGTCGGAGGGGGCATTCCTGGCCTGACCCGCCGGCGCAGCAGGCCCTTGGTGCGTACGGCCGGTTGCGTTTGCTGGGGCTGCGGGGTGGGAGGGCGTCCCATCTGTGATGGGCAATGGTTCGTGTGGCGGCAGCGCGGTTTTCAGCACCGCCAGTGCCTGGAATGCCCCCCGCGCCTGCCCGCCCAGTTCGGCCTTGAGCGCGCCGAGGTTGCGTCCCATGCCGAGCTGGCGGCCGTGTTCGTCGACGACGCGCACGTTCATGAACAGATGCGCGCTCAACATCTCCAGCTTGAAATCGTTGCGTTTCACATCCAGGGAGGTGTGCTCCCGCACGGCCTTCAGCAGGGCGTCGAGCAGGCTGCCGTGGGCAAAGCCCGGCGGCTGCTCCTGCAACTGCGCCGCCAGCCGTTCGGCGCTTTCAGGCAACGGAACGAAACGGCTGCGGGGGCGCTGCGGCAGGCTTTTGAGCAGGGCCTGGATTTTCTCCTTGAGCATGCCGGGCACCAGCCATTCGGTTCGTTCCTCTGACACTTGGTTGAGGGCAAACAGCGGGACGTCCACCGTCAGGCCATCCTTGGCGTCGCCGGGCGCATGCAGGTAGGTGGCGCGACAGTCCACGCCGCCCAGGCGCACGGTCTTGGGAAACTGGCCTGTGGTGATGCCGGCGGCTTCGTGCCGCATCAGTTCGTCGCGGCTGATGTGCAGCAGTCTGGGATGGGTTCTGCTGGCGCTGCGCCACCATTTTTCGAGCTGGTGGGCGTTGCACACATCCTGCGGAATGTGCGCGTCGTAAAAGGCGTAGATGAGTTCGTCGTCCACCAGCACGTCCTGCCGGCGCGACTTGTGTTCCAACTCTTCGACTTGGCGCACCATCTTGCGGTTGGCGGCCAGAAACGGCAGGTTCGATTCCCAGTCGTCACCCACCAGCGCCTGGCGGATGAAGATCTCGCGTGCAGTTGCCGGATCGATGCGGTCAAAGTCGACCTTGCGGTTGTTGTACACCACAATGCCGTACAGCGTGGCGCGCTCTAGCGCCACCACCTTGCCGGCTTTTTTCTCCCAGTGCGGGTCAAGCAGTTGCTTGCGCAGCAGGTGCGCGCCCACGTCTTCGAGCCACTGTGGCTCGATGTTGGCGATGTTGCGGCCAAACAGGCGCGTGGTTTCGACCAGTTCGGCGCACACCACCCAGCGGCCCGGCCTTTTGCGCAGGTGCGCGCCGGGATGGCGGTAGAACTTGATGCCGCGCGCGCCCAGATACCAGTCTTCGTCGTCGCTCTTGCAGCCGACGTTGCCCAGCAGCCCGGCCAGCATGCTCAGGTGCAGTTCGGCGTAGCTGGCAGGCTGGGTATTGGGCTTCCAGCCCTGTTCGCCCGCTACGGTGAGCAATTGGCTGTGGATGTCGCGCCATTCGCGCACGCGACGCACATTGATGAAATGCTGGCGCAGCAGGGACTCATACTGGCGGTTGCTGAGTTTGTGGGCAGGCGCGGGAACAGAGCTTGCGGGAGCAGAGGTGCGCGGGTGCCCTGCGGTTTTTTCTTCTTTTTTCTGGGTGGCTGTGTCTTTGTGTGCCGTTTCTTGCAGCGCCAACGTTTGCCGCGCTGCCTCCATGGCCCGTACGGCGCGTTGTGCCACGGGTAAATGGGACTGGCTGGCGGTGCCGCGTTGGGCGACTGCCTGTTGCTGCCGCGCAGAGGGCAGGGCAGCGTGGCCGCCGCGCACGTCGTGCAGCCATTGCCACAGCTTGAGGGTGCTGACGAATTCGCTTTTCTCGTCGTCGAATTTGGCCTGTTGTTGGTCGGCCTGCGCCTGTTGTTCCAGCGGCCGGTCGCGTACGTCCTGTACGCTCAGGGCCGCGGCAATGACCAGCGCCTCATTGAGCGCGCCGCGCTCGTGCGCTTCCAGCAGGATGCGTCCCACGCGCGGGTCCAGCGGCAGCCGCGCCAGCGCCTTGCCGGTTGCGGTGAGCTGGTTGGCGTCGTCGACTGCGCCCAATTCGTTGAGCAACTGGTAGCCGTCGGCAATGGCCTTGGGACGGGGTGCCTCCAGAAACGGAAAACGCTCCACGTCACCCAGATGCAGCGCCTGCATGCGCAGTATCACGCCAGCGAGCGAGCTGCGCAGGATTTCGGGATCGGTAAAGGGCGGCCGGGCGGCAAAGTCTTTTTCATCGTAAAGCCGAATGCAAATCCCGTTGGCCACACGTCCGCAACGGCCAGCGCGCTGGTTGGCAGCCGCCTGGCTGATGGGCTCGACCAGCAATTGCTCCACCTTGTTGCGGTAGCTGTAACGCTTCACGCGCGCGGTGCCGCTGTCGATCACGTAGCGGATGCCGGGAACGGTCAGCGAGGTTTCGGCCACGTTGGTGGCGAGCACGATGCGGCGACCCTGGTGGCTGTCGAACACGCGATCCTGCTCGGCCTGGCTCAGGCGGGCAAATAGCGGCAGCACTTCCGTGTGGCGCAATACCGGGCTGTGGCCCAGGTGTTTGCGCAAATGGTCGGCGGCTTCGCGGATTTCGCGCTCGCCGGGCAGGAACACCAGGATGTCGCCACTGTCCTGCGGGCTGCGCCACAGTTCGTCCACCGCGTCGGCAATGGCCGTGTTGAGATCGGCTTCCTTGCTTTCTTCGAACGGGCGGTAGCGCACCTCTACCGGATACAGGCGGCCCGACACCATCAGCACCGGCGCGGGAATCCGTTCGCCCGCGCGATCGCCTGCTGCATCGGGTTGCCTGCCACCTGAAGGGGCTGTATCTAGTTTGCGGCTGGCCTGCGTCGGGCCTTTGATCGAGGCAAAGTGCTGCGCAAAGCGGTCGGCGTCGATGGTAGCCGAGGTGACGATCACCTTCAGGCCGGGCCGGCGGGGCAGGATTTCCTTGATGTAGCCCAGCAGGAAATCGATGTTGAGGCTGCGTTCGTGCGCCTCGTCGATGATGAGCGTGTCGTACGCCTTCAGGAGCGGGTCGCTCTGCGTTTCGGCCAGCAGGATGCCGTCGGTCATCAGCTTGACCGAAGCGCCCTTTTGCAGCCGGTCGGCAAACCGCACCTTGTATCCCACCACCTCGCCCAGTGGGGTGTTTAGTTCCTGGGCAATGCGCTTGGCCACGCTGCTGGCGGCAATGCGCCGTGGCTGGGTGTGCCCGATGAGCCGGGGCTTTTCGCCTGGTCTGGCGTTGCAGGCGCCACGCCCCATGGCCAGCGCGATCTTTGGTAGCTGTGTGGTTTTGCCCGAGCCCGTTTCGCCGCAGACGATGATGACCTGGTGCTGCTGCAGGGCGGCCATGATGGCTTCGCGCTGGGCGGAAACGGGCAGCGATTCGGGAAAGGTAATGGTCAGTCCGGGCGATACGGTCAAGCGGAAACCTGCAGCAGGCACAAAAGCTGCTAATTATCCGACAGATGACGCCCAAATGGCAGGCGGGGCAGGCTGCGCAACGACGTGCCGAGCTGTTGCAGCGCCTGTGTCTGGTTGCTGTCGTCAGAAGGCGCGTAGCGCCAGGCTTCGAGGGCCAGCAGCCACTGGTGCCAGACCGCGCCTGTATCGGATGGCTGTCCGCTGGCGGCTAGGGCGGCTTGCAGCCGTTCGAGCAGTTGCCGGGGCGTCAGGCTGGCGTTTTCGTCGATCCGCAGACCCATGCCCGTCAGGCGCTGGCGTGCCTGTTGCAGCAGGTGCAGCCAGGGATCCTGGCGGTGTTTTTCAAGCCAGACCCACAGGGCGACCAGCGCGGCCATGCCAGCCAGGGTGGCGGCCAGAAGCTGTACGAGGGTGGCCCAACCGACGCCCGTAAAACCCAGCCGACGCAGCAGATCGAGCTGGCGGTCCTGGGTGTAGTTGAGTACCCAGTTGTTCCAGCGTGTGTTGGTGGCGTCCCAGACGTTGCGCAGGCCTTGCAGGCTGCGCTGCATGAGGCCGGCGAACTGGGGGCTGACGGCATCGATGGCGTTGCCCACTGCGCCGTACGTCTCGATGCGGGCGAGGTTCTCGATCCGCACGGCCGATACGGCCGCGGTTGGATCGACACGCGTCCAGCCTTGTTCGGGCAGCCAGACTTCGGCCCAGGCATGCGCGTCGCTCTGGCGCACGGTGAGCATGCCGTCCATGGGGTTGACTTCGCCTCCCTGGTAGCCGGTGACGATGCGCGCCGGAATCTGCATGGCGCGCATCAGTACGACGAAGGCATTGGCGATGTGCTCGCAGAAGCCTTCCTTGGCGTCGAACCAGAAGGCATCGGACGCATGTTCGCCTGTCAGTTCGGGTGCCAGGGTGTAGGTGTAGCCGCCCGTGCGCAGGCGCTGCAGCACGGCCTGCACTTTTTGCTCGTCGGAGCCTTGCGCCAGCGTTGGGTCGTTCAGCAGCTGGCGCGCCAGTTCATGGGTGCGCGGGTTCAGCTCCGGCGGCAGCGCCAGATAGGCGCGCCGCATCGTTGGATGCAGGCCGACGCCATAGCGATACTGCAACTGGCTGCTGGCGCGGTAGCGCAGTACGTCTACCACCGGGCGCATGCTCATCCATTCCATCGAGCGCATCTGCAGGGCACGCCAGCCCGCGGGCAGTTCAGGCCGCTGTGTGGCCATTTCCAGCGTCAGCAGCCATTGCCGCTGGTGTGGCTGCAGCAGTACTTCGTACGTGACGGTGGTGCCCGCGTTTGTTCCGGTGGCGGCTGGGCTTTCGGCCATAGCAAATGTTTCTTCGGATGTCCACGTCTGCCCTTGCAGGTGCCCCAGCACCGGGCCCCGGAAATACAGGTCTTGCCGGCGGGGTATGTCGCCATCAAACCGCACGCGAAAGGCGACGCTGTCATCGAGCGCCAGTTCGGCCATGGCGCCCACGGTCATCTTGTCGCTCAGGCCGGTCTTGGCGCTTTCATGCGCCGGAAAGCCCCATAACGGGGCAAACCGCGGAAACAGCATGAACAGGGCGAACATGATGGGCGCGCCCAGCGCTGCCATGCGCAAGGCAATGAGCAGCGACTGGCGCAGCGGCGGGTAGCCGGCGGGCGTGTGGGCATTGACCAGCGCGGCCAGCAGTGCCAGCACGCCCACCAGAATGCCCAAGGCGGTCAGCAGCGACTGCGAGAACAGGAAGTGGCTCAGCAGCGTGAAAAATCCCAGAAAGAAGATCACGAGGGTATCGCGGCGCGCCCTGAGTTCCAGCGTCTTGAGCGTCAGCAGCAGCAGGATCAGCGCGCTGCCGGCATCGCGGCCCAGAATGGTGCGGAATTGCGCCACCGTCACTGCCAGCGAAAGCAGCAGCAGGCCGGTGCTGATCCGGCGCGAAGGCAGGGGCTTTTGCCGCAGCGTCAACCAGGCGCGCCAGCCCAGCACCATCAGACAAAACAGCGTCGTGGCCCATGGCATGTGGGCCGATTGCATCAGCACGATCCAGCCGATCACGGCCAGCAGAAACAGCGTGTCGCGGCTTTCGCGTGCCAGCGAGTCCAGACCGGGCATGCTGCGCAGCAGGACGCGGGACGCGGAAGAAACCGGGGCCGTTTTCATGCGTGCGCTCCGGTCGGGGTGTGAGGCTGGCCAGCAGCATCGGCGCTTGTCACCAGCGCACGGCGTGGCAGGCCCCATTCGGCCAGGGCCTGCAGGCAGCGTTGCCGATGCGCATCGCCCGAGGCGGGGTTCAGCACCACTGCGGGCTGTCCTGCTGCAGGTGGCAGGTGCAGGCCAAAAGGCTGCTCCTGGGCGCTGGCCAGTTGTACCCAGGCGCACAGCCGGCGCAAGGCCGCTTCGTGGCCGCGCTGGGGGGCTGCGGCATCAAAGTCCAGCCAGAGGCTGCGGCTGTCGGGGCGGCGGTTTTCGCGGCTGACCAGTTCGCCCGTTTGTGCCACTTTCTTCCAGACGATGTGGCGGGGTGAATCGCCGCGCTGGTAGGGGCGGACGTCTTCGGGCAGTTCGTCGGAAACGCCTGCCGGCAGGGCGGGGTCGTGGGGCGGGAGGTCCTGCCGATGTACGCCGCTGCTCTGGGCAGGCAGGGCAGGGGCAGGCGCTTCTGGGTCGGGATACAGCAGCACCTGCGAGGCCGGCCGCCAGATGTTCCAGACACGAAATATGCCCAGGGGGAAGCGGGTTTCGATGTGGATGGCGGGCAGATCGTGCCAGCCACGGGCCGGACCGTGCCAGGCCAACTGGATGGTTTGGGTCGATTCGGGCGCGCAATCGTGCCAGTTCAGGCTGTCCATCGCGGCAGCGCCGTGCGCGGCATCTGGCAGGGCCTGCAGGCGCAGCCCCACGCCCAGACGCTGGCGTCTGCTGGGGTTTTGCAGGTGAATGTCCAGCAGTACCGGGCGGCCGGCATATTGGGGCGCGGGTGCGCGGATGTGCCCCTGTAGGCCGCGCAAGGTGTTGTGCGCCATGGGAATGCTGATGATCGCGCAACCGGCAATCAAGAAGGTGAGCAGATAACCCAGGTTGATCTGGTAATTGACCGAGGCCAGCAGCAGCACCAGCAGGGTTGCCAGCAGCAGCCAGCCGGCGCCGGTGGGCAGGATGTACAGGTTGCGCTGTTGCAGCACTATGCTGTCGCGCCGCGGCAGGCGCGACCAGAACCAATGCTGCAGCCGCGCACGCCAGCCAGGCGGGCTGGGTGGCAAATGGGCAGGGTCGGACATGCGGTGCACGGACATGTGCGGGCCAGGGAGCGGCTTATGCCAGGGAAACGGCGGCCACCATGGCGCGCACCTGTTCCAGCGCGCCGCGCCCGGCATGGCTGACGGGTACCAGGCGGTGTGCAGCCGCTTGCGGCAGAATGGCCTGCACGTCGTCAGGTGTGACGAAAGAGCGCCTGGCCAGCAGGGCGCGCGCCTTGGCCGCCCGCAAAATGGCTACCCCGGCGCGTGGACTCAGCCCCTGTTCGAACCATTGGCCGCTGCGGGTGGCGGCGAGCAGGTCTTGCAGATAGCGGATCAGCGCCTCCGAGGCATGGATTGCCTGCACCTGGGCCTGCAGCTGCAGCAGATCGGACGCCTGCATCACGGGCTGCAACGTCTGCAGCAGATCGCGCCGCGCCGTGCCGGCCAGCAGGTCGTATTCGGCAGCCCTGTCGGGGTAGCCCAGGCTGATGCGCATCAGGAAGCGGTCGAGCTGCGATTCCGGAAGGGGCTGGGTGCCGCGCTGTTCCAGCGGGTTTTGCGTGGCGATCACGAAAAAGGGTTGCGGCAGGGCGTGTGTCTTGCCTTCCACGCTGACTTGGCGTTCTTCCATGGCTTCCAGCAAGGCGCTTTGCGCCTTGGGGCTGGCACGGTTGATTTCGTCGGCCAGCAAGACTTGTGAAAACACCGGGCCCGGATGAAAGACGAACTGCTCCTTGTTGCGTTCATAGATGGATACCCCCGTGAGGTCGCTGGGCATCAGATCGGCGGTGAACTGCACGCGCGCGAATTGCAGCCCCATGCTTTGCGCCAGGGCGTGCGCCAGCGTGGTCTTGCCCACACCGGGCATGTCCTCGATCAGCAGGTGGCCGTTGGCCAGCAGGCACGTTACAGCGTCCCTGACGGCATCGGGCTTTCCCAGAATGATCCGGTTGAGCCATTCCAGCAAGACCGGCAGGCGCGCACAAGCATCGTTGGTGGAAGGAGACGGGTCTGGACGGGAGAAGGTGGTGGAGGGGAGAGTGGATCGCATGGGCACATTATGCGGACATCAATCGGCTCTGGGCAGTCTTGCAGTCAAAAGCTGTCATTCGAGATTATCATTAATAAAGTGCCATCCTCATTGCTGGAGAGAACTTCCATGGGAATAACGGGTTACTACACGCACCGCGATTGCCGGCTGCACAAAATGGGAGACAACCATCCGGAATGTCCCGAGCGGCTGGATGCTATCGAAGACCGTCTGCTCATTACGGGCGTGGCCGACGCGCTGCAGCGGCGCGAGCCGCAGCCCGCCAACCTGGGCGAAGTCAAGCTGGCGCACCGGCGCATGTACATTGCCGCCATGCGGGGCATGAACGACTGGCTGGAAGAGGATGATGTTGCGGCTGGGCAGCAGCAGCATTTCTCGCTGGATTCGGATACGTCGATGAACAGCCATACCTACCGGGCGGCGCTGCTGGCCGCGGGCGCTGTGGTGGAGGCGGTGGATGCCGTGTTGGCCGGTGAGATGGAGAATGCCTTTTGCGCCGTGCGTCCGCCCGGGCACCATGCCTGTGGAGACAAGGCCATGGGATTTTGTTTCTTCAACAATGTTGCCATCGCCGCCAAATACGCAGTGGCGCGCCATGGCCTGGAGCGCGTTGCCATCATCGATTTCGACGTGCACCATGGCAACGGCACCGAAGAGATCGTCGCAGGTGACGACCGCATTCTGATGGTCAGCTTCTACCAGCATCCGTTCTACCCCGAAGGGACCGCATGCGAAGGGGCCAATCTGCTCAATGTTCCGGTGGCGGCCTATACCAAGGGCGAAGCCATCCGCGAGATTGTGAACAACCAGTGGATCCCCCGGCTGGACGCATTCAGGCCGCAGATGATTTTCATCAGCGCGGGATTTGATGCGCACCGCGAGGACGATATGGGACAACTGGGCCTTGTCGAGGCGGATTACGAATGGATGACGCGCCGCATCAAGGAAGTGGCCCTGCGCCACAGCCAGGGGCGCATCGTCAGTTGCCTGGAAGGTGGCTATAACCTGAGCTCTCTGGCGCGTAGCGTGGAGGCGCATTTGCGGGTATTGGCCGACGTCTGAAGGCTTTCCGTCCGGAACGGACTATGCATGGAGTTGTGCGATCACAATGAACGATCAGTTTTTCAACCTGCCCGTCGAAGAATGGTTTGAATGGTTGCAGCAGGTCATGCAACCGGCCACCCTCAAGCAATTGGGCGTCATTGTCGGCCTGGGCGTGGTCGCATGGGCGCTGGTGCGCCTGTTGCGCACCATGCTGACAAGGGGAGCGTCCGGCAGGCAGCAATCCGAGCCGGTGCCGGAATCGGGCGTTCGGCTGCACGAGGAATCCCTCTTTTTTGGCGCCAGGGATTATGACGGGGTACTTTTTCCCATCATATGGCTGGGATTCACCTTCTTGGCCTCGCACATCATGCAGGTGTCGGTGCGGGCCTCTTTGTTCCGCATTGCCTTGCCGGTGATCATGGCGCTGGTGATCATTCGCACGATCGCCAAGATCGTGTACCGGTTGTGGGGTGAACGGCGCTGGGTGAAGGTGCTCGAGCAGACCGTTTCATGGGTTGTGTGGGCGTGTGTCGTGCTGTGGGCCAGCGGGCTGTTGCCGGACTTGCTGCAATTCCTGGACAACGTCAAGATCAGGCTGGGCTCCATCAATACCACGTTGCTCAACCTGTTGATCGGCACCGTGTTTGTGGTGGGATCGTTGCTGGTGGCCTTGTGGGCATCTTCGTTGATCGAAGCGCGCCTGTTGCGCAATGCCGCTGGCAGCAGCCTGTCGCTGCGCAAGATCATCAGCAACGGCATCCGCGCCTTTTTGCTGTTTCTTGCATTGTTGACGGGGCTCAAGGTCGTCGACATCGACCTCACGGCGTTTTCGGTCTTTGGTGGCGCGCTGGGGGTGGGTATTGGCCTGGGTCTGCAAAAGCTTGCCGCCAATTACGTCAGTGGCTTTGTGGTGTTGCTCGAGCGCAGCGTGCGCATCGGCGACATGATCAGGGTTGACAGCTTTGAGGGGCGTGTTACTGATATTTCGGCGCGTTTCACCCGCTTGCGTTCCACTTCGGGCGTGGAGTCGATTCTGCCCAACGACATGCTGGTCAATCTGCGGGTCGAAAACAGTTCGTTGATCGATCCGCGCGTCTGGCAATGGCTTCCCGTGACGGTGGATTTCGATAGCGATGTCGATCTGGTGCAGCGCCTGCTGGTGGAGGCCGCGCGGGCACAGCCGCGTGTGCAGCGCGATCCGTCGCCCACTGCCAGTTTGTACGCCTTTGGGGAAAATGGCCTGGAATTCCGTCTGGGCTTCTGGATTGCCGATCCGGAAACCAGCACCATGGCGCTGCGCTCTGCCATCAACCTGCAGATCCTGCGCTCTCTGCGTGACAACGGCATCCAGATTCCGTATCCGCAGCGCGTGTTGCGCACCTTGAGCAAGCAGCCTGACGCAATGACGGATTCCGAAAAGGAAACCAGGGTGTCGCCGGCTCAGGGACCCAACTGATTTGCCGGGTAACCAGCCGCTCGGGATCGGGATGGATGGCGGCTGGAAACGACCTGCGACACAAACCGGGTCTCTGGGTGCCACGCACAACGAGCGGGGCCTGGAAGGCGCGGAGCGCCGAGGGAGCCTGATCAGGCCGGCTGCAGGTTGCCGAGCGCCTGCTGCAGGTCGGCGATCAGGTCGTCCGCGTCCTCGAGGCCGGTGCACAGGCGCACCAATTTGCCCGGGCGCAAGTGGGCCGGCCACTGGCTGCGCAGCTTGGCAATGTCATAGGCCATTACCAGGCTGATCGGACCGCCCCAGCTGTAGCCGATCTTGAAGAGCTGAAGGCTGTCGCAGAAGGCATCCACCTGTTCCTGTGCGCAGGCGTCATCCACGATCACGCTGAGCAGGCCGGCGGCCGCCCCCTGCGGGTTATCTGCCGTACAGCAGAGTTTCTTCCAGGCGGCATGGCCTGGCGCATCGGGCAGGCTGGGATGCAGAACCTGCACGAACGGCCGCTGCCGTGCGCACCACTGGGCCAGCGCGCGCGCATTGGCATCGGCCTTCTGGTAGCGCAAGGGCATGCTGGGCAGGCCGTTGAGAATCGATTCCACGTCGTTCATGCCCACGCAAAAGCCCAGGTGCATGTGGCAGGCCGCCAGTTTCCTGAACAGCTCGTCGCTGCGCGTGATGATGCTGCCCATCAGCACATTGCCGCCGCCGCTGGGGTATTTGGTCAGGGCATGCACGGAAATGTCCACGCCCAGTGCCGAGCCTTCGCTGCCGGTGCGCGACAGGTCGAAAGGCTGAAAGGCCAAGCCTGCGCCCCAGGTGTTGTCCAGCGCGGTCAACACGCCTTTGCTGCGGCACAGCTCCACTTGCGCGATCAGGTCGGGAAACTCCAGCGTGATGGAGCCGGCAGCCTCTAGCCATACCAGCCGGGTGGACGGGCCGATCTTGGCCGCCAGATCGTTGACGTCAGTGGCCTCGTAGCAGCGGTGGCGGATGCCAAAGCGCTGCAATTCGGCGATGGCGAGCGCCTTGTTGGGGCCGTAGACATTGTCGGGCAGCAGCACTTCATCGCCGGGATTGAGTAGGGCCAGGTTCACGCAGGCGAGGGCCGCCAGGCCGCTGGGTACCAGCATGCCGTGTCTGCCACCCTCCAGCATGCACAGGCGCTGCTCCAGCAGATAACTGGTGGGCGTTCCGTGTGTGCCATAGGTGTAATCGCCGCGATCGAGCGGGTCGCGGTTGCGGGAGGCGGCGATGTTGGGCAGGAAAATGGTCGAGGCCTTGTGCACCGGCGGCTGTGGCGCGGCAAAGCCTTGCGGCGGCTCGTAGTCGTGATGGATCAGGCGGGTGGCGCAATGCGTTTTCATGGTGCTGTCTGGGGATGGAGTGTGGGTGCGCAGCCGGCAACGTAGGGGAAGGGGTCTGACCGTCTATCAGCCAGCGTGCCGCGCTTCCAGTTGCAGCGCAGACATGCTGTCGTACATTTCGAATGGCTGGTGGATCCAGGGGCTGGTGGGGAGGTGTTCCACCGAATAATCCGGGGTGAAGGCCGAAATTCCCTTGGTCCAGAGCACGGCGCTGCGCAGGTCGGTGATGGAGGGATACTTGGCCCGCAGCATGTCGATCACCGCTTGCAGCGTTTTGCCGGAATCGGCCAGATCGTCCACCAGCAGCACGCGGCCTGCAATCTGGCCCTTGGGCGTGGTGATGTAGTGAGCGATGTCCAGGTGTCCCTGCTTGGTGCCGTGGCTGTCGCGGTAGGAGCTGGTGGACATGATGGCCAGCGGCACGTCGAAGATGCGGCTGAGAATGTCGCCCGGACGCATGCCGCCCCGCGCCAGGCACAGGATGGTGTCGAACTCCCAGCCGGAGTGGTGCACCATGAGGGCCAGTTTCTCGATGAGGTGATGGTATTCCTCATGGCTCACGTAAAGATGATTGCCGTCTTCGGTCAACATGGCGCGCTCCGTGAAAAAAGTGGGTCAGGACGTCAGGCAGAGGAAGCAGCAAAGGGATGCCGCCGCAAAATGGTGTGTGCCCGGTCGGGGCTGGTGGAAATCAGATGCACGGGAACGCCGCCGATTTCCTCGATGCGTTCCAGGTACCGGCGCGCAGCGGCAGGCAGGCGGTCGTAGTCGGTCACTCCCACCGTGGATTCTTTCCAGCCCGGCAGGGTTTCGTATATGGGCGTGCAGCGGGCAATGGCTTCGGCACCCAGAGGCAGGATGTCGATGGATTCTCCGTCGAGCTGGTAGCCGGTGCAGAGTTTGAGTTCGGGTAGTCCGTCGAGCACATCGAGCTTGGTGATGCACAGGCCAGTCATGCCATTGAGCTGGGCGCTGCGCTTGAGCAATGCGGCGTCAAACCAGCCGCAGCGCCGGCTGCGGCCGGTGGTCGTTCCTTTTTCGGCGCCGACGGTAGCCATGTGGTAGCCGGGCGTGCCGGGCATGTCCCAGTCGAGTTCGGTAGGGAAGGGACCGCCGCCCACGCGGGTGCAGTAGGCCTTGGTGATGCCCAGCACATAATGCAGCAGGTTGGGGCCTATGCCTGCCCCGGCGGCGGCATTGCCTGCCACGCAGTTGCTGGACGTCACGAATGGATAAGTGCCGTGGTCGACATCCAGCAGCGTGCCCTGCGCCCCTTCGAACAGGATGTTGGCGCCAGCCTGGTGGGCTTCGTTGAGCGCCCGCGAGACGTCTGCCAGCATCGGGCGGATGATTTCGGCCTGTTGCAGCGCTTCCTGGAGCACGGCGTCGTACTGGATCTGGCCGTTGACCAGAAAAGGAGCAAGGGCCGGGCCGAAATCGACTGTATCGGCCTGCAGCCAGGTGCGCAGCAGGTGGTTGTAGTAATCCACCAGTTCGCGCAGCTTGGCGGCAAAACGCTCCGGGAAACGCAAGTCCTGTGCGCGCAGGGCGCGCCGTGCGACCTTGTCTTCGTACGCCGGGCCGATTCCGCGGCCCGTGGTGCCGATCTTTTCCTGGCCGGCGCGGCCGCGTGCGGCTTCGCGGGCCATGTCGAGTGCCGAGTGCAGCGGCAGGATCAGCGGGCATGCCTCGCTGATGCGCAGGCGCGAACGCACGTCCACGCCCGCGGCTTCCAGCCCGGCGATTTCCTCGAGCAGTTTCGTGGGGGAGAGCACCACGCCATTGCCGATGTAGCAGGTGACGCCGGGGCGCATGATTCCGCTGGGAATCAGGTGCAGTGCGGTTTTCTGCCCGTTGATGACCAGGGTATGTCCCGCGTTGTGCCCACCGTGAAAGCGCACGACGGCATTGGCCGTTTCGCACAACCAGTCCACCAGTTTGCCTTTGCCTTCATCGCCCCATTGGGTACCGACGACGACGACGTTGCGACCTTTGGCCGGTAGGCCCTGATTGTTGTTCATGCAGCAAAAATCCTTCCAAAAACAGAAAATGCGTTCATCGGCGTTTCAGGCGGCCTGGACCGTCCATCGTCCGTCCAGCTGGATCAGGGCCCGGTCGCATACGAATTCTTCCGGGGCATGTTCCTGGCCGGGCAGGGTGACGACCACCGTTTCTCCCGTGCGCCGAAGGGCCTGCACGGCTTCCTGCCAGTTGGGCGAAGCCTGCCAGGTGGCACGGATGGCCGGACGCTTGGAACGGGGCGCGACATGCTGTGCCAGCGCCTTCACATCCAGGCTGAATCCCACCGCTGGGCGCATGCGCCCAAAAGCGGCGCCCACTTCGTCATAGCGTCCGCCGCGCACCATGGCATCGCTGCCGCCGGGTAGGTAAACGGCGAAATGCATGCCGCTGTAATACGAATAGCCTTGCGAATCGGCCAGATCGAACTGCACCCGCAATGCCGGATGCACGCTGGCAATGTGAGCGGCAAGTGCCGCGAGTTCATCCAGCGCCTGGGTGATTTCGGGCAGGGCGGGCAGGTGCTGGCGTGCTGCATCCAGCACATCCGCCGTGCCGTACAGGTCGGGCAGGCGTCTCAGCGCCTGCTGGATGTCTGCTGGCAGGGCAGCCACTTCGTGGCGCAAGGCGCCGGCATTCTTGGTAATGAGCGCCTGCTGCAGGCGGTGCACATCCACCTTGACTTCGGGGGCTTGCGCCAGCAAGGCAGGCACGATGCGGGCGTCGGCCAGATCCACGACCATGCCGTTTTCGGGCCGGGTCTGGATGGTTTGCAGGGCGTCCAGCGCCAGCAGCAGGATTTCGATGTCGGCGGCGATGTTGCTGCAGCCGTAAAGTTCGGCGCCGAACTGCAAGGGCTCACGGGTGGCGTTGGGATGCGGCAGGCGGGTGTGCAGCACCGGGCCGCAGTAGCACAGGCGCGTGGTGCCCTGGCGGTTGAGCAAGTGGGCGTCGATGCGGGCGGTTTGCTGGGTGGTGTCGGCACGCACGCCCAGGGTCCGTCCGGAAAGCAGGTCCACCAGCTTGAAGGTCTGCAGCTCCAGGTCTTCGCCCGTACCGGTAAGCAGCGATTCGATGTGCTCCACCAGCGGCGGTATCACCAGTTCGTAGCCGTGGCGGCAGGCGGAGTCGAGCAACTCGCGCCGTAGATCTTCGATCAACCGCGCCTCGGAGGGCAATACATCGGCAATGTGGTCGGGCAATACCCAGGCGGACATGAGGCAGCGTCGGAAGCTGTTAAAGGCAAAATTCTACAGGACAAAAAATGGCAGGCAGGCCAGGAGGCCTCGTATCAGAGGCGGCAACGGTCCAGATGGCTGGAAAGAAATGCTACTCATCCTCCTGCGCCAGCATGGAAGATGCAATCACGCAGCCGTTGAGAAAATCCGGCAAAAGCGCATGCGAAACGGCTTTTGTTCCGGTGCGGATGGACGGCTGCGCCGATAATGGCGGTTGCCTGCGTGCCGACAGCGACGTGATTCTTCATGATTTTTCCTGATCGGTACCTTCTTGTGTTTCGATGCGGCGGCCGCCAATTGCCAGGCAGTCAACGCCATCGAATATTCCCACCGCCCGGTATGTGCACAGGTCACTCAGGCCAAACGCGATACCGTTATGCATGCCGCTGGCGGCTGGCCTTTGCAGTAACAGGATTGCCATGTCCGGCTTTGAATTTGACGACAGTTCCTCTTTTGCGCCTGCATCGGGCGAGCATTTGCTCAAGGGCCTCAATCCCGAGCAGCGCCAGGCGGTGACGCTGCCTGATGCGCATGCGCTGATTCTGGCAGGCGCGGGCTCGGGCAAGACACGCGTGCTCACCACCCGTATTGCCTGGCTGCTGGCGCAGCAGCGCGTGTCTCCCGGTGGGGTGATGGCCGTCACCTTCACCAACAAGGCGGCCAAGGAGATGATGGCGCGCCTGTCGGCTATGCTGCCGATCAACGTGCGCGGCATGTGGATCGGCACCTTCCACGGGCTATGCAACCGCTTTTTGCGGGCGCATTACCAGGCGGCGAATCTGCCGCAGGCTTTCCAGATTCTGGATGTGCAGGACCAGCTCTCGGCCATCAAGCGGCTATACAAGCAGTTCAACATCGACGATGAGCAATTCCCGGCCAAGCAGATGCAATGGTTCATCAGCGGCAGCAAGGAGGAGGGCATGCGTCCCTCGGACGTGCCGGTGCGCGATGCCGAAAGCCGCAAGAAGGCCGAGATTTATCAGCTGTACGAGGACCAGTGCCAGCGCGAAGGCGTGGTCGATTTTGGCGAACTGATGTTGCGCAGCTACGAAATCCTGCGCGACCATCCGCTGGTGCGGCAACACTACCAGCGGCGTTTCCGGCATATTCTGGTGGACGAGTTCCAGGATACCAACCGGCTGCAGTACCGGTGGCTGAAGCTGTTCGTGTCGGATGGCGCCGACGGCATTGCGCCCAACGCGCTGTTTGCGGTGGGGGATGACGACCAGAGCATTTACGCCTTCCGCGGCGCGCGCGTGGGCAACATGAACGATTTCGTCACCGAACTGAAGGTGGCGTACCAGATCAAGCTGGAACAGAACTACCGCAGCTACAGCAACATCCTCGACAGCGCCAACGCGCTCATCAGCCACAACACGCGCCGCCTGGGCAAGAACCTGCGCACCGATGCAGGCGCAGGCGAGCCGGTGCGCGTGGTCGAACTGCCCAGCGACATGGCCGAGGCGCACTGGATCGTGGACCAGATCCGGCAACTGGTGCGCGACGGCAGCGAGCGCAAGGAGATCGCGATTCTGTACCGCAGCAATGCGCAGAGCCGGGTGATTGAATCCACCTTGTTCAATGCCGGCATTGCGTACCGCGTGTACGGCGGGCTGCGCTTTTTCGAGCGGGCCGAGATCAAGCATGCGCTGGCCTATCTGCGCCTGCTCGACAACCCGCGCGACGACACCAGCTTCTTGCGCGTGGTCAATTTCCCGCCGCGTGGCATTGGCGCGCGCACCATCGAGCAGCTGCAGGATGCGGCGCGCGCGGCCAACATCCCACTGCACGACGCCGTGCAACAGGTGCCGGGCAAGGCAGGGGCCAATCTGGCCTCGTTCGTCGCCAAAATCGACGTGATGCGCGAGCAGTCGCAGCGCCTGACGCTCAAGGAAATCGCCGAGCTGGTACTGGATGCCAGCGGCCTGCTGGAGCACTACCAGAATGAACGCGACGGCGCGGACCGGGTGGAGAACCTGCAGGAACTGGTCAACGCTGCCGAAAGTTTCGTCAGCATGGAAGGCTTTGGCCGCGAGACGCCTGGCATGGCGCAGGCCGAAGTGGGCGTCTCCACAGACGCCGCGAGTATGCAAGGTGTAGAAGGCGATGGTGAAACCCTGTCGCCGCTGGCGGCGTTCCTTACCCATGCTGCGCTCGAGGCGGGCGACAACCAGGCCCAGGCCGGCCAGGACGCCGTGCAATTGATGACCGTGCATGCCGCCAAGGGGTTGGAATTCAATGTGGTGTTCATCAGCGGGCTGGAAGAAGGGCTGTTCCCGCACGAAAATGCCATGAACGACTACGACGGGCTGGAAGAAGAGCGCCGCCTGATGTACGTGGCCATTACCCGGGCGCGCCAGCGCCTGTACTTGAGCCATGCCCAGACGCGGCTGCTCCACGGGCAGACGCGCTACAACATCCGCAGCCGCTTTTTCGACGAGTTGCCCCAGGATTGCCTGAAATGGCTCACTCCGCAGCGCAGTGCCTTTGCCGATGCCATGCCGTTTCCCGGTGCAAGCCGGATGCGCGACGAGCCGCAATGGAACCGCGACGTGCGCCAGTCGGTGGGGCAGAGCGGCGCAACAGCGCCCCAGCCGGTGGCAGACACGGGCTTGCGGGCCGGAGTGCGCGTATTCCACACCAAGTTTGGCGAAGGCACGGTGCAGGTCATCGAAGGTAGCGGGGCGGATGCCCGGGCGCAAGTGAGTTTTCTGCGGCACGGCGTGAAATGGCTGGTGCTGGGCATTGCCCGGCTCACCGTAGTGGAATGACCTTTGTGCCGGGTATCCGGTTGCGGCCATGCCCAGCCGTTAGAATGCCTGATTACTTTTTCATTGTTTCCTGAAGCTGCGCATGTTTGAATTTATCCGCAAGAACAACAAGCTGCTGACCGGCCTGCTGATGCTGCTCGTGATCCCGTCCTTCATTTTCGGCGGTATCGAACTGTATCGACGCGCCGCCGGGCCGGGCGAGGGAGTGGCGAGCGTGGATGGCAAAGCCATTACCCAGAAGGACTGGGATGAAGTCCACCGTGAGCGAATGCAGCAGCTGCGTGCCAGCCAGCCCGGCATTGACGACAGCCTGCTGGAATCCTCTTTTGCCAAGTACCAGACGCTTGAGAGCATGGTGACCGATTACATGCTGGCGGCGTGGGTGCACAAGCACCGTCTCTATGTGCCCGACCAGCGCGTGCAGGACGCCCTGTTGGAGATTCCGCAAGTGGCGGCGCTGCGCGGCGCTGACGGAAAAATCGACACCAAGGCCTATGCCGAGTTGCTGCAGCAAAACGGCAGAACGCCCGAAGCCTTTGAGGCCATGATCCGCGGCCAGCTGTCGGAGCAGCGTCTGGTACAGGTGATCAGCATTGCCACCGGCTGGCAGCCGGCGGTGGTGACCGAGCAGTCGATCAAGCCCTTGCTGGAGCAGCGCGAAGTGCAGGTGGCCCTGTTTCCGGCTGCGGATTATGCGGCCAAGGTGCAGACGGACGAAGCGCAATTGCAGGCGTGGTACGGGCAACAGGCAGCGACGCGTTACAGCGTGCCGGAGCAGGCCAGTATCGAATACCTGCTGCTGGACGCAGCCGCCGTGCAGAAGCGCCATCCGTTTACGGAAAAGGAACTGCAGGAATGGTTTGCCGCGCAAGGCGCGCGCTACGGCCAGCCAGAAACGCGCCGCGCCAGCCACATCCTGATTGCGGCCGATGAAAAAGCCGATGCGGGAACGCTGGCTGCGGCCCGGCAGAAGGCCGAAGGCCTGCTTGAAGAAATCAAGGCCAAGCCAGAGCGTTTTGCCGAACTGGCCAAGCAGCACTCGCAGGATCCGGGCTCTGCGGCCAAAGGCGGCGACCTGGGCTTTTTCAGCCGCGAAACCATGGTGAAGCCTTTTGCAGATGCCGCGTTTGCTCTCAAACCCGGCGGCATCAGCGATGTGGTGCAGAGCCGATTCGGCTATCACATCATCCGCCTCGACGCTGTCAAGCCTGCCGCTATTCCGTCGTTGCAGGCCATCCGCAAGCAGGTCGAGACTGATTTCCGTCAGGAGAGCCAGAAGCAGAACTTCAGCAGTGACGCCCGGCTGCTGGCCGATGAGGTGGCCAAAGACCGGCGTTCGCTCAAGGCCGCAGCAGAGAAGCTCGGGCTGCCGGTGCAAACCGCCCAGGGCCTGACGCCGCAAACACGGGGCGCGCTGGCCGAACCGAGCGTGCTGCGGGCGATATTCTCGCCCCAGGCGCTGGAAGGCAAACTTGCCAGTGATCCCATTCCCGTGGGAGACGGGCAACTGATGGTGGTGCGTGTCACCACGCATACGCCCGCGCATACCGAGCCCTATGAAACAGTAAAAGCCCAGGTAAAGGCCGACTACGTGCAGACCAAAGCAGCGGAGCTGGCCCGGGAAGCCGGCAAGGCCCAGTTGCAGCAGTGGACGCAAAATCCTGCCAGCGCCTCTTTTGCTGCGCCGCTGGTCATTTCCAGGGTCAAACCGGGGCAGTATCCCCGCGCCGTGGTCGATGCTGCGTTGCGGGCAGACGTGACCAAGCTTCCCGCTCTCGAAGGGGCGGATCTGGGCCAGCGGGGATATGCCATTGTGCGCGTCGCTAAAGTGGTGGCAGAGTCCGATTCCGATGCCGCAGATTTGCGTACCCAGCTTGCTCCTGCCGTGACGCAGGGCGCCGCGCAGGCCCAGATGCAGGCGTACCTGAACAGCCTCAGGCAGACCCTGAAGGTTAGGATCAACGTGCCCAAGCCGCCGCTGCCGGCAGAGCTGGCCCCGGCCACCCCTTGATTTTTATGGGATTCGATCAATAAGTCGTATGGGCACGCTATAATTTCAAGCTCTACGGTGGCTGTAGCTCAGTTGGTAGAGTCCAGGATTGTGATTCCTGTTGTCGTGGGTTCGAGCCCCATCAGCCACCCCAGAAATACCAGTAAAAACAAGGACCTTCGGGTCCTTGTTTCGTTCCAGGGGTACATTGGGAGCACAAATTGAGGCTGTCCCTGCGGTTTTGCGTCTGCGGTTTCAGCCTTGGCTTTTGTTGCCCCCCACGTTTGCTGGACTGTTTCGCTCTCGGTGCCACGCGGCTTGCCAGCCATATCCCTTTCAGGAGCGCCCATCCAATGAGCGGGCACTGATCCAATTTTCTTAGCATTGGCTGAAACCCGGCTGTCGCCGGTCGGCAAGCGCGGCAACCGCTTCGCGCAGTATGTTGACGCAGCCATCGATGGAACGAACAGGCTGCCCACAAAATCGCTTCAGTGTTCGTGATGGCCTGATGCCGGCGGTCGAATCACCGCTGCCTGCAAAAGGTTATGCGGTTTCTGGTTATGCTGGTCCGCTCTGATCGCGCAACGCACGCATCCATCACTGCTTCCCTGATAAAGGGAGCAGGGAGAAGGTCGTTGGGCCGAGCAATCGCAACCAAGGGCCTGAGCGAAGGAAGAAGGATCACCAAATGAAAACCCTGGATGCAGACGCGCAAGCGAAGCGATCATCAGGAGTGAGACCAGCAACAGCCACCATTGCGTTGCTGACCTGCATGGCGATGGTGGCCTTCGCCGCCAACTCACTGCTCACCAGGATGGCCTTCCAGACGACTGCGATTGATGCCGCTTCCTTTACGGCCATTCGGGTCATATCTGGCGCGATGACGTTGTTCGCCATTCTCATGATCCAAGGGGAGAGACTGCGCCATTCTAGGACTGGTTGGCTGTCCGCAGCCTTGCTGTTCATCTACGCGGCTGCATTCTCATTTGCCTATCGCAACATCAGCACGGGGGCCGGCGCGCTCGTGCTGTTTGCTGCCGCGCAACTGCTGATGATTTCGTATGGGATTTATCAAGGAGAGCGGACTAGTCTCCTGGGCTTGCTGATGGCGCTGGGCGGACTGGTGGTCTTCCTCGCTCCGGGCGCTTCGGCTCCTCCTTTGGGGCCTGCGGCACTCATGGCGCTGGCGGGCTTTGCATGGGGTGGTTTTTCGTTATTGGGAAAACGGGGAGATTCGCCGGTTTCCGGTACGGCAAGCAGTTTTCTTTTGGCCATTCCATTTGCGCTTGCTTTGGTGCTCATTCAATATCAGAGCGTCAATATTGATCAGAGGGGTGCGATCTACGCGTTGCTGTCGGGTAGCCTGGCCTCGGGAATTGGATACGCCATCTGGTATTGGGTACGGGTGCGCATGGCGGCAATAAGCGCTGGTGCCGTACAACTCTCCGTTCCTGTTCTGAGTGCGGTTTTCGGTGCCCTGATTCTTGGCGAGAAAATGACGATCAGAGGGTCTGTTTCCGCCTTGGTCGTGTTGGGTGGTGTTGCCTGGGTCACATTGACGGCGAAGCGTAAGTAATCAGATCATCTTGTATTGGGCCTTGGGCTCGCCGGGGCGTGGGTGCCATCCCATAGTCCGGCCATTTCCTGCAAAACAGGCACCCGGCACTCAAAGGTTCCGGTGCCTGTTTTTTTGACCACTCCTGTGTGAGGGAATCTGTCATCAGGTCTTCGCAGGTGTGGGATGCGAAGGAACGGAACTCCGGTGAAGACCAGCTGTTTCGAGAGCGCTTACTGGTGCCTGGCGCTCGCGATCCAGGGATAATGGTCAATGAGGTCATGCATGGGTATTTTCATCCAAGGAGTGAACATGAAAAACGATGCAATCATCATTACCGGCGCTGCCATGGGACTTGGGCAGGCGGCCGCGAAAGAGCTGGCTGGCAGGGGGGCGCGTCTGGCCCTGGTGGATTACAACCGCGAAGACCTGGAACGCACGCGCGCGGAACTGGCGGCGCGGTTCAGCGGTGCAGAAATCATCGCCATCGTTGCGGATGTGTCGGACGAGAAGGCGGTGAAGCGGTATGTCGACGAGACCCTGCAGGCCTTCGGCAGAATCGATGGCCTGTACAACAACGCCGGAATCGAGGGGCCGCAGGCCCGCCTGACGGAATACGACCTGGATGCCTTCAAAAAGGTGCTGGACATCAATCTGATGGGCGTGTACTACGGCATGCGCCATGTCATCCCGGTCATGCGAAAGCAACAGTACGGGCGGATCGTGAACGTATCCTCGGTCGCTGGCATTCGCGGCGTCCTGGACCACACCCCCTATGTGGCGAGCAAGCACGCCGTGGCCGGCATGACCAAAAACGCGGCGCTCGAATACGGCCGGGAAGGCGTTTTGACCAATGCGATTGCCCCCGGCGCCATTCTCACGCCGATGGTGGCTGGCTTTTTCAAGCAGAAGAACCCGGCCAACCCGGAGGCCGCCGAAAAGGAATTTGCCCAGCACAACCCGATGCGCCGCCTGGGGCTGCCCGAGGAAGTGGCCAAGCTGGCGGTCTTCTTTCTCAGCCGCGACAACAGTTACGTCAATGGCCAGGTCATTGCCATCGACGGCGGCGAGTCCAATGTGTATGGCAATGGCTGATCTTGACGGCACAAATGCTTTGGCCGCCGGTTGAGCCGGAAGTGGCAGGGCGGCCCTTGGGCTATAGTTTGGGATGCCATGCAAATAGTGTCGACGATTGCGCAACAATTGCGCGCCAAGGACGGAGTTCTGGCGCTGGCGGCAGCGGTCGATCGGGGCGCCGATGGGCCCCTGAGGGTTGCCGCGGCACTATGCATGTGACCTATTTTTCTTGATCGGATATTCTTTTGATGCAATTTCTCGGCACCGTGATTTTCAACAAGGAGCTGACGCCAGGCTATTGGCATATGCGCCTGAGCGCTCCTGCGTCCTTTGCCCGGGCGGAGCCGGGCCAGTTTGTCATGGTGCGCGTCAGCCCTGCCATCGACCCTCTGTTGCGCCGTCCGCTGGCGGTGTTCGATGCTGGCCTGTTGCCGCAAGAGCAGGCGCGGCCAGGGCAGGAGGCCTTTTTCGACATGCTCTACCACGTGGTGGGCAAGGGAACGGGCCTTCTGGCGCAGACGGCGCCCGGAGTCGTTCTGGATATATTGGGCCCTCTGGGCACGGGGTTCAGCCTGGGGGAATCCGGCGAAGAAAAACTGCTGGTGGGCGGCGGCATTGGTCTGGCGCCGCTGTATCTGCTGGCCAAGACGCTGTTGCGCCAGCCATCCGCCAACGTGCACCTTTTCGCGGGCGGGCGCTCGCGGGAAGATGTGCTGTGCTTCGA
The DNA here is from genome assembly GCA_039808005.1 of Allobrachymonas sp. Taxonomy (GTDB): domain Bacteria; phylum Pseudomonadota; class Gammaproteobacteria; order Burkholderiales; family Burkholderiaceae_C; genus Brachymonas. The sequence continues at coordinate 11,512 of JBDHSG010000007.1, read as the reverse complement.
GGACTTTGGCCGCCTGGGGGCGCGCTGCCACGCGGCTACCAACGATGGATCGTTCGGCGAGGAAGGGTTCGTCACGGTTCCGCTGGCGCGCCATCTGGATCAATTGGACGGACGCCCAGCCACGATCTATGCCTGTGGTCCCGAGCCCATGCTCCGGGCGGTGGCGCGGCTGGCAAGCCAGCGTGGCGTGGCCTGCCAGGTGTCGCTCGAAGGCACCATGGCCTGCGGCGTGGGCGCCTGCCTGGCCTGCGTGACGCCGGGGCGCGACCACAGCGAAGCGACGCCTGATTTCCGCTGCGTGTGCACCGAAGGGCCCGTGTTTGATGCCGCCGACCTGCAATGGGAGCAATGCGCATGAAACCCGATCTTTCCGTGAACGTGGCGGGTATCGCCATGCGCAACCCGATCATGACCGCTTCGGGCACTTTTGGTTACGGTGCGGAATTTGCGCCTTACATGGACCTGCGCAGCATCGGCGCGATGGTCACAAAGGGCCTTTCACTGCGGCCGCGCGCGGGCAATCCGACACCACGCATCGTCGAAACGCCCGCCGGGATGCTCAATGCGATTGGCTTGCAGAACGTCGGCGTCGACGCCTTCATTGCCGAGAAGGCGCCTTTCCTGCGCACCGTGGATACGCCCTGCATTGCCAATTTTTTCGGCAACACGGTCGAAGAATACGCCGAGATGGCACGGCGGCTCGATGCCGTGCCCGAAGTGGCGGCGCTGGAGATGAATATTTCGTGCCCCAACGTCAAGGAAGGCGGCATTGTTTTCGGCAGCGACCCGGCCTGTGCCGCGGGCGTGGTGGCTGCCTGCCGGGCAGCCACGCGCAAGCCGCTGATCGTCAAGCTTTCGCCCAACGTGACCGATGTGGTGGCCATGGCCGTGGCCTGCGTCGATGCCGGCGCCGATGCGCTCTCGCTCATCAATACGCTCGTGGGGATGGCGATTGACGTGAACACGCGCCGGCCGGTGCTGGCCAACGTCACGGGCGGGCTGTCGGGACCGGCCATCAAGCCGGTGGCCTTGCGCATGGTGTGGCAGGTGGCGCGGGCGGTGAAGGTGCCGCTCATCGGCATCGGCGGCATCATGTCGGCCACGGACGTGATCGAGTTTCTGCTGGCCGGGGCCACTGCGGTGCAGGTGGGCACTGCCAGTTTCGTGACTCCCGGCATCGCCCAGCAGATTGCGCAGGATCTGGAGCGATGGATGCAGGACAAGGGCGTGGCGGATGTCCGCAGCCTGAGCGGCGGCCTGCAAATGGCATGAGCATGCGTCTGGATGCATTCTAAAAAAATGTTTCCATACGATGGGTTACAGCTTATTCTTGGTGTGATTTATTAGATTCTGGCGGCTGCGAGCAGCTTCTGCGTGTATGGGTGTGCGGGATGCTGCAGCACTGTTTCGGTGGACCCGCATTCCACCATTTCGCCACGGTAGAGCACGCAGACCTGGTCGCAGAGGTGCTGCACCACGCCCAGGTCGTGGCTAATCAGCAGCAGGCTGATGCCCCGTTGCTGCAAGCCTTGCAGCAGGTTGAGCACATGGGCCTGCACCGATACGTCAAGCGCGCTCACGGGCTCGTCGGCCACGATGAGCTGTGGCTGGCTGATCAGGGCACGTGCAATCGCAATCCGCTGGCGTTGTCCGCCAGAGAACTCGTGGGGGTATGCGGCCAGGTCGTCGGCCCGCAGGCCCACGGCCTGCAGCACCTCTGTCGCCCGTTGTTCGAGAGTGGCGGCATCCAGGCCCGACTGATGCAGCGGCTCGGTGACGATGCGGCCAATGTGCTGGCGGGGATCGAGGGAGCCATAGGGATCCTGAAACACCATCTGGAAAGCCGGGCGCAAGGCGCGCAGGGCCGCTGCGGGCAGCGTATGCAGGTTGTGCCCCTGGAAGCAGACGTTGCCGCTGTCGGGGGCGTCCAGCGCCATAATGATGCGCGCAAGCGTGGATTTTCCGCTGCCGGATTCGCCGACCAGCCCCAGGCTCTGCCCCTGTTCAAGACGAAAGCTGACGCCTTTGAGGGCATGTGTGTTGCGTGGTTGTGCCAGCAGGCTGTGGCGGGGTTGGCGGTAATGGCGGTGCACGTTGCGCACGTCGAGCAGGCAGGGCGTGTTGCTGCTGGCATCGGTGGCCGGCAGGCATGCATGCGAAGAGCAGCCAGAGACGGTATTCATGACGGGCGCCGTGGAAAGAAGCAACGCACACGATGGGCCGATCCGTCGGCCGGCACGATCTGCTCGGGGGGCTCGGAGTCGCGGCAAATGGCCTGCACTTGCGTGCAGCGGTCGGCAAACCGGCAGCCATCCGGCAGGTCGTAGAGGTCGGGCAGGCGCCCGCCGATGCTGACAAGCGGAACGCCGCGTGGCTGTTCCAGGCGGGGCCTGGCCGCCAGCAGGGCGTGGGTATACGGGTGGGCAGCCTGGGAAAAAACGGCCCGGCTGCCGCCCTGTTCGAGCACGCGGCCAGCGTACAGCACGCTGATGCGCTGCACATGGCGCGCCACCAGCGCCAGGTCGTGGCTGATCAGGACCATGGCCATGCCCTCTTCGGCCACCAGTTTTTGCAGCAGTTCCAGCATCTGTGCCTGTACGGTGCTGTCCAACGCCGTGGTGGGTTCGTCGGCAATCAGCACGTCGGGGTGGCAGGCCAGCGCACTGGCCAGCACGATGCGCTGGCGCTGGCCGCCCGAAAACTGGTGCGGGTAGTCGTGCCAGCGTTCGGCTGCATGTTCGATGCCGACACGTTCCAGCCAGCCGATGGCCTGTTCCCGCGCCGCTGGCGCGGAAAGCCCCAGGTGCAGGCGCAAGGGTTCGGCCACGGCATCGCCTACGCGCTGCAATGGGTTGAGGGCGGTCATCGGTTCCTGGAAAACCATGCCGATGCGGGAACCACGCACCCGGCACCACGCCGGTTCGTCCATGCCCAGCAATTCCTGCCCGTTGAGCCGGATGCTGCCATGCGCCGTTGCATTGCGCGGCAGCAAGCCCATGACAGCCAGCATGGCCAGGGTCTTGCCGCTACCCGATTCGCCAATCAGCCCCAGCGTTTCGCCGCGCTGCAGCGCGAGGCTGAATTGCTGCACGGGTTCGGCCACGCCGCGCGAGGTGTGGACCTGTACCGTAAGGTCTTCGATCTGCAACAGGGCGGGAGCAGTGTCCGTCATCGCAATTGCACATCCATTTTGGGGTCCAGCACGTCGCGCAGGCCATCCCCCAGAAAGTTGAGACCCAGCACTGCTAGGGCAATGCACAGGCCGGGATAGACGGCCAGCATCGGCCGTTGGTAAAGCAGGGTTTGCGCGTCCGCCAGCATACGGCCCCAGCTTGGCTGGGGCGGCTGGGTGCCCAGGCCCAGATAGGACAGGGCGGCCTCGGCCAGAATGGCCAGCGCAAACTGGACGCTGGCCTGCACCACGAGCACGGGCGCCACATGTGGCAGCACATGCTCGAGGGTGATGCGCCAGCGCTGCTTGCCGGTCAACCGGGCAGCCTGTATGAAGTCGCGTGTCCAGATGGAGCGGGCGCTGGCGCGGCTGATGCGCGTGAACGTGGGCACATTGAACAGCCCGATCGCCAATGTGGCGCTGAGGGCGCCTGCGCCCCATGTGGCGGCCAGCATGATGGCGGTCAGCAGCGCAGGAAAGGCAAAGGCCACGTCGGTCAGCTTCAGGGTCAGCGATTCGATCCAGCCGCGCTGCTGTGCCGCCAGCAGGCCCATGAAGGTGCCGATGCACAGCCCCATGCCGACGGCGCCCATACCCACCAGCAGCGGACTGCGCGCACCGGCCAGCAATTGGGAGACGACGTCGCGGCCCAGTGCATCGGTGCCCAGCCAGTGTCTGGTGCTGGGTCTGGTCAGTCGCGCGGCCATGTCGATGTCCATGGGCGGATATGGCGTCCAGAACCAGGACAGCAGGGCGCAGGCCACGAGCAAGACGGTCAGGCAGCCTCCCGCCCATAGTCCGGGATGCCGCATCGCGCGCAGCCGCAGGCGGTATGCGGCCTGGCGGGAGGCAGACGGTTTCAGCCTGGCGGGCGACTGTCCGCTCATGCGCCGGATCCTTCCTCTGCCCGCTGGGGCTGGCGCAGCCGGGGATCGACCAGAGCCTGCAGCAGGTCGACGCCGGCATTGACGAGGATGACCAGCGTTGCCAGCACCAGCACGCCATTGCGCACCACCACCAGGTCGCGGTTGGCGATGCTTTGGAACAGCAGCCGTCCCAGTCCCGGAAGAAAGAACACGTTTTCCACCACGATGGCCCCGGCCAGCAGATTGGCGAATTGCAGGCCGGACAGGGTCAGCACCGGAATCAGGGCGTTGCGCAGCACATGCCGAAACAACACGGCGCGCGGGCTCAGGCCGCGAGCACGCGCCGTGCGCACGAAATCTTCCTGCAGGACTTCGAGCATGGCGGCCCGGGTGATGCGCATGAGGACGGCGGCCTGCACCAGGGAAAGCGCCAGGGCGGGCAGAACCAGGCTCTTCAGGCTGCGCAGCCATTGCACGGGATGGCTGCCCCAGCCGTCAAAGCCGCCAGCGGCAAACCAGCGCAACCTGACTGAAAAGACCAGGATCAGCAGCATGGCCAGCCAGAAACCGGGAATGGCCATGCCCAGCTGGCTCAGGGCCATCATCCATGCGTCCCCGGCGCGCCGATGTCTGGCAGCGGCATACATGCCGCCGGCAAGGGCCATGATGCATGCCAGAAACAGAGCCAAAAGGGCCAGCGGGATCGTCAAGGCCAAGCTTCCTGCAATCATGTGGCTCGCCTGACTGCCATAGGCGTAACTGATTCCCATGTTTCCATGCAACAGCCCGCCAATCCATTGTCCGTAACGCACGATGGCTGGTTGATCGAGTCCGAGCTGCCGTTCCAGGGCCTGGACGGCTGCAGGGGCAGCATCCGGGCCCAGCATGACCTGTGCGGCATTGCCGGGCAGGATTTCCAGCGCAGCAAAGACCACCATGGATGCCACCAGCAGGGTGACAGCCAGGCCGGCAAGTCGTTTGAGCAGGAACAATCCCATGAAGGCGTGTCGGTATGGGGCAGTGGCAATAGGAACAAAAGCGGCAGGCTGGGATAATAAGCTGCTTTTGGATTTGTGCGAGGGAAACAGGCCGTGGCCCTGATGATCACCGAAGAATGCATCAATTGCGATGTTTGCGAGCCTGAGTGTCCGAACGGCGCCATCTCGCTGGGCGAGCGCATCTACGTCATCGATCCGGATAAATGTACCGAATGCGTCGGTCACTTCGAAGAACCGCAATGCGTGCAACTGTGCCCGGTGGCCTGCATTCCCGTTGATCCCATGCACCGGGAAACGCGGGAGCAGCTCATGCGCAAATACCACCTTCTGAACGCCGAAAAGTCGCCTGGCAATGGGTAGAAACCGTCCGGAAAGCTTGTTGTGTTGCGCACTGGCGCATTTCTTGGCGTGTGACGGGGAATCTCCAGACGGGGACATCGAACCATGCGGATCGAAACCCGTGACGCCCATTCCTTATTTTTCTTTTGCTGAGCTGTTCTTGTAATGCCTGATCATTCCGGGGTCGCGAGCCATGCGGCGGTTTTGCAGCACACATGGGCGCCGGCCGATTCCGTGCGACAGGGTCCTGGCGACAGTGCGCATCTGCTGGGCAGTGTGCGCTATGGCGGCAGGAGCCATCCGATAGCATCTTCTGGCGCGGAGGATGTGCACGTGGCGCTGGATGCGGCAGAGGACGCCGGCTGGAGGGAGTGCTGGTACAGTCCCGTGCCCGTGAAGCACCTGCAGCATGGGCCATTGCAGGCCCGCCACAACCAGCATGTGATGTGGGGCCATCTCAGCCTGACGGTACCCCCCGGCCAGTCCTGCGTGGCGGCGGTGCGGCAGCATTACCTGCATCTGCTGGATTTTCTGCAGCAGACGGGATTCGTCCACCTTTGGCGCGTCTGGAATTTCATTCCGCACATCAATGCCCTGGACGAGCAGGGGCAAGAAACCTACCGTGCGTTCAATCAGGGCAGGGCGGCGGCGTTCTCGCAGGTTTTTGACAACGGCAGGCAGGACCTCTCCCAGGCTACGCAGTACATGCCGGCGGCAACCGGGGTCGGCTGCCAGGGCGGCACACTACATATCTATTTTCTGGCTGGCCGCCAGCCAGGCAGTCATATCGAAAATCCACGGCAGCAACCGGCCTATCATTACCCTGAAGAATACGGCCCGCAGCCTCCCGGTTTTGCGCGGGCCAGTTCCGTGGACGTGCAGGGACAGCGCATGCTTTTCGTGTCGGGCACCGCCAGTATCATCGGGCACCAAACCGTGCATGTCGGCAATCTGGAAGGTCAATGCCGCACGGCGATGGAAAATCTGCAGATCGTCGCGGAACGCACGGGCCGTTCACTACAGCAACTGAATCATTTCAAGGTTTACATCCGGCATCCGCATGACCTGCCAACAGTAAAAATGCTGTTGTCTCCGATGCTCGGCGTATCTGCAGACGCGCTTGCCTGTTTCGTAGCCGCGACTTGCAGGCAAAATCTGCTCATGGAAATTGAAGGCATGCAGCTATGATTTCCCAGCGAGCAGCCGCTTGACTGAACCCATATACAGCGACTTCCGAATTCACCTTTTTGCGGCCATTGCACCCAACCATGTTCAGTTTTTTCAAAAAGAAATTGTCAGAAGTCCTGCAACCAGGGCAGGCAGACGTTTCTCTTTCTCCCGCGCAGGTAGAGGATGCTGCCGATACGCCGGCCGCCGAGGAGGCAGTCCGTCCGTTGGACGAGCAGGCAGAATGGACGCAGGCAGCACCGGCGACAGGCGGTGTTGAAGCACCCGCCCCGCAGGAAGTGACCGTTTCCGCGCCGCAAGAGGCGCCAACTTCTGTTCTGCCGCCCCCACCGTCACCGGCTGCGGCCGAATCGTTGTCGGCGCAGGAGTCAGGGCCAGACAGAAGCCGCTGGCTGGATCGTCTCAAGACGGGCTTGAAAAGAACCGGCAACACCATCAGCGCGGCTTTTGGCGTTTCCCAGGTGGATGAATCGCTCTACGATGAACTGGAAGCCGCCTTGCTGATGGCCGACGCGGGTGTTCAGGCCACGGCATATTTGCTGGACGACCTGAAACAGCGCGTCAAGTCCACTGGTGCCGAAAATCCCGCCCAGGTGCGCGCCTTGCTCGCGGACGCGGTCACCGATTTGCTGCAACCTTTGCAAAAACCGCTTGTCATTGGAGAACACACGCCTACGGTCATCATGGTCGCGGGCGTCAACGGCGCGGGTAAAACCACTTCCATTGGAAAACTCACCCGGCATTTGAGCGAAGCCGGGCAGAGCGTATTGCTGGCGGCCGCGGATACGTTCCGTGCCGCGGCGCGTGAGCAATTGTCGGTATGGGCAGACCGCAACATGGTGGAAATCGTGAGCAGCGCCGGGGGCGATCCGGCCGCGCTGAGTTTTGATGCCGTGGCCGCTGCGAAGGCGCGCAACAAGCATGTGGTGCTGGTGGATACGGCGGGGCGGCTGCCTACCCAGCTTCACCTGATGGACGAACTGAAAAAGATACGCCGCACCATTGGCAAGGCTTGCGACACGGCGCCGCATGAAGTCCTTCTGGTGATTGATGGCAATACCGGCCAGAACGCGCTGGCCCAGGTCAAGGCGTTTGACGAGGCGCTGCAGCTGACCGGGCTGATTGTCACCAAGCTCGACGGCACCGCCAAGGGCGGCGTTTTGTGCGCCATTGCGCGTGAACGGCCCATCCCGGTCTATTTTGTCGGCGTAGGCGAAGGGCTGGAAGATCTGCAGACATTCAATGCCCGTGAATTCGCGGAAGCCCTGCTGGGGTGAACGCCATGCATGCGTCAAATGGGCCAGCCCGTGCAATCAAGGTCTGATGCGTTGGCGATGCATTCGGGCAGGTTCCGGCCTAAGTTGCACGTGAGCGGGCGATAGAAATTTCTGATCAAATGGCATGTATACGGAAGATGTATGTCTGACGAATCGCACCGAAAGGAGAAACAGATGTCGTTGATGCGATGGAAAGGAATGGCTGCCGGCCTGTTGTGCGTTGCTGCATATGCGCATGCTGGCGATATTTACCAGTGGAAAGACGCCCAGGGAAAAGTCCACATGGGCGACATCGTTCCGCACAAGTACGTGGATCAGGCGAAAAAGATCCAGGTTCGGGTCGATGCTGCACCGGCTGCTGCTGTGGACAGCGCGGTTTCTGTTCCAGTTGTACAAAATGGTCAGCAGACGGCGGCTTCTGCGCCAGCCAGCGCGCCATCCCCCGAAGCCGGAACGGACAACCAGGATACGACATCGCCCAAGCACCGGGCTGATCAGCCGGGTCGCCAGATCGAATGGGATGACCCCGTGAAGGAAGAGCCGTCCCTGCATGGAAAACAGCCACTGGACGGTGCGCAACCATTGGGAGGGGCACAGCCCGCGGATGGGGCGTGGCCTATGAACAAGCAGCGGCCTTTCCAGCCCCAGCCCCCCCATTAATGGATTTCGCGGCGGTGTTGGCTTCTCAGGTTCATGCTACTGGCGCTGAACCTGACAGAACAACACACGCAGCCATGCAGCGGAGCCGTAAGCGGCAGGACGTGGAGACTTGGCGTCTGGCCGGCCTGTTCGGCAACAACTGATCGGATGTGATGCATCAAGATCGAAGACCGCAATGGCGGTCTTCGTTTTTTCTGCCATTGCCTGCCAGTTTGGGGAAAGTTGCTATCAATGCGATGCCGATGACGATCGCGTGCCCAAACTGCCGGTTCGTCCTGCTGAGTGCCGGAGGCGGGTTGCCGCTGTGCTACCCTAGCGCATGGCGAATCGAGGGCAACCTGCAGAAAGACTGGAAGGGAATACAGCACCATGATCATCCACCGCCGTCCGATCGAGGAGCGCATCAACTGGCTGTTCAATCTTGCTGCGCGACATGGGGAGAATTTCTGCAGTCCGGAAGCCTGGCTGGCGCGTGAACGCTATCTGGCAGAGCACCCGACCGCGATCGCCGTCCTGAAGTGCATGGATGGCCGCATCAACATCCCAGTGGCAACGAATACGCCGACCGGCATCCTCATGCCTTTCCGCAACCTGGGTGGCATGTTCGACCTTGGCTGGCCCCATCTGGGCGAGGTGCTGGCCCATGACGTGGAGCGCATGGTGAGCGCCGGGCGGCGTATGCTGTTCCTCATCACCTACCATTATTCGAAGGGGGATCCCAAGCGTGGCTGCGCCGGTTTCCACCACGACACCGAAGCAGCCATGCGCCACGCCTACGAAATCCGTGCCCAGATGGAACATATCTTTGGCGATGGCCACGGCACGGTCTACCCGCTGGTCTGCGGCTTCGAAACAGATGAAGACGCCCTCATCGTCCACGGCACAGATGGCGAAAAACTAGAAATGGCGAACGTCGACGCCGATGCCGCGGCATCGCTGGAGCTGCGGCTCACCTCCCTGCTGCCGGATATGGCCGCGCAGATGCGCGCCGACCTGCTGCCCCTGCTGCTGGGCAATTGCGCGCACATCGCCGAGGTGCGCGCCCAGGCGCAGCGGCACGAGCGCGAGTTGGACATCGAGCACCGCGAATGGACGATCTGCCTGGGACGGGGCTTCGACTTTCTGCACACGCCCAACGTGGCGCTGATCGTCGGCCCTTACAGCCCCAATCTCGATGAGCCGATCTGCACGGCAGCTGGCATCATCAAAGCCAATATGGCGGCCGGCCGCATTCCCGACGACGGGTTCCTGCTGCTGACTTCCGTGCCCTACGACGAGATCGGCGTAGATCGCGCCCGGGCCGAGCTCAAAAGCCGTTTCCTGTCCTCTTTCGCTTCCGATGTGATCCGTGCCGAGTTTCCGGCCCTGGCCCACAAGATGTCCATCCGTACCGCCGTGCTCGATTGGCGCTCGCGCAGTCTGGAAACCGTAGGGCTCTGATACCGCGCTGGCTGCGTCACATGGTTGTGTGGCTCACTGCTTGCCTAGCGGGGATGGGGAGGCATTGCACCTGCAACGGCCATCGTTCCATGGCCACTTCACGAATCGGTGGATGGGTCCTGCAGCGCACTGTCGCGCGCCTGGGCCAGTAATTCCAGCAGTTGTGATTGAACGGGTGCCGGACAGTCCTTCAGCAGTTCGGCGGCCAGTTCTGCGCGCCGGGCGCCAAGCTGCCGGAACAGGCGCTGTCCCTGCGTGCTTAGGTGCAGTTGGCGCACGCGCCGGTCTTTGGTGCTTTCGCTGCGCGTGAGCCAACCCTTGTCCTCGAGTTGTGCAAGAAGGCGCGCCATTTGCGCTTTGTCGACATGGCAGCGCTCGACCAGCGCTTTCTGCGCACAGTCTGGGTGTTCGCCGACATGCATCAGTACCCGCAGTTCGCCAAAGGTCAGGTCGGGGCTCACCGATTCCAGGCTCTGGCGCATGCGTGCGCGAAAAATGCGCAGCAGTTCGTGCAGCGCATCGAAGATTTCTATGGATACATGAAGGGACATGGTGTTCGTTTGCTGACGGACTCCGTCAATGAAGATATAATTAGTAGACTTTATCAACAGTATAGCAAGGACACCATGCCCACAGATACCCCAGCGTTGTTGGTTCAGCGCATACGCCATCCGTTTGTTGCGCGTCATGTGCAGCTGCTGGCACGCGAAACCCTCAGCCCGGGCTTCGTGCGTCTGACACTGGGCGGGCCAGAACTGGCAGGCTTCGTCAGCACGGGTTTCGATGACCACGTCAAGCTCATCCTGCCCCAGGCCGGGCAGGAAAAACCGAACTTGCCCGCCATCGTCGATGGCCGTCCACACATCGAAGGTGCGCGTCCCGCCATGCGCGATTACACGCCCATATGCTACGACGCGGACATGCACACCTTGCAGATCGATTTTGCCGTTCACGATGGTGGACCAGCCGTGGACTGGGCGCTGCAGGCGCCGCTTGGCCAATGGGTGGGGTTGGCCGGCCCGCGCGGCAGCATGCAGGTTTCAACGGATCTGGATTGGCAGGTGCTGCTGGGCGATGAGACCGCCGTGCCGGCCATCGAGCGCCGGCTGACCGAGTTGCCGGCGGGCACGCACGCCATTGTGCGCGTGCAGATTGCCGATCCGGCCGACCAACGCGCGTGGACCAGCAAGGCGGTGCTGGATTGTGCCTTCGTGCCCTCGCTGTCTCAGGCCGTGGAGCAGCTTGTTTTGCCTGCTGGTACAGGCTTTGTCTGGGGCGCGGGAGAGAACACGCTCATGTCTGTGCTGCGCGCCTCCTTGCTGAGCAAGGGAGTGGATGCCAAACGTATGCGCCTTTCCGCGTACTGGAAGCGGGGCGTGGCCGACCATCATGAGGAGATCGGAGCGCGTTGAAAGCGTAAGAAAGAGTCCGGCAAGGGTGTGGGGATGGTACGGGATATCTCCGAATGGAGAATGAAAACAAAAAAGCCAATCCGAACGGATTGGCTAAGTTGTTGATTTTAGTGGTGGGCCCTGTAGGATTCGAACCTACGACCTACGGATTAAGAGTCCG
>JBDHSG010000024.1:0-26001 GCA_039808005.1 Allobrachymonas sp. | reverse complement strand
ACGAGGAACCCGGTTGGCCCTGTTGCCACCGTCTTTCCTGAGTTCATCGCCCGCGACGGTCAGGAGCGCGCGGCCGTGTGCCACCAAGGCGCGCAGGCCCGGATCTGGAAGCCGGGCCGGAAGCGTCAGCCGAGCGGAGCGAGGGAACGATGGAAGCCCGACAGGGGCGAGACGCTGCAGGCGGCTCGATGCGCTACGCGCACGACAGCGCGACCGGCCATGTTTCTTGGCCGGGGACGCCCTGTATTGACCCAGCGGAAACTGCACAGGTCAGGCTGCTAATGAGTAGGCCTCAGCAGGTGTTTTCATGCCCAGCGACTGGTGTGGGCGCTGGTGGTTGTAAAAGCCAATCCAGTCACCAATGACCCGGCTGGCGTGTTGCAGGCTCTCAAAGCGGTGGCGATGCACGCACTGGTCCTTGAGTGTCCTGATCACCCGCTCGACCATCCCGTTTTGCTCCGGGCTGTAGGGCGTGATGAACTCCTGTTGCAGCCCATAGCTTTTGACCAGGGCTGTGTAGCTGCGGCTGGTGAACACCAACCCATTGTCCGAGCGAAGCAAGAACGGTTTGGTGACTCGACCCAGGCACCCATAGCGGGTAATCAAGGCCTGCTCCAGCGCCGCCTCGGCCGTTTTGGAGCGGCCGCTGCGACTGAGGTGCCAGCCCAGCAATTCACGCGTGTGGCAATCAATGACCAGCGCCAGATGAGACCAACCATCCTTGCCAGCCCAAACCCGGCACAGATCCGTTGCCCATCGTTCATCGGGTGCTTTGGCCACAGACGGCAGCGCCTGGATGCGGGGTCTGAAACCCACCGGGCGCTTGCGCACCTGCCAGCCCTTGAGCCGGAAGATGCGCTGCACGGTGTTCTTGTTGAAGCCCAGCAGGTGCGCCACCGTGCGATAACCAAACGACGGGTTCTCTTCGATCATGGCTTTGATGGGCCGCACAAACTGCTCCTGCAGCCTGGGCTGGGCTTTGGTGGCCCGGTAATACACCGTGCGCCGCGCTACCCCAAACCACTGGCACAGCTTGACCAGACTGACCTCGATACCGTCCTCTTTCAATCCCTGCTGAAGGCCCAGGATCATTTCTCGTCCTCGTTGCCCAGCAGGGAGGCCAGCTTTTTTCTGGCGCGTAACTCCAACATGGCTTCACCGTATGCCGCCTGCAAATCAGCCAACTGGCGTTCGTACTGTTCCTTGATGTCCAGCGGCTTGGCACGCAGCGCGTTCTCCATGCCCTTCTTAGCTTCGTCCACCCATTCCTCGATTTCCGAGGGCGGTAGATCAAAGGACCGGCTGGCCTCTGCCACCGTGGTCTTGCCCTGAATGATTTCCATGACCAAGGCAGCTTTGCGCTTGGCCGTCCAGCGTTTGATGTCGTCTTCCATCAGGATGCTCATCTGTGTTTCTTTCAAAGATAACACCTGAGCAGCTTTTCACTGGGTCAATACACGCCTGTTTAACCACCATCAGCGCCTGCGGGCTGCGATTACGCCTTCCATGTCGCCCAGTTCGTTCAGCGTCTGGCGCAGGCGGTGCGTGTTGGCCACCTGCACCGTGAAGGTCATGTGACTGCCGTTCTTCCCCGGTTCGCTTTGCAGGCCGATGACTGGCATCTTGTCGCGGGCAAACAATTCGGTGATGTCGCGCAACAGGCCGGGACGGTTGCTGGCCTGCACCAGCACGTCCACCGGATACCCGGGGCCGTCGGATGCGGCCGTTTGGTCGGCGCTCCATTGCACGTCGATGGCGCGCTCAGGGGTATCGCGCACCATGTTGCGGAAGTTCACGCAGTCGATGCGGTGAACACTCACACCCTTGCCACGGGTGACAAAGCCGCCAATGGCGTCGGGCGGGGCGGGCTTGCAGCATTTGCCCAGCTGCGTCATGAGAGAACCCATACCCACCACCAATACGCCGCTTTTCCCCGACGAGCGGGCGTGAGGTCTTTCCTGGCGATGGGTCTGCTTTTGCAGCAAGATTTCATCGGCCGTTGGCGCGGGTACCTGCGGCCTGAGCACCGCCTCGATGTTGCGCAGGGAAAATTCGTCCTTGCCCACCACCTCGAACAAATCGTCCGCGCAGGAGAACCCGAGCTGGCCAGCCAGGTCGTCGAGCTTGACGGCGGTCTTGCCCTCGCGCTGCAACAGTTTTTCCACCGCTTCGCGGCCGCGCGCGATGGCATCCTGCTGCGCCAGCGCATTGAACCAGGCGCGCACCTTGGCACGCGCGCGGTTGCTGGCCAGGTAGCCCTGCTCGGTATTGAGCCAGTCGCGCGAAGGACCGCCTTCCTTGGCAGCGGTGATTTCCACGGTTTGCCCGTTTTGCAGCGGCGTATTCAGCGGCACCATGGCGCTGTCGACACGGGCGCCGCGGCAACGGTGACCGAGCGTGGTGTGGACCGTGTAGGCAAAATCCACGGGCGTTGCGCCTTGGGGCAACTCCACGATGGCTGCATCGGGCGTAAACACGTAAATCCTGTCCTGCAGCAGGTTGCTGCCCGACGTTGCCGGAGCCTTCTTTTGCCCGGCAGGTGCCTGGTCTTCGTCGACGGCAAGATCGCGCTCCCACGCCAGCAGCTGGCGCAATACGGCGATCTTGGATTCGTAGGTGCTGTTGGCACTGTGCCCGGCATAACCTTTCGCGCCAGCCTCCTTGTAGGCCCAGTGAGCGGCAACGCCGGTTTCCGCATGCTCGTGCATGGCCTGGGTGCGGATCTGGAATTCCACGGGGCGGGTGGTTCCGTCGGCCTGGGGCTGTTGCACCACGGTATGCAGCGACTGGTAGCCATTGGCCTTGGGCCGGGCGATGTAGTCGTCAAATTCGTTGTCCACCGGCTCGTAATGGCTGTGAATCCACGACAGCGCCGTATAGCATTCCTTGACGTCCTTGACGATGACGCGCAGTGCCATCACGTCGTAGATCTGCGAAAAATCCAGCGCCTTGCCGCGCATTTTCTTGACGATGCTGTAGATGTGCTTGGGCCGTGCCTGCACCGTGGCAATAACGCCCTGCCCCGCCAGTCCCTGTTGCACCGCCTGACGCAAACTATCGGCGCGCTGTTCCCGTTGCTCGCGCTTTTCATCGAGCCACTGTGCCACCTGCCGGTAGGTTTGCGGTTCCAGAAACCGGAACGCCAGGTCTTCCAGTTCCCACTTGATCTGCCAGATGCCCAACCGGTTGGCCAACGGCGCAAGCACATGCAGGGATTCCCGCGCCAGTTCCGGCGGAACCGCGGTTTTGCTGGCCGCAAGATAGCGCAGGGTTTGCAGGCGCGAGGCAAGCCGCAGCAAGATGACCCGAAGATCGCGCGAAAACGCAAGCAGCATCTTGCGCACGACCTCGATCTGGTTGGCTTGGCTGGTGTTGCCCGCGTTGTGCTGCTGCATGCGCTGGTTGCGCTGCAGTTGCATCAGCCGCATCGCTTCGAGCGCCAGATCGGCGTATTCCTTGCCGAATACCTGCTCGATCAGCTCCTGGGGGCGGTTGAGGTGCTCTGCCGCATAGACCAGGTAAGCCGCGGCCTGAAGGTTGGCGGTGCTGCCGATATGCGCCAGAATGCGCGCGACCCCTTCAGCGTGCACGAAGGTGTTTTCTCCGCTGGGCAGGGTCATGTTGGCGAGCAGGGGCTGCACGAAAGCCCGCGCCCGCGTCAGCACCTCGGGCTGGTACGGCAGGCTGTCGGCCGTGGCCTGCACGATGCCGGCCACGTTCTCGTCTGATCGGGGGGGAGTATCCGGATGCTGCATGGGGCGGGATTATGGGACAGCGGCATTCAACAAAAATTCGCTGACCACGCGCGTCTGCTCCGGAGCAATCAACGTGGGCGCATGGCCGACGCCGGCAAATTCCACGCAACGGGCGCGCGGGCCGCGCTGTTGCATGGCGCTGGCGGTTTCGCGCGTCAGCAGATCGGAGTCCGCGCCGCGCAGCAGCAGCACCGCAACGTCCAGGCTATCGTAGATCTGCCAGAGGGCCGCTTGCGCCTGTTCCCACTGGCCGGGCGTGTCTTGGCGAAACGCTTCGCCAATGGCGGGGTCGTAGTGCCATTGCCATCCCCCCTGCGGATGGGGCCGCAGCTGCGGGCGGCACAGCGCCAGCCATTGCTCCGGCGTATGCGGTCCAAAACCGCTCATGGTCAGCCGCAGGACCTCGGCCGCCTCTTCTTCGGAAGCAAAGTGTGCCGGCTGGCCGATATACGCCGCAATGCGCGAAAGGGCAGCAGGCGCGATGGCTGGCCCCACGTCATTGAGCACGAGGCGCGACAGGGGCACGGCCAGCGGCCATACCGGTGTCTTCTGCATCGCCGCCAGCCCCATGCCGATCAGGCCCCCCATGCTGGTGCCCAGCCAGTCCAGCCGCGTGACGTGCGCCTGCTGCTCCAGGTGCGCCAGCAACTGAAGCATGGCTTCGACATAGACCGGGGTCTGGTACCAGCTGGCCTGGGCAAACCAGTCGCTGCGCCCCCGGCCCGGCATGTCGGGACAGATGATGCGCAAGGGCGGCAGCCGCCGCTCGGTCGCATCGCGCAGCAGGGTTTGGGCCTGCACGTCAAAATCGCGCCCCTGGCGCGACAGACCGTGCACGCAGACGAGTACATGGCCCGCATCCGGCACACCCCATTGCCAATACGCCAGTCGATAGGGCGTTTGCGCATGTTGGCAGTGAACGGTCTGGAGAACGGGTTCCTGGGAGGGAGGCACAACAGCGGAATGCATCACGGTTTTTCAGCTTCGTTCCTGTCATCCTAACCGATAGTTCCCGCCCCTGAACAGCTATGGTTTTCAACGGTATCGGGTTGTTCGGCCATACAGGATTCCGATACACTGGCTGTAATGAACAAAGTGCTCGACGCCTTGTGGCGGGCGGTGGCCTATTGCCTGTATCCCCCCGTCATGACGCTTTCACTGGTCCCGCTGGGAGCGCTGATCGCGGCGGGTCTGGCATTCGCCTTCTGGGGCTGGCAACCGTCCGTAACCGCCATGCAGGGCTGGCTGCAGGGCGGCGCGCTGGAGTCGATGGTCCTGCGCGGCATGCAGTGGATCGGAATGGAACAGCACAGCCGCCTGTTGCCTGCCGTGATCGTTCTGCTCGCGGCCCTTCCCGTCATCGTGATCGCGTGCCTGCTGGTCGTGACCTGGCTGACCACGCCGGCGATCGTCCGCATCGTTTCGCTGCGGCGTTTTCCCGATCTGGAAAGGAAACATGGCGGCACCCTGCTGGCAGGCGCCGCATGGTCCATGGGCTACGCCCTGCTCGCCTGTGCCCTGGCGCTGCTGAGCCTGCCGCTGTGGCTGTTTCCACCGCTGGGGCTCGCCATTCCGCCGCTGATCTGGGGCTGGCTGACGGCCAGGATACTGCCTTACGACGTATTGGCCGAACACGCCAGCAAGGCCGAACGCCGCGTGCTGCTTAAGCGCTACCGGCTGGAATTGCTGGCGCTGGGCGTGATGACCGGCCTGCTGGGCTCGGCCCCGAGCCTGCTATGGGCCTCGGGCACGCTGTTTGCCGGCCTGTTCCTCATCCTGGTGCCGGCGGCCATCTGGATCTACACGCTGGTATTCATTTTTTCGACCCTGTGGTTCAGCCATTTCTGCCTGCGCGCACTGGAACTGATGCGCCAGGAAGACACCACGTCCCTTTCGGATGATGCCGCCACACCGGGCGGCAGCACCCCCCCGATCATCCCGGCCAACCCACCGCCTGCGCTGCCCTATCACCCGACCATCCCATGACCGCAGAACGCTTGCCTCACCCCGATGCGCCACAAGGCATTCCCGTGCCGCCCGCCCACGCGGATCTGCCCCGGTTCGGCCTGATCGTCGTGGGCGACGAATTGCTGTCGGGCCGCCGCAGCGACCGCCACGTGCCCAAGATGATCGAACTGCTGGGCGAGCGCGGACTCGCGCTCTCCTATGTGCACATGCTGGGCGACGACCGGTCGTGCCTGGTGCGCCTGCTGCAACAGGTATTCGCCAGCGGCGACGTGGTCATGTGCTGCGGCGGCATCGGCGGCACCCCCGACGACCACACGCGCCAGGCGGCCGCAGCCGCAGCCGGCGTGGAACTGGCCATGCACCCGGTGGCGCGCAGCCTGATCGAGCAGCGCATGCAGGAACAGGCACGGCAGAAAGGCGAAGTGTTTCAGCCCCACCACGCCGACAACGTGCAACGCCTGCAGATGGCCATGCTGCCGGCCAATGCGCACATCATTCCCAATCCGTACAACCGGATTGCCGGATTTTCAGTAGGGCACGTCCATTTCTTTCCCGGCTTCCCGATCATGACGCACCCCATGATCGCCTGGGTACTCGACCATTTTTATGCGCGCTGGCACGGCATGCGCGACTGGAGCGAACGGGCGCTTATCGTGAAAAACGCCTCGGAGGCCGCCCTTACGCCACTGATGGAAAGCCTTGAAACCCGCTGGCCTGCCATCCGAATTTTCAGCCTGCCCAGCGTGGACCATCCCGTGCACGGCGCGCACATCGAACTCGGCGTAAAGGGCCCGACACAAATGGCAGACGCTGCCTTCGAAGCGTTGCAACAGGCCTTGCAGCAAAGGCAGATTCCCTTCTCCGTTTCCTGACCGGCCACGGCACGCTTTCTCCCTGCCCGCATCGTTTCGGCGCCCCGCTAAACTGTGGGTGAGTAAATGGCTCCGCGGCAGAGGCCCATGCCTCGCCCCGGCGCGAATGCCGATTGTTTTCTTTCCCGCTTATGCCCAGCCCCACCACTTCCACATCGCAAGACACGCCGGCTGCCCCTTGCGCGACACCCGGTGAATTCGTCAGTTTTCCCGATTCGCCGTTTCAGTTGTTCCAGCCCTACCAGCCGGCTGGCGACCAGCCCACGGCCATCACTCAGCTGGTGGAAGGGGTGCGCGACGGCGAAGTCTTCCAGACGCTGCTGGGCGTGACCGGATCGGGCAAGACTTTTACCATGGCCAACGTGATTGCACGCCTGGGCCATCCAGCGATCGTGTTTGCGCCCAACAAGACGCTGGCCGCGCAGTTGTACAGCGAATTCCGCGAGTTTTTCCCGAAGAACGCGGTGGAATATTTCGTCAGCTACTACGACTACTACCAGCCCGAGGCCTACGTGCCGCAGCGCGACCTGTTCATCGAGAAGGACAGCGCAATCAACGAGCACATCGAACAGATGCGGCTGTCCTGCACCAAGAGCCTGCTGGAACGCCGCGACGTGGTGATCGTGGCCACCGTCTCGGCCATCTACGGTATCGGCAACCCCGAGAGCTACCACAAGATGATCATGACGCTGCGCGCGGGCGACCGCATGAGCCAGCGCGACATCATCGCGCAGCTGGTACGGATGCAGTACCCGCGCAACGAAACGGATTTCACCCGCGGCAAGTTCCGCGTGCGGGGCGACACCATCGACGTGTTTCCGGCGGAACACAGCGAGCTGGCGCTGCGCATCAGCCTGTTCGACGACGAGATCGAGACCCTGCAACTGTTCGACCCGCTCACGGGCAAAATCCGCCAGCAGCTACCGCGCTTCACCGTGTACCCCAGCAGCCACTACGTCACGCCGCGCGAACAGGTGCTGTCTGCGGTGGAAAGCATCAAGCAGGAACTGGCCGAACGGCTCAAGTTCTTTTACGACGAGGGCAAGCTGGTGGAAGCGCAGCGACTGGAGCAGCGCACGCGCTTCGATCTGGAAATGCTGGCCGAAGTCGGGCACTGCAAGGGCATCGAGAACTACGCGCGCCACCTGGTCGGCTCGCAGCCCGGCGAGCCGCCCGCCACCCTGACCGATTACCTGCCGCGCGACACGCTCATGTTTCTGGATGAAAGCCACGTGATGATCGGTCAGTTGGGCGGCATGTACAACGGCGACCGTTCGCGCAAGCAGACGCTGGTCGATTACGGCTTTCGCCTGCCGTCGGCGCTCGACAACCGGCCGCTGCGCTTTGAAGAATTCGAAGCGCGGATGCGCCAGTGCATCTTCGTGTCGGCCACGCCGGCCGACTACGAAAAGCAGCACTCCGGCCAGATCGTGGAACAGCTGGTGCGACCGACCGGTCTGGTGGACCCGGCCGTGGACGTGCGCCCGGCCACGCATCAGGTGGACGATGTGCTGCAGGAAATCCGTCTTCGCGTGGAACAGGGGGATCGCGTGCTGATCACCACGCTGACCAAGCGCATGGCCGAGCAGCTGACCGATTATCTGGGTGAGAACGGCGTGAAGGTGCGCTACCTGCACAGCGACGTGGACACGGTGGAGCGGGTCGAGATCATCCGCGACCTGCGCCTGGGAACGTTTGACGTGCTGGTGGGCATCAACCTGCTGCGCGAGGGGCTGGACATTCCCGAAGTATCGCTGGTGGCGATTCTGGATGCCGACAAGGAAGGCTTCCTGCGCAGCGAACGCAGCCTGATCCAGACCATCGGCCGCGCCGCACGCAACATCAACGGCACCGCCATTCTCTATGCCGACCGCGTCACCGACAGCATGCGCCGGGCCATCGGCGAAACGGAGCGCCGCCGCGCCCGCCAACTGGCGTTCAATGCCGAACACGGCATCACGCCGCGCAGCGTGGTCAAGCAGGTGCGCGACCTGATTGACGGCGTTTACAGCGAGAAAGCCAGCAAGGAGGCGCAACGGCAGGAACAGCAGCGCCTCTGGATCGAGGATGTGGAGGAAAAGGATCTGTCGCGCGAGATCCGGCGCCTGGAAAAGCAGATGCTCGAACACGCCAAGAACCTGGAGTTCGAACAGGCCGCCCGCGTACGCGACCAGCTGGCGGCACTGCGCGAGCGCGTGCTGGGAGGCGCAGGGCACGACATGCTGTAATGCCCCTGCTGCCTGCCGCCCGCAGACAACGGCGCTCCTCTCAGGCCAGCTCGGCGATCAGTTCGATTTCCACACAAGCGCCCAGCGGAATCTGCGCCACGCCAAAGGCGCTGCGGGCATGCGCGCCCTTTTCCGGACCATACACCTGGCCCAGCAATTCGCTGCAGCCGTTGGTCACCAGATGCTGTTCGGTGAAGGTGGGCGTGGAGTTGACCAGGCTCATCACCTTGACGATACGGACGATCTTGTTGAGATCTCCCGTGGCCGCATGCAGCGTGCCCAGCAGGTCGATGGCAATGGCCCGCGCGGCCTGCTGACCCGTCGCAGTATCGACGTCCTTGCCCAACTGACCCACCCAAGGCTTGCCATCTTTCTTGGCGATGTGGCCGCTCACGAAGATCAGCTTTCCGGACTGGACATACGGCACATAGGCGGCAGCGGGCACGGCCAACGGCGGCAGCGTGATATCGAGCGCCTGCAGGCGTGCATAAACATCGGACATTTCATTCCCTTCCTGTTGCCAACTGAAAAATACAAGGCACAAGTCTAAAGGCGTTTTGACACGGCCCGCAAACCTCCGCCTGCCTCCAGGAGCCGTAATCCAGGAACAGCGTTGCAGGCCAGGCCTTGGGTTTGCACGAAGGTTGCCTGCAGTCAATGCGGCAACCCAGCATGCGTTCGCAAAAATCCACAGGCAGGCATCGAATGGGGTTTTACTCCATTTGGAATTACCATTCGTCGATTAATAAATACTTTTGATTAACTCGTTGCCTGCCCATGATGCGGACACCCGTGGACCGCCTGCAGTATCTGCCCGTGACCCTGCTGTCAGTGGGTATCGGCCTTGCCGTGGGCATGCAGCTGTCGCAACCGCGGCTGTGGCCGATGTGGACATATGTCCTGCTGTGCCTCGCCGGCTTGTTGTTCATTCTGTGTGCACTGTTGCGGCGCCTGCCCACATGGGTTCTGCTGGCGGGCGCGGCCGCACTGGCCTTTGGGAGCACCGGCTGGCGCGCCAGCCACTACGCCTCCCGCATCCTATCTGCCGATCTGCAAGGACGCGACATCGTGGTGCAGGGCCAAATCATGGGCCTGCCGCAATGGCTACCCAGCGGCGTGCGCTTTTCCTTTGCTGTTGACAGCGCCACACTCGACGGCCAGCCGGTTGCCTTGCCCGATACCCTCAGTCTGGCCTGGTATCTTCCGCGCGACGACGCAGCTACGGCTGCGCACGTGAATCCGGCAACAGCACCGAAAGAGGAACAGGCCGAAGTCACCTCCGATTCAGATCGCTGCACACCATGCGTCAAGCCGGGCGAACGCTGGCGCCTAGGCGTGCGCCTGAAGCAACCACACGGCAGCCGCAACCCTTACGGCTTCGACTATGAGCTCTGGTTGTGGGAACAAGGGCTGGGCGCCACGGGATATGTGCGCACCGGCGCGGGCAAGACGCTTCCTGAAAAAACCGGACAGGCCCATCCGCTGGATGTTCGCGTCTGGCGCGACCGGGCACGGCTGCAGGCGCGGGAAGCTGTCTATCGCACCTTGCTGCCCCAACAGACCGACGCCAGGCTCCAGACTGCACGCGCGCCTTTTGCTGGCGCCGGGGTTGCCGCGGACGCAGAAGCCCCATCCGCCGAACGTGCAGCAGGCATCGTGGCGGCTCTGCTGATGGGCGACCAGCGTGCCATCGCCCAACCCGACTGGAAGGTCTTTCGCATCACCGGCGTGTCGCACCTGCTGAGCATTTCGGGGCTGCACATCACGCTGTTTGCCTGGCTGGCGGGCGGCATGGTGAGCGCGCTGTGGCGACAAAGCGCCCGGCTGCGCCTGCCCGTTTGCTTGTGGCTTCCAGCACCGCTGGCCGCCCTGTGGGGCGGCATGGCGCTGGCGACGGCCTACGCCTGGTTCAGCGGCTGGGGCGTTCCGGCACAGCGCACCTGCATCATGCTGCTGGCGGTCACCCTGCTGCGTACAGGGGGCATGGCATGGCCGTGGCAGGCGATTCTGGCGGCAGCAGCGGCTGCCGTCTTGCTCATCGACCCTTGGGCCCTGTTGCAGCCGGGTTTCTGGCTCAGCTTTCTCGCCGTTGGCGTGCTGTTTGCCACCACCCCGTCCGGTCACACCGCCTGCTGCCAGTGGCACCAGAAACTGAAGCGTGCCCTGACTGGTTTCCTGCGCACGCAGGTGGCCATCATGCTGGTATTGGCCCCGCTATCGCTGCTGCTGTTCGGCCAGTTCTCCCTCGTCGGCCTGGCCGCCAATGCCGTGGCAGTGCCGCTAATCACCTTCATCGTCACGCCGTTGGTGCTGCTGGGCACGGCCTGGCCCGCATCGTGGCACCTGGCATCGGCCTTGCTGCAGGTGTTGATGGCCCTGCAGCAGCAGTTGGCAGCCTTGCCCTGGGCCAGTTACCAAGTGGCCATTGCGCCTTGGTGGGCGGGTGCTGCCGGCATTACGGGCGGGCTGCTGCTCATGCTGCGCCTACCCTGGCCGTGGCGCCTGGCCGGCGTGTTGGGAATGCTGCCGGCGCTTTGGTGGCACGCACCCCGGCCCGCCCAAGGCCATTTCGAACTGCTGGCAGCCGACGTTGGGCAAGGCAGCGCCATTCTGGTGCGCACCCGCACCCACAGCTTGTTGTTCGACGCCGGGCCGCAATACAGCGTCCGCAGCAATGCCGGAGAACGCATCGTGCTGCCCCTGCTGGACGCCCTGAACGAACGGCCCGGCTGGCTGTTGCTCAGCCATCAGGACAACGACCACACCGGCGGCACGGCCAGCCTGCTGCAGGCACATCCGCAGATGCAGGTTCTGGGCGCGATCGACGCCAGCCATCCCTTACAACATTTGCGCGCCATCATGCCCTGCACCGCAGGGCAGACCTGGCAATGGGACGGCGTGATCTTTTCGGTGCTGCATCCGCCAGAAAACGATCCGACCAACCCGCAGGTGCACACGAACGCCATGAGCTGCGTCCTGCACATCAGCAATGGCCAGCGCAGCGCCTTGCTGGCCGGAGATGCCGAAGCGGCACAGGAGCGTGCCATCATCGACCGGCAGCAGGCAGCGGCAGGCGTGCTGCGGGCCGACCTGCTGGTGGTGGGCCACCACGGCAGCAAGACCTCCACCAGCGCTGCCTGGCTGGCCGCCGTGCAGCCGCGCTGGGCCGTGATCCAGCAGGGCTACCTCAACCGCTACCAGCATCCGCACCCGACGGTGCTGCAACGGCTGCATGCCCATCAGGTTGCTGTCCGGCTGAACGAAAGTTGCGGCGCAGCCTGGTGGCGATCCAGCGACTACAGCCTGCGGTGCGAACGCGAACAAAACCGGCGCTACTGGCAGCACCAGCCGGCCGGGCGCCAACCGGACACCGGTACGAGTCAGCGATAGGACGATGCTTGCGCCGTGTGCAGCCGCAGGCGGATGCGCTGGACGTCAAACCCCTGCTGCTGCAAACGGTTGAGCCACAGGGGCAAGAGCTGTTTCGCCTTGGCGGCAATGGCGTTGCCTTGCACCAGAATGCACCACTCGCCTTCGTCTATTTGCCCATACGCCAGATATGGCCGCAGGGGTGCGGGCACCAGTTCGGCGATGCTTTGCGCACACTGCTGCGACAGCCGCGTTTTCTGCATGAGCTGGCCGAGCACGGGCGCTTCCTCGGCGGCCTGCTCCAGCGAAACGGGGTAGTGACGGCGCTGCATACGGGATATTATGAGCGAGACCACCGCCCTGTCAGGCGAGGGCTGCAGCAACGGGTAAAATGCACCGTTACGCTAACGGGATGACCCAGCCGCAATGCCGACAGGCCCGGGCCATCCTCGTTTGCCAGGATTTTCTGGCGCCGCACAGGCTGTTGGCACGATTGTTGCCCTGTCAGCGTCGGATTCAACCACTGTCTTTCCTCTACCGGACCGCACCTGCTCGGGCATGACGCCCTTGCCGCAAGCGGAAAATGCATGGCCTCATTTCTGACAAAACTTTTCGGCAGCCGCAACGAACGCCTGCTGTCGCGTTACCGCAAGACCGTTGCCCGCATCAACAGCCTGGAAAAGGAATACGAACAGCTCACCGACGCCGATTTTCCGGCCACGACCGCTGCTTTCCGCCAGCGTCTGGCCGAAGAAACCACCCTCGACAGCCTCTTGCCGGAAGCATTCGCCCTGGTGCGTGAAGCCAGCAAGCGCGTCATGAAGATGCGGCATTTCGACGTGCAGCTCATTGGCGCCCAAGCCCTGCACGAAGGCAAAATCGCCGAGATGCGCACGGGCGAGGGCAAGACCCTGACGGCCACGCTGGCGGTATACCTCAACGCCCTGTCCGGCCAGGGCGTGCACGTGGTCACGGTCAACGACTACCTGGCCAGCCGCGACGCCCAATGGATGGGCCGCCTCTACAACTTCCTGGGGCTGAGTGTCGGCATCAACCTCCCCACCCTGGGTCACCAGGAAAAACAGGCCGCCTACAACGCCGACATTACCTACGGCACCAATAACGAGTTCGGCTTCGACTACCTGCGCGACAACATGGTCTACGATTCGGCCGAACGCGTGCAGCGCCCCCTGAATTACGCGATCGTCGACGAGGTGGACTCCATCCTGATCGACGAAGCGCGTACGCCGCTCATCATCAGCGGCCAGTCGGAAGACCAGACCGACCTGTACGAGGCCATGAATCGCGTGGCCCCCATGCTCACGCGCCAGGAAGGCGAAGAAAACCTTATCACCGGCGAAGGCGTAACCAAGCCCGGCGACTTCACGGTAGACGAGAAGGCCCATCAGGTCTACCTCACCGAGCAGGGACACGAGAACGCCGAAGCCATCCTCCAGAGAATGGGGCTGCTGCCCGAGGGCGCCTCGCTCTACGATCCGGCCAACATCGCCTTGATGCACCACCTGTATGCCGCGCTGCGCGCGCACAACCTGTATCACCGCGACCAGCACTATGTGGTGCAGGAAGGCGAAAAAGGACCGGAAATCGTCATCGTGGATGAATTCACCGGCCGCCTCATGTCGGGCCGGCGCTGGAGCGACGGCCTGCACCAGGCCGTGGAAGCCAAGGAAAACGTGCCCATCCAGGCCGAAAACCAGACGATGGCGACCATCACCTTCCAGAACTATTTCCGCCTGTACAAGAAGCTGGCGGGCATGACCGGCACCGCCGACACCGAAGCCTACGAATTCCAGGAGATCTATTCGCTGGAAACGGTCGTCATTCCGCCCAACCGGCCCAACAAGCGCGAGGACCAGCTCGACCGCGTGTACAAGACCACGCCCGAAAAATACCAGGCGGCACTGCAGGACATCCACGAATGCTACGAGCGCGGCCAGCCCGTGCTGGTGGGCACCACGTCCATTGAAAACTCCGAGGTCATTTCCCGGCTCCTCAACCAGGCCAAGCTGCCGCACCAGGTGCTCAACGCCAAACAGCACGAACGCGAGGCCGAAATCGTGGCCCAGGCCGGCCGTCCGCAGATGATCACCATCGCCACCAACATGGCCGGGCGCGGCACCGACATCGTGCTGGGCGGCAATCTCGAGAAGATGGCGGCCGCACTGGAGGCCGACGAGACCCTCGACGAAGCCACCCGCGCACAGCGCATCCAGGACCTGCGCGACAACTGGCAGGCCAATCACGAAAAGGTCAAGGCGCTGGGCGGACTGCGCATCATCGCCACCGAACGGCACGAGAGCCGCCGCATCGACAACCAGTTGCGCGGCCGCTCGGGCCGCCAGGGCGACCCCGGTTCCTCGCGCTTCTACCTGAGCCTGGATGATCCACTGATGCGCATCTTCGCCGGCGACCGCGTGCGCGCCATCATGGATCGCCTGAAGATGCCCGAAGGCGAGGCCATCGAGGCCGGCATGGTCACGCGCTCGATCGAAAGCGCGCAGCGCAAGGTCGAGGCGCGCAACTTCGACATCCGCAAGCAGTTGCTGGAATTCGACAACGTTGCCAACGAGCAGCGCAAGGTCATCTACCACCAGCGCAACGAAATCCTCGACTCCGTTGGCCTTCAGGACCAGATCGACGGCATGCGCCAAAGCAGCTTCACCGATCTGGTGCACGCCTACGTACCACCGGACAGCCTGGAAGAACAATGGAATCTGGCGGGCCTGGAAAAGGTGCTGGCCGAAGACTGGAATGTCACGGTCGACCTGCGCAGCCTGCTCGAAGCATCCGAACACGTGAGCGACGAAGAGGTGCTGGCGAAGGTCCTCGAGGAAACCCACGCCGCCTTCCAGGCGAAGATGGCGCTGGTGGACCCCCAGCATTTCCTGTACTTCGAGCGCGCCGTGCTCCTGCAAAGCCTCGACACCCACTGGCGCGAGCACCTGAGCGCGCTCGACTTCCTGCGCCAAGGCATCCACCTGCGCAGCTACGCGCAGCGCCAGCCCAAGGAAGAATACAAGCGCGAAGCATTCGAACTGTTCGGCCAGATGCTCGACGCCGTCAAGAACGACGTCACCCGCACGCTCATGAACGTGCGCATCGAAACGCCCGAACAGCTCGATGAAGCGGCCAGCGCCTTTGAAGGAAAGTCTGACGGCTTCATCAACATCACCTACACGGCCCCCACCGAAACCGGCGAAGTCGAGCAGACCGTGGCCGGCGCCAGCGGCGCACCGGACATGCATCCGTCGGCATTCGTGGGCGTGGGCCGCAACGACCCCTGCCCTTGCGGCAGCGGCAAGAAATACAAGCACTGCCACGGCAAGCTGCAATGAACCCCGTCGTGGTGCGCTGAAGCCCCTGCAAAAGGAAAGCCTGTCATGCCCGTCAATCTCCCGAGCCCCCGCGCCCAAGACCTGCTCGCCATTGCGGGCGTCACCATCGGCGTCACCGAAGCAGGCGTGCGAAAGGCCGGCCGCAAGGACCTGACCGTCGTGCTGCTGGAATCCGGCTGCAGCGTGGGCGCGGTATTCACGCAAAACTGCTATTGCGCGGCCCCGGTGCAGGTCTGCCGCACCCATCTGGCCGCAACTGCGCCAGACATCCGCGCGCTCGTCATCAACACCGGCAATGCAAACGCCGGCACGGGCGCGCCGGGGCTGCAGGCGGCAAACCAGACATGCGCCGCCATGGCGCAGCAACTGGGCGTGCAGCCCGAACAGATCCTGCCGTTTTCCACAGGCGTGATCATGGAAGAGCTGCCGGTGGAAAAAATCATCGCCGCGCTTCCCCAGGCCATTTCAAATGCCGCCGCGACGAACTGGGCATGCGCGGCGGAAGGCATCATGACCACCGACACCGTGCCCAAGGCGTGCAGCGCGCAGACCACCCTTGAAGGCGCCGCGGTGCACATCACCGGCATTGCCAAGGGCGCCGGCATGATTCATCCCAACATGGCGACCATGCTGGGATTTGTGGCCACCGACGCAAGGATCAGCCAATCGGCCATGGCACAACTGGCGCGTGAAGTAGCCGACGCCTCGTTCAACCGCATCACGATCGATGGCGACACCTCCACCAACGATTCGTTCGTGATCATGGCGACCAACAAGGCCGCGCACGCCGAAATCACCGATCTGGCCAGCCCTGCCGGACAGGCCCTGAAAGCGGCCATGTTGCAGGTGGCGCAACAGCTGGCCCAGGCGATCGTGCGCGACGGCGAAGGTGCCACCAAGTTCATCACCGTGCAGGTCGATGGCGGCAAGACCCCTGAAGAATGCCGCCAGGTGGCCTATGCCATCGCTCACTCACCGCTGGTCAAGACCGCGTTCTATGCCAGCGACCCGAATCTGGGCCGCATCCTGGCCGCCGTGGGCTACGCTGGCATTGCCGATCTGGATCAGGAAAAGATCGAGCTGTTCCTGGACGACGTGCACGTGGTCACGCGCGGCGGGCGCAACCCGGCCTACCGCGAAGAACAAGGGCAGCGGGTCATGAAGCAAAGCGAAATCACCGTGCGCGTCGATCTGGGCCGTGGTACTGCCAGCGACACTGTCTGGACCTGCGACTTCAGCCACGATTACGTCAGCATCAACGCCGATTACCGTTCGTAATCTATGGCTCCCGGCATGACACAAGACGCACTCAAGACGCTGGTGGCACAAGCCGCACTGCGCTACGTTGCGCCCGGCAGCATCATTGGCGTGGGCACAGGCTCCACCGTGAACAAGTTCATTGACGCCCTCGCCAACATCAAGAGCAGCGTGCGTGCGGCCGTGAGCAGTTCCAACGCATCCACCGAGCGGCTGCGCGCGCACGGCATTGCGGTGCTCGAGGCGGAAGCCGTGGAGCAATTGGATGTCTACATCGATGGCGCCGATGAAATCGATCCTTGCGGCTACATGATCAAGGGCGGAGGCGGAGCGCTCACGCGCGAGAAAATCGTGGCAGCGCAAAGCGTGCGTTTCATCTGCATCGCGGATGAAAGCAAGCGCGTGGCGGTGCTCGGCACTTTCCCGCTGCCCGTGGAAATCATCCCCATGGCGGCAGGACACATCATCCGCCAGTTCGCGGCCATGGGTGGCGACGCCAGCCTGCGTATGCGAGACGGCCAGCCTTATGTCACGGACAACGGCCAGCACATACTCGACGTGCGTGGACTGCACATCTCCGATCCGCTGGCGTTTGAAACCGAAGTCAACCAGTGGCCGGGCGTGGTGACCGTGGGAGTATTCGCCCGGCAGAAAGCCGATGTCTGCCTGCTCGGAACCGCCAACGGCGTGCAAGAACTGCTTTTCTGACGGCAGCAACCAGAGCGCATGTACTGCCCTGACCATTTTGCCGAACACCGCATTGAAGTTCTGCGCGAACTGATGACGTCCCATCCCTTGGCCACCCTGGTGACCCTGGATGCCGGGCAGCCTGAAGCCAACCACATCCCCCTGGTGACGCATGCGCGGGAAGACGGCAGCACCGTCCTCCGGGGCCACATTGCCAGAGCCAATCCGCTTTGGCAAACGCATCCGGCGGAAGCCGAGGCTTTGGCCATCTTTCAGGGCGCGCAATGCTATGTGGCGCCCGCGTGGTATCCCAGCAAAGAGGCGCATGGAAAAGTGGTTCCCACATGGAACTACATGGTCGTGCATGCCCGAGGACCATTGCATATCATCCACGACCGCGATTGGCTGCGGCAACATCTGGCCGCATTGACGGATGCGCACGAAGAATCCATGGCGCAGCCATGGCATGTGTCGGATGCGCCTGCCGACTTCATTGAAAAACTGCTGGCCGCCGTCGTTGGCGTCGAAATACCCGTTCACACGCTGCAGGGCAAATGGAAAATCAGCCAGAACCGTCCGCCTGCCGACCGTGCCGGCGTTGCTCAAGGGTTGCAGCAAACGGGCATGCATGACGACATGGTCCGGGCCATGCAAAAGGGCTGAGGCACGTTGCTGCTACGATACGCCCCATGCTGACCCACCCCCAATTCGACCCGGTTGCCGTGCGGCTGGGTCCGCTGGCCGTGCACTGGTACGGCCTGACCTACCTGGCTGCCTTTGCCCTGTTCGTGCTGCTGGGGCGTCTGCGCCTGTGCCAACCGCCGTATGCGCGCCTGGCCAGCCAGGGCATCTGGCGCACGACCGATGTCGAAGACATGCTGCTGGCCGGCATCCTGGGCGTCATCCTGGGTGGACGGCTGGGCTACGTGCTGTTCTACAAGCCGGACTGGTACCTGGCCCACCCGCTGGATATTCTCAAGGTCTGGGAAGGTGGCATGAGCTTCCATGGTGGACTGCTGGGCGTGCTGGGCATGTTCGCCTGGTTTGCCTGGAGGCGCAAGCGGCCCTGGCTGGAAGTATCCGATTTCGTTGCGCCCTGCGTGCCTACGGGCCTGGCCTGCGGGCGCCTGGGCAACTTCATCAATGGGGAACTGTGGGGACGGCCCGCCAGCCCCGACCTGCCGTGGGCCATGGTCTTTCCGCAAAGCCCCACGCTCGAACCCCGCCACCCTTCGCAGCTGTACCAGATGCTGCTCGAAGGCCTGCTGCTGTTCGTCATCCTGTGGCTGTACGCCCGCAAGGGGCCGAGCCGGGGCAAGGTATCGGCCGCCTTCCTGATGGGATACGGGGTATTTCGCTTCATCGCCGAATACTTCCGTGAGCCCGATGATTTCCTGGGCCTGCTCGGACTGGGCCTGAGCATGGGGCAATGGCTGTGCGTGCCGATGATCCTGGGCGGCATGGCCTTGTGGTGGTGGGCGCATACCCACCAGCCGGCAAAAGACTGACACCCATCAAGAGCCCCATGTCCCGCATCCTCTGCGAAATTGACGAAACGCCCGGCGCCCGCACGGCCCGGGTCACGCTGCACCACGCCGGCAAGTTCAACGCCATGTCGCGCGCCATGTGGCTGGAATTGCGTCGCATATTCCTTGACCTGCAAACGCAAACACAGGCGGCCGACCCGCTGCGTTGCGTGGCCGTGCAGGGCGCTGATGGCCACTTCTGCGCCGGCGGCGATATCGCCGAATACCCGGCTTTCCGTTTTGCGCCCGAGAGCCTGCGGGCCTTCCACGAAGAAGAAGTCTGGGGCGCATTGGCCGCCATGCTGGCATGCGACTGTCCGTTGATTGCAGCCATCGACGGCCACTGCATGGGCGCAGGCATCGAGATCGCCAGTTGCTGCGACATCCGCATCGCCACCCCATCCAGCCACTATGGCGCGCCCATCGGCAAGCTGGGTTTTCCCATGGCACCGCAAGAAGCGGCCCTGATCACCCGCACCCTGGGCGAAACCTGCGCCCGCTCCATGCTGCTCGAAGCAGCCATCTACGACGCAGCCGACAGCTGCAGCGCGGCTTCCTCACCCGCACGGTAGCCGATGCGCACGCATTGCAGACCGAATGCGAATGCACCGTATCGGCCATCTGCCGCCTCGGGCCAGCCAGCCAGCGGATGAACAAGCAGACCCTGCGCAGTCTGGGTACTACAGCAGAGGATCGCGCCCGCCCGGATGCCTACGCCTACGCAGACAGCGACGAACACCGCGAGGGCATTCGCGCCTTCCTTGAAAAGCGCCGGCCC
Organism: Allobrachymonas sp.; assembly: GCA_039808005.1. Lineage (GTDB taxonomy): Bacteria > Pseudomonadota > Gammaproteobacteria > Burkholderiales > Burkholderiaceae_C > Brachymonas. The sequence goes on along the minus strand of JBDHSG010000024.1, from coordinate 6,205 downwards.
CGTTTTTAAACTGCTTCCGTATGGGCGCGAGCACGCGCCTGCGGGCCACAACGCCTTGTGCCATCAGGCAGACTGCCGTGGTGTCATGCAAATTCCTTGCCTAGCTCCAGCCCCCGACGGTAACAGGCATGCATGGCCTCAATGATGTGGGCATGCACCTTGTTGTCCTGCATGCTGGTAATGGCCGCATGCGTGGTTCCGCCCTTGCTGGTCACCTGATGCCGCAGAACCTCGGGGTGCTCGCCGCTTGCCTGCGCCAGCGCGGCCGCGCCGGCAAAGGTCTGCACCGCCAGCTCTCTGGCCTGCTCCTGCGTCAGCCCCAGTTCCATGCCGCCCTGAATCAGGGCTTCCATCCAATAGAACACATAGGCAGGGCCCGAGCCGCTGATGGCCATGAGGCTGTCGATCAACGTTTCCTGTTCCAGCCACAGCCGTTTTCCGGTAGGGGCCAAGACGGCATCCGCCAGCGCGCGATCGTCCGCCGAAACGCCCGGCAGGGCATACACCCCCGTCATGCCCTGTCCGATCAGCGCCGGCGTGTTGGGCATGCAGCGAACGATCCGTTGGCTGGAAAACCAGCGGGCCAGGGTTGCTGTGGTAATGCCCGCCGCCACGCTGATGTGCAACGCCTCCGCGACATGAGGCGCAGCCACTGCTGCCGCATCCTGGAATTGCTGCGGCTTGACCGCCCAGACAACCACATCGGCCCGCCCGCCCAGGCTGGCATCGGCTGCCGCGAGGATGCGTACGCCATAGCGCTCCTGCAAACGGGCGCGCGCTTCCTGCCCGGGATCGACCACGGTGATCTGTTGCGCCGCGACTCCCTGCTGGCGCAGCCCGCCCAGAATGGCGCTGGCCATATTGCCTCCGCCAATGAAAACAATGCCTTGCGCTAACTGCTGCATACCGGCTCCCTTGATTGTTTCTTGCCATCGAATAGTCCGGGTATTGTGCAGCATGCTCCGTGCACAGGATCTTTTTCACGGCGTTGCCGACACGACACAAGGCGTATTTTTTACCGCGCCTATATGAATGAAGGGTTAAACAAACCGTACAATCATTTTCGATTTTTTGCGGTGCAGCAATTTCGCTCTTTCTTGATCGGGCTCGGGCGCTGCAGCGCAGGAATCCCAGTCACGCCAGCAGCGGTGCTGTCTGCGGCGCGGCGGCGGGTGCAGACTTGTGCTTGCGGTTGCCACGTTTCCTGCCGTACCAAGTAGCTGATTTTGTTCCTCCTTTTGCTGAATGCGCATCATGTCAACTTCTACCCTGAACCAGTTCCTGGAATCCGTACAACAGCGCGACCCCAACCAGAGTGAATACCTGCAGGCCGTGCGTGAAGTGCTGGAAAGCCTGTGGCCTTTCATCGAGCGCAATCCGCGTTATGCCAGCAATGCCCTGCTGGAGCGCCTGGTGGAACCCGAACGCGTGATCCAGTTCCGTGTTTCCTGGATGGACGACAAGGGCCAGGTCCGCGTCAACCGCGCCTTTCGCATCCAGCACAACAACGCCATCGGCCCTTACAAGGGCGGCATGCGCTTTCATCCCTCGGTCAATCTCTCGATCCTGAAATTCCTTGCCTTCGAACAAACGTTCAAGAACGCACTCACCACCCTGCCCATGGGTGGCGGCAAGGGAGGCTCGGACTTCGACCCCAAAGGCAAGAGCGACAATGAAGTCATGCGCTTTTGCCATGCGCTCATGACCGAGCTGTACCGCCATATCGGCGCCGACACGGACGTGCCCGCAGGCGACATCGGCGTGGGCGCCCGGGAAGTCGGCTTCATGGCCGGCATGATGAAAAAACTCACGGCGCAGGCCGATTGCGTATTCACCGGCCGCGGCCTGAGCTGGGGCGGCAGCCTGATCCGCCCCGAAGCCACCGGCTACGGCACCGTCTACTTCGCCCGCGAAATGATGCAGCGCGCCGGCCAGTCGCTCGAAGGCAAGACCGTGTCGGTCTCCGGTTCGGGCAATGTGTCGCAATACGCCATCGAGAAAGCCATGCAATGCGGCGCCAAGGTCATCACGGCTTCCGATTCCGATGGCACCGTGGTTGATCCGGCCGGCTTCACGCCGGAAAAGCTCGCCGCGCTGATGGAAATCAAGAACGTGCGCCGCGGCCGCATCAGCGAATACGCCGAGCGGTTCAAGCTGCAATACGAAGCCGGCAAAACGCCCTGGCATGTGCCAGTGAACGTCGCACTGCCCTGCGCTACCCAGAACGAAATACATGGCGATGATGCCCGCACACTGGTGAAAAACGGTGTGCAGTGCGTGGCAGAAGGCGCCAACATGCCCAGCACGCTGGAAGCCACGGGCGTGTTCATCGACTCCGGCACGGTGCTGTATGCGCCTGGCAAGGCCAGCAATGCCGGCGGTGTGGCGGTTTCCGGCCTGGAAATGGCGCAGAGCGCCCAGCGCCTGTACTGGAGCAGGGAGCAGGTGGACGCCAAGCTGCTGGCCATCATGCAGGACATCCATGCCAACTGCGTGCGGTACGGCAGCAACGACGGCCAAGGCCCGGTGAACTATGTCAACGGCGCCAACATCGCCGGTTTCGTGAAAGTAGCCGACGCCATGCTGCAACAAGGCGTTTGCTGATGCGTATGATGGGCGGTTCTGACGAAGAATGAAAAGACATGCCGTTTCGGATGAAACGGCAGCCTGCCCCATGAACCGCCTTTCGGAGATCTCTATGCGCCGCCTTTCTTTTGCGCTCTGCGCAATTGCCGCTTCGGTGTTGCTGGGCGCCTGTGACAAGCCCGGGACTTCTGCCGCCAGCAGTGCCGCGCCCGCCTTGGCCACGAACAGCCACCTGCCCATCGCAGATCTGACCGACGAGCAGTTGCAGGACCGCTGGAACCGGCTTGCAGCCACCCTGTCGCTCGAAAAAATGAGCCTGCAGGGCTGCAAACCGGCCGCCGCGCCTCCGGGGCAGACCGTCACCACCTGTTTCAGCGCCCCCAGAAGCGTGGTGTACATCGTGCGCACTGGCGGCAAGGTCACGCAGGTCCAGTTCACCTCTTTGCTGGGCTTTTTCAGCGTGACGCTGCCGGAAGCCTCCAAGTTCATGGCGCGCTTCCTGCATGAAGGCACCAGCGGCGATGATGCCAGCCTGGTCAGCGAATTCCAGCAGACGGCCTCCCGCAACAAGCGTTTCTGCGTGCCGTCTCCCGCCACACAGTCGCAGATGTGCTACCTCACTGACGGCCGCAGCTACGGCGTCGAAATCCGGTAATCTCATCGACGCTGGCCGCGCCGGGCCAGTATCGGCGCGTCTGCTGCGCCCTTCTCCTTCATTGGACACCAACTGCAGGGGCACAACCCGCATGGGATTGCTCCACCTTTCCCAACAGCCCAGACAGGCTGTCTGTCCGAAAAACTCAGGATCGATCGCCTGATGCACTACCTACGTCGGGCAAGGGCAGCTCCGTGGAAAATTTGTGGCGCTGTGTACTGAAATAGCTGCGGACATTGCGCACGTTGGCGTCCTGCGTAAACAGGCGCTGGCTGAAAGCCATGAATGCCGGCATGTCGGCCACGGTCACGATCAACACAAAATCGGGTCCAGGCGAGGTACGGTAACACTGCTGCACGGCCGCATCGGCTACGGCCCGGTTGGCAAAAGCCGCCTGATGCGCTTCGGACTGCACGTCCAGTATCACCTCGACGATCGCGGTCAATCCCGCACCGGCGTAACGGTACAGGACCTGGGAATCCAGAATGCAGACGGTACGTTCCATCAATCCCAGCGCATGCAAGCGCCGCACCCGCCGCAAGCAGGTGGCCGGCGACAAATGGCAGCGCGCGGCCAGCTCCTGGTTGTTCAGGCCGGCATCGCTCTGCAGTTGGTGCAGCAGGCGCCAATCTGCTGCATCCAGGGAGACAGGATCGTCAGGAATACGCATATGAAATATATTTTCAAATATATCTATAAATGAAATTAATCAATATAAATTATATTTTATGAAATTTTATTTTTTAAACAAGATTATTTAGACATTATATTTCCGTCTCATCAGGTACCATGGCGCTATTTTCTGAGACGCCAACACCCGCGGAGCCTTCAGTCCCGGTGTTGGGATAAGCAGTTTTTGCAGGAGAGTGACGGCATATGTGTGGCATCGTCAGCGCCGTAGCGCAACAGAACGTGGTTCCCGCCCTGGTACAGGGGCTGCAACGGCTGGAATACCGGGGTTACGATTCCTGTGGCATCGCCGTCTGGAACAACGGCCTGCAGCGGGCACGCAGCACGGCCCGTGTGGCCGAATTGCAGGAACAGGTTCAGCGCGACAAGCTGCAAGGCTACACCGGCATTGCACACACCCGTTGGGCCACCCACGGCGCACCGGCCGTGCACAATGCACACCCCCATTTCAGCCACGGGCCGGGCATGGATGCCAGCGACAGCACGCGCAAGCCTGGCCGGATTGCGCTGGTACACAACGGCATCATCGAAAACCACGACGCCCTGCGCAGCCAGCTGCAAAAAAAAGGCTACGTCTTTTCCAGCCAGACCGATACCGAAGTCATCGCCCACCTCATTGATTCGCTCTACGACGGCGACCTGTTCGATGCGGTCAAGTCCGCGTTGACGCAACTGCACGGAGCCTACGCAGTGGCCGTGATCTGCCGCGACGAGCCGCACCGCGTGGTGGGCGGACGTGCCGGCTCACCGCTTGTCATGGGCATCGGCACCCAGGGCGCGCATTATTTGGCCAGCGACGCCATGGCCCTGGCCGGCGTGACCGACCAAATCATCTACCTGGAAGAAGGCGATGTGGTCGACCTGCAATTGGGCAAATACTGGATCGAGAACGCAGGCCAGCGCCTGAGCACCGCACAGCGCCCGGTCAGAACCGTGCAGGCGCACAGCGGCGCAGCCGAACTGGGCCCCTACCGCCACTACATGCAGAAAGAAATTTTCGAGCAGCCGCGCGCACTGGCCGACACCCTCGAAGGCGTGGCAACTGTCGTGCCCGAACTGTTCGGCGACGGCGCGTACCGCGTATTCCAGGACATCGACCGCGTGCTGATCCTCGCCTGCGGCACCAGCTATTACAGCGGCTGCGTGGCCCAATACTGGCTCGAAGCCATCGCCGGCGTCCCGTGCAGCGTCGAAATCGCCAGCGAATACCGCTACCGCACCAGCGTGCCCACCCCAAAAACGCTGGTCGTCACCATCAGCCAGAGCGGCGAAACCGCCGACACGCTCGCGGCCCTGCGCCACGCAAAGACGTTGGGCATGGCGCACACGCTGACCATCTGCAACGTCGCCACCAGCGCCATGGTCCGCGAGTGCAAGCTGGCCTATGTCACCCGCGCCGGGGTGGAAATCGGCGTGGCCTCCACCAAGGCCTTCACCACCCAATTGGCCGGATTGTTCCTGCTCACGCTGGCGCTGGGCGGCGTCAAAGGCACGGTCTCGGACAAACAGCAGGCCGCCTATCTGAACCAGATGCGCCATTTGCCGCTTGCCGTGCAGGCGGTTCTGGCGCTGGAACCGCAACTGATGCAATGGGCCGAGTCTTTTTCCAAGAAAGACAATGCCCTGTTCCTGGGGCGCGGCATGCACTACCCAGTGGCGCTCGAAGGCGCCCTCAAGCTCAAGGAAATCAGCTACATCCACGCCGAAGCCTACCCGGCCGGCGAACTCAAGCACGGCCCGCTGGCGCTGGTGACTGCCGCCATGCCGGTAGTGGTGGTCGCGCCCAACAACGAACTGATCGACAAGCTCAAGAGCAATATGCAGGAAGTGCGCGCCCGTGGCGGCGAACTGTATGTGCTGGCCGACGCCGACAGCAACATCCAGAGCGAGGAAGGCATCCACGCCATCCGCATGCCCGAGCACTATGGCGTCCTAAGCCCCATCCTGCATGTGGTACCGCTGCAATTGCTGGCGTATCACACCGCCTGTGCCAAAGGTACGGATGTGGACAAGCCACGCAATCTGGCGAAGTCCGTAACGGTCGAATGACGCTGCGCTTCTGCGGTACATACCACACGTTTGGCTACGCATGCCGTTCGCGGCAAGGGAATGTGGACACGTCAGCCGCCAAACCGTGCCAAAGCGGCCTGGCAGTTTTTGATCACAGGTCCGCGGACAATATCCGCTGGCCTGTCAGCACGAAATGTTCGCGCAAGGCAAAACGGTCGGTCATCCCGGCGATGTAATCCGCCACCGCGCGCTGCCTGTCGACAC
>JBDHSG010000006.1:0-94269 GCA_039808005.1 Allobrachymonas sp. | reverse complement strand
TTCGATTCCTGTCGGGGGCGCCACAGGGCAATCCGGCACAATCCGAAAACGCTCTTCTGAAACCCGCATGCTTATTGGTATTGCGGGTTTTTTGTTGTCGACGGATGGTTCAGGTCAGCAGGCCGGCGTACCAGCACAGGGCTGCCAAGAAGCCCTAGTCATTGCGGCTCGACCAGCTTGCCTTGTGCCGTCAGAAACGCGGCGCGCACGGTTTCTTGCGGATACAGCCGTTTTATTGCCGCCCGGTAATCGGCCAGCTGGCTTCGCAATGTTTCCTGTGTGCTGGGATCCCATGCGGACTTGAAGTCCAGCACCCACCAGGTGAGCGGGGCATTGTCTGGCGCTTTTTGGCGCACGAGTCGATCGATGCGCAGTGTTTGGCCCTGCCAGGCAATGTCGATCTCGTTGGCCTGCCAGTCGATGTGTGCGGCGTCCCAGGCCCATGCGCCTTCGCCTTGCAGGATGGCCTGTGCGCGCTGCAGCACCATGTCCACCTGTTCTTCTGTGAGGCGGTATTGGCTCGCCAGGTTGTGCCGCAGGGGCTGCGTATCCAGCGGCTGGTCGGGCCGGTGCCATTCCAGCGCGCGGTGCATGGCTTCGCCCAATGCGGCCTGCAGAGACTGCGTAGCCTGAATGGGAGGCTGGTGCGCTGCCGTGCCTGGAGTGTCTGGCACGCAAGGTGAGGCACAGGGCAGGAAGGGCAGGGTATCGGCGGGCGGGTCGGCCTGCGGGGCGTGCTGTTCCTGTTGCGATCGTTTTTCCAGATCGCTAGCGCACACGCTCTGGGCCAGTGCACGCAATGCGTCGTCGAGGACGGGGCTGCCGTCTTCGGCCAACGGCGTGGCATGGGCGGCCGCAACGGCTTGCATCTGCCGCCACCAGCTTGCCGGGTTGGGACGGTGGGGCTCGGCAGCGGACAGCGCCAGCACGCGGCCGGCGCGGGTCATGGCCACGTACCAGGCGTTGCGTTCTTCGCGGGTGGCCGCCTGGTTTTCGCGGTCGAACAGGGGTTGCGCCGAGGGTGGCGGCTGCGATCCGTTGGCCAGAAACACCACCTGATGCGGGCATGGACGGTGGCCGGGCCAGTCGATGAGGATTTCCATGCTCTTGGTGCGATCCTGTTCGGCGTCGGCGTTGAGCAGCAGCACCAGAGCGGCTTCCAGCCCCTTGGCTCCGTGCACGGTCAGCAAGCGCACGGTGTTGGGCCTGGCGGGGGCGGGGGCGTTTTCGCCGGTGGCGGTGCGCATGGCACGCACCCAGCCGTAGGCGCTGGGGTAGCGTCCGCCGTCGAGTGCCAGCGCCTGCCCGGGCAACGCGCGCAGGCGTTCGAGCACCCGGGCGCGGCTGGCGGCCGGAGTGGCGGCCGCATAGCGCGCCAGCACGTCGCCGTCTCGGTAGATGGCGTCGATGGCGTCGTGTGGTGGTAGGCGCCGCAACCAGTCCTGCCAGCGGCGCAACCGGGTGGCCACGGCTGGGAGCGGGTCGGCATCCTGCGCATCCGGGCTGGAGATATCGAATGAGGCCTGCAACCAGTCCAGCCAGCTCACGCGGCCGGAAGCGGCCGCATTGTCATCACCATCGGTTGACGCCAGCGCGGCTGCCTGCACGCCCAGCGCGATGGTGGTCAGGTAGTGGTCGTCCAGCCCGAACAGGGGTGAGCGCAGCGCCCGTGCCAGCGACAGGTCGTGCCGGGGCGAAACCAGCGCATCGACCAGCGCCACCACGTCCTGCACTTCGGGCGCATCGGCCAGCTTGGACTTGTCGGCCAGTTCGGCGTGGATGCCCTGTTCGGCCAGGGCCTGCTGCATGGCGACCAGCGTGTCGTTCTTGCGCGCCAGCACCAGGATTTCGGCTGCGGGCATTCCGGCGTGCAGCCATTGCGCCAGCCAGGCCGCGGCCTGGCGGCATTCGCGCAGGCGCAGTTGTTCGTCGGGACTAGTTTGCGGCGTGGTCAGGCTGTTGCGCCAGGAAGAGATGCCTTCGCTGCTGTCGCAATCACCATTGACCGGGTCGTCGGTCTCGCCATTCTGGGCACTTGCCTTGCCGGGGCGCTCTATGCGCGGCAGCGTCAGCACGTAGCCGTCGGTGCTGGCGGCGGTGGTATGGGGCCGGAAGCCGGAGAAATCGCCCGCTTCCTGCGCCGCCGTCATCACGGCGTTGATGGCCCCGATCAGCGCGGGGACGTTGCGCCGGGTATGGTCGCAGCTGAGCAGGTCGCCGTCCAGTCCCTGCTGCACGAACGCCTTGGCGGCCTCGAACACCTCGGGTGCGGCACGGCGGAAGCGGTAGATGCTCTGCTTGGGGTCGCCCACGATGAAGACACCTGGTGCCTCTGCGGCGCCGGCATAGCTTTGCAGCCAGGCGTACAGCGCCTGCCATTGCAGCGGATTGGTGTCCTGGAATTCGTCAATCAGCAGATGGCGCACGCGGGCATCGAGCCGTTCCTGCAGCCAACTGCTGAGGGATGTGTCCTTCAGCAAGATGCTGGCGGTGGTTTCGATGTCGTTCATGTCGATCCAGCCACGGCTGCGCTTGAGATCGGCGTAGATCTGTCTCAGCAGGCGCGCCAGCCGTGCCATGCGCTGCTGGTGCTGCCAGGCGGCATGCTGCTGCTCGGCTTGCCACACTCGCTGCGCGGCGTCCTGCGCGGCGCGCACGGCGTCAAGGCCGGGTATCTTGTCGCTGAACTTGCGCGGTTCGTTCTTGCCGGTGAACAGGGCAGCCCAGACGTTGTCCCAGTTCGATGCGGCAACGGCCTGTTCCAGTTCCGCACCTTTCTCCTGGAAGGTGCGGGCCTGCGCGGCTCCCAGTGCCTGCGCCGCCGTCAGCAGCATGGCGCGGCCCGCTTCGCGTTGCAGCAGCCAGTCGCTGGGCTGCTCCAGTCCTTGCATCTCCGGGAAGAATTCTGCAAACGGGGGCACCGAAGCATCGAGCACGCCAGTGTCATCGGCCAGTTCCAGTTCCGTGCGCCGGGCCAATGCGTTTTCCAGTGCCTTGCGCGCATTGCTGCGGCCGTGCGTGCTGACCAGCGCCTGGTAATCGGCCCGTGCCGGTGCATCACGCAGCACGGCGGCATGAAACGGCTGCCATACCAGGGGGATGATGCGGGCCTCGTCCTCGATCAATTCGTACTCGGCGGGCAGGCCCAGCTGTTGCAGCAGTTGCAGCGGGGCGGCGCGCAGCAGCGCCGAAAACCAACTGTGGAAGGTGCGGATCTGCACGGGGCGTCCGTGCTGCAACAGCCGCAGGTACAGTCCCTGCAATGCCGGGGCCTGCTGCCGCGCCTCGTTTGCGCTCAAGCCTCGCAGTTCCAGTTCGGCGGCGAGCCTGTCCAGCGGAAGCGTGGCAAATGCGGCCAGCCATTCCTGCAGCCGCTCGCCCATTTCGGCGGCGGCCTTTTTGGTGAAGGTGATGGCCAGGATCTGCTCGGGCGTGGCACCGGCCAGCAGCGCGCGCACGATGCGCGACACCAGCATCCAGGTTTTTCCGGCGCCGGCGCAGGCCTCGACCACCACGGCGTGCCCGGGGTGGCAGGCGGCGGCATAGAAACGCTGGCTGCTGACGCTGCGGCCGTTGATCTGGTAGGTCTGGACGGGGGCGCTCATGCGGTTTCTTCCCAGAAATCACGGCGGCACAGGCCGCGGGCGGCGCAGTGGTCGCAACGCTTTCCCTGGCCCAGCGCCGGCAGCGGCGCGCCTGCGGAGATGGCGGCCAGATCGTGCGCCATGCCGTAAAGGAGATGTTGTGCGTGCGCGGCGGCGTCTTCATGCAGGTGCAGCGCGGTTTCCCCGCGTTCACCGACGTTGAGATACCCCGCGCGCACCGGTTCGGGTGCCAGCAGCGCGGCATAGAACAGCAGTTGCGTGTCTTCGCCGGGTTGTCTGACGCGTTGGCGGGTGTTGTCGGCGGCTTCTGTCTTGTAGTCGATCAGCAGCAGTGCGCCGCTGTCGCGGTAGCGGTCCATACGGTCGATGGAGCCAACCAGCTGCACTGGCTGTGGCGGCAGGGGGCCGCCGTAAGCGGCACCGAGCGCGTCTTCCAGCACCAGCATCTGTTGCGCCTCGCCGCGCACGAAGTCGGCTCCCATTGGTGCATGGATTTCGGTCAGCCAATGCAGATAGCCGTCACGCAGGGACGGCCAGGCCAGTTCGTATGGCAGAAAGGCTGCCGCATCGAAGTGCTGCTCGCGCCGGGCCTGCTGTGCCGCCGCATCCAGATGCGCGCGCAGCGCATCGGAAGACAGGCTGGCGGCCTGTTCATTGCGTGCCCGCATCCCTTCATGGAACAGGAGCAGCGTGCGGTGCAGCCAGGTGCCGAAGTCGCGCTTTTCCACATCGCCGGTCAGCTCGGGCGTTTCGCGCAGGCGCAACTGGTAGAGGGCGAAAAAACGGTAGGGGCAGACGCGCAGGGCGTCGTAACCACTGGCCGAGAGGCGGTGCACGGGCAGCCGCTGGCCCTGCGGCTGCGGTCGCGGAGCGGGTTGCGCAGGCACATGGCGCCAATCGCGTGGATCGGCAGCCGGGGAGATGGTCCGCAGTCCGGCGCTGCCGGCGTCCAGCTGCCACTCCAGCAGCAGGGGGCTGGGCAGCATGGCGGTGTTGTCTTCGTGATGGCTCAGCAATAAGTCGAGTTGTGGTGTTTGCAGCAGGTGTTGCCAGGCACTACGCTGGGCCTGTTGCACCTGGGCGCGGTCGGGCAGGCCCAGCAGGGTGCGCTGCGCGGTCGTCCACAAGCCCGGCAGATCGGGCGAGGCCGGCAGGCGTTTTTCGTCGCAGCCCGGCAGTACCACGGCGCTGAACGGACGTGCCAGCAATTGCGCCAGCGGCACGATGGCCACTTGCTCGCACAGCGGATGGGGCGGATTGAAATGACCGGCTTCGAGTGTCTGCGCCACCCAGTTCCTGAAATCGGCCAGCGTCCAGTGCGTGATGTGCGGCGCCAGTGGGTTCGTGTCCGATTGCCAGTGCAGCGACTGCACCAGGGCCTGTCCGGCCGGGTCGTCCTGCAGCCAGTACCACTGGCCGGTGGCCTGCAGCACGGCGCGCGCATCGGACAGCCATTGCGCCAGGCTGCGCGGCGCCTGCAGGCGCTGGCGCCAGTCTTCGGTCTGCAATGCCAAGGCCGCAGGGGGTTGTTGCCAGGCACGCCAGTAAGCCGTGGCGGGCCAGCGGGCCAGTGCCTGATGGCGCAAATGCGCTTCGATGGTGTCGACATCGGAGCAATGGAGAGCAGCAACAGCAGTGCCGCTATCGGACGCAGCCGGTCTGGTCAGGGCGGTTGCTTGGGCCAGCTTGAGCCATGCCAGCACGGCGTCGCTGTCGGCCTGTGGTACGCATGCGCGCAGCAGCAGCAAGACCTGGCTGGCGGCGTGGGTGGTCGAGAGCTTCCAGCCGGTTTCGTCGCGTAGCGCCAGTCCCTGGCCTTCCAGCAGGGCGCGGATGCGGCGCGTCAGCGCCCGGTCGGTGTCAACCAGCGCCACCAGTCCCTGTTGGCGCCCAACCGCGCGCTGCACGCAGGCGGCGGCACGTTGCGCCAGATCCTCGAAATGACTGGCATGGTGCAGTTGCACGGGCGACAAGATGGTGTCGCTTGTGACATGGGGGGTATCGCTGGATTCGCCCACCATTTCCAGCATGCATGCGGCCTGCGGGCGCTGCGCGGCCAGCAGGGCATGCAGTCGGGCTGCCAGCGGGTCGTGTTGCAGGCCCTGCAGCACGATCAGCGACGCGGGTTCGCCTGCGTCGATTTGCTCAAAAAGGATGTCGGTGGCATATGCCGAATGGCCGGTCCAGGCCAGCGCCAGCGCGGCTATCTTCTGTTCGTATTCCGGCGCCTGCATGTTGTCGGCCCGCAGGGCCTCCTGCATGCGTGCGGCCCAGGCCATGCGCTGCCCGGGCGGCTGTGCGGCGGCAGTGGGTGCGAGTTGGAGTGCGGCTTCGCGCACACGCGGAGCCAGCCACTGCGCCTGCGCGGCCAGACCCGCCCGTTGCAGAAAGGTCTGCGCGGTCAGCAGATCCATTGCGGCGTCGAATGCCAGGTCCGTGGCGCCAGGCACGAACGGGCGCAGCCGCCGCGCCCAGCTGGTGCTGGTCTCGAAACGCGGCAGCAGGCTGTCCGGGAAAGTCAGTGCCCACTGTTGGCGCGCCAGCGGCAGGAGCTGGGCAAAGGGCAGCAGCACCACACTGCGAACGGGGTCGGCGGCGCATTGTTGCAGGTGGTGTGCGATCCGTTGGGTTGCGCGGGACCAGAAAGCGTGAGACATGGCGTCGAATGATAGCGATCAGCACGCACGGGGTTGCAGCGCCAGATGATCGAAACCGCCTGCGTACAGACAAACGGTGCGCCGTGGCATGACCATGCCAGCAAAATCGCCGTTTTCGGACAGCCCGGCGACAGAACCGGCAAGCGCGGACCGGAGCCGGCGCATGTTCAGGCATTGTGCCATGCGACCCTTTCATGCGATTTTCACGGGTGCGGCCATTCGCTGCTTGTAGCATCCCAACAAGGAAAACGTCCAAGATACCTAGTGTCTGTTGTCGTGCGCAGGTATCGGTATCCATCAGGTCAGGTTGCTTGCGGGCGGGGGTATCATGCTTATCATCAGTTGGTGAGATAACCACAGGGAGGAAGCCGCCATGACTGGTCCATGCTCCAAGAAACATTCCTTGCTGTTGCTGGCAGCCGCGGCAGCCGGAGCGGCTGCTGTAGTGGGGCTGGTCGGCGCGTGTGCCGCGCAGCCCGCTCAGCCGGAGCTGCCCACTGTCGAGCACGTGATTCTGGAACGCTACGCAGGCCTCTGGTACGAAATCGCCAGGTTGCCGAACCGTTTCCAGAAACAATGCGCAGGCAACACCACGGCCGAGTACACGCTGACCGACAAAGAGGTGCACGTCATCAACAGTTGCACGCGCGCCGATGGCCGGACAGAAAGCATCGAGGGCAAGGCCAGGGTAGTGCCCGGCAGCGGCAACGCCAAGCTGCGTGTGCGTTTCTTTGGCCCCTTTTCTGCGCCGTACTGGATCCTGGCGCTGGACAAGGACTACGAATGGGCGCTGGTGGGCACGCCCGACCGCAATTACCTGTGGATTCTTGCGCGCACACCGCAATTGCCGCAGGCGGTATACCAGCATATCGTTGAACGGGCAGCGGAATTGGGATTCGCCACCGAAAAGCTTCAGCTCACGCCACAGGCCGGAGCCGTGCAATATCCCCGTTCCTATTCCACGCAGTTTTGAGCGCGTTGGGCCGTGCAAGGGTGGCCATTCTTGGCTGCATTCACTCCTGGCGCATGCCTGCTTACGCACGGTGATGCATGAAGGGCATGCGTTGCCTGGCTGCAGAGTCGGCGCAGGGTCAGTTCCGCACCATCAGTACCATGTTGTCGCGGTGGATCATTTCGGGCTCGGCGGCATAGCCCAGCAGCGTCTGCAGCTGGCTGGAGGGCTTGCGGCATAGCAGGCGCGCCTCGTGGCTGGCGTAGTTGGCCATGCCGCGGGCAATTTCACGGCCCTGCTCATCGCGCACGGCGATCACTTCGCCGCGCCGGAATTCGCCCGAAACGGCCGTCATGCCGATCGGCAGCAGGCTCTTGCCTTCTTTCTGCAGCTTGGCGGCAGCGCCCGCATCCACCACCACGGCGCCTTGCAGCAACAGGTGGTCGGCCATCCATTGCTTGCGCGCCTGCAGCTTGTGGGTGGGGGCCAGCAGCACCGTGCCCACCACTTCGCCCTGTACCAGGCGCAGCAGGGCGTCGGGCTCGCGCCCCCAGGCGATGACCGTGCTGGCGCCTGAGCCCGCCGCGCGGTTGGCGGCAAGGATCTTGGTCAGCATGCCGCCCTTGCCGATGCTGCTGCCCACGCCGCCCGCCATGGCTTCCAGTGCGGAATCGCCAGCCTGGCCGATGCAGACCAGTTGGGCGTCGGGATGCTTGCGCGGGTCGGCCGTGAACAGGCCGCGCTGGTCGGTGAGAATGACCAGCAGATCCGCCTCGACCAGATTGGCAACCAGCGCGCCCAGGGTGTCGTTGTCGCCGAACTTGATTTCGTCGTTGACGACGGTGTCGTTTTCGTTGATGACCGGCAGCACGCCCAGTTGCAGCAGGGTCAGCAGGGTGGAGCGCGCATTGAGGTAGCGTTCGCGGTCGGCCAGGTCGGCGTGCGTGAGCAGCACCTGCGCCGACTGCAGCTTGTTCTCGCGCAGGCAGGTTTCGTACATCTGCGCCAGGCCCATCTGGCCCACTGCGGCGGCGGCCTGCAGCTCGGTGATCTCGCCGGGCCGTTTGCGCCAGCCCAGGCGTTTCATGCCCTCGGCGATGGCGCCGCTGGACACCATGATGACTTCGCGACCTTGCTGGCGCAGGGCCGCAAGCTGGCGGCACCATTCACCGATGGCCGTGGCGTCCAGGCCGCGGCCTTCGTTGGTGACCAGGCTGGAACCCACCTTGACCACGATGCGGCGGGCCTGTTGCAGCGTGCGCTGCGCCAGCGTGGCGCGCGTGGGATCAGGATTCTGGGCGGTTACGTAGCCTTGCGTTGTCATGAAAGCGATTGGTGAAACTGAACCGGCTGTGGCGGCGTGTATGCGCAGCAAGCGTGCATTGTGCCCTGCCGTTGCCGTGACGCAGCCTAATCGGTGGTTTTTTTGGAAGTCCGTGGTTTGCGCGGTGCGGGCGGAGCCGATGAAGCAGCGTCTGCTGGCTGGCGGGGTTCGCCAGATGGCGCGGGATCGGGGAAGCGCGGATCGATCTCTGCCGGCGGCTGTTCCTTGCGCTGTTCGACGTGGATGTGTTCGTAGATGTCACGAATCAAGGCCTTGCAACCTTCGTGGGTCAGGGCCGAAATTTCATGGACAGGCCCTTTCCATTTGAATCGCTTGACCAAATCGGCCACGCGTGCGGCGCGTTCTTCGGCTGGCACCATGTCGAGTTTGTTGAGCACCAGCCAGCGTGGCTTGTCGTACAACGCCTTGTCGTATTTTTTGAGTTCGGCGACGATGGCCTTGGCCTGCGCCACCGGGTCGACGCTTTCATCAAACGGCGCCAGATCCACCACGTGCAGCAGCAGGCGGGTGCGTTGCAGGTGGCGCAAAAACTGGTGGCCCAGCCCCGCGCCTTCGCTGGCACCCTCTATCAGGCCGGGGATGTCGGCCACCACGAAGCTCTGTTCCGGGCCCACGCGCACAACGCCCAGGTTGGGGTGGAGGGTAGTGAAGGGGTAATCGGCAATCTTGGGACGGGCATTGCTTACCGCCGCGATGAAGGTTGACTTGCCGGCGTTGGGCATGCCCAGCAGGCCCACGTCGGCCAGCACCTTCAGTTCCAGCTGAAGGCTTTTCTTCTCGCCGGGGTAACCGGGCGTTTTCTGGCGCGGCGCGCGGTTGATGGCGCTCTTGAAGCGCAAATTGCCGAAACCGCCATCGCCGCCGCGGGCCAGCAGGATTTTTTCTCCAGGCGTGAGCAGCTCGTGCAGCACGGCGCCCGTTTCGGCGTCACTGATGATGGTGCCCACCGGCATCTTGAGCGTGATATCGTTGCCTGCGGCGCCGAACATGTCGCTGCCCATGCCGTGCTGTCCGCGCTTGGCTTCGAAGCGGCGTGCATAGCGGAAATCGATCAGCGTGTTGAGGTTGACGTCGGCCACGGCATACACATGGCCGCCGCGTCCGCCGTCGCCGCCGTCGGGGCCGCCAAATTCCTTGTATTTTTCGTGCCGGAACGATGCGCAGCCATTGCCGCCATCGCCTGCGGCCACGTCGATGCGGGCTTCGTCAACAAATTTCATGGGTTCATTCCTTCGGGCCGATGTCTGGCTGGCATCTTACCTGTGAGGGCGAAAACACAAAAAGCCCCTGGGTGGGGCTTTTTGCGATCAGAGGGAATGCGCGCTGCTTATTCGGCAGGCGTTACATCCACCACTTGGCGGTTCTTGGCGCCGCGCATGCCAAACGACACGTGGCCATCCACCAGTGAAAACAGGGTATGGTCGCGGCCGACGCCCACATTGTTGCCAGCGTGGAATTTGGTGCCGCGCTGGCGCACGATGATGGAGCCGGCGCTGATCAGTTCACCGCCAAATGCCTTGACGCCGAGCATTTTGGGCTTGGAATCACGACCGTTGCGCGTAGAGCCGCCGCCTTTTTTCTGTGCCATGTTCTACACTCCTTGCGCTGTTCAGGCGTTGATGGAGGCAATTTCCAGTTCGGTGTACGACTGGCGGTGCCCCTGGTGTTTCTGGTAATGCTTGCGGCGGCGCAGCTTGAAGATACGCACCTTGTCGTGCTTGCCGTGGCCAAGCACCTTGGCCACCACGGTTGCGCCGGACACCAGCGGAGCACCTACGGTCAGGTTGTCGCCATTACCAATGGCCAGTACCTGATCGAGGGTGATTTCCTTGCCTTCGTCCGCAGCAATCTGTTCTACCTTGATCTTGTCGCCGGCAGCAACGCGATACTGCTTGCCCCCGGTTTTTATGACTGCGTACATGTTGAAATTCCTCATGAATTCTGCAGACGAATTTCTACAGAAACAAGCATTTTACTTCTTTTCAGCCCAAAAGGCAAATATTAAGGCCCGGAGCGGGATTCAATCGGTTTGAGTAACTTCACCGTCGGCTGCAATCGAAGGATGGGTGTTGTCCCACAGCCACTGCGCCGCTGCTTCCAGCCCCTGTTTTTTCAGCGCCGAAAACAGCATGACGTGGCCGCCGCCGGTCTGCAACCGGGTGATGTCCAGTATCTTGGCCGCTTCGCTGCGGGTCAGCTTGTCGGCCTTGGTCAGCAGCACCAGGAAATGCAGGCCCTGTTCCACGCGCGGACGGATGATTTCGAGCAGTAGTTCATCCAGCTCGGTCAGGCCCAGGCGGGCATCGCACAACATGACAACGCCGGCCAGGTTGTCGCGCTGGTACAGGTAGTTGGCCATGACCTGCTGCCAGCGGTGCTTGTCGGCCAGGGGGACGGCGGCGTAGCCGTATCCGGGCAAATCGGCCAGCACGGCATCGGTGGTGCCCTGCCGCCCCAGCGCAAACAGGTTGATGTGCTGGGTGCGGCCCGGCGTCTTGGAGGCAAAGGCCAGTTGCTTCTGCTGCGTGAGGGTGTTGATGCAGGTGGATTTCCCCGCATTGGAACGGCCCACGAAGGCGATTTCGGGCACGGCCAACGGGGGCAGCTGGGGCAACTGCGCGGCAGTGGTCAGGAAGCGGGCCGTGTGCATCCAGCCCAGCGGCGTCGCGGCTTTGTTGGCGACGGCAAGCGGTTTGGCCGCCGTGGCGGCAGGGCGGGAGCGACGGGCGGAGGGCGGACGATAAGAACTCATGCTGGAGCGATAACAGGAAAACAGCGGCCAGTGTAGTCGCTTGGCGCCAGCAGAGCACCAGCCGGGCCGCAGCCCGGCTGGTTGGGTGTCAGACCGGCAGGAATCCTTCGATCGACAGGTAGCGCTCGCCCGTGTCGTAGTTGAAGCCGAGGATGCGTGCGTTGGCCGGCAGATCGGGCAGTTTTTGTGCAATGGCGGCCAGCGTCGCGCCGCTGCTGATACCCACCAGCAGCCCTTCCTTGGTGGCGGCCTGCCGTGCAAATTCCATTGCGGCTGGCCCTTCGACCTGGATGGTGCCGTCGAGCAGGCTGGTGTCGAGGTTCTTGGGGACGAAGCCTGCGCCGATGCCCTGGATCGGATGCGGACCTGGTTGGCCGCCGCTGAGAACGGGCGAGAGCGTGGGCTCCACCGCATACGCCTTGAGCTGCGGCCACTTTTGCTTGAGCACGCGCGCCACGCCGGTGATATGGCCGCCGGTGCCCACGCCGGTGATCAGCACGTCCAGTCCTTCGGGGAAGTCGGCAACGATCTCCTGCGCCGTGGTCTGTGCATGCCCTTCGGGGTTGGCGGGGTTGTCGAATTGCTGCGGAATCCAGCTGTTGGGTGTCTGCGTGGCCAGTTCTTCGGCGCGGGCGATGGCGCCTTTCATGCCTTTTTCCTTGGGCGTCAGGTCAAACGTGGCGCCGTAGGCCAGCATCAGGCGGCGGCGTTCGACGCTCATGCTTTCGGGCATGACCAGAACCAGCTTGTACCCTTTGACGGCGGCCACCATCGCCAGCCCTACGCCGGTATTGCCGCTGGTCGGTTCGATGATGGTGGCGCCCGGCTTGAGCTGGCCGGATTGCTCTGCCGCTTCGATCATCGACAGTGCAATGCGATCCTTGATGGAGCCGCCGGGATTGGCGCGCTCGGCTTTGATCCAGACGGTGTGGCTGGGGAACAGGCGGCTGAAACGGATGTGGGGCGTGCGGCCGATGGTGTCGAGGACGGAAGCGGCTTTCATGGCAATTCTCCTTGCAGAAAGAAAGACGGACTGAAGCTGATGGGGTCCGCATCGATTTTGGCGCGTTTTTTATTCCTTTTTGTTATAAGTATTTATTCCCCATTCGCGGGTCGCACTCCGTTTCCCGGCTGCGTGCGGTCGCTTCTTGTCTGTTCATGGGGGCAGTCAGAGCGTGCGTGCGAACGGCTGTTTCGCACGCACGAAAACACGACCTGTAGCAGGCGCGGGACGCGAACCCTGCTGCCAGCGCGGGGCGCGAACGCTTCAGGGTTTGGGTGCCATGAATTGGGCGACCAGCAGGCTGGCCAGCATGGATGCCATCATCAGGGTGGCGATCACCGCGAGGACCGACACCATGCTGGCACCGCCCTGCCGTGCGAGTTGCAACGGGGCTTGCTGCGGATCGGCAGTGGCGGTGATCTGGCGGATCTTGCGCTGTGCGTGTTCCTTGTACAGCCTGTTGCCGAAAAGGCCCAGCAGCATGCTGAAAACGGGCGCAACATGCAGTTGCCAGGTTTGCACGGTTTCCGGTGGCACCTGCAGGAACTGCGCGATGCCCGTCACGAGCATCGCCAGGGCAATGACCACGGCGCAATAGAGATACATCTTGCGGTAGGCCAGCCAGAACAGGCCCAGGAAAAAGGCCGCCCAGTTCCATGAAAAGATGCCGCCAAAACGGTCGGAATCGGTCCACTTGCGGGCATAGAAGGCATAGTTGTCGCCGACAAAAACGGCCAGCAAATCCACGGGTGCGGCAGGCGTTTGCCCCTCGGCGGGTTCGACGGTTTCCGGTTCCTGTTGCGGCACCACTGGTGGCGGGGAGATGACAAGGCCTTCGATGGAGCTGGACGGAACCCAGTTGTCGAGCCCCTGGTGCCAGATCAGGTCGTCCTGCCGGATATCACCGCTGCGGGCCAGTTCGTGCAACTGGGTTTCGGTGTAGGGGCCGTATTTTTGATTGCCCGATGCATACCACCAGAGAATGGTGCTGTCGTTCATGGGTGTTGTTTCCTTTGTTGCGCAGTGGCCGTCTATTGCATCTTCCATTGATTGTGCCATTGCGGATGGCAGGGCAAAAGGGCCGTCATGCCTTGTGCTGCAATCGCGCGGTTTCGTCGGGCTGCAGCCAGCGCCACTGGCCGGGTGCCAGATTGGGTGGCAGGTCGAAGGCGCCGATGCGGCTGCGATGCAAGGCGTCTACCCGGTTGCCCACGGCCGCGACCATGCGCTTGACCTGGTGGTACTTGCCTTCGGTCAACGTCAAGTCCAGTGTGTGCGATCCGGTCTGCACGCAGGCGGCGGCCTTGACCGGGCGCGGATCGTCATCCAGCACCGCGCCGGCCAGCAGTTGCGCGGTCTGCCGTGCGTCTACCGGGTGCTTGCACGTTACCTGGTACACCTTTGGCACATGGTGTTTGGGCGAAGCCATGCGGTGGATGAGCGGCCCGTCATCGGTCAGGATCAGCAGGCCGGTGGTGTCCTGGTCCAGCCGCCCGACAGCCTGCACGCCTTGCAGGGCGCCTTTTTGCGGGCGCTGCCGCAGCGGCCCAGGCAGCAGGGTATAGATGCTGGGCCAGGCCGAAGGCTTTTGCGAGCATTCGGTGCCGGTTGGCTTGTGCAGCACGATATAGGCTTTTGCATGGTATTCCCATGGCTGGCCCTGCACCACGAAGGACATGCCTTCCACGGCCTCTGCTGTGTGGTGCGGATCGGTCACGGTTTGGCCGCCGATCTGCACCAACCCCTGCTGTACCAGGCCCGCGCAGAGGCGGCGGGTGCCAAAGCCCTGGGTGTACAGCAGGTCGGCAAGCGTCAATACCACGATGGGTGCCTTTCCTGCTCGGTTCATTCCACCCGCTCGATGCGCCGTGGCTTGAATCCCCAGTCCGCCGCCTTGCCTTTGCGCCCGCGTGCAGCTGCGGCATTGTTGAGGCTGCGGATTTCAAGCCTTTCCTCGCGCGGCTTGCCGCCGCGGCCGATGCCCTGCACGCGGATGCTGCGGGTATAGGCCGCCGCGCCAATCAGGGTGTCCTTGCCTTCCAGTCCCATCAGTTGCAAGCCGCGACCGCCGTGGGGCATGGCGCGCAGTTCGCCAAGCGGGAAAGTCAGTAGCCGGCCGTCGGCGCTGGCACAGGCGACGTGGGTGGCCGGTGCCAGCGGCATGCTGGCGTTGCCGCCGCCGATGAGCGAGGGCGGGCACACGGTTTCGTTCGCGTTGCAGGTGATGAAGGCCTTGCCGGCGCGCTGGCGCGAGACCATGTCGCCCACTTGTGCCGTAAAGCCATAGCCACCGCTGCCGGACAGCAGCAGCTGCGCCTGTGCCGGGCCGGCAAAGTAGTGCAGCAGTTGCGTGCCGGCTTCCAGATCGATCAGGGTGAGCACCGGCTGGCCGTCGCCGCGTGCGCCGGGCAGGCCGGCCACCGGCACGCTGTACACCCGGCCGTTGCTGCCAAAGGCCAGCAGGGTATCGACGGTGCGGCATTCAAAGGCCCCGTAGAAAGCGTCACCGGACTTGAAGGTGAAGCTGGCGGGGTCATGCCCATGGCCGGTGCGGGCGCGCACCCAGCCTTTTTCGCTGATGACGACAGTGACGGGTTCGTCGACCACGCGCACTTCGACCACGGCCTTTTTCTCTTCCTGGATCAGCGTGCGGCGGGCATCGGCAAACTGCTTGGCATCCTGCTCGATTTCTTTCACCATCAGGCGCTTGAGGCTGGCGGGGCTCTTCAGGATGTCTTCGAGCTTTTCGGCTTCTGCCTGCAGGTCCTTGAGCTCCTGCATGATCTTGATTGCTTCCAGCCGCGCCAATTGGCGCAGGCGGATGTCGAGAATGTCCTCGGCCTGGGCGGTGCTCAGGTGGAAGCGCGCGATCAGCGCCTCCTTGGGTTCGTCGCTTTCACGGATGATGGCGATCACTTCATCGATGTTCAGCAGCACGATCTGCCGCCCTTCGAGGATGTGGATGCGGTTCAGCACCTTGTCCAGCCGGTGCCGGCTGCGGCGCGTGATGGTCTGCTGGCGAAAGGCGATCCATTCTTCCAGCATCTGGCGCAGCGATTTCTGCACCGGCGTGCCATCCAGGCCGACGGCCGTCAGGTTGATGGACGCAGACGTTTCGAGGCTGGTGTGCGCCAGCAGTGTGGTGATGAGCTCCTGCTGCTCCACGCTGCGGCTTTTGGGTTCGAACACGATGCGCACCGGAGCGTCCTTGCTCGATTCGTCGCGCACGCCGTCGAGTACCGCGAGCATGCCGGCCTTGAGCTGCAGCTGGTCTTGCGTGAGCGCCTTCTTGCCGGACTTGACCTGGGGATTGGTCAGCTCTTCGATTTCTTCCAGCACCTTCTGTGCGCTTACATTGGGCGGCAGTTCCGTCACCACCAGCTGCCACTGGCCGCGTGCCAGGTCTTCAATGATCCAGCGCGCCCGCACCTTGAGGCTGCCGCGTCCGCTGCGGTAGGCGTCGGCAATGTCGGCGCTGCTGCTGATGATCTGACCGCCGCCGGGAAAATCCGGTCCCGGGATCAGGCTGAACAGTTCGTCATCTGCCAGTTTGGGGTTTTTTACCAGCGCCACGCAGGCATCGGCCACCTCGCGCAGGTTGTGGCTCGGGATCTCGGTGGCCATGCCCACGGCGATGCCGCTGGCGCCGTTGAGCAGGGTGAACGGCAGGCGCGCCGGCAGTTGCGCAGGCTCTTCGGTGCTGCCGTCGTAGTTGGCGGTGAAATCGACCGTGCCCATGTCGAGCTCGTCGGTGAGCAGCGTGGCAATCCTGGCCAGGCGCGCCTCGGTGTAGCGCATGGCGGCGGCGGCATCGCCATCGCGGCTGCCGAAGTTGCCCTGGCCGTCGATCAGCGGATAGCGCTGGCTGAAATTCTGTGCCATGCGCACCAGGGCGTCGTAGGCGGCCTGGTCGCCGTGGGGATGGAAGCGGCCCAGCACGTCGCCGACCACGCGGGCGCTTTTGACCGGCTTGGCCCCAGTGGCGCCATTGCTGCCGCCGAACGACAGGCCCATCCGGTCCATTGCGTAAAGAATGCGGCGCTGCACCGGCTTCTGGCCGTCGGCCACATCGGGCAGCGCGCGACCCTTGACCACGCTCAGGGCATATTCGAGATAGGCGCGCTGGGCATAGTCGGCCAGGTGGGGCGCGTCGTCACCGTTGCCGCCGCTGGCGGGTGGTTGGGAATCGAATGCAAACAGGTCGGGAGATGACGGATGGGACATGCGAATCAATGAAGAAGGGAAACGGAAGGGCCGTCAGGGCGTTGAAGCCGGCTTGATGGTGACATCGGCGCCCAGCTCGGGGGGCGCCAGGCTGTCGGCGACGGTGATTTTCTCGGCTACCGCGTCGAGTGCCGAGGGGGAGTCGCCTGGCTTTTGCGCCTTGAGGGTCAGGTGCGCCGGTGGCGAGCTGGATGGCTCGCGCACGGATTGGCCGGAAGCGGTGCGCGCGCCGGCCAGTATCACGCGTTTGCGCGCACCCGCAGGGGTGCGCCGGGTGGATGCGGCAGGCACCGTGCCTGTGGCCACCCATTTGTGCGAAACGCCTGGCTGCAAGGTTTCATAGATGGCCAGGACCGTGCGCACATAGCCCTGCGTTTCTGCGTAGGGGGGAATGGCCATGCGTTTGCTCACGGCGCCAGGGCCGGCGTTGTAGGCCGCCACGGCCAGGTGGGTGCGTCCGCCGAACTGCCGCAGCAACCGGCCCAGGTATCGGACGCCCAGCTGGATGTTGGTGGACGAATCGGTGAGTTTTTCCGCAACCGTCTGCCGGTTGTCGTCACGCAGCCCCAGCAGGCGCGCCGTATCGGGCATGACCTGCATGAGGCCGACCGCCCCAGCCGGGGAGACGGCCTGTGGATTGAAACCCGATTCGGTCGCAGCAATGGCCTTGACCAGATTGCCATCGATGCCGTGGCGCGCAGCCTCCTTTTGCAGGGTCTCCCGTACCAGCAGAAAAGCCTTGGACTGGTTGATCAGGGCCACCAGGCGGCGCGCCTTCAGTCCGGCCGCCGCATCGGCCGCCGGGTCGAACGCCAGGCCGCTTCCTGCAACGGCTGCCTGCGCGGAGCCGGAAAAACCGTCCGGCGGCAAGGGGGCGGGAGAGTTGCCCGTTCTGAAGTACAACTGGTACCGGTCATCGAGCGGGCGCGTGGAGAAGTGGGTGTTTCCCTGATCATCCACATACCCCCATACATCGGCCCTGGCCGCTGGCGCCGCCACAACCGCCCAGGCGACGCACAGCAGCGTCGCAAGCATGGTGCGTCCGGATCGATTGGCAACAGCGCCCGGGCCGCGTTTCGTGCGAGGCGGGATGCACATGTCAGATATCGATCGCCACCGTGTTGGCAAACGTTTCCATCAGCTCGCGCCGTGCCGCTGCTTCGCCCTTGCCCATCAGCCGGGCCATGTGGGTGCTGGTCTGCAGCCAGTCCAAGGAGCCGAGTCGCACTTGCAGCAGACGTCGGGTGTCGGGATTGAGCGTGGTTTCCCATAACTGCTCGGCGCTCATTTCACCCAGGCCCTTGAAGCGTGAAATCGTCCATTTGCCTTCACTGACGCCTTCCTTGTGCAATTTGTCGAGAATGGCCTGCAGCTCGCGTTCATCCAGAGCATATTCCCGGGAAGCCGGTTTTTTCCCGCGGGCGGGGGTGTCGACACGAAACAGCGGCGGACGCGCCACATACACATGCCCGGCTTCGATGAGCCTGGGGAAATGCCGGAAGAACAATGTCAGCAGCAGCACCTGAATGTGCGCGCCATCCACGTCGGCGTCACTGAGGATGCAGATCTTGCCGTAGCGCAGGCCGGACAGATCCGCGTCGTCGCCGGGTCCGTGTGGGTCGACTCCGATGGCCACGGCGATGTCGTGCACCTCGGTGTTCTTGAACAGCAGATCGCGCTCGACTTCCCAGGTGTTGAGCACCTTGCCGCGCAGGGGCAGCACGGCCTGGGTTTCCTTGTTGCGGCCCATTTTGGCGCTGCCGCCGGCCGAGTCGCCCTCAACCAGGAAGAGTTCATTCATGGCAAGGTCGCGGCTTTCGCAGTCCGTGAGCTTGCCCGGCAGCACCGCCACGCCGCTGCCCTTGCGTTTCTCGACTTTCTGGCTGGCGCGCTGGCGGCTTTGCGCTGCCTTGATCACCAGTTCCGCCAGTTTCCTGCCGTGGTCGACATGGGCGTTGAGCCACAGTTCCAGCGCAGGGCGCACGAAATGGCAGACCAGCCGCAGCGCGTCGCGCGAATTGAGCCGCTCCTTGATCTGCCCCTGGAATTGCGGGTCCAGCACTTTGGCCGAGAGCACATAGCTGGCGCGCGCAAACACATCTTCGGGCATGAGCTTGACGCCCTTGGGTTGCAACGCGTGCATGTCGATGAAGCTTTTGACAGCCTGAAACAGGCCGTCGCGCAAACCGCTGTCGTGCGTGCCGCCGGCCGTGGTGGGAATCAGGTTGACGTAGCTTTCGCGCACCGGTGTTCCTTCCTCGGTGAAGGCGACCGCCCACTGAACGCCTTCGCCCTCGGCAAAGGTTTCGGACTGGCTGTCAACGTAGCCGTCGCCATCAAAAACCGGGATCATGGGATCGGCAGGCAGCGTCTGTTCCAGGTAGTCGCGCAAACCGCCTTTGTATTGCCAGCTCTGGGTATCCTTCTTTTTCTCGTCGACCAACTGCACCGTCACGCCCGGCATCAACACGGCCTTGCTGCGCAGCAGATGCACCAGCTCGCCCATGGGCAGGCTGGCGGATTCGAAATAGCCGGGATCTGGCCAGACACGCACGGTGGTGCCTTGTTTGCGGTCGTTCTCCGCCTGCTTGCGCAGGTGCAGTTTCTGCGTCACATCGCCACCTGCAAACGCCATGGTGGCAACCATGCCTTCCCGGTAGCTGGTGACTTCCATGCGCCGTGACAGGGCATTGGTCACACTGACCCCCACGCCGTGCAGGCCGCCTGAAAAGCTGTAGGCACCGGCCTTGCCCTTGTCGAATTTGCCTCCGGCATGCAATCGCGTGAATACCAGTTCGAGCACGGGCGCTTTTTCTTCGGGATGCTGCCCGAACGGAATGCCGCGCCCATCGTCTTCCACACTGACCGATCCGTCGGCGTGCAGGGCCACGCGGATTTTTTTGCCGAAGCCGGCCAATGCCTCGTCTGCGGCATTGTCGATCACCTCCTGAATGATGTGCAGGGGGGTGTCGGTGCGGGTATACATGCCCGGTCGTTGCCTGACCGGTTCCAGTCCTTTTAGAACGCGAATGGAACTTTCGGAATAGTGCTCGGAATGGGTTTTTCGGGACATGGGGAATCGTTGAAACAGACTGCCGCCAACGGGTGGCGTGCAGTGCGCCGTCAAAAAATGCATGCGTCAGGGCATGTGCCGATTGTCGCATCCAAAAACCAAGGTACTGTTTTATACCTAAAGCGGCTGGCATGCGGTGCTGGGCGGCGGTGCGGCGAAGCGCGGCAATGGCTGCAGCGTTCTCTGTGGCCGTGCGCAATCTTCCGATTGAACAGGAGCGCGACCAGCCAACAAAAACGCCTTGAAAACCGTGGATTTCAAGGCGTTGGAATCTTCTGGGCGAAGCCCATGCAGAGCGTGTATCTGGTGCCGTCGGCGAGACTCGAACTCGCACAGCTTTCGCCACTACCCCCTCAAGATAGCGTGTCTACCAATTTCACCACGACGGCAGTCGTCTTGCATGCATCCCGCCGCGCGGGCGGCATGCCGGTATCAAAACCGATTGCGGATTGTAATCGCAAATTGCACCTGCTGGACAGGCTGGCGCGTGCCTGCCCGATGGCTTACTGGCTTGTCGGCGCATTGCCCGGGATCATCGAGGCGGCATCGCGGCTGGCTGCGGCGGAAGCGGCCGAGGCTGGGGCAGATGCGGCCGGAGCGGCCACGGGCAGGTTGCTCAGCACGCTGTTGTCTGCGACGTTGCCACGGTTGCCGTAGTAGGCCAGTACCAGCGTGCATACGAAAAACACAGTGGCCAGCATGGCCGTGGTGCGCGACAGGAACGTGGCGCTGCCGCTGGCGCCAAACAGGCTGCCGGAGGCACCGCTGCCAAAGGTGGCGCCAGCCGTAGCGCCCTTGCCTTGCTGCATCAGGATCAGACCGATCATGACCAGGGCGGAAACCACCTGGACCACCAGCAGGATATTCAGAAGGATGTTCATGGAATGTAGGAACCGAACAGGAAATGGTGCGCAAAAATTACGCGTAACTGTTTATTTTACTTGGCCGCGGCGATGATGGCGAGAAAGTCGTCCGCCTTCAGCGAGGCGCCGCCGATCAGGCCGCCATCGATGTCGGGTTGCGCCAGCAATGCCGCCGCGTTGCCGGCGTTCATGCTGCCGCCGTAGATAATGCGGATGGTGTGTGCTTTTTCGGTGGCCGCCTGCAATTGCTGGCGCAAGATGGCGTGCACCTGCTGCGCTTCTTCCGGCGTGGCGGTCTTGCCTGTGCCGATGGCCCATATGGGCTCGTAGGCGACCACGATTTCGCTGATGCAGTGGCCCACCAGATGCACAACGGCAGCCAGCTGGCGGCGCACGATGTAGTCGGTCATGCCTTCATCGCGTTCCTGCTGGGTTTCACCCAGACAGACAATGGGCGTGATGCCGGCTTCCAGCGCGCGCTTGGCCTTGATGGCTACGTTGGTGTCGGTTTCGGCCTGGTGCTGGCGGCGTTCGCTGTGGCCGACGATGGCGTAGCGCACCCCAAATTCCCTGAGCATCGCGGCGGAAACATCGCCGGTATAGGCGCCGCTTTCGTGTTGCGACACGTTCTGCGCGCCCAGCGCGATGCTGTCTTGGTCGGCCAGCAGGCCTTGCAATTGCGGGAAGTAGGGGGAAGGAACGCATACGGCCACGTCGCAGGCCGGGCGATTCACCCGGGCCAGGAGTTCGCGCACCAGTTTTTCATTGGCGGCCAGGCTGGCGTTCATCTTCCAGTTGCCGGCGATGAGTTTTTTCATGGATCACTCCCAAGTCAAGACAATTTTGCCGATGTGCAGGCCCGACTCCATCAGGGCATGTGCTTTTGCGGCCTGCGATGCATCGAAGCGGGCATGAATCACAGGACGGATCTTGCCTTGCTCGATCCACGGCCAGACCGTTTCGTGTAGCTTGCCGGCGATGGCGGCCTTGAAAGCGTGTGACTGGCTGCGCAAGGTGGAGCCGATGATGCTGAGCCGGCGCATCAGGACGGTGGCGGCGTTGAACGCGGCGTCCTTGCCGCCCTGCACGGCGATGATGAAAAGTTTGCCGTCGGCGGCCATGCATTGCACATTGCGCGCCACGTAGCTGCCGGCGACCATGTCCAGCACCACGTCGGCGCCGCGGCCCTGCGTGAACGCAAGCACCTGCTCGACGAAATCCTGCTCACGGTAATGAATGGCGTGATCTGCGCCCAGCTTCAGGCAGGCCGTGCATTTCTCGGCGCTGCCTGCCGTGACGACAATGCGCGCGCCAGCCGCCTTGGCCAGTTGGATGGCCGTGGTGCCGATGCCACTGCTGCCGCCATGCACCAGCAGGGTCTGGCCGGCCTGCAGTCCGCCACGATCGAACACATTGCTCCAGACCGTGAAAAAGGTTTCTGGCAGCGCGGCTGCTTCGACGAGGTTCAGCCCCTGGGGCGCCGGCAGGCAATGCAGGACAGAGGCGACGCAGTATTGCGCGTAGCCGCCTCCCGCCAGCAGGGCACACACCTGGTCGCCGGTGCGCAGGCCGGCCGCCTGCATCGCGACGGGGTCGCCCGCGACGATGGTTCCGGATACTTCCAGTCCAGGCAGCGGCGAGGCCCCCGGCGGCGGCGGGTAATGCCCCTTGCGCTGCACCACATCCGGGCGGTTCACGCCCGAAGCGGCTACGCGGATCAGCACGTCGCCGGGCCCGGGGACGGGCAGCGGCTGCTGCGTCATTTCCAGCACATCGGGGCCGCCGGGCTGGCGGATGGCGATGGCCCGCATGCTCGCGGGCAAAGCGCCAGCCTGTCCGTCATGCGCCGGGGCGGCGGACATCAGGCCTCCGAACGGTCTTCAGCGGCGCCATTGCCGTTGTTGCGACCGTTGGTGTCCCGTTCGGCGCGTTCCGTGCGCTCGGGGCGTTCGATCAGTGCCTTCATCGACAGCTTGATGCGGCCCTTGTCGTCGGTTTCCAGCGCTTTGACGCGCACTACCTGGCCTTCCTTGAGGTAGTCGCTGACCTTCTCGACGCGCTCGTGCGCGATCTGGCTGATGTGCAGCAGGCCGTCCTTGCCGGGCAGTACGTTGACCAGTGCGCCAAAGTCGAGGATCTTGACCACGGGACCTTCGTAAACCTTGCCGATTTCCACTTCGGCCGTGATTTCCTCGATGCGGCGGCGGGCTTCGGCGGCCTTGTCGGCATCGGTCGAGGCAATGGTGACGGTGCCATCATCGGAGATGTCGATGGTGGTGCCGGTTTCTTCCGTCAGCTGGCGGATGGTGGCGCCGCCCTTGCCGATCACGTCGCGGATCTTTTCGGGGTTGACGCGCATGGTGTACAGGCGCGGTGCGAATTGCGACACTTCCGTGTTGGCCTGGCCCATGGCTTCCTGCATCTTGCCCAGGATGTGCATGCGCGCTTCCTTGGCCTGTGCCAGCGCCACCTGCATGATTTCCTTGGTGATGCCCTGGATCTTGATGTCCATCTGCAGTGCGGTGATGCCGTCGGTGGTGCCTGCCACCTTGAAGTCCATGTCGCCCAGGTGGTCTTCATCGCCCAGGATGTCGGTCAGCACGGCAAAGCGGTTGTCTTCCTTGATCAGGCCCATGGCGATGCCGGCCACGTGCGCCTTCATGGGCACGCCGGCGTCCATCAGCGACAGGCAGCCGCCGCAGACCGAAGCCATTGACGAGGAGCCGTTGGATTCGGTGATTTCGGACACCACGCGGATGGTGTAGGGGAAATCGTCCTTGCTGGGCAGGCAGGCGATCAGGGCACGCTTGGCCAGACGGCCGTGGCCGATCTCGCGGCGCTTGGTGCTGCCCATGCGGCCCACTTCGCCGGTGGCAAAGGGTGGCATGTTGTAGTGGAACATGAAGCGGTCTTCGAACTCGCCGGCCAGTGCGTCGATGCGCTGCGCGTCGCGTTCGGTGCCCAGGGTGGTAACCACCAGCGCCTGCGTTTCGCCGCGCGTGAACAGCGCCGAGCCGTGGGTGCGCGGCAGCACGCTGTTGCGGATTTCGATCGGGCGCACGGTGCGGGTGTCGCGGCCGTCGATACGGGGTTCGCCCGCCAGGATCTGGCCGCGCACGATGCGGGCTTCGATCTCGAACAGCAGGCCGTCCACCTTGACTTCGTCGAATTCCATTCCTTGGGCTGCCAGGGTTGCCTTGACGGCGGCATACGCCTCACGGCAAGCCTGGGTGCGGGCCTGCTTGCTGCGGATCTGGTAAGCGGCGCGCAGTTTGTCTTCGGCCAGCGCCGTGACCTTGCCGATGAAGGCTTCGTCCTTGGCTTCGGGTGCCCAGGTGCCGTCTTTTTCCCACAGCGGCTTGCCAGCGTCGCGGATCAGCTCGTGAATCGCGTCGATGGCGATCTTGCCCTGCTCGTGGCCAAAGACCACCGCGCCCAGCATGATTTCCTCGGGCAGTTGCTGCGCTTCGGACTCGACCATCAGCACGGCGGATTCGGTGCCCGCCACCACCAGATCAAGCTGGCTGTTCTGGCGCTGGGTCTGGCCGGGGTTGAGCACGTATTCGCCATTGATGTAGCCCACGCGCGCGGCGCCGATCGGGCCGTTGAACGGAACGCCAGAAATACCCAGCGCCGCGCTCACGGCGATCATGGCGGCGATGTCGGCATCCACTTCGGGGTTGAGCGAGACGGTGTGCACCACGACGTGCACTTCGTTGAAGAAGCCTTCGGGGAACAGGGGGCGGATCGGGCGGTCGATCAGGCGGCTGATCAGTGTTTCGAGTTCCGAAGGCTTGGCTTCGCGCTTGAAGAAATTGCCGGGAATCTTGCCTGCTGCGTAGGTTTTTTCGATGTAATCGACCGTCAGCGGGAAGAAATCCTGTCCAGGCTTGGACGTCTTGGATCCGACCACGGTGGCCAGCACCACGGTGCCGTCCATGTCGAGCAGCACGGCGCCGGTGGCCTGGCGGGCGATTTCGCCCGTTTCCATGCGGACCGTGTGCTGGCCCCACTGGAAGGTCTTGGTGACTTTTTTGAATATCGTCATGATACGTTTCTCCATTTTTGCAATGTAGCAAGGGTTGTGGGAGAGCCCTGCAGCACGCGATGCCATTCCAGCAACCCCCTGTGGGGCAGACTGGTTGCTGGAATGACACAGCTTATCGCGCTGGCACAGTTCTCCACTCTCGATAAAACAAAGCGCCTGAGGCTGATGAAGTCTCAGGCGCCTGCAGGGTCTGCACGTTTACTTGCGCAGGCCGAGTTTGGCAATCAAGTCCAGATAGCGGTTTGCGTCCTTGGACTTGAGGTAATCCAGCAGCTTGCGGCGACGGCTCACCATGCGCAACAGGCCGCGACGGCCGTGGTGATCCTTGGCGTGCTGCTTGAAGTGGGGAGTGAGTTCGTTGATGCGTGCGGTCAGCAGTGCGACTTGCACTTCGGGGCTGCCGGTGTCGTTGGCGGCGCGTGCGTTGTCCTTGACAACAACGGCCTTGTTCTCTTTGGAGATCATGGTCTCTGTCCTCGTTCCAAATGGTTTGACTTGCGTGGCGCACCGGAACTGCGCGCCACGTGCGTTCTGCGGAAATGCAAAACTCGTTAATTATAGTCCAGGAGCCGGTTTTTCTGTTATGCGCCGCAGAATCTGCGCTGCGCCACGAGAGTGCCGCTTCAGGCCGCTACCAGTTTCAGTGGGTTCGCATCCAGTGCCAGGCTGGGGTCGCCGAGGCAGTCGCCATCGTCAATGGGTGGGGCGGGAGCATCCAGCAGGGCCTTGACAAAAGGCGGAAGTGCCAGCAAGGCGTGATGGGTGCCTCCGCTGTACAGCTTCAAATCGCTCAGGCCATGTCGTGCCAGGCGCGCGTCCACCTCGGCGGCAGGCAGGGCCAGCGGGTCGGCCTGGTCGGACGCCATGGCCATGCCCCAAAGCGTGCCGTAAAGCGGCACATACTGGAGATAGGGTCGCACCACACCGAATACGCTGCGCACCGACGCCACGATGCGCGTCATGGTTTCGCCTCTGTGGATGGGCGACTGCACGTGCAGTGACAGCACCCCCCCAGGCTTGAGCGCGCGCTGGCAGGAACGGTAGAAATCCCGTGTGTACAAGGCCACGGCCGGGCCGAAAGGGTCGGTCAGGTCCAGCACGATCTGGTCGAACTGCGCCTGGCAGCCTTCAATGAAGGTGCGTCCATCGCCGATGTGGATTTCCAGCCGCGGATCGTCGAACGCGCCGCGGTGCACGCCCGGCAGCCATTCGCGCGCCATGTCGATCACGTCGTGGTCCAGTTCGGCCAGCACCACGCGCTGCATGCCGGGATAGCGCAGCAGGTTGTGCGCCGCGCCTCCGTCGCCGCCGCCAATGACCAGCGCCTGGCGCACGTCGCCATGCGTGATGGCGGGCAGGTGGATCATCGGCTCATGGTAGAAAAACTCGTCCTGCTCCGAGGTCATGAAACAGCCGTCGATGCGCATGGTGCGCCCGAACAGCGGCGTCTGCACGACCTCGATGTGCTGCATGGCCGAGCGGCGCTCGGCCAGCAGTGCCGTGGTTCTCAGGTAAAAGCCGAAATCGGGAGAAAGCTGCTCAACGGCAAACGGATCCGTTGCGCGCAGGGGCTCGGGCGGCTTCATGCGCGCACGACACGATGCAAATGCGGATCGGCGGGCTGGAATGCCTGCATGAGCGCATTGAAGAGGTGCTCGGCCTTGGATGAGTTGTCGCAACTGTAGCTGCAGACGTACACATCGAGCGTGACGTAATCATCCTCGGGCCAGGTGTGCAGGGCCAGGTGCGATTCGGCCAGCACCACGGCGCCGGTGACGCCTTCACCTTCGCCGAAGCTGTGAAACAGGCTGCCCACGGTGGTCAGGCTGGCATGGGCTACTGCCTGCTTGCAGAAGGCCTCGAGATAGGCGGCATCGGTCATCAGGCGCGCGTCGCCGCGGCAGCCATAGAGGTCGCCGATGAGGTGCAGCCCCGGTGCCTTCGACGGCCTGCTGGGGGTGGGGCGGGCCTGCGCGCTGCGAGCGGCGGGGTGGACGATCGAACCGGTATGGGAAAGGACGTGCATGATTCATCTCCACAGGCAAGGTGGCCAACAAGGCGGCCGCCCGCTTTGCCGGCAACCACCGCGAACCCGCAGACCCGAGCGATGCCAGCAGGTTCGATAGGGAGCCTGCACCAGAATGCCCGTGCGGAAACGAAAGCCCGTTCAGAATGGATTGCGCCCAGAAAGGCAACCGTGAACGGAAGATGACCCAAATCCCGTGTGATCTGGGAATTTTTCGATTATAGCTGCGTTGTGCAGGCAATCAAGGCTTATCTTGCATCATTGCGTTGGATCTTGATGGCATCGGTGTTCTTTGTGCGACAGTGTGCATTCATTGCCCGGTGACTTTGTGAATCAGCGGGCGGATGTGGTCACTGCGCGCAGGCAAGACCGGTGCATTCTCACGGGTTGCGTTGAGGATGATGCAGGTCGACGTCTGGCTCAGTACGCAAAAATGCGTCAGCACCGCGTCGAGGTGGGCCACGTTGATGACTGCGATTTCCAGGATCCAGCTGTCGTCGCCGGTGACGTTGTAAGCGTTGATGACTTCGGGCGTATCTGCCAGACGCTTGACCACCGTGGCGTAATCGGCCAGGGCCACACGGATGAGAGCGCGAATGCCGTAACCGAGCTTGGCAAGGTCCACCACGGCGCGGTAGCCGGTGATGACGCCGCTTTCTTCGAGCTTGCGCACCCGCTCGGTGACCGCAGGCTGGCTCAGGTGCACCTGCCGGCCCAGTTCTGCCATGCTGATGCGCCCGTTGCTCTGCAGGATAGACAAAATTTTGTCGTCGAAACCATCGAATACGAATTCTTCTGCCATGGTGAATTTTTCCAATGAAATTTAAGGAAATTTTGCCTTATTTCCTTGATCTGTTTATGGAACAAATGGGCGGCAAATTCTAGGATAACCGTCCATGAAAACCGCTGTTTCGGCATTGCCAACGCGCACGTCTGCTGCGCCCCTACTCGTTCCTGCCCTGCTGGCCTGCTACGTCATCTGGGGCTCGACCTATCTGGCTATCCGCTTCGCCTTGCAGGGCTTCCCGCCGTTTTTCCAGATGGCTTCGCGTTTTCTGGTGGCGGGCGGCCTGCTCATCGGCTGGGTGCTGTGGCGCGACGGCGTGGCAGGTTTGCCCACACGGCGGCAATGGCTGCATGCCCTGGTGATCGGGGGCCTGATGCTGGGTGGCGGCATGGGCCTGATCGCGCAGGCCGAAGTGCACATCAGTTCGGGCCTGATCGCCACCTTCGTGGCCGTGGTGCCCATGATGGTCAGCGCATGGGGCCTGCTGTTTGGCAAGCGCCCCACGGGGCTGGAGCTGGCGGGCATGGGCGTGGGGCTGATAGGCGTGGTCATGCTGGCGCACGGCAGCGGATTTGCCGCCAAGCCGGAGGGAATCGTGCTGGTGGCGGCTTCTACCGCCTGCTGGTCGCTGGGTTCGGTGCTGTCCACCAACAAATTTTCCCTGGCTCCGGGTGTGGCGGGCTTTGCCAGCGAAATGCTGTGCGGCGGCGTGCTGCTCATGGCGCTGGCGGTGGCAACCCGGGAACGGCCGCCCGCATGGCCCTTGATGCCGGTCCCCACCGTGGCGTGGCTGTATCTGGTGGTGTTTGGGTCCATTGTGGCTTTTTGCGCCTATATGTATTTGCTGGCGCATGCCAGCGCGGCGGTGGCCACGAGCTATGCCTTTGTCAACCCCGTCATTGCGCTGCTGCTGGGGGTGGCCATCGGCGCAGAACGCGTCACGCCTTGGGAATGGATGGCCACGGGCGTGGTGCTCACGGGCGTGGTCCTCATCTTTTTGGGCAAACGGGCCGTGGGACGCGGTAAAACCTGAGTTTCTGTATGGCCTGCATCCAGCGCACGGCCTTGCTACACTGCCTGCCATGGACTATGACATAGTGATAGCGGGCGCGGGACCGGCGGGCCTGTGTCTGGCGCGGATGCTTTCAGGCCACGGCTTGCGCATCGCCGTGGTGGAGCAGCAAAAGCAGGACGCTCTTGAGAAGCCAATCTTCGACGGGCGGGAAATTGCCCTGACGCAGCATTCGGCCCGGTTCATGCGGCAACTGGGGCTGTGGGAGCGCATAGAGGCGCTGGATCCCGTTGCGCTGGCACCGTTGAAGGATGCGCAGGTGTTCAATGGGCCGTCGACATTTTCCATGGTGATCGGGCGCGAGCACAGCAAGACCAGCGAACTGGGCTGGTTTGCATCCAACCACCTGATCCGTCAGGCAGCTTATGACTGTGTGCAAGACAGCATGGGTCAGCACTGCGACATCACGCTGATGAGCGGCAAGAAGGTCATCCAGGCGCGCAGCGACGACCAGGGCGCGCAGGTGGAACTGGACGATGGCGCATGCCTACGATGCCGTTTGCTGGTGGCGGCCGACAGCCGCTTCTCCACCATCCGCCGCGCCATGGGCATTGCGGCGGACATGCATGATTTTGGCCGCACCATGATGGTGTTCATGGTGACGCACGCCGTGCCGCACGAACACATGGCCTGGGAATGGTTCGATTATGGCCAGACCCTGGCGCTGTTGCCGATGAATGATGACCCGGCCACCGGCATGCCGCGTTCCTCGGTGGTGCTCACCTTGCCCGGACATGCGATCGAGCGGCTCATGGCCATGTCGGATGGTGAATTTGGCCAGGAGATCACGCGGCGTTTTGCCGGCAGGCTGGGAGAGATGACGCTGGCAAGCACGCGCCACACCTACCCATTGGTGGGCGTGTACCCCAGACGCCTGGTGGCGCCCCGTTTTGCCTGCGTGGGCGATGCCGCCGTCGGCATGCATCCCGTGACGGCGCATGGTTTCAATTTTGGCCTGCGCAGCGTGGAGACGCTCAGCCATCTGGTGCTGCGGGCACAGGCCGGCGGGCAGGACATTGCATCTGCGGCGCTGCTGCGCACGTATGAACGGCGGCATCGGTTGGAAACCAAGCCCCTGTACCTGATCACGCTGGCCATTGCGAGGCTCTACACGACGGAGAATCTGCCCGCGCAGTTCCTGCGCACGGCCGCGCTGCACGTGGGGCAACGGCTCACGCCATTCAAGCGGGCCGTAGCGGCTTCTATTGCCGGCAAGGGATGAAAATGCAGAAAGGCCCTGGCTGGTAGCGAGGGCCCTTCAGGGGGTGCGCTTGCAGATGCTGCGCTAGCAGCGCCGGGCGACCATGCGCGGTGCGTCGGACACTACCACTGTAGCGCCAGTTCGCGGAATCCGGCGGGAGCGGCAGAAGCCTCGTCGAAACACACTTCCTCGTACGCATCGGGCTGGGCCAGCAAGGCGCGCAGCAACTGGTTGTTGAGCGCGTGGCCGCCTCGGTAGGCGCTGTAGCTGGCCAGAAGTGGACGCCCCAGGATGTAGAGGTCGCCTATGGCGTCGAGAATCTTGTGCTTGACGAATTCGTCGTCGTACCGCAGGCCCTCGCTGTTGAGTACGCGGTAGTCGTCCATGACGATGGCGTTGTCGAGGCTGCCGCCCAGCGCCAGGCCGCTGGCGCGCATCATTTCCACGTCGCGGGTGAAGCCGAAGGTGCGGGCGCGGGCAATGTCGCGGGCGTAATTGTCGTTGGACATGTCGAATGTCACGCGCTGGCCGGTGGAATCGACCGCCGGATGGGCAAAGTCGATCTCGAACTGCAGGCGAAAGCCGTGGTAGGGTTCGAACCGCGCCCATTTGCCCTTGGCGCCCTCGCCTTCGCGGACTTCCACGGAGCGCAGCACGCGGACGAACTTCTTCGGGGCGCGCTGCTTGACGATGCCGGCACTTTGCAGCAGGTAGACGAACGATGCCGCGGAGCCGTCGAGAATCGGCACTTCTTCAGCCGTGATGTCGATGTAGAGGTTGTCCAGCCCCAGCCCGGCACAGGCTGACATGATGTGTTCGATGGTGTGGACCTTGGCGCCGTCTTTCGAGATGGTGGACGCCATGCGGGTGTCGGTCACGGCCTGTGCCGAAACTGGAATGTCCACCGGGTTGGGCAGATCCACGCGGCGAAACACGATTCCGGTGTTGATGGCCGCCGGGCGCAGCGTCAGTTCGACGCGCTGGCCACTGTGCAGCCCCACGCCCACGGCGCGGGTCAGGGTTTTGAGGGTGCGTTGTTCAAGCATGGATGCATTGTAGAAGCGGCCGGCATTTGCAGTTGTTCGCAAATGTCTTGTCCCTGCACATTGGTCGCAATTGGTACCTGCGCGCGAATTCCGCACCTGCCTGTATGCGAAAAGGCTGAAAAAGGCCGGGCGCAAGGGGAGCACCCGGCCTGAAGGGCCGTTTCAGTCTGCCTGTTTGCGCAGGAAGGCTGGGATTTCGTAATCGTCCAGGCCGCTGGAGGACAGTTGGCTGACCCGCACGGATGCCGGATTGGTGGCCTCACCCGAGGCACGGCCGGTTTGCCATACGCTGGCGCCCACATTGCCGGCGGGAGAGACATTGGTCATCGCCGGAATGCTGGCGCCTGCGGTCGGCGTGGCTGCAGCCGCGGGCACGAAGCCGGTCAGGTCATCAGTGCCCGTACGGCTGATGACCTGCATCGGAGGGACATTGCGGCGCGCTCCTTGCCGGCTCAGGCCCGTCGCAACCACCGTGACGCGCACGCTGTCGCCCATGGTGTCGTCATAGGCGGCGCCATAGATGATGTGGGCATCCGGCGAAGCATAGGCGCGGATGGTGTTCATCGCCAGTTGTGACTCTTTGAGCTTGAGGCTGCCCTTGGCCGCCGTGATCAGAACCAGCACGCCGCGGGCGCCCGAGAGGTCGATGCCTTCGAGCAGGGGGCAGGCCACGGCCTGCTCGGCGGCGATGCGGGCGCGGTCGGGGCCGCTGGCCATGGCCGTTCCCATCATGGCCTTGCCGGGCTCGCCCATCACGGTCTTCACGTCTTCGAAATCGACGTTGATCTGGCCGTATTCGTTGATGATCTCGGCAATGCCGCCCACGGCGTTCTTCAGCACGTCGTTGGCGTGGGCAAAGGCTTCTTCCTGGGTGACGTCGTCGCCGAGCACTTCCTGCAGTTTTTCGTTGAGTACCACGATCAGGGAATCGACGTTGGCTTCGAGTTCGGAGACGCCGGTGTCGGCGTTGGCCATGCGGCGGCCGCCTTCCCACTCGAACGGCTTGGTGACCACGCCGACAGTGAGAATTCCCATTTCGCGCGCCACGCGGGCGATGACTGGCGCCGCGCCGGTGCCCGTGCCGCCGCCCATGCCGGCGGTGATGAACACCATGTGTGCGCCATCGAGTGCGCTGCGGATTTCGTCCTGTGCGCTTTCGGCGGCATCGCGGCCCTTGTCGGGCTTGCTGCCAGCGCCAAGGCCCGAAGTGCCCAGCTGGATGGTATGGTGCGCGCCGCTGCGGCTGAGCGCCTGCGCGTCGGTATTGGCGCAGATGAATTCCACGCCGTTGACGTGGCGGTCGATCATGTGCTGCACGGCGTTGCCGCCGCCGCCGCCCACGCCCATGACCTTGATGCGGGTGCCGGCGTGGAAGTCTTCGTTTTCGATCATTTCGATGGGCATGTTGCTCTCCTTGCTATCTCTGAAAATTCGTGGATGGGTGTTGCTGCAAAACGGTCAGTTGCCATTGCTGCAAAAGAATTCAGGTTGGATGGCTTGATGATGGCTCCTCCTTTCTTTTGTAGCGGCTGTGACGGCGCGGGCATGGACGCTGTGCCCGGCGGATGCGATGAGGCGGGGAAAAGGCGTGCATGTCAGAAATTTCCTATGACGAATTCTTTCAGGCGGGCCAGCCAGCTGCTGCGGCTGGTGCTCTTTCGGGTGCTGGCGTAGCCCCGTTGCTGTGCAAGACGGGCATCCTCGAGCATGCCCATGACGACCGAGGCCCGCGGCTGCGCCACCATGTCGGCCAGGGCGCCGTTGTATTGGGGGTCGGCCACGCGCACGGGCTTGAGGAAAATGTCTTCGCCCAGTTCGATCATGCCCTGCATGAGGGCGCTGCCGCCGGTGAGCACCACGCCGGATGAGACGAGGTGCTCGAAGCCGGAGTTCTGTACCTCCTTGTGCACCAGAGAGAAAATTTCCTCGATGCGGGGCTCGATCACGCCGGCCAGCACCTGCTTGCTCAACAGGCGCGGCGGGCGCCCGCTCAGGCCGGTCACTTCGATGTGGGTGTCCGGATCGGCCAGCAGCTGCTTGGCGCATCCATGTTGCAGCTTGATGTCTTCGGCGTCGTCGGTGGGGGTGCGCAGCGCCATCGCGATATCGCTGGTGATCAGTTCGCCGGCAACCGGCAGGACAGCGGTGTGGCGGATGGCGCCGCCCGAGAAGACGGCGATGTCGGTGGTTCCCGCGCCGATGTCCACCAGCACCACGCCCAGCTCGCGCTCGTCCTCGGTCAGTGTGGCCAGGCTGCTGGCCAGCGGATTGAGCATGAGGTGGTCCACCTCCAGGCCGCAGCGCCGCACGCACTTGAGGATGTTCTCGGCCGCGCTTTGGGCGCAGGTGACGATGTGCACTTTCGATTCCAGCCGGATGCCGCTCATGCCGATGGGCTCCTTGACTTCCTGGCCGTCGATGACGAACTCCTGCGGCTCTACGAGCAGAGGGCGCTGGTCGGTGCTGATGTTGATGGCGCGGGCCGTTTCCAGCACCTTGGCCACGTCGGCCGGGGTGACCTCGCGATCCCGCACGGCTACCATGCCCACGGAATTGCGGCCCCGGATGTGGCTGCCGGTGATGCCGGTGATCACCCGCGTGATCTTGCACGCGGCCATGAGCTCGGCTTCGCGGATGGCCTGCTGGATGCTTTGCACGCAGGCTTCGATGTTGACGACCACGCCGCGCTTCATGCCGTTGCTGGGCGCCACGCCCAGGCCGAGCACCTTGAGCGTGGAATCGGACTGCACTTCCGCCACCACGCTCATGATCTTGCTGGTGCCGATATCGAGCCCGACGATCAGATCCCTGTATTCCTTGGCCACGATGTGTTATCTCCTGCCCGTTTCCGGTTTTGTACCGGCAGTTGCTGCGTTGAATGTGGCCAGACCCTTGAGCCGCAGGGCATAGCCCGATTTGTAGCGCAGGTCGGCGTATTGCACGTCCCCCATGCCCCGGTTGTAGCGGGCCACGACCGGGCCGATGGTCTGTACGAATTGCCGC
Source organism: Allobrachymonas sp. (assembly GCA_039808005.1). Taxonomy (GTDB): domain Bacteria; phylum Pseudomonadota; class Gammaproteobacteria; order Burkholderiales; family Burkholderiaceae_C; genus Brachymonas. Next base: position 60,612 of record JBDHSG010000006.1, on the reverse strand, counting down.
ACGCGCTGTGCCAGTTCCTCGGGGGCCGCGTTGCCCAGCGCCAGGCTGATGTCCTGGTCGAGCACGAGCGACCAGCTGCCGCGCCCGTCCACCGCCAGCCGGGCGATGCGGCCGTGTACCGGGGCGAACAGGGGGTTGAGCAGGTAGTAGGTGGCCAGCACTTGCGGGGCCATGTCGTCCGGGCCGCTGAGTTCGGGCAGGTTGTCCAGCGAGGCTTCATCGGGATTGGCGTCGAAAATGATGCCGTCATTGCTGAGCAGACGGAAACCGCTTTCCTCGTTGCCCCAATAGGCCGCTTCCTGGTGTTCCTGCAACTGCACCACCAGCTGGCTGGGGAAAACGCGGCGCACGACGGCCTGCTGCACCCAAGGTTGCGACTGGAAGGCCGAACGCGCCTGCTCCAAGCGCATGGTGAAGAAGTTGCCGCGCAGCTGCGGCAGCACCTGGCTGCGCAGGTCGGCCTCGCTGCTGTGCACGGTTTCGCCCGTGATGCGAACGCTTGTGAAATTGAAGGCAGGCAAATGAACGAGCCGCCAGACCGCGGCCGCCGCACCCACGAGCAGCGCCAGCAGCACCAATACGGTGGCAGCGCCCTGCATCAGCCGGGTGCTGATGGAGATGTCGGCAGAAACGGTCTCGTTCATGGCAGGCTGTGTTTCCTCATGCGTTCGTGGTAGGCGTGGGCAGCGCGTGATCCAGTGCGGCGTCGGCCAGGATCATCAGGCACAGGTCGGCGTACGCGATGCCAGCGGCGCGGGCGGACATGGGCACGAGCGAATGGCTGGTCATGCCCGGGGACGTATTGATTTCCAGCAGGAAAGGTTTCTGGTCGCTGGCGCGCAGCATCACGTCGATGCGGCTCCAGCCGCGGCAATTCAGGGTGCGGTAGGCCTGCACCGCCGTTTGCTGGATGGCGTGTTCCATCTGTTCGGGCAGTCCGCTGGGGCAGGCATATTTCACTTCGTCGGTGAAGTACTTGCTCTGGTAGTCATATTGGCCCTGCGGCGCCATGATGCGCACCAGGGGAAGGGCATGCGCGCTTTCTCCCTGACCAATGACCGGGCAGGTGAGCTCTTCACCCACGATCAGGTTTTCGCACAGCACCGCACTGTCCATGTGCGTCACCTGCTGCAGCGCTTCCCGTACCGCATCGGCATCCATGGCCTTGCACACGCCGATGGAAGAACCTTCATGTGGAGGTTTGATGATCATCGGCAGCCCTAGCTGCTCCACGACCCTGGTCACATCTTCGTCGCGCCATTGGCCGGCCGCCAGTTCGACATGGCGCGGGGTGGGAATGCCTTCGGCCAGCCAGACGCGCTTGGTCATGGTCTTGTCCATGGCCACTGAAGAAGCCATGACGCCCGGGCCGGTGTAGGGAATGCCCAGCAATTCCAGCGCGCCCTGCACCGTGCCGTCTTCGCCGAAGCGGCCATGTAGCGCAATGAAGCAGCGGTCGAACCCTTGTTGTTTCAGTGCAAACAGGTTCTGTTGTGCCGTGTCGAAGGCATGCGCGTCCACGCCCTTGCTCAGGAGCGCTTCCAGTACACCCTGACCTGACATGAGGGAAATTTCACGCTCGGCCGAATGGCCGCCCATGAGGACGGCAACCTTGCCGAGGCGTTTGGGATCGATGGCGTTCATTTTTGTCCTTTCTGGCCAGCGCCTGCCGCCAACTGGCCCGGCACCATACCGATGGAGCCGGCGCCCATGCACAACACCACATCGCCATCGCGCGCCACAGCGCGCACGGCAGCGGGAAAATCAGCCACGTTCTCGACGAACACGGGTTCCACCTTGCCCGCCACGCGTAGGGCGCGCATGAGGGCGCGGCCGTCGGCGGCGACGATGGGCTCTTCGCCTGCGGCATACACTTCGCCGAGCAGCACCATGTCGGCCTGGCCGAGCACCTTGACGAAATCCTCGAAGCAGTCGCGCGTGCGGCTGTAGCGGTGCGGCTGGAATGCCAGCACCAGTCGACGGTCGGGATAGGCGCCACGCGCCGCAGCAATGGTGGCGGCCATTTCCACCGGATGGTGGCCGTAGTCGTCGATCACGCAGAAGCTGCCGCTGCCCTGTGCGGGAACCTGCCCATAGTGCTGGAAACGCCGTCCCACGCCTTTGAAGCTGACCAGGGCGCGCAGCACGGCATCGTCGGCAATGTTGAGCGCCTGGGCAATGCCGATGGCCGAAAGGGCGTTGAGTACGTTGTGTTCCCCGGCAAGGTTGAGGACCACCGGCAGATCAGGAAGCGCCGCGCCGTTGCGGCGTTGCACGGTGAAACGCATCTGCCCGTTTTCGGCACGCACGTCCACCGCCCGGATCTGCGCATCTTCGCCCATGCCGTACGTGGTGACGGGGCAGGTGACCTGCGGCAGGATGTCGCGCAGCGCGGGACTGTCGATGCACAGCACGGCGTGGCCGTAGAACGGCATGCGGTGCAGGAAGTCGACGAAGGCCTGTTTCAGGTTGCCGAAGTCGTGGCCGTAGGTTTCCATGTGGTCGGCGTCGATGTTGGTGACCACCGACATGATCGGCAACAGCTTCAGGAACGAGGCGTCGGATTCGTCGGCTTCAACGACGATGTATTCACCCTTGCCCAGATAGGCATTGGCGCCCGCGCTGTTGAGCCTGCCGCCGATGACGAAGGTGGGATCCAGGCCTGCTTCGGCCAGCACGCTGGTGACGAGGCTGGTGGTGGTGGTTTTGCCGTGCGTGCCGGCAATGGCAATGCCCTTGCGGAAACGCATCAGTTCCGCCAGCATGAGCGCGCGCGGAATCACCGGAATGCGCGTGGCACGCGCGGCCAATACCTCGGGGTTGTCGGCGTTGATGGCCGTGGAAGTGACCAGCACGTCCGCGCCCTGGATGTTTTCGGCAGCGTGTCCCGAGAACGTGCGCACGCCCAGATCGGCCAGGCGGCGGGTGGCGCTGCTGGCCGACAGATCCGATCCAGAAACGGTATAGCCCAGGTTCAGCAGGATTTCGGCGATGCCGCTCATGCCCGAGCCGCCAATGCCGACGAAATGGATATGGTTGACGGCGTGCTTCATGTGAACAACTCCTCGCAGGCCGCCACGATCCGTTCGGTGGCGTGCAATTTTTCCCTTTGCTTGGCCTTGCTGGCTTTTTCCAGCAACTCGGCTCGGGTGGTGTGCCGCAGGAAATCTGCCAGCCATTGCGGTGTGAACGCTGGCTGGGGCTGCAGCCATGCGGCGCCGTGATCGGACAGATAGCGTGCATTGCCCTTCTGGTGATCGTCCACCGCATACGGGAACGGCACGAACAGGGCGGCAGCGCCCACGGCGGCCAGTTCGGTCACGGTGCTGGCGCCGGCGCGGCAGATGACCAGATCGGCATCGGCAAAGGCCTGCGCGGTGTCTTCGATGAACGGCACCAGTTCTGCCTGCACGCTGGCTTGGGTGTAGGCCGTCCGCAATGCGTCTATGTGCGCCTCCCCGCTTTGATGGAGTACGTGCGGCCGGCTGTCCGGCGGCAGCAACGCCAGCGCCTGGGGCACGGTCTCGTTGAGGGCGCGCGCACCGAGGCTGCCGCCCACCACCAGCAGGCGCAGCGCGGTATCGGAGCGGCTTTGCATGCGCGTGGCCGGGTCGGACTGTTCCTGGAAGGCGCGGCGCAGGGGGTTGCCGATCCACTGGACCTTGCCATTGCGGTTGTGGGCGGCGCTTGTGGTTGGGGCCAGCACATCCGGATAGGCGGTGAATACATGCCGGGCAAAGGGCATGAGCCTGCGGTTGGCCATGCCAGCCACCGAATTCTGTTCGTGCAGGATGAGCGGGATGCCCGCCAGGGCCGTTGCCAGCCCTGCCGGAGCGGTGATGTAGCCGCCCATGCCAATGACCACGTGCGGACGCACGCGCCGCAGCACGGACCGGCTCTGGAAGACGGCCTTGAGCAGGCGCCAGGGCAGGCCGGCGATGGCGCCCAGCCCCTTGCCGCGCACTCCCTTGAAGGGCACGCTCTCGAACGGGTAGCCGTGTGGCGGCACGATGCGGCTTTCCATGCTGTGCGGCGCGCCCAGCCAGTGGACGGACCAGCCTTTTTCACGCAATGCGTGCGCCACGGCCAGGCCCGGGAAGATGTGTCCGCCGGTGCCGCCAGCCATGATGATTGCCGTTTTGCGGGGCTGGGTGTTCATACACTGCCCCTTTTCATGAGAATGCGGTTTTCATAATCGATGCGCAGGACCACCGCGAGCGCAATCATGTTCAGCAGGATGGCCGAGCCGCCGTAGCTCATCAGCGGCAGGGTCAGACCCTTGGTGGGCAAGGCGCCGAGATTGACGCCGATATTGATGAATGCCTGGAATCCGATCCACAGTCCGATGCCTTGCGCCGCTAGACCGGCAAAGGTTCTTTCCAGCAGGATGGCCTGGCGCCCGATGTCGATGATGCGGCGGGTGAGCCACAGAAAGACCCCGATGAGCAGCACGATGCCGGCAAAGCCGAGCTCTTCGCCGATGACGGCCAGCAGAAAATCGGTGTGCGCTTCCGGCAGCCAGTGCAGTTTTTCCACGCTGCCGCCCAGCCCGACGCCGAACCAGCCGCCACGGCCCACCGCGATCAGCGCGTGGGAAAGCTGGTAGCCCTTGCCCAGCGCATGCTCGGCGCTCCAGGGATCGAGGTAGGCGAAGATGCGTTCGCGCCGGAACGGCGAGGCGGCGATGATGGAGGCGAATACCAGGACCAGGATGATCCCGATCAGGAAAAACATGCGTGCGTTCACGCCGCCCAGGAACAGGATGCCCATGGCTACCACGGCGATCACGAGAAAAGCGCCCATGTCCGGTTCGGCCAGCAGCAGGGCGCCCACCACCGCCATGGCCAGTGCCATGGGCATTACTGCCCGGATGAACCGTTCGGTGTCGCCCATGTGCCCGGTTTTTTCCTGGATGTCCATCTTGCGCCGGATGTAGTCTGCGGCGTACAGGACGGTGGCGAGTTTGGCCAGTTCGGAGGGCTGGAAATTCATCACGCCCAGGCCGATCCAGCGCCGGGCGCCATTGACGCCCCTGCCGATGCCGGGAACCAGCACGATCACCAGCAGCAGCAGGGAGCCGGCAAACAGCCAGGGCGCCCATTTTTCCCACGTCCGCACCGGGATCTGGAATACCAGCAGGGAGGTCATGGTTCCCAGCAGCAGGGCGAACAGGTGGCGATTCAGGAAATGGGTGGGCTTGTAATTGGCAAAGCGCGGATTGTCCGGCATGGCGATCGATGCCGAATACACCATGACCAGGCCCCACAGCAGAAGCAGCACCATGCTCCACAGCAGCCCCTGGTCGATGCCGAGTTGCGCTACCGACAGCGTGTTTTTGCGCAACCCGCCAGGCGTGGCCGTGGGCATGCGCACCGGCAGCGTTGCTGCATCCGCATTGGTGCGCCAGCGTGCCGGCCAGAACGAGGCAAGGCGTGTGCGCAGGCGCTGGAACAGTCCGGAGTGTTGTTGGGGCAGCACCGTGTTCATACGCCACCCTCCACTACGGTGCCCTGCTGTTGCGCCAAGGCCGACACGGCCTCCCTAAAGACTTCGGCGCGGTGCGCATAGTCGCGGAACATGTCGAAACTGGCGCATGCGGGCGACAGCAGCACCGCATCGCCGGGCTGTGCCAGAGTTGCCGCCAGGGCCACCGCTTCCGGCAGCGACGGCGCATGGTGCAGCGGCACGCCGCTGTCGGCCAGCGCGGTTTCGATCAGGGGCGCGTCGCGTCCGATCAGCACCACCGCGCGGCAATGCCCGCGCACGGCAGGCGTCAGGGGCGCGAAATCCTGCCCCTTGCCTTCGCCGCCCAGGATGGCCACGAGCTTGCGCTCGGCACCCAGACCGCGCAGGGCGGCGAGCGTCGCTCCCACATTGGTGCCCTTGCTGTCGTCAAAATATTCCACGGCGTCGATGATTCCGACGGGTTCCACCCGGTGCGCCTCGCCGCGGTATTCCCGCAGGCCATACAGCATGGGTGCCAGCGCCGCGCCGGTTTCGGATGCCAGCGCCAGGGCCGCCAGCGCGTTGCAGGCGTTGTGGCGGCCACGGATGCGCAATGCATCCGCAGGCATCAGGCGCTGCAGCTGCACCGCAGGGGGTGCAGACGCGTTCTTGCGCGGCCGGATATGTGTTTCGTCCGCGACGGCGCGTACCAGCCAGGTCATGCCGTTGACGGTTTCCAGCCCGAAATCGCCCGTCCGCTGCGGCACGCCGCCGCCAAAACCCACGCGGCGCCGCGCAGGAATCGACGGCGATCTGGCGGATTTTTTCCCTGTGGGAGGTTCTGATGCGGCATCTGTTTCCGGCAAAAGGGTCATCACCGCCGGGTCGTCGCGGTTGAGGATGGCAACCCCCTTGCGGCCGAACACGTGCGCCTTGTCCTTGGCATAGTCTTCCATGCTTGCGTGCCAGTCGAGGTGGTCCTGCGAAAGGTTGAGAACGGTCGCCGCCGTTGGCTCCAGCACCGTGCAGTCATGCAGCTGGAAGCTGGAAAGCTCCAGCACCCAGGTCTGTGGCAGGGTGTCGGTATCGAGCCGTTCGCTCAATGTGTCCAGTAGCGTGGGCCCGATGTTGCCGGCCACGGCTACCGTCTGGCCGGCCCGCTGCAGCAACTGGCCCGTCAGCGAAGTGACCGTAGTCTTGCCATTCGTGCCGGTGATGGCCAGGATGTGCGGCGTGTAGCCGCGTTCCTGTCGCAAATCCTCCAGGGCGCCCACGAACAGGTCCAGCTCCCCGCCGGTCTGTAGATGGCGGCTGCGCGCGGCCTCCAGGAGAGTCTGCGTGTCGGCGGGCCTGAGGCCGGGGCTGACGAATACGGCGTGAACGCCGTCCTGCAGCAATTCGGTCGAAAAAGCGCCGCTGATGAAGCGGGCGGACGGAACCGCCTGTTGCAGCGCAGCCAGTTGAGGCGGCGCGGCGCGGGTGTCGGCCACGGTGACGTGCGCGCCGTAACGGGCGCACCAGCGCGCCATGGCGAGGCCCGAGCTGCCCAGGCCCAGAATCAGAATGTGTTGCGCGCGCAGGCCATGCATCTGGATCACCTCAGCTTCAGCGTCGCCAGCCCGGCCAGGCATAGCAGCATGGTGATGATCCAGAAACGGATCACGACCTGGGTTTCGCGCCAGCCGTTCTTCTCGAAATGGTGGTGCAGCGGCGCCATCTTGAACAGCCGCCGACCCGTGCCGTAGCGCTTTTTGGTGTAGCGGAAGTACGAAACCTGCAGCATCACCGAAAGGGCTTCAACCACGAAAATGCCGCCCATGATGGCCAATACGATTTCCTGGCGCACGATGACGGCAATCGTGCCCAGGGCCCCGCCCAGTGCCAGCGCGCCCACGTCGCCCATGAAGACCTCTGCCGGATGCGCGTTGTACCAGAGGAATGCCAGCCCGGCTCCCAGCATGGCGGCGCAGAACACCATCAGTTCACCGGCTCCGGCGATGTAGGGCAGGAGCAGGTAGCCGGAATACACCTTGCTGCCGGTGACGTAGGCAAACAGTCCCAGGGCCGCGCCCACCATCACCACGGGCATGATCGCCAGGCCGTCCAGGCCGTCGGTCAGGTTGACTGCGTTGCTGCTGCCCACGATCACGAGATAGGTCAGGAATACGAATCCCCATACCCCCAACGGATAGCTGATTTGCTTGAAGAAGGGAACCATCAGGCCGGCCTGGACGGGCAGGTCGATGCGGAACCCCGAACGTACCCATTCCAGAATGAGCTGCAGCACGCGGGAATTGCTGTTTTCGGAAATGCTGAACACCAGGAACAGAGAAACCCCCAGGCCAATCAGCGTCTGCCACATGAATTTTTCACGCGAGGGCATGCCCTCGGGGTCTTTGCGGACCACCTTGCGCCAGTCGTCGGACCAGCCGATGGCGCCGAAACCGAAGGTGACGACGAGCACGAGCCAGACAAAGCGGTTGCTGAGCTCGAACCACAGGAAGGTGGAGAAGGCGATCGACAGCAGGATGAGCACGCCGCCCATGGTGGGCGTGCCGGTTTTGCTGAGATGCGTTTCCATGGCGTAGCCGCGCACCGGCTGGCCGATTTTGAGCTCGCGCAGATAGCGGATCACCCAGGGGCCGGCGAACAGGCCGATCACCATGGCCGTCATTGCAGCCATGACGGAACGGAACGTGAGGTACTGGAATACGCGCAGGAAACCCAGATGCGGATACTCCTGCATCAGCCATTGTGACAGGATCAGCAACATGGCGCCATCCTTTCCTGTGTGCCATCGGCGGCGTGCAGCATGGCCTGCACGATGCGTTCCATGCCCATGAAGCGGGACCCTTTCACCAATACACTGCCTGCATGGGGCAGCAAGCCCTGCAGGATGTCCCATGCCTGCGGCCAATCCTGCGCCTGGTCTCCCGCATGCTGCGCGGCGGGATGCCGGGTGGCGCTGTACCGCGCCAGCGCGCCCAGCGTCAGCAGGTGTTCAATGCCCTGCGCGGCGGCGTATTGACCCACCTCTTCGTGGAAAGAGGCCCCCTGCTCGCCGACTTCTCCCATGTCGCCCAGCACCAGCACGTGAGGCGCGGGCAATTCGCGCAGTAGGTCAATGGCAGCGCGCACCGAGTCAGGGTTGGCGTTGTAGGTGTCGTCGACCAGCGTGATGGGCCGGCCCTGCCAGACGGCACCAACGGCGCGCGAACGCCCCTGGACGGGCGCGAAAGAAGAAAGACCCGCTTCGATGTGCGCAAGGCTTATGCCGGCTGCCGAAGCACATGCGGCGGCGGCTAGGGCGTTTTTCACGTTGTGGCGGCCTGCGGCGCACAGATCGAATGTGAAAGTGCCTGCCGGAGCGTGTGCCTGAACCTGCCAGTGGTCGCCATGCCATTGCATGGTTTGCGCATGCAGCGCTGCGTCCGGCTGCGGTTCGCAGGCAAAGCACAGGCAGGTGCGCGTGCCGGCCAGTTCCCGCCAGAGCGGCGAATAGGCGTCGTCCGCCGGAAAGACGGCCACGCCATCTGCCGGCAAGGCGGCGATCACCGCGCCGTTTTCTCGGGCGACGGCTTCCACGCTGTGCATGAACTCCTGGTGTTCGCGCTGGGCGTTGTTCACCAGTGCCACGGTCGGCTGCGCCAGCGTTGCCAGCCAGGCGATTTCGCCCGGATGGTTCATGCCCAGTTCGACCACACCCAGCCGGTGCGTATGGCGCAAACGCAATAGCGTCAGCGGCACACCGATGTCGTTGTTGAGGTTGCCCCGGGTGGCCAGCACTTCGTCTTCCGCCGCAGCACCGGAAGCTGCGCGCAGGATGGATGCAATCATCTGCGTCACCGTGGTTTTGCCATTGCTGCCGGTCACGGCAATCAGCGGCAAGGCGAACTGGCCGCGCCATTGCTGTGCCAACTGGCCCAGGGCTCGCTTGGCATCGGGCACTTCCACGCCCGGTAGTCCAGCCTGCTGCAAACCGTGTTCGGCCAGAGCCGCCACGGCGCCTTGGCTGTTGGCTTGCGGCAGGAAATCGTGGGCGTCGAAACGATCGCCACGCAGGGCCACGAACAGGTCGCCGGCCTGCAGGCTGCGCGTATCGGTATGCACGCGCAGAATGTTTTCGGGTAGGGCGCCTACCACCCGGGCACCGGGCAACTGTGCCAGCAAGCCGGCCAGTCCCGGCATGGGGAAGGGCACATGCGCGGGGGCCATTGGCGTGCTCATGCCTTCTCCTTCGTGGTGCGCAGGGACAGGGCCCTTTGCGCCTGTTCCATGTCGGAAAATGGCCGCCTGGCGCCTTGTATTTCCTGGTAGTCTTCGTGTCCCTTGCCGGCCACCAGGATCACGTCGTTGCCGGCGGCATGCGCCACGACAGCGGCAATGGCGGCTGCACGGTCCTCGTATGCGAGCAGCGACGGCAAATCCGCAGGCATGCCGGCGCGGATCTGCGCCATGATGGCGGCGGGCGCTTCGCTGCGCGGGTTGTCGCTCGTGATGCAAGCCACGTCGGCCAGGCGCGCTGCCACGGCGCCCATCAGAGGCCGCTTGACGGGATCGCGATCGCCGCCGCAACCAAATACACACCACAGGCGTCCGCTGCGGGCCTGGGCCAGCGGGCGCAAGGCGAGCAGGGCCTTCTCGAGCGCATCGGGGGTATGGGCATAGTCCACCGCCACCAGCGGTTGCCCGGCCTGCCGGATGCATTGCATCCGGCCCGGAACGGGCTGCAAATGGGCGCAGATCTGCGCCGCCTGCTGCAACGGCAGGCCGCGTATCCGCAGGCAGGCCAGTACGCCCAGGAGATTGGCCACGTTGTATTGTCCGATCAGGTCCGTCTGCAGGAACGCGCGTTCGCCCCCCTGTTCCTGCACCGTGAATGCCAGCCCCGTATCGCCATGGCGTATGTCCAGCGCCAGCAGCCGCGCTTTCCCGTCTGGTGTGTCCTCTGCGCAGGAAAAGGTCCAGAGGGCGGGAGGAGACTGAAGCTGCCGTAATTCGACGGCAAGCATGCTGCCCTGTGGGTCATCGATGTTGATGACGGCGGCCTGCAGGCCGGACCAGGCAAAAAGCTTGCGCTTGGCCTGCCAATAGGACTGCATGGAGCCGTGGTAGTCCAGATGGTCCTGCGTGAAATTGGTGAAAACGGCCGTATGCACCTGTGTGCCGTCCAGCCGGCGTTCTTCTATGCCGATGGACGAAGCTTCCATCACGCAAGCGCCGACGCCTTGATCAACCCATTGCCGCAGATGGTGCTGCAGCACCACGGGGTCGGGTGTCGTGAGTCCGGTTGCCTGCGCATCGAGTTGGCCATTGACGCAACGGCCAACGCCCAAGGTGCCCACCATGCCGGCGCCCGCCGGAAGTGTTTTTGCCAGCGCCTGCGTCAGCCACCAGGCCGTGCTGGTTTTGCCATTGGTGCCGGTGATGGCTATCACGTCCAGCGCCTGCGAAGGCTGGCCATAGAACGCCGCTGCGATGGCGCCTGTGTCATTGCGCAGCCCCGGGTACAGCGCTACCCGGCCAGCCTGTTCTGCCGACAGGGAGCCAGGCTGCATGAAATCGAACGCTTCCGCGCCTTGCGCCTCGGCCAGACAGGCGACTGCGCCCCGCTGCAAGGCGGCGGATACGTGTTTCCTGGCATCGTGGGCAGCGCCAGGCCAGGCGATGAAAGCCTGGCCGGGTTGCAGCAAGCGGCTGTCGGTCTGCAGGCTGCCGGCATGCGCACGCAGCCAGTCTGCGGCCTCTTGCGGGGTATGCAGGATCTGTACGGGAGTGGCGAGGGCTGCGCTCATAGCGACTCCTGCGCGGCATCGACCACCACACCCGGCTGCACCGACATGTCCGGTGCAACCCCCAGAAGACGCAGCGTCTGCTGCACCACTTCGCTGAATACCGGGGCGGCCACCGCCCCTCCATAGATGCTGCCCTGCGGTTCGTCGATCATGACGCCCACGACCACCCGGGGCGTTTCGATCGGCGCCACGCCCACGAACGATGCACGGTAGTGGTTTTCCGAATAATTCTTCCCTACCTGCTTGCGTGCCGTTCCGGTCTTGCCGCCCACAGAGTAGCCGCTGGTTTGTGCCTGCTGGGCGGTGCCTCCCGGCGAGGTCACCAGGTGCAGCATGTGCATCACGTCCCTGGCGACGTCCGGGCGGTATACGCGCATGCCTTCGGAGGAGTCTGTGGGGTGGAACTTTCCGCTGGCGTCGGCCGTGCCCGCGCGCACCAGCGAAACCGGCATCAGCACGCCTTCGCGGGCAAAAACCGAATAGGCGCGGGTGATCTGGAACAGGCTGGCCGACAGGCCGTAACCATACGACATGGTGGCGTGTTCGATCGGACGCCACGATTTCCAGGGGCGCAACCGGCCGCTGGCAATGCCCGGGAACGGGAGGTCGGGCTTTTGTCCGATGCCTATGTGGCGGAAGTTTTCCCACATGTCCTGGCTGGACAGGCGCTGCGCCACCTTGGTCACCCCCACGTTGCTTGATTTCTGGATGACGCCGTTGACCGTGAGGGTTCCGTAGTTGTGCACGTCGCCAATGGTTGCACCCTGGATGGTGAGGCGGCCCGGTTCGGTGGCAATCACGGTCTGCGGCGTGACCTTCTTCTGCTCCAGCGCCAGGGCTACCGTTACCGGCTTCATCGTCGATCCGGGTTCGTAGATGTCGGTCAGTGCCCGGTTGCGCAACTGCTCGCCCGTGAGATTCCTGCGGTTGTTGGGATCGTAGCTGGGGTAATTCGCCAGCGCCAGGACTTCGCCGGTCTGCACGTCGAGCACCACCACGCTGCCGCCTTTGGCGCGCTGAGCCTCTACCGCGCTGCGCAGCTTTTGCCAGGCGAAATACTGGATCTTGCTGTCGATGGTCAGATGCACATCCCGTCCGTCGACCGGCGGCACGCCGTCGCCGACGCTTTCCACGACGCGGCCGAGCCGGTCGCGAATCACCCGGCGCGATCCCGTCCTGCCGGCCAACTGCTCGTTGAAGGTCCGCTCGATGCCTTCAAGGCCCTTGTCCTCGATGTCCGTGAAGCCCACGATGTGGGCCATGGCCGCGCCTTCGGGGTACTGGCGCCGGTATTCCTTGCGCTGATAGATGCCGGCAATGCGCAAATCGGCGATCTTCTTGGCGATGTCCTCGTCCACTTGGCGCTTGATGTAGACGAAGGTCTTTTCATCGTCGGCCAGCTTGGCCTGTACGTCCTTCAGGGGCATGCCAAGCAGTTTGGCCATGGCGGCGAGCTTGGCATGGTCGGCCTGCTGGCTGACCTCTTCCGGGAAGGCCCATATGGCCTGCGCCGGAATGCTGGAGGCCAGGATCAGTCCGTTGCGGTCGAGAATGCGGCCGCGATTGGCCGGGAGTTCCAGCGTGCGAACGAAGCGCACTTCGCCCTGCCTGACGAAGAAGTCATTGCCGATGATCTGGATGTACGCGGCCCGCACGCTCAGGCCGATGAATCCCAACGCCAGGCCCGCCACCATCAGGCGGCTGCGCCAGACCGGGGTATGACTGGTCAGGAGCGGATTGACGCCCAGCGAGATGTTCTTGACGCCATTGACGCTGGTGATGCCGCGCAGACTCTTTTGCAGCATCTTTTCCTGGCGGCGGCTTTCGCGAGCCCCTTTTTTCCACCAGCGCATCATGGTTGCCTCCGCATGGGGGCAGCGGCTGGCTGGCTGGCTGGCTGTTCAGACCGCGTGGCGGCGGCCGGTCCACTGACGCTGACCGCTCCATTCTTCTGGGCGACGTATTGGGTGATAGAAGGCGAGGCCTCGCGCATGCCCAGGCGTGTACGTGCCGTGCTGTCCACGCGCAAGGCAGCGGCCTGCGCACGCTTTTGCACGTCGAGCGCCTTGCGTTCGGTTTCAAGCTTGTGCGCCGCGGACTGTTCCCTGTCGAGGGCCGTGAACAGCAGGCGCGACTGGTATTGCAGGCGCACCAGATAGAACGCACTGGCCAGTACGGCGGTGAGCAGCAGGAGGGCAAGGCGCATCATGCGAACGCCTCGGGGCTGCGCACGGCGGTGCGCAAAATGGCGCTGCGGGCGCGCGGATTGGATTGCACCTCGGTTGCCAAGGGGCGTATGCGGTGCAGATCCTGCAAAAGCATTGATGCAGGCGATCGCTGCGCCATGATGGGTTGACGGCGGTCCACCGTTTCGCGCGAATGGCGCACCATGAACTGCTTGACGATGCGGTCTTCCAGCGAATGGAAGGTGATGACGGCCAGTGTGCCGCCGGGCTTGAGAATCAGGAGCGCGGCGTGGAGTGCCTGCTGGAGTTCTTCAAGTTCGGCGTTGATGAAAATCCGAATAGCCTGAAATGTGCGCGTTGCAGGGTCCTGACCCGGCTCGCGGGTTTTGACCGCGCCAGCCACGAGTTGGGCCAGTTCGGATGTGCTTGTGAGGGCACCCCGCTCCTGCCTGCGAGCAACAATCGCCTTTGCAATCGGTGTAGCAAACCGTTCTTCGCCGTAATCACGTATCACCTCCGCTATCTGCTGGGTATCGGCCGTTGCCAGCCAGTCGGCTGCACTCTGGCCGCGCGTGGTATCCATGCGCATGTCCAGCGGTCCGTCATGTCGAAAGGAAAAGCCCCGTTGCGGGGTGTCGATTTGCGGGGAACTCACGCCCAGATCCAGCAAGACCCCATCAACGCTGTGCGCCGGCAACTCGCGCATTTCGGTGAAACTGGCATGGCGGATGCGAAAACGCACGTCGTCGATGGTGGTCTGGGCATACGCCACGGCCTGCGGATCCTTGTCGTAAGCCGTCAGGCGACCCTCTGGATTCAGTTGCGCCAGAATGGCCCGGCTGTGGCCACCGCGGCCAAAGGTGCCATCGACGTAATTGCCACTGGGATTGCGCACCAGCGCGTCGACTGCTTCCCGGAGCAGGACGGGGGTGTGGGTTGCGGCGCTGGCCATGGACTGCCTCAGAAAACGAAATTGGCCAGTGCTTCAGGCAGAGCCTGCGCCCGAGCCAAGGCTTCCTGGGCGGCATAGACCTGTTTGTCCCAAAGCTCGAAATGGCTGCCGTTGCCCAACAGCAGGGCTTCCTTGCCCATCCGGGAAGCTTCGCGCAGTTCTGGCGAGAGCAGGATACGTCCGCTGGATGCGTCCATGTCGAGCGCAACGGCATTGCTCAGCACGATACGTTTTTGCCAGGCGGCGGACATGGGCCAGGCTGCTACTTGCTCGCGAAACGTTGTCCATTCGGTTTCGGGAAACAACAGCAGGCAGTCTTCTTGGAAGTGCCGGGTGATGTGCAGGCGGCCATTCGCTTTTTCGACCAGGCCCTCGCGGTAGCGGGTCGGAATGGCAATCCTGCCTTTGGCATCAACAGAGAGAGTGCTGGCACCTTCGAACAAGGCTTTTCCTGGTCAAAAAACATGGTTTCCGAAGAGAAATGGCTCTTTACTCCACTTTTCTTCACTTTTTGACACTCTACCAGTAAAGATTACTCTCTGCAATCAGGGGTTTGGTGAATTTTTTCAATGAAATCAAGAATTTATCACGACTATTCAATGGGCCATTGGCGGTCATGAAAATAATTCACATTGAAAAATAATGAGTTATGGCTTTTTATAAAAGTATTGCTTGAATGAAGGTAAAATTGCTACAAAATGTAGCGAGACAAATCTTCATTCTGGCTGAGTTCGCCCAGCCGTGCGTCCACATACGGCGCGTCGATGGTCACGGTCTGGCCGTTCCAGTCGGTGGCGGCAAAACTGATGTCGTCGAGCAGGCGCTCCATGACCGTGGCAAGGCGGCGTGCGCCGATGTTTTCCGTGCGTGTGTTGACGTCGGCCGCGATTTGCGCCAGGCGCGTAATGCCGTCGGGCGTGAACTGCAGCGTTACGCCTTCGGTCGCCAGCAAGGCCTGGTATTGCTTGACCAGTGAGGCATGCGTCTGGACGAGGATGGCTTCAAAGTCCTGTACCGACAGGCTTTGCAGTTCGACGCGGATGGGAAAGCGCCCCTGCAGTTCGGGGATCAGGTCGCTGGGTTTGCTCAGGTGAAAGGCACCTGATGCCACGAACAGGATGTGATCGGTCTTGATCATGCCGTATTTCGTGCTGACGGTGGTGCCTTCCACCAGCGGCAGCAGGTCGCGCTGCACGCCTTGGCGCGACACGTCGGCGCCGTTGCGCTCACTGGATCCGGCGACCTTGTCGAGTTCGTCGATGAAGACGATGCCGTTTTGTTCGGCGTTTTCCATGGCCTGGCTGCGGATGTCTTCTTCGTTGACGAGTTTGGCCGCTTCTTCGTCGGTGAGCTGGCGCAGGGCTTCGGCTACCTTGAGTCGGCGCGTCTTGCGCTTGTCTTGTTGCAGATTACTGAACATGGAGCGCAACTGCTCGGCCATTTCCTCCATGCCACTTGGGCCCATGATTTGCATGGCAGGCGCGGCATCGGGCAGATCGACATCGATTTCCTTGTCGTCGAGCTGGCCTTCACGCAATTTTTTGCGGAACGCCTGCCGCGTGGCGTTGCTGTTTGTGTCGCCTGCAGAGGGCACCATTTGGTGGCCGCGGGCGGGCGGAAGCAGGATGTCGAGGATGCGTTCCTCCGCCGCTTCCTCGGCGCGATGCCGTTGGGCGCGCACCGCAGTTTCACGCGTCTGTTTCACGGCCACGTCCACCAGGTCGCGGATGATGGAGTCCACATCCTTGCCTACGTAGCCGACTTCGGTGAATTTGGTCGCTTCCACCTTGATGAACGGTGCGTTGGCCAGCCGCGCCAGCCGGCGGGCGATTTCGGTTTTCCCCACGCCGGTAGGCCCGATCATGAGAATGTTCTTCGGTGTGATCTCAGGGCGGAGCTTTTCGTCTGTCTGCTGGCGGCGCCAGCGGTTGCGCAGTGCAATTGCCACGGCGCGCTTCGCATCCTTTTGCCCAACAATATGGCGGTCAAGTTCGGAAACGATTTCCTGGGGAGTCATGGATGACATGGCAAACAGATAGATAAAAATAGGTTGTGTTGAAAGAAGGCGGTTTTGTAGCAAGGGCACAGGAAATGCCGGGGTTGGCGCGGTCAGAAAAGGGCGTCTTCTGTGTGCGCCCGGTGCTTTTGCAGGGAATTGGGGTGGCGCATCGAGCAGAGCGGGCTCACAGCACCTCGACGGTATGGTGCATGTTGGTGTAGATGCACAACTCGCCGGCAATTGCCAGCGATTTGCGCACGATGGCTTCTGCCGGCAATTCGCTGTTTTCAAGCAATGCGCGGGCAGCGGCCTGGGCATAGGCGCTGCCTGAACCAATCGCCACGATGCCATGCTCAGGCTCGAGCACGTCGCCATTGCCGGTGATGACCAGTGATGTTTCACGGTCGGCCACGGCCAGCATGGCCTCCAGCCGGCGCAGCACGCGGTCGGTGCGCCAGTCGCGGGTCAGTTCGATGGCGGCGCGGGTCAGGTTGCCCTGGTGTTTTTCCAGCTTGGCCTCGAAACGTTCGAACAGCGTGAAGGCATCGGCCGTGGCGCCTGCGAAACCGGCCAGAACCTGATCCTTGAACAGCCTGCGCACCTTGCGCGCCGAGTGCTTGACGACGACGTTGCCCAGGGTGACCTGGCCGTCTCCGCCCAGGGCCACCTCGATTCCCTGCGGGGTCTGGCGCCGGACGCTGATGATGGTGGTACCGTGATACTGTTCCATAGACATGATTGCGGAAAATTCGTTCGTGGTTGCCGGCCTGCGCCGGAGATCGTTGTATGAGCCGGGAGAAGCAAAACCGATATTGCGTCAGACTACGGCGCTGGACGATACAGCAGGCGCATCAGTCGCGCCGTAACCCGACAGAGGCCTTGGCGGTGATACCCATGATTCGCCAGAACACGGCCAGCAGGCGGTTGACTTGGACAAACTGGATCTGGCGTTGCGCATTCTGGGACTCCATGAGCCATTTCAGCAATGCCGCTGCCGCCGGGTAGTCCACGGTGTCGAGCTGGCTGCAGTCGATCATGCAATAAGGGGCCTGGCATTCGGCGTCGACCGCATCCAGCAAGGGTTGTAGGTTGCCTTTCAGGGTGCCCTGCCACTGCAAGGGATGCTTGAGCGCGGCGTCCAGGTCTTCTGGTTGTGAGGCGGCCATGGGTGTTTCGTTTTGCAGTGGCGCATCCAGGAGCGAGAGTGCGTTGTCGGCGTCAATGAAATGGCAGCGTGTGCGCGTCCAGGAAGGAGGGGATTCTTCGAGCGCCACGCAATACTCGAGTGCCAGTTGATCGAAAGTCTGCTGGCCATGCATGACGCGCGCCAGTTCCAGCCGCAGCAGCCACAGCTGGGCATAGACGGGGTCTCGGTTGTTCGAAAAGGATTCCAGTTTCTGGAGGCAGCATTCCATCAGATGGCTGCTGCCCCACATTAGCAAATCGATCTTGCGCCCCGCAAGGTCGCGCAGCTGGTCCAGCAAAGGCTCGACGGCATCGTCGAGAATGGTTTGCAGCGGTTGCCAGTCGAGCAATACCTGGGAGGGTTGCGTCATGAGCTGCGAGCGCAGCAGCATGACATCCGTCAGGTCCAGGGTTGCCGGGCAGCGCCAGTTGCCCTGGGCGGCAGGATCAAGGGTTGCGAACGATCCTAGGGTACTCAGTATGCGAGTGGCTTCGCCAAGGTCGGCTCCCCGGTACTGGGGAGCCGAGCGGTCGAATTGCTGCACCATCTGGATGCTGGCAATTTCGAATTTTTCTTCCTGCCCCGTGCTGCGGTAGAAGTCGAGCAAGGCCAGCAGCACGTGCGGTTCGACACGTTCCCGGGTCTGTTCGGCTTGGATCTGCTCGGCTTTTGACAGTTCCAGCAGATGTTCTTCGACTTCGTCGTTGCGTCCCTGTACGAACAGGATGGCGGGTTCGTTGAGGCTTTCCGGCAGATCGTCCACGCCGCCCGCAGGAGGGGAAACGATGCCTTGCAGGGAGGCGTCGGGCGCTGCCTGCAATCCGGCCTGCATGGCGGAAATGCTCGCCGGGAAGGAGCCTTCTTGCTGTAACGGGGGGATTTGCGCAGATGCGTCTAACTGCATGGGGGCGCGAGAAATCCCCACCTCGGAATCATGATGCTGCAACGTATTGGAAGGGTCGCGATATACGAACGTGGCCTCGGATGTACCCTGTTTGTCCGAGAAATCCACCTGTTCGCCGGTGCCGCTGGCCAGGGAGCCGCTGTCGTGAACGGGCGCGGCAGGAGACTCACGCATTTCCGGAGTGGGTGTGGGAGCCGGGCTGAACAACGCCGGGTCAAAAGCAATCACGTCCGCTTGTGCCGGTGCCGGCGATGCCGAATATTTGGCTATTTCCGTCTCGATCAGCATCTGCGTCTTGGCAACATCTTCGGCTGATGCTGCGGGAGTGAATTTTGCCGAGGGGGCGGACTCCTGGTCCCACCATTGCTCGGCCATTTGCTGCTCGATGTGGTCGATTTGACCGACGTTGAAACCAGCAATGCGTGTAGGAGGGGCGGACGACGCCGGGGGCGGAGTCGGCGGTGCAGCCGGGGTTCCGCCATCACTCGTGGATCCCGAGCCCAAGCTGGACGGCACGCCCGAAATGCCGGGGCCAGTCCGCACCTGGCGCAACTGGGCGAATTCCTGGGTGCGGATATGGCGATTGTGCTTGCGGCGCTGGTGTTGCAACGCCACGAACTCGGCCTGCGTCAATGCGGGCCGTGTATCTTCCGGGCCGCTGTCGGACAAGCCCGAAGGTGTGGAGTCCAGCGCAGACCAGTCGGTTGTAGGGTTGGATACAAACCGGGCCAGTTTGCTCAGGAAGCGGTTCTTGTCAGGCTGCGCCATGCCTTGCAGAAGGGAAAGGGGGGCAAATATATCCACACCGCTGTGCAGTGGGGGCCGTTCAATCAATCGCCAAACATTTTCTGTTTCATCTCGCGGCGCTGTTGCGCTTCCAGCGAAAGGGTCGCCGTCGGGCGCGCCAGCAGGCGGCCAATACCAATGGGCTCTCCGGTTTCGTCACAGTAACCATATTCACCTGAATCGATCAACTGGATGGATTGTTCAATTTTCTTGAGCAGTTTGCGCTCCCGGTCGCGGGTGCGCAATTCGAGGGCATGCTCTTCTTCGATGGTGGCCCGATCGGCAGGATCGGGTACCACCACGGCGTCTTCGCGCAGATGCTCCGCCGTTTCGCCTGCGTTATTGAGGATGTCGTCGCGCAATGCCAGCAGCTTGTGGCGGAAAAAGCCCAGCTGTGTGTCGTTCATGTATTCGGTATCCGGCATGGCCAGTACTTCCGCATCAGTCAGTTCATGCGGAGGCTTCTTTTTCCAGTTGTTGCTCAATTTTGCGTCTTTCTTCAATGCAATGGGGTCAGGCTGCACAGCTTGTTTCTTGGTGGCCTTGTTGGTATGACTGGTGGCGTTTTTCTGGATCGTGCGTGTCACTGCATATACCTTCCGATGAAAATGCACATGAGGAATCGACTGCTTCTGTCAAGAAGAACCCTGCACTTTAATTGATTTTAGGTCATTTATGTCGACATTTTCCAGTCAAATTCCGCCAAGCACTGGCAACGCGTAGGCGTTCACGCCAGGCTCTGCTCCAGCCCCTGCTGGAGGATGTCCTTGGGCAGATCGGTTCCGATGAAAACCATTTTGCTGATGCGCGCCTCTTCGGGCGACCAGCTGGCGCCCAGATCGCTGCCCATGAGCTGATGCACGCCCTGGAAGATCACTTTCCGGTCGGTGCCCTGCATGTGCAGCACGCCTTTGTAGCGGTAGAGCTTGGGGCCGTACACATTGACGATGGCGCCAAGAAAGTCTTCCAGACGCGCTGGATCGAACGGGCGTTCGGCCCGAAAGACAAAGCTCTGCACGTCGTCTTCGTGCGCATGGTGGTGGGCATGATCGTGGCAGTGGTGGCCGTGATGTTCCGTATGGGCGTGGCCGGAATGGTTGCACGCCTCGCCCGGCGCATGCTGATGATTGCAGCCTGTGTGGTGCTGGTGCGCGGATTCTTCGGCCAGGAATGCGGGGTGCAGTTCCAACTGCGCATTGAGGTTGAAACCGCGCAGATCCAGCACTTCCTGTAAAGGGATCTGACCAAAATGCACGATTTTCTGCTCGGCACGGGGATTCATGCGCGCCAGCCGCCGTTGCAGGCTGGCGAGCTCCTCGGCTGAGACCAGATCGGCCTTGCTGATGAAAATCTGGTCGGCGAAACCGACCTGGCGCTGCGCCTCCAGCCGGGTATCGAGCTGCTGGTGCGCATGCCGGGCATCGACCAGGGTGATGATGGAGTCCAGCAGGTACTGCTCCGCCACCGCATCGTCCATGAAGAAGGTTTGCGCCACCGGGCCGGGGTCGGCCAGACCGGTGGTTTCAATCACCACCCGGTCGAAGTGCAGGGTGCCATTGCTGCGCCTGTCGGCCAGATCGGTCAGCGTGCTGCGCAAATCTTCGCGGATGGTGCAGCATACGCAGCCATTGTTCATCTGGATGATCTGTTCGGCCGTTTCGGAAACGAGAATGTCGTTGTCGATGGCTTCTTCGCCGAATTCGTTTTCGATGACGGCGATTTTCTGGCCGTGGGCCTCGGTGAGAAGGCGCTTGAGCAGCGTGGTTTTGCCAGAACCCAGAAAGCCAGTGATGATGGTGGCGGGAATCAGTGTCATGAGGGGGCAATCTAAAAAGCAAGCCATGCATTATGGGGCAGCGTGGCAAATCCCGCAGCCAGTGATTCCCTGCGGCAGCCCAATGCCGTGAGAATGCGGTGTGCGAGAATTGGT
Source organism: Allobrachymonas sp. (assembly GCA_039808005.1). Lineage (GTDB taxonomy): Bacteria > Pseudomonadota > Gammaproteobacteria > Burkholderiales > Burkholderiaceae_C > Brachymonas. The sequence continues at coordinate 39,429 of JBDHSG010000006.1, read as the reverse complement.
TCAGTTTTCAGAAAGCTGACCCATGACCCTTCCTGCCAACGACCCATCCTCTTCGGATGCGCAGGCCGGCATCGCCGTGCCCGCTCCTGCTGCGCGCAAGCGTCCGCAGCCTGGAGAGCGCCGCAACCAGATTCTTGAAACGCTGGCGCGCCTGCTTGAAAAGCCGGGCGCGGAGCGTATCACCACGGCGGCGCTGGCAGCCGAGCTTGGCGTGAGCGAGGCGGCGCTGTACCGCCATTTCGCCAGCAAGGCGCAAATGTTCGAGGCGCTGATCGACTTCATCGAGCAGAGCATCTTCGGGCTCATCAACCAGATTGACGAGCGGGAGACCGATCCCCAATTGCGGGCGCCGCGCATTTTGGCCATGTTGCTGCAGTTCGCGGAAAAAAATCCCGGCATGGCGCGCGTCATGGTGGGTGATGCCCTGGTGCTGGAGCACGAAAGGCTGCAGCAGCGCATCAACCTGATGCTCGACAAGATCGAGTCCAGCCTGCGCAAACACCTTCGGCAGGATGCGGAGAGCAGCGCATCGGCCACGCCCAGCGTCGATGCCCAGGTGCGCAGCTCGCTCATGCTGGCGTTTGCCGTTGGGCGCATGCAGCGCTATGTGCGCACCGCGTTCCGGCGCCTGCCCACCGAACATCTGGATGCCTGTCTGCGCCAGTTGTTGATGTAAGGGGGAGAAGATCGCACTCGGCAGCTTGTGAAAAGTACCGCACGCTGCACGAGGATGACCATCTAGGGAATGACCCTGACGGAAGGGGATCACGGCCGGCTCCCTGTGTTTTCTGAAGGACAATGGCCGCGCATTCGGCCGTTTGCCTATGCAGAAAAAGGAAGGGCGCGCAGGATATGTCACGTTTTCAGGTTCGCAAAGTTGCCGTGCTCGGCGCCGGCGTGATGGGTGCACAGATCGCCGCCCATCTAGTCAATGTTGGGGTGCCGGTGGTGCTGTTTGACCTGCCCGCCAAGGAGGGCTTGAAGAACGGGGTCGCGCTCAAGGCCATCGAGAACCTGAAAAGGCTCAAGCCGTCCCCGCTGGGTGTGTCCGATGACGCGGACCTGATCCAGCCAGCCAACTACGAAGAACACCTGGGCCTGCTCGAAGAATGCGACATCGTGATCGAGGCCATTGCCGAGCGCATGGACTGGAAAACCAGCCTGTACCACACGATTGCGCCGCATGTGGCGCCGCATGCCATCCTGGCCTCCAACACGTCGGGCCTGAGCATTGCCGCGCTCGGTCAGACGCTGCCCGAGGCCATGCGTCCGCGTTTCTGTGGCATCCACTTCTTCAACCCGCCGCGCTACATGTATCTGGTGGAACTCATCGCCACACCGATGACGCAGCCGCGCATCCTCGACGACCTCGAGACCTTCTGCACCAGCGTGCTGGGCAAGGGCGTGGTGCGCGCCAAGGACACGCCCAACTTCATCGCCAACCGGGTGGGCATTGCCGGCATGCTGGCCACCATGATCGAGGCCGAGAAGTTCGGCCTGGGATATGACCTAGTCGACGACCTGACAGGCAAGAAACTGGGGCGCGCCAGTTCCGGTACCTACCGGACCGCGGACGTGGTGGGGCTCGACACCATGGCACACGTCATCCGGACCCTGCAGGAAACCCTCTCTGCTGAAACCGATCCGTTTCATGGTAGTTTCGGAACACCTGCGGTGTTGACCAGACTGATCGAGAAGGGGCACCTGGGCCAGAAAACCCGGGCCGGTTTTTTCAGGAAGGCCGGTGATGGCATCGAGCGGTACGCTGCAGACAGCGATACCTACGTGCCAGCGGGGCAAAAGGCCGACGATGCCTATGTCCGTATTCTCAAGAAACCCGCGGCGGAACGCCTGAAGCTGCTCCACCAGGCGCAGGATCCGCAAGGGCGCTTCCTGTGGGCGGTCTTGCGCAACAGTTTTCACTATGCGGCCGTGCACCTGCAGGACATTGCTTCCACGGCGCGTGACGTCGACTTTGCGATGCGGTGGGGCTTTGGCATGCAGCAGGGCCCATTCGAGCTGTGGCAGGAAGCCGGGTGGCTCGACGTGGCCCGGATGGTCCGGGATGATATCGAGGCGGGCAGGGCGCTGTGCAATGCGCCCCTGCCGCAATGGGTCTTCAACGGGCCGGTAGCCGATGCCGGCGGTGTGCATACGGCTGAGGGTTCCTGGAATCCGGCCTCGCAGCGGTTCGAGCTATCACGGGACCTGCCGGTATACCAGCGCCAGTATTTCCCTGAAAGCGTCTACGACAGTCGGGTGCGCGATCCGGCGACCGCCGGTACGACGGTGGAAGAAAATAACGCCGTGCGCCTCTGGACGCTGGAGGGCGACGTGCTGATCGCTACCATCAAGACCCGGATGCAGGCCATCAACTCTGAAGCTGTCCAGACGTTGATGCGCGGTCTCACGCTGGCCGAAAGCGGTTACCGGGGTCTGGTGATCTGGTCAGGCGCGGGGGCGTTCAGTGCCGGGGCAGACCTGCAGGCCATGCAGGCGGCATACATGAAGGGGGGCGGAGCGGCTGTTGCGGAAATGCAGGCGCCAATCCAGCAACTCATGCTGCGCGTGCGCTATGCACAGGTGCCGGTGGTGGCGGCCATTCGCGGACCGGCGCTGGGAGCCGGTTGCGAGCTGGCCCTTTACAGCGGCGCGCGGGTGGCGGCATTCGAAAGCCAGCTGGGATTGGCCGACATGGGCATCGGGCTGGCGCCTGTAGCGGGGGGATTGGCCTGGGCCGCCCGCCGTGCAGCCGAAAATGCCCAACAATGCACTGGCAACGACGTGGTGCCATTTCTGGATGCCAGCCTTGCCGCCATGGTCCTTGCGCGCACGGGTACCAGCGCGCCGGACAGCCGCAAACTCGGCTACCTGCGCGGCCATGATGTAGTCGTTCCCAACAAGGATGAGCTGTTGTATGTTGCCGTCGAACAGGCCAGGTCGCTGTTCGACATGGGGTATCGCCCGCCGCTGAAGCGCCCGTTCCGGGTGGCTGGACGCGAAGGTGCCGCCCGAATCCGGGAGAAGCTTGCCGGTATGCGCGATGGCGGTCAGATCGGCGCGCACGGTTTTGACGTTGCCTGTCACATGGCCCGTGTCGTCACGGGTGGGGATGTCGACGCTGGAAGCTGGGTCAGCGAAGACCGGTTGATGCAGTTGGAGCGCGAGGCATGTGCCGCGCTGATGGGACACGCCAAGACCCAGGAGCGCGTTGCGCAGATGCTGGCAGGCGGCAAATGATGGTGCAGTTGCTGCGGCACCTTGTGGCGCCGCAAAATGCAGTTATTTTGGGTGAATTGTCGACAAAACGCGATAAAAATCCGCATAAATGAGAAAAATGCACATTCAGTCCTTGCTGCTGCTCAGTTGATGGTGCCATTTTGGTGTCTACTGCCATGCTTTTGCATGCAAGGCAAGTCCAAAAGGTAATCCCCTTGTAAACACGTCGTCCTTGTTTGCACTATTGATTTTTGTGGGGGGTTGGTGCACACTAACGCCTTGCCATTTCGGCGGTAGCCGCCGATGGGATGGCGTGTGATTCGGTTTTTTCCCTGCGTTTTCCGGTTCTTTTTGCTGCCATGCACTGCGCTTTGACTCTTTCTCAACGTCACGTCGGGCAGGCGTTGCAGCCACAAGGACATTCCCGTGGCTGGCGGAGTCTGGCCGTCGGCATATGGTTAAGTCTGGCGTCACTGTCTTTCTGCTGGGCCAATCCGGCAGTTGAACCTGTAACGATAGCCGATCCGGTCCAAACGTCCTTCGTTGTCGAGGCGCGGACGAAGTCTTCCCGGCCTGCCGTTGCAAGGACTCCCAGTGTCGTATCGCTGAAGACGTTGCCGGCACTGGAAAAACGCGTGTACCGGCTGATCTGGCAGGGCGGCCCATTTCCTTATACCAAGGATGGCATGGTGTTCGCCAATCGTGAACGGTTGCTGCCGCCAAAAACCCGCGGATTTTATCGGGAATATACCGTTGCATCTCCCCATGCCCGCCCGCGCGGTGCGCGCCGCATTGTCTGCGGTGGGCCACGCCGCAGTCCTGAAGTGTGCTATTACACCGCCGATCATTACGCCAGTTTTCGCAAAATCGTTCCCTAAAGCAACCCTGAGGAGGCAGCTTTTTCGCTGCAAAGCCATTGTGACTACCGCTTCCCCCCATCCAGACAACCCGCTGCGCAATGTGCGCACCAACATCGTGCAGTCGATCCGGGCGTTTCGCGTTCCGGAATTACAGGATGCCGCCCGGCAGCTCGGCCAGCATTTCCTCTATGCCAATCTGGCTGGCGCGCAAACCAAGCAGGATGTGCTCGACATGATCGCCGAGCAATTCACGCTGCCTGCACATTTCGGCAAGAATTTTGATGCGCTTTACGACTGCATCACCGACCCGTTGCACAAATCCGGTCCGCAACCCGGTTTCATCGTCGTGCTGGAACAAATCCCGACCAATGCCCGTTTTGACAAGGAAACGCGCGAACAGTTGCTTGATATTTTCCGGGAGGCGGCCGATTACTGGAACGACCGCAAAGTGGCGTTCCGATGTTTCTATTCTTTTCTGTAGCCCGTTCTGCACAAGCTGGCCAAGCAGAACGGGCGAAACAGGCTCTTGTCGCGCAAGTGCAAGAAGCCGAAGAGGCCCCGGAATTGGAAGAGAAAATGCCAACCGACAAGCTGGTGGACATTTCGCCGCTGGCATTGCGCATGAGCAGTCCATTCAATGCCCAATACTGGCTGAATGCCGTCAACGACAGCGATAACCTGGCAACCGCCTGATGCGGAAGAAGGCTTGCTGTTTCGCAAAAAAGCCGCGCAAGCGGCTTTTTTGTTGCCGATAATGACACATTCCCCGATGATCCAAGGCCCCTGCTAGCCTGTTGCCTGTTTTTGATTTAAATGAACACTTCTGCACCAGCCATGCCCCATTCGATTTCTTTCACGCGTCCCGATGACTGGCATGTGCATTTGCGCGATGGCGCGCATCTGCAAACGTCGGTGGCCCATACTGCCGCGCAGTTTGCGCGCGCCATTGTCATGCCGAACCTGAAGCCGCCGGTCGTTACAACGGAGCAGGCGCTCGCGTATCGCCAGCGCATCATCGAGACTGTTCCCGATGGTGTGGCATTTACTCCGCTGATGACCCTGTACCTGACGGACAACACCGATGCGCATGAAGTTCGCAAGGCGCATGACGCGGGCATTGCCGCCTTCAAGCTGTATCCTGCGGGCGCCACCACCAACAGCGATGCGGGAGTGACCGACCTGCGCCGGTGCCGCGCGGTGCTGGAGGCCATGCAGCAGTACGGTATGCCACTGCTGATTCATGGTGAGGTAACGGATGCGGATGTGGACGTATTCGACCGGGAAGCCGTGTTCATCGAGCGTGTGCTGCAGCCGCTGCGGCAAGAGATGCCGGAGTTGAAAATCGTGCTGGAGCACATCACCACGCGTGAGGCCGCACAGTACGTGGCACAGGCTGGCGCTTGCATGGCTGCCACCATTACGCCGCAGCACCTGCTGTACAACCGCAACGCCCTGTTTGTGGGGGGTATCCGTCCCCACTATTACTGCCTGCCTGTGCTCAAGCGTGAAGTGCATCGCCAGGCGCTGCTGGCGGCCGCCACCAGCGGCTTGCCCTGCTACTTTCTGGGCACCGACAGCGCGCCCCATGCCGCGCACCTGAAGGAACACGCGACGGGATGTGCCGGCTGTTACAGCGCGCCAGCGGCGCTGGAACTGTATGCCGAAGCCTTCGAAGCAGCCCAGGCCCTGGATAAACTCGAAGCTTTCGCCAGCCATTACGGGCCCGATTTTTACGGTCTGCCGCGCAATACGGCAAAAGTTACCCTGCAGCGCCAGCCATGGGTGTTGCCTGAGCACTACGCGTGGGGAGAGGCGCAAGTCAAGCCCCTGCGCGCCGGTGAAACGCTGTCTTGGAAACTGGTGGCGGGTTGATCCCCTTTTCAGGGCTGCGCTGGGGTTTCAAGGCATATGCCTTGCTTCAGTGGTGCTTTCCCGGACAGGGCTGGAGCCGTGATAGGGCCAGCGATGCACGGTATCCAGGGGATCGCTTCCCCGCTATCCTGTTCGGGCAACAGATGGTAAAGAGCGCTATTCCTTGGCGATGATGACGTTGTAGACCATCAGGGCAATCAACGCGCCAGTGGGCGCCGTGGCGTAGTACATGAAGTCGCCGATTTCGTAAATGCCTATCTGGGCGCCCAGCAGGGAGACCGCCACTGCGCCAATGACTCCGGACACCAGGCTCCAGGATAAGTCCATGGGCTGTTCGCCTGGCTCAAGGTGGCGTGTAAGCAGTCCCATGGCCGCGCCAATAATCAAGACGGCGACAAGGTGCAGGATCAACATATTGCTCATAGAGTGAATGCTTGCATGAAAAACGCTGGATTTCCAGAAAACAAAGCCACCGCGCAGGTGGACGATGGCTGACTTTATCAGAACCAGAAACGGTGGAGTGGATCGAACAAAGGCAAATTGCCAATTCTGGACCAGAACATGCTGCGACAGCGACGGTCTTCTTTTTGCGATCAAGCGGCGCGTGCCTTGTTCGGAGTGGGTGGCGGGCTGATCAGTGCGCTTCTTTCTTCTATCTGCTGCCAATGTCTGGAAACTGGGCGTCAACTTTCTGGCTGCAGAAGATATCCGTTCCGCATCCTTGATGGGCTGAAGCAGGGCTCACGCACCGAAAAGTGCGCGTACGTGTGCCAGATCCTGTGGGGTATCGATACCGCGTCCGGGCGCTTGCTGCGTGATGTGTACGGCAATCGGGTAGCCATGCCAGAGTGCCCGCAACTGTTCGAGCGACTCGGCTATTTCCAGAGGCGCCTGAGGCAGCCGTGGAAATAACTGGAGGAATGCCGCGTGGTAGGCATAGATGCCGATATGGCGCAGAGGCGGTGCCGGGTGCTGGGGCTGGATGGCTGCGCCGGCAGGGGGAGCGTCGCGCCAGCAGGGGATCGCTGCCCGGCTGAAATACAGGGCCAACTGCCGGGCGTCGCACACCACCTTGACAATGTTCGGATTCGCCAGATCCTCTAGGGCTTGCAGCGGATGCGCGGCTGTTGCCATGCTGGCGGCGGGCGTACTGGCCAATTGCCGTGCCACGGCCGCAGGCAGGGCGGGATCGATCAGCGGTTCGTCGCCCTGGACGTTGACCACGATGGCGTCAGCGGGCAATTGCAGCAAGGCGCAAGCCTGCGCCAGCCGGTCGCTGCCGCTGGCGTGGTGGGAGTCGGTGAGTATGGCCTCGATGCCGAAATCCCGGCACACCTGCACGATGCGTGCATGGTCTGCCGCCACGACCACGCGCGCCGCCGCATCGGCCGTGTCGGCCTGCATGACGCGCTGTGCCACGCGCACCACCATGGGAATGCCCGCGATGTCAGCCAGGGGTTTTTCCGGCAGGCGGGTGCTGTGCAGCCGCGCCGGGATCAGTACGGTGTGCGTCATGTCCCGGCAGGCGTCTGGCGGCCATTGCGTTCGGCCTCGATTTCGGCGTCGCTCAGTGGCCGGGCTTCGTTTTCGAGCAGCACCGGAATGTCGTCACGCACCGGATATGCCAGCCGGGCGCTGAGAGAGAGCAGTTCTTGCTGCTCTGGGCGCCACAGGAGCGGCCCCTTGGTGACGGGGCATACCAGCAATTCGAGCAGTTTGGTGTCCATGGATTTGAAGCGAAACAGCGGTTTGTCCGGAGCATTCTAGGCGCAGAATCTTGCTCCGTTGGCCTGGAGCCGGAGCTACTGTAGCGACCAGTCGTGCCATTGCCGGGCGGATGTCAGGGGTGCCGGAGGCAAAAAAGAGAAGCTGAGACAAATGACGCGTCGAGAGCCCATTCGTACATGCCCGGGGTCAGGGTGTTTTCTTGTCTCCCGGCATGCGGTTGATGGCTGCGTTGATTTCGGCAATGGAGCGCTCGATTTCGTCGTCGTTCATCATGCTGTCGTCGTCTGGCGTCAGCGAGGCAGACTGGATGGTGGATGCAAACACGCCGTCCAGAATGCTGTCGGTGATCACCTCCGAGTCATCCTTGACGCTGGGCATGTCCCAACTGAAGGCGATCACGGTGGTATTGTCGCAATTGGGGCCGCCGCGGCGCAGGGCCTCCTCCACCATTTCGGGTAGATCTTCGGACAGGGGGCTGTCGACATTGGTCAGGTAGCCCAGGATCTCCTCGTCGTTGAGGTTGCTCCACAGGCCGTCCGAACACAGGAGGACTCGGTCCTTTTGCCGCAGCATCATCGGCAAGGAAACGTCAAAAATGGGCCTACTTGGCGATCCCAGGCAGGTAAACAGTACGTTGCGGTTGATGGCATCGGCGTTTATCGCGAAAAATTCGCCTTGTTCCATGTAACTGTGATCCCGCGTGCGCAGCAGGATTTTTCCGTTGCGAACGGCGTACAGCCGCGAATCGCCACAGTGCACCCAGACGGCGTGGCCGTTTTGCACCAGCACAGCCACAAGAGTCGTGCGAGGCGTATCGGGCAGGCCCTTGTCGCCGGCATAGCGCACGATCCGGTGATGGGCGGTCAAGAGGCTGTCCGCAAGGAAATCCGCGGGTTTTTTGACAGTAGGCTGGGCCTGCTGCTGGAATTGCGCCGCCATGGTCTGCAGGGCCAGTTGCGCGGCAATTTCGCCATCGGCATGTCCGCCCATGCCGTCGGCCAGTACAAACAAGGCGGCATCGCGGGTATAGCAGTACCCCATGCGGTCTTCGTTGTTTTGCCGGCCGCCCTTGCGGCTCAACTGGAAGACATTGAATTTCATGAACGTCCCGTGGACTGGAACAGGCGGGCCAGCGTACCGGATTTGCGGGGCGCTTCGGAAGCCGGCGAGTCGTCGAGGATGCTGTCGATGTGGCCCTTGATCTTCGAAGACAGCGGTTCCTCGCGAAAATGCTTGGCCACGTCGGATTCCATTTCCTTGACAAGGGCGTGCACGGACTGCGGACGCGCCAGGGGATCGAGCGCCATGCACCATTCCACCATTTCAATCAGGTTGTCGGAATAGATTTTGCGCATTTTCGACAGGGCCAGGCCCAGCCGGTCTTTTTCCAGCCGTTGCGGAGCGGCATTGGGCGGGTAGCCGAGCATGCAGACAAAAATGCAGGCCCCGATCGCATAGATGTCCGTCCAGGGCCCCAGTTCCCCCTTGCGCCGGTACATTTCGGGCGCGGCAAACCCTGGCGTATACATGGGGCGCACGAAATTGATTTCGTGGTTGATCACTTCGCGCGCGGCGCCGAAGTCGATGAGCACGGCCTTGTCCTGGTTGGTGATGAAGATGTTGGCCGGCTTGATGTCCAGGTGCAGCATCCGGTGCTGGTGCACGATGCGCAGGCCCGTGAGGATTTCCTCGAAAAGCGAATAGATGGTTTCTTCCTGGAAGATGCGCGGCTTCTTGAGGGAGCGCGCAACCAGCACGAAATCCTGCAGCGAAGCCCCTTCGAGCAGGTTCATGACCATGTAGACGGTTTCGTTCTCGCGGAAGAAGTTGAGCACCCGCACCACCGATGCGTGCGAGATCTGCGCCAGGGCGCGGCCTTCCTCGAAAAAGCTTTTCAGCCCCAACCGGTACAGCGCAAGCTTGTCGGGCTGCACCACCGGGTTTTTCTGGCCCTCTGCCCGCGTGCTCAAGGCCGATGGCAGGTATTCCTTGATGGCCACCAGCCGGCCTTTCTGATCCACGGCCTTGTAAACCAGTCCAAACCCCCCGGCTGCGATCTGCTGCACGATGCGGTAGCCCCCCAATGTGGTATCGGGTAGCAGCGGGGCTGGTTTGGTTTTGGATGTTGCAGCAGACATGCGGTACGGAATCTGGCAAACACGAACCCTGCAGGAAGCTATACTTTCGCTGACCGATGCCGTGCCTCTATAAGCAGGAGATTTTCCATGCCAGTTTACAGCATGACAGGCTATGCCTGCGTGCATTCTTCTTATCCGGAATCAGAGAACGGGGAGAAAGTCACGACATCTGCGCCATCGGAGGCGCGCTGGCAGCTGACGCTGGAATTGCGATCGGTCAACAGCCGTTTTCTGGATCTGACATTCAAGTTTCCCGAGGAGTTCCGGCCTTTCGAGGCAGCCGCCCGCGATATGCTGCAAAAGCGGCTGCATCGCGGCAAGATGGAATTGCGCGCGCAGCTGGAATATTCCAGAAATGGCGCGGGTGCGCGGGTGGAGACGCCGGATGCGGCGGCATTGCAGCAACTGACGCGCATTCAGGATCAGGTGCTGGCATGGTTTCCCAAGGCAGCGCCCTTGTCGGTTGCGCAGGTGCTGGAGGCTACCGGGCCGATTGCGCCCGTCTTGGCGCCAACCGCCTTGCAGGACTGGCTGTTGCGGTGTCTGCAACTTCTGGTTGACCGGCTCCAGGCGGCGCGACAGACTGAAGGCGAACAACTGGCGCAGGGCTTGCAGGCACGCGCGCAGCAATTGCGCCAGTTGTGCACGCAGGCCCAGCCCCTGATTCCGCAACTGATCGCCCAGCAGCGCCAGCGCTTTCTGGAAAAATGGCAGGAAGCCTTGGAGCAGGCCGCACTCGGCAATGTTGCGGCAGAAACGGCAAACGACCGCGCCCTGGCAGAGGCGGCGGCGTTCGCCTTGCGCATCGACGTTGCCGAAGAACTGGACCGCATGCAGGCGCACCTGCAAACCATCGAAACCTTGCTGAGCCAGGGAGGGGAATTGGGCAAGCGGCTGGATTTCCTGATGCAGGAACTGCACCGCGAGGCCAACACGTTCGGCTCCAAATCGGCCAGTCTTCAAACGTCGCATATCGGCATCGACATGAAAGTGCTGATCGAGCAAATGCGCGAACAGGTACAAAACATCGAATAAACCGTGACGCCCCATGAACAACGAATCTGCAACGGCTGACTATCCCGGAAACCTATTTGTAGTCTCTGCTCCCAGCGGGGCTGGAAAATCCAGCCTGGTCAAGGCGTTGATGGAGCTGGATGCCGGCGTGCGTGCCTCTATTTCCCACACCACGCGCGCGCCCCGTGGACAGGAACTCGACGGCAGGGAATACCATTTCGTGGATGCGCAGGGCTTTGACCAGATGGTGGCGCACGATGAGTTTCTGGAATGGGCCAACGTGCACGGCAATCGCTATGGCACTTCCAGGCAGGCCGTCCTGCAGTTGATCAGCGCTGGCCATGACGTGATGCTGGAAATCGATTACCAGGGAGCGCTGCAGGTGCGACGGATTTTCCCGCAGGCCATTCTGATTTTCATTTTGCCGCCCAGCTGGGAGGAATTGCGGGCTCGGTTGCAACGCCGGGGCGAAGACAGTCCCGACACGATCGAGCAGCGCTTGTGCAATGCCCGCACCGAGATGATGCAGGCCAGGGAATTCGACTTTGTTATAATTAACGAGCTATTCGAGCGTGCCTTGTTTGATCTCAAGGCCATTGTGCATGCGCAACGCCTGAGATATGTTGCGCAGTCCCGTGCCCGTTCTGCCGTTTTTTCGGCCTTGAACATTCACTGAATTTCCTGGTCTTTCCAGGCTCTGGAGTCTTTCCCCCATGGCCCGTATTACTGTCGAAGATTGTCTGGCATCCATTTCCAACCGTTTCCAGCTGGTGCTGGCGGCTACCTACCGTGCCCGCATGCTCAGCCAGGGGCATGCTCCGCGTGTGCAGACCCGCAACAAGCCCGCAGTAACGGCTTTGCGAGAAATTGCCGAGGGCAAGGTTGGTCTGGAAATGCTCAAGAAGGTACCGGGCTGACGGTATCCAATCGTTTTGCGTCTGACGTGGTTGCACGCAGGCTAGTCACCAGACAAAAGGCGTCCGCAGGGCGCCTTTTCTCATGGGGCTTCCGAGCGTTCCGTCAAGCCGGCCATGCTGCCGGGAACGGTCGCTTCCTGGTGGCAAACGTGGTTGGTGGCATGAGGGGTATGCATGAAGCATGAATGCATCCGGAGCAGCATCTGGCACCTTCAGGTACATTGTGGGACGCGCTTCCCATGTGGGCGTTGTGGCCATAACATATCGTTGCCCGGCGCGGGATGTCTCGACTGCACTTTGAAACCAACACTGCTTTTCTAAAATGGAACCTTCTTTTGTCCGCCTTGCCGGCCGTTCGGCCAGCCAGTTGCGTCCGGTGCGCATCACCCGTCACTACACCCGCCACGCCGAAGGCTCGGTGCTGATCGAATGCGGCCACACGCGTGTGTTGTGCACGGCCTCGGTAGAAGAAAAAGTGCCGCCCTTCAAGAAGGGAAGCGGACAGGGCTGGGTCACGGCCGAATACGGCATGTTGCCACGGGCCACGCACACCCGCAGCGATCGCGAGGCGGCCAAGGGCAAGCAGTCAGGGCGCACGCAGGAGATCCAGCGCCTGATTGGCCGTTCCTTGCGCGCGGTCTTTGATTTGCAGGCCTTGGGTGAGCATACCATCACGCTCGATTGCGACGTGCTCCAGGCGGACGGCGGCACGCGCACGGCGGCCATTACCGGTGCCTATGTGGCTGCCCAGGATGCCGTGGCCCGGCTGGTGCGGGAAGGGATGCTTGCCGGCAATCCGATCCGCGAGGCCGTGGCGGCGGTTTCCGTGGGCATTGTGCAGGGCCAGGCGCTGCTGGATCTGGAATATGAAGAGGACTCCCGCTGCTCCACAGACATGAATGTGGTCATGGCCGTGGATGCGGCTGGGCAGGCGCGTTTCATCGAAGTGCAGGGAACGGCCGAAGAGGCTCCCTATACCCGGGCGCAACTCGACGCCATGCTGCAACTGGCTGAACAGGGCATTGTGGAATTGCGCCGGTTGCAGCAGGCGGCGCTGGCTGGTGGTGAGGGGGGCGCATGAGGATCGTGCTTGCCAGCAACAACCGGGGCAAGCTTGCCGAATTGCAGGCATTGCTCAACGGACTGGATGTGGAACTGGTGCCGCAGGCCGCACTGGGCATCATCGAGGCCGAAGAGCCTTTCCACACGTTCCTGGAAAATGCCCTGGCCAAGGCGCGCCATGCCAGCGCCCATTCGGGGCTGCCGGCCATCGCCGACGATGCCGGGTTGTGCGTGGACGCCTTTGGCGGCAAGCCGGGCGTGCAAACTGCCTATTACGCCACCGAGTTCGGCTACGAAAAAAGCGATGCCAACAATGTCCGGGCGCTGCTGGAACAGATGCGCGATATTGACAACCGTCGCGCGGCGCTGGTGAGCACGCTGGTAGCCGTGCGCAGCCCGGATGATCCGGAGCCGCTGGTTGCTACGGGCCGCGCCACAGGAGAAATCGCGCGCGTGCCGACAGGCCAAGGGGGGTTTGGCTTTGATCCGGTCCTGTATCTGCCCGAACTGGGCAAGACGTTTGCCGAACTTTCGGCGGAAGAGAAAAACCGCCGCAGCCACCGCGGTCAGGCGGCCCGGGCGCTGGCGGCGCTGCTGCGCAGCCAGTGGATGACAGACGCTGCTGCCCATTCGGCGTGACTGCGGCCATGGAAAGAGAATCTGGCGGGCAGGGGGCTGCAACCGTCGACCAGTACCTGCGGCCGGGATTGCTGCAATTGCCGGTTCTGCCGCCGCTGTCGCTCTATATCCACTTGCCTTGGTGCCTGCAAAAATGTCCGTATTGCGATTTCAACTCGCACGGACTGCAAGACACCGCAAGCGCGCCACCGGAAAAGGAATACCTGCGCGCCCTGCTGGCCGACCTGGAAGCGGCGCTGCCGCTGGTGTGGGGACGGCCCATATACAGCATATTCCTGGGGGGCGGCACGCCCAGTCTGTTCAGCCCGGATGCCATTGCCGAGCTTCTCGCGGCGGTTCGGGCCCGGCTGCCCCTGTTGCCCACCTGCGAGATTACGTTGGAAGCCAACCCCGGAACGTTCGAGCAGCAGCGGTTTGCCGCCTTCGCGCAGGCTGGCGTCACGCGTCTGTCTGTCGGCGTGCAGAGTTTTGACGATGCCGCGCTGCGGGCCATCGGCCGGGTACACAATGCTGCGCAGGCGTGCGCGGCGCTGGAAGAGGCGGCGCGCTGCTTCAAGACCTTTAACCTCGACCTGATGTACGCCCTGCCTGGGCAGACATTGGACATGCTGCAGGTCGATCTGGCCCAAGCCTTGGCGTTTGCGCCGCCGCACCTGAGCATCTACCACCTGACGATCGAACCCAATACCGCGTTCGCCGTGCGTCCGCCGCGCAACCTGCCCGATGACGACCTGGCCTACGACATGCTGGATGCGATCACCCAGGCCACGCACCGTGTGGGGCTGGGGCGTTACGAAGTCTCGGCCTACGCGCGATCGGGGCACGCCTGCGTCCATAACCGCAATTACTGGGAGTATGGCGATTACCTGGGGATAGGCGCGGGCGCCCACAGCAAATTGAGTTTTCGGCACCGCATCGTGCGCCAGGTGCGCCTGCGTGACCCGCGTCGCTACATGCAACAGGCGCTGGTGGGCCAGGCGCTGGCGCAGGAACACGATGTTCCGCATGCCGATCTGGCGTTTGAATACATGCTCAATGCGCTGCGGCTGCGGCATGGATTTGCACTGGCCGATTTCACTGCCCGCACGGGGCTGGCCGTTGGCAGCATTGAGCCGGCTTTGCGCCAGGCCGAAGAGAAGGGCTGGATCGAACGCGATCTCCAGCACGTGCGCCCAACCGTTCGTGGATTTGATTTTCTGAGTGATCTGCAGGCGTTGTTCCTGCCGGGGCATGCGTGAAGCGGCCACCACCCGGTCATCTCGTTTGTCAGATATCGCCGGTAGGCGGCTTGCGCGGCCCTGCATGGGGTGCTTGTGGCCCGGTGCCAATAACCACTATCGGGCAATATCTGACCGTTTGCTGTAGCATTCACTCATTGAGGTCTTTTGACGCGCGACACTGCCATGAATTCCGAAACCGTAACGACTCCTTCCGCTGTTGCCGATGACAGCGAGGCCCCGATCAACTTCACTGACAGCGCGGCGGCCAAGGTGGCCGACCTGATCGCAGAAGAAGGCAATCCGGACCTGAAGTTGCGCGTTTTTGTGCAGGGCGGCGGCTGTTCCGGCTTCCAGTACGGTTTCACGTTCGACGAAATCGCCAACGACGACGATACGGCCATGCACAAGAATGGCGTGACCCTTCTGATCGACGCCATGAGCTACCAGTATCTGGCGGGCGCCGAAATCGACTACAAGGAAGACCTTCAGGGTTCGCAGTTCGTGATCCGCAATCCCAATGCGGCCACCACCTGCGGCTGCGGTTCAAGCTTCAGTCTCTAGCCGTTCGTTGCACCGCTGCCGTAAAACTGCCGTGTGTGACCGCGCGCATCCATTCCACTCCTATCACGTGTGCGTGCCTGGCTCGCGTTCAGCGCCATCAAGGGCAGCGGCGACGACGTACAGGCATGCCGCGTCGGGGCAGGGTATGCGGCCGAAACGGCAGGGGACGGGTTGTTTCGGTGGGGTGAATAGGGCGCAGGCTATGCTCCCCGCGTCTGAACGCACACACCCGTCATGGGTACGGGCAACAGGCACCACGCGCTGGATGTGCAGCAATGCCACGGTCGTTGCCGCTGCAGGATTTGCCTGCCCGTGAAAGATCCCGCTGCCACCGTTGTGTTCACGCCGGCTACCGGCGGCGCTGCGAGCGGCACGGCCCTGCCATCAGAACCGCCTCTTCATGATCGCCAGCTGCGCATTTTGCTGTGGTTGGTGGCGGTAGGCTTTTTCATGCAGACGCTGGACGCCACCATCGTCAACACGGCGCTGCCCGCGATGGCCCGCAGCCTGCAGACCAGTCCCCTGCACATGCAGAGCGTGCTGGTGGTGTATTCGCTGACCATGGCCATCCTGATTCCCGTTTCTGGCTGGGTTGCCGACCGCTTTGGCACGCGCCGGGTTTACATGGGCGCCATCCTGGTTTTTGTGCTCGGTTCCCTCCTTTGCGGCCTGTCGGCCAATGTGACGCAGCTGGTGGTGGCGCGCGTGGTGCAAGGTGCTGGCGGCGCGCTGTTGCTGCCGGTGGGCCGGCTGGCCGTTTTGCGCGCCTATCCGCGCGAGCGCTTCCTTGCCGCCATGAGCTTCGTCGCCATTCCCGGATTGATCGGGCCGCTGCTCGGGCCCACGCTGGGCGGCTGGTTGGTACAGGCCTTGTCGTGGCACTGGATCTTCCTCATCAACCTGCCGGTGGGCCTGCTGGGCTGGGTTGCCGCACGGCGCCACCTGCCTGATTTCCGCGGCCACGACGTGCCGGCGCTGGACAAATACGGCTATGCCCTGCTGGCGCTGGGCATGGCCCTGGTGTCGCTTTCGGTGGACTTTCTGGCCGACTTCGCCTGGCCCAAGGTGCTGATCGTGGTCACGCTCGTTTGCGGCCTGGCGTGCCTGGCCGCCTATTGGCTGCGGGCGTCCCGGCAACGGCATCCGCTGTTTTCGCCGCAGCTGTTTCATGTGCCCACCCTGTCCATCGGTTTGTTGGGCAATCTGTTTTCACGCCTGGGCAGCAGCGGCGTGCCGTTCCTGATTCCACTGTTGCTGCAGGTCAAGCTGGGTTATCCGCCCGCCATGGCCGGGATGATGATGCTGCCCGTTGCGGGCGCTGGCATGCTCGTCAAGCGGCTGGCTACCTGGACCATCTCGCGGTATGGCTACCGGCGCACGCTGGTGGTGAACACCCTGTGTGTCGGCGCGCTCATTGCCGGATTCAGCTTGCTGCCCCTGGTGCCCTTGTGGCTGAAACTGGTGCATCTGGCCGTTTTCGGCGCCTGCAATTCGCTGCAGTTCACGGCCATGAACACGCTGGCCCTGCGTGACCTGGACAGCCACCAGGCCAGCAGCGGCAACAGCCTGCTGTCGATGGTGCAGATGCTGGCCATCAGCCTGGGCGTGGCGCTGGCGGGTACCTTGTTGCTGGGCTTCAGCAACTGGTGGCAGCAGCGCACCGGCGAAGCCAATGCCTTGCAGGCCTTTCAGGCTGCGTTCGTCTGCATGGGGGGCCTGACGCTGGCGTCGGCCTGGGTTTTCTGGCAGTTGCCCCCTACCTTGGCCATGCACCACAGCCTTTCCAGTGAAGCACTGACAGAAGTTTCGCCGGATTGATTGCGATTCCCATCTAGCCGATAAAAAAGCCATTTTGTCCGCAAAGACATAATGGAAAGTACTTTCCGTACAGGCCCCTTGGCGACTGGCACGGCTACACTTTGGCACGGATGCTTGCGTCGCTTCTGTCATGAAAATGCCCCGCCCCAAAACGCTGCTGCTGATTTCCGTCTGCACGGCCATTCTGACCATCGTCCTCAAGATGGGCGCCTGGTATGTCACCGGATCGGTCGGCTTCCTGTCGGACGGACTGGAGTCTTTCGTGAACCTGGCCGGCGCCGTATTTGCGCTGCTCATGGTCACCATTGCCGAGCGTCCCGCGGATGCCGACCATCCACACGGCCACCACAAGGCCGAGTATTTTTCTTCCGGATTCGAAGGTGTGCTGATTTTTGCAGCCGCCCTGGCTATTCTCTGGGCGGCCGTTGACCGCTTGCTCCATCCCCAGCCGCTGCAGCAGATCAGCTGGGGGCTGGTCCTTTCCGTGCTCAGCACGGTTCTCAACGGTCTGGTGGCGTGGATCCTGCTCCGAGCGGCTCAGCTGCACCATTCCATCGCGCTGGAAGCCGATGGAAAACACCTGCGCACCGATGTCTATACCTCCATTGGCGTGATAGCCGGTATCGGGCTGGTGATGCTGACGGGCTGGCAATGGCTGGACCCGGTGGTGGCCATTCTGGTGGCCCTCAACATTCTGCGCGAAGGCTGGGAGCTGATCCACCGGTCGAGCCAGGGCCTGATGGACAGCACGGCCGGCAACGAGGTGAACCAGCGGATCCACGATACCCTCAGGCGGTTTGAAATCCGCGATGCGCAGAACCACCCCGAAGTGTTCTTCGATCATGTGGTGACACGCGCGGCAGGACAGCGCAATTTTGCGTCCATGCATCTGCATCTGCCTTCGAGCTGGACGCTGGGCGAGGCGGCGGAATTGCGCAACGAAGTCGAGAAGGCGCTGCTGGCTGCGGTGCCCACCTTGCATGCCACCATCGAACTGATGCCGCGCAATCTGGAGCCGGTGCATGTCCTGCTCAACGCCCCGCTGCATGGAGTCATCGTGAGCGGCAGCGAACAGGCGCCAGCGCGGCCACCAGGCGGCAGAGCGGGCGTGGCCTGAGCTGAGCACAGGCAGGCGATTCGTCCTGGCTGTGCTACCAGGAGATTCGGTCCGTCAATGCCGACTGGTCTTGTTGGCTCCAGATGTAGGGCAATCATCTTCCAGCGTTCCGGCGCTGGCCAGGGCCTCGCGCCACAGCCGGCGCGGCACATGGCCTTGCAGCAACGCCAACACGCGCTGTTGCAGGGCGGGCGCGCTAGCCGTGCAATTGCCAGGCAGGATGTCGAGCGTCACGTCCACGTCTAGCGCCTGCAGTTGCTGCACCGTTTCGCGTGCCCGTACGGGCGGTATGCCGGCATCGTCTGCACCATGCAGCCAGTGCAGGCTGGTTTGATCGGAGATGAGGGCAGCGTATCCATCCAACTGTCCGCCCACGGCGAACAGGCGGGCGCACAGGTCGGCATGGTGCATGACTGCGCGCAGTGCAGTGCTGGCGGCTATGCCCTCGGTGATCAATGCCGTGCGCTCAAACCCCAGGCTCGCGTGTGTCTGCCAGTGCCGCACCCGTTGGTGCAGCGCTTCCACGGCCGCAGGCATATGGGTGGGCACGCCATCACTCCCGTGCAACAGCGCCGCTGGAGTGGCGAGCGCCGCCACCAGCCCCTGCGGGAAGTGGTGGGCGATCGCCTGCGCCAGGGGCAGCCAGTCGGCGGGGCGTTGGTCTGCGCCATGCAGCAGCAGAAACAGCTGCTGAGGCCCCTGCGGCCAAGCGGCCACCACGTCGCTTGTCGCAGGCAGCGGCAGTGCGTCTGGGGCGTCTTCGCTGCGCGGCGTCATGCCAGTGCTTCCGGTGTGGTCTGGCCGGCCAGCCATTGTGCGATCGCGTAGGGATAGAGGATGTGCTCCTGCGTAAGCACGCGAGCGGCCAGGCTGTCGGCGGTGTCGTCCGGCAAGACCGGCACCACGGCTTGCGCCAGAATCGGGCCGTGATCCAGCTCAGCCGTGACCTGGTGCACCGTGGCGCCCGCAAAGCGGCAGCCGGCGTCAATGGCTCGCTGGTGCGTGTGCAGCCCGGCAAACGCCGGCAGCAGTGAGGGATGGATGTTGAGTAGCCGTCCCGCATAACGTGCCACGAATCCCGGCGTGAGAATGCGCATGAACCCGGCCAGAACCACCAGCGCTGGCTGGTGCCGGTCAATTTCCTGCGACAGGTGTTCATCGAATGCCGAACGGTCGGCGTACGTCTTGTGGTCGATCACGGCGGTGGCAATGCCGTGATCGCGGGCAAACGCCAGCCCGCCGGCATCGGCACGGTTGCTGATGGCCGCCGCTACGCGCGCGCCATAGCGTTGCTGCCAGTGATCCCGCTGTGCGGCTTGTACGATGGCGGCCATATTGGAGCCGCTGCCGGAAATGAGGATGACGATGTTGCGGGGTGCTGAAACCATGCGGCATTATCGTGTATGCCTTTGGCGGTGGGTATGTGGTTTCTGCAGGATATGGAGGTGTTGCGCAGGCCGATCTGGTCAACTGGCGCCTGATGCTGCTTCGTTCGTCAACCCTGCTTTCAGTCAGCACCTGGTGCATGGTGGCATGAATAAGCGCTCATAATATCCGGCATGGAAATTCAACGTGGCCTGCACCGGCCAGCGCCGGCCACAGGCCATGCACTGACCATTGGCAATTTTGACGGCGTCCACCGCGGCCACCAAGCCATGCTGACCCAGCTCAGGGACGAGGCACGTCGGCGCGGACTGCCGGTGTGTGTGGTCACGTTCGAGCCGCATCCGCGCGACTATTTCGCCCGCGTCCGGCGCCAGCCCGATCTTGCGCCTGCCCGCATCACCACCTTGCGTGACAAGATGGATGCCCTGGCGGCGCTGGGCATCGACTGTGCCGTGATCCTGCCGTTTCATGCGCAGTTGGCCGCCTTGTCCCCTCAGCAATTCGTGCAGCAGGTGCTGCTCGACGGACTGCGCGCCCGTTATGTACTGGTGGGCGACGATTTCCGTTTTGGCGCCCAGCGGGCGGGGGACGTGGCGCTGCTACAGCAACTGGGGCATTCCCACGGATTTGAAGTGGCCTGCATGCAGGAACAGGCCGTGGACGGCCTGCGCGTCAGCAGCACCGCGGTGCGTGAGGCCTTGCTGCGCGGAAACATGCCGGCCGTAGCCTCCCTCCTGGGGCGTCCGTATGCGATCAGCGGCCATGTGGTGCACGGACGCAAGCTCGGGCGTACCCTGCAGGCGCCCACGCTCAACCTGCGCTTTGCCCACTGGAAGCCCGCTGCCAGCGGCATTTTCTGCGTGCAGGTGCATGGCATTGCCGATGAGGGCGATCCGCTGCCCGGTGTGGCCAATATGGGTGTTCGTCCCTCGCTGGATCCCAATGACGTGAACGGCGGGCGCGTGCTGCTGGAGACACATTGCCTGCACTGGCCCCGGTCGCTGGGAGCCGAAGGGGGCTACGGTAGAATCGTGCGCGTGGAACTGCTGCACAAACTGCACGACGAACGCAAATACGACAGCCTGGAGGCTCTGCAACAGGGCATCGCGCAGGACTGCGCCGATGCGCGCGCCTGGTTTGCACAATACGAACAGACCGAACAGATCCGCCACGCAGAAACGCGCCGCCAGACCACACGCGACCGAATTTGACAGCGGGGACGGCCGGTTGCCATGCCCCTGAATGGGTGTAGGCGATCAGCGGCAGTGATTTCCCCCGCCGTGACAGGGCCCCCGACTGCCTATCCCGCACGTACCAGCCACAAACCGCAGGGCCCGAGCCTGCCAAAGCCTTTTTTGCCGTTTGCACAGATTTCTCCGCACCATGTCCGATCAGAAAACCGATTACAGCAAAACCCTCAACCTGCCCGACACCCCGTTCCCGATGCGCGGCGACCTGCCCAAACGCGAGCCGGATTGGGTCAAGCAATGGGACGACGGCCAGCTCTACAGAAAGCTGCGCGAATCCCGCAAAGGCAAGGAAAAATTCATCCTGCACGACGGCCCGCCCTACGCCAACGGCCAGATCCACATCGGCCACGCCGTCAACAAAGTGTTGAAGGACATGATCGTCAAGGCCCGCCAGCTCAAGGGGATGGACGCCCACTATGTGCCGGGCTGGGACTGCCACGGCCTGCCGATCGAGAATGCCATTGAAAAATTGCATGGCCGCCACCTGAGCCGCGATGAGATGCAGGCCAAGAGCCGCGCATTTGCCACCGAGCAGATCGCGCAGCAGATGGTCGATTTCAAACGCCTGGGCGTGCTGGGCGAGTGGGACAACCCCTATAAAACCATGCGCTTCGAGAACGAAGCCGGCGAAATCCGCGCCTTCAAGCGCGTGATCGAGCGCGGCTTCGTGTATCGCGGGCTGAAACCCGTGTACTGGTGCTTCGACTGCGGCAGTTCGCTGGCCGAATTCGAAATCGAATACCAGGACAAGAAGAGCACCACCATTGACGTGGCGTTTGAGTGCGCCGATGCCGACAAGCTGGCCGCCGCCTTTGGGTTGGCGACGCTCGACGCTCTCGCCTACGCCGTGATCTGGACCACCACGGCCTGGACCATTCCTGCCAACCAGGCGCTCAACATCAACCCGCACCTTTCCTACGCGCTGGTCAAGACCGCGCGCGGCTATCTGGTCCTGGCCCATTCGCTGGTCGAAAAATGCCTGGCGCGCTTCAAGCTGGAAGGCGAAGTCGTCGGTATGTGCAAGGGTGAAAAACTGGGGATGCTGCACTTCAAGCATCCCTTGTACGACGTGGCCAGCCCCGATGGCAGTTTTGGCTATCGGCGTTTTTCGCCAGTCTATCTGGCCGACTATGCCACCGACGAAGACGGTACCGGTATCGTGCACTCTGCGCCCGCCTACGGTCTGGACGACTTCCATAGCTGCATCACGCACGGCCTCAGGCTCGAAGACATCCTCAACCCGGTGCAGCCCAACGGCAGCTATGCGGCCGATTTCCCGCTGTTTGGCGGCCTGAACATCTGGAAGGCCGTGCCCGTCATCATCGAGGCCCTGAAAAATGCCAACCGCCTGCTGGACACCGCCGACATCGTGCACAGCTACCCGCACTGCTGGCGGCACAAGACGCCGGTGATCTACCGCGCCGCCGCACAATGGTTCGTGCGCATGGACGAGGGCGAAGGCGTGTTCACCAAGGACAAGGCGCCCAAGACCCTGCGCCAAATGGCGCTGGAGGCCATCGAGCAGACCAGCTTCTACCCGCAAAACGGTCAGGCCCGCCTGCGCGACATGATCGCCAACCGGCCCGACTGGGTCATCAGCCGCCAGCGTGCCTGGGGCGTGCCCATTCCGTTCTTCCTGCACAAGGAAACGGGCGACCTGCACCCGCGCACCATGGAAATTCTCGACCAGGCGGCGGACATCGTCGAGAAAGGCGGTATCGAGGCCTGGAGCCGTGTCACGGCCGAAGACATCCTGGGTGCCGAAGAGGCCTCACACTACACCAAGAGCACCGATATTCTGGAGGTGTGGTTCGATTCCGGCAGCACCTTCTGGCACGTGCTGCGCGGGACCCATCCGGACGAGCACCACCAGGAAATCGACAGCCGCACAGGCGCTTCGGGCCCCGAGGCGGATCTGTACCTCGAAGGGCACGACCAGCACCGCGGCTGGTTCCATTCCTCGCTCCTGCTGGCCTGCGCCATCGAAGGCCGCGCGCCGTACCGCGGGCTGCTCACGCACGGCTTCACCGTCGATGGCCAGGGCAAGAAGATGAGCAAGAGCCTGGGCAACACGGTGGCACCCCAGCAGGTCAGCCAGAAACTCGGCGCCGAAATCATTCGCCTGTGGGTGGCTTCAAGCGACTATTCGGGCGACATCGCGATCGACGAAAAAATCCTCGCCCGTGTGGTCGATGCCTACCGCCGCATCCGCAACACCCTGCGCTTCCTGCTGGCCAACATCAGCGACTTTGACTTGGCCAAGGATGCCGTGCCCCTGGACGCGCTGTTCGAGGTCGACCGCTATGCGATCAGCCGCGCCGCGCAGTTGCAGATCGACGTGCTGGCGCATTACGAGCAATATGAATTTCACCCGGTTGTGGCCAAGCTGCAGCAGTATTGCAGCGAGGATCTGGGCGGCTTCTACCTCGACGTACTCAAGGACCGCCTGTACACCACCGCGCCTAACAGCCAGGCGCGCCGCAGCGCCCAGACCGCGCTGTACCACATCACCCACGCCATGCTGCGCTGGATGGCGCCCTTCCTGAGCTTCACGGCCGAAGAAGCCTGGGCCCTCATTGGCAACAGCGAATCGGTTTTTCTGGAAACCTACAGCGAGCTGCCTGCGCCCGACGCGGCACTCATGGCCAAGTGGACGCGGCTGCTCGACATCCGCGCGGCGGCCAACAAGGAAATCGAAGCCCTGCGCGAACAGGGCCAGGTGGGATCGTCGTTGCAGGCCAACCTGCGCATCACTGCGCCCGCTGGCGATCTGGAACTGCTGCAAAGCCTGGGTGACGACCTGAAGTTCATCTTCATCACCTCAAAGGTCGAACTGGCCCCGGGCGATGCGCTGCAAATCGCCGTCAGTCCCGCAACCGCGCAGAAATGCGAACGATGCTGGCATTGGCGTGACGACGTGGGCAGCGACGCCGCCCATCCCACGCTGTGCGGGCGTTGCAGCAGCAACCTGTACGGTGAGGGCGAGCAAAGGGAGTTTGCCTGATGGCGGCTACCCGAATCCGCAAGGCGCGTGCTGGCAGCGCCAGCCTGGCCCTGTGGCTGGCCGTGGCCGCGTTGTGGCTGATTCTTGACCAGTTCACCAAATACCTGATCCTGGCGCATTACCAGCTGTACGACAGCATTGCCGTTACCGGGTTTTTCAACGTGGTGCGCGTGCACAACTACGGTGCGGCGTTTTCGTTCCTGGCAGGGGCCGGCGGCTGGCAACGCTGGTTCTTTACCGGCGTCGGCCTGGTGGCGGGAATCTTCATTGTCTGGATGCTCAGAAGCCGCCCCGGCGAAAAACTGTTCGGTTTTGCCATGGCGTCCATTCTTGGCGGCGCGCTGGGCAATGTGCTGGATCGCCTGCTGCACGGCTATGTGGTCGACATGCTTGATTTCCACTGGAGCTGGCTGGAGCCACTGTTTCACAGCGGGCATTTCCCGGCCTTCAACATCGCGGATACGGCCATTACCATCGGTGCAGCCTGTTTGATACTGGATGAGATCCTGCGGGTACGCCGCAGCCGCTAAGACTGGACAGACGCTATGAAGCTGCCGCTCGACATCGTCATCATGGCCGCCGGCAAGGGCACACGCATGAAAAGCGCCGTGCCCAAGGTGCTGCAAATGCTGGCGCACCAGCCGCTGGTGCAGCATGTGCTCCATACCGCTGCGCAGTTGCAGGCGCGGCAGGTGGTGGTGATTACGGGCCACGGCGCGGAGCAGGTGGAAGCCGCCTTGGCGCAGGCCGATGGCTCCGCACCGCAGCGCCGGTTCGTGCGCCAGATGCCGCAACTGGGAACGGGGCACGCCGTGCAGCAGGCGGCACCGGTACTGGCGGACGATGGCATCGTCGTCGTGCTTTCGGGCGACGTGCCGCTGACGCAGGCCGATACCATTCAGACACTGGTCGACCAATGCGCGGGCAACGGGCTGGCGCTGTTGACGCTGCAGATGGCCAACCCCTTTGGCTATGGTCGCGTCATTCGCGACGCAGCGGGGCGCGTGCAGCGCATTGTCGAGCAGAAAGACGGTACGCCCGGCGAGCTGCAGGTGCAGGAAATCTACAGCGGCATCATGGCCGCGCCCGCCAGGCTCCTCAAGGGCTGGCTGGGCCGGATCGACAACCACAATGCGCAGCAGGAGTATTACCTCACCGACGTGGTCAGACTCGCCGTGGCCGACGGCGTGCCGGTCGTCGCGCACTGCATCACCGACGCGATGCAGGTGGCCGGCGTGAACAGCCCGCAACAACTGGCCGAGCTGGAACGCGAATACCAGAAACGCCAGGCATCCCGCCTGATGCTTGAAGGGGTGCGCCTGCGCGACCCGGCCCGCTTAGACGTGCGGGGAACGCTCGTCTGTGGGCAGGATGTGGAGATCGACGTGAACTGCCTTTTCGAGGGTACGGTCACGCTGGGCAACCGCGTGCGCATTGGCGCGAACTGCGTGATTGCCAATTGCCAGATTGCCGATGGAGCGGTGATCCACCCTTTCACCCATATCGATGGCGAAAAACTGGGCGCCAGTATCGGGCAGGACGCGTTGGTCGGCCCGTTCGCGCGGCTGCGTCCGGGTGCCCGGCTCGGGGAGGCGGTGCACATCGGCAACTTCGTGGAAGTCAAGAACTCCACCATGGCCGCCGGAAGCAAGGCCAACCACCTGGCCTATCTGGGCGATGCCACGGTGGGCGAACGCGTGAACTACGGCGCGGGCAGTATCACCGCCAATTACGATGGCGCCAACAAACACCGCACCGTGATCGAAGCCGACGTGCACATCGGCAGCAACAGTGTGCTGGTCGCGCCGGTCACCATCGGTGCGGGCGGCACCGTGGGTGCGGGCAGCGTGATCTCGCGCGACACACCAGCCCACGCGCTGAGCGTGGTGCGCGGCGCGCTTGCGCAAAAAGAGGGCTGGCAGCGCCCGGCCAAGAAGCGCGGCGACTGAACGGATCAGTCTTGCGTGAGCGCGGCCTGCTTCCAGGCGGCGCCGGCCGCTTCCGCGTCGTTGCGCTGTTCGGCCAGAAAGGCCAGTGCGCGCCAGGCGTTGCGGCGCAATGCCGGCTCATTGGCCAGCCCGCGCACGGCCTGCCCTAGCAACTGTTGCGCCTTGCCCCAAAGCTGCCGCTGCAGGCACACCATGCCCATGAGGTATTGCAGGGCCGGCTGGTGCGGGTTGCGCAGGTGTGCCTGCTCAATGCGTTCCAGCCATTGGGTGTCTATGCCGTTGCTGCCGGTCCCGTCCAGTGTTGAAAACAACCGGCTGCGCTGCGTATCCGTCAGGGATTCGGGCGTCTGTACATACAGCTCCCAGACGGGCAGCAGCCAGGCGCGGGCCCGTTCGGCATCTCCTTCCAGCGCCAGCATGCGCTGGGCAGCCAGCAGCGCCACTTCAGGCTGGCTGCGCTCGGCCGGCTCCAGTTTCTTGCACATGTGCAGCAGCTGTTCGGCATCGCATGCCGAGGCAATCATGTCGCTTGCCAGCCGGGTCATCAGCACCTGGCCGGCCTCTGGTGAGAACGCCTTATGGCGCACCAGCGCGCGCCCGGTTTCGAGCGCCAGCTCCGTCCGTCCCAGTTGGCGCGCCGCCTGCAGGCGCAGTCGCAGCGCCTGGATCCGTCGCGCAGTGCCTTGCGGCAGGGTGTTGAGCTGCTCCAGGGCCTGCTGTGGCGCGTGGTCATCGAGCAGCCAGCGTGCCGCCCGCAGGCGCAGGCCTTCGCGCGTTTCGACAGCGGCATTTCCACGCGCTTTCTCAGCTTCTTCCTGCGCGGCCTGCATGGATTTGTCGCGTTCGGGGATGTCCTGCAGGGCATGGCTGCCTTGGGCCACCATGAAGTGCGCCAGTGCACGCAGTTGTGCACGGTAGGGCAGGGACGGATCGCTTTCGGTGGAACCGGTTGCGCCTTCCTGCCTTTGTGCTTCCTGGTCCAGCGCCTGTTGCGCCGATTTGCGGGCGCGCGCGAACCGGCCCGCAATATAGTGCGACATGGCGTCGAGCAGATGGCCGTGCATGGCCCGCTCGCGCTGGCGCATCCGCCAGCGACGTGCCTGTTGCGGCAGCTGGCGCAACAGGGTGGAGGCGCGCAGCAGCATCTGTGCCAACAGAAACAGGGACACCAGCGCCAGAACGGCGAAGTTGAGGGAGAAGTCGATGGCCTTGTCCGGCGGCCAGAAGATGGTCACCACAGGCTGGTTGCTGCCCATCAGCAGGGCCAGCAGCACGGCCAGTGCAGACAGCAGCAGGAACCACATCAGGGCGCGCATGGTCAACGGCTCACCGCAGAAGTGGCTGCAACAGGAGCTACCGCAGCATCGTTTTCAGCTGCCGCCAGCGCTTGCAGCGTATGGGTGATTGCGGGCAGTTCGCTTTCCCGCGTCTGCTGCTGTACCTGCCGCAGTGTTGATTGCGCGGACTGTACGGCCGTGGATTCCGTGTCGAAATACCGTTCGATCAGGGTGCCTGCGGCGTCCATGTCCACGCGGGCAGCGTCGGACTGACGCGCCAGCAAGGCGGTGCGTGCGTTGAGCAGCCGCAGCCGCAGATGTTCACGCACATATATGGCTTGCTCCGGTGCGATCAGCGCCGCATCGGCGCTGCTGATAGTACGCACCCGTACCAGTTGCATCAGGCTTTCCTTCGCGTGCTGCCACAGCCGCAGCCAGCGGGACTGTGGGGCAACCACCACCGGGCGGGCAGGCGCATCGGCGTGGAGCGCAGGAATGCTCGTGCCCAGCAAGGGCAGCGTGTCCAGGCGTTGCAGCACGATTTCCAGCATGTTGACCAGCTGCGCAACGTCCATGAATCGGGCCGTTTTCATGCGCGCCAGATCCTGCGCCACGGCGCGATGGATGGCTGCCAGTCTGGGATGCTGTTGCACAGCCAGCCGCTTCTCTGCTTCCGTCAGCGCAAGCAGCAAGGGTTGGGGGCTGCCGGAAAACTCTGCCTGCATCTGCGCGGCCTGCAGAGTTGCGCGCAAATCCGCGAGCAGCACATCCTGCTGTGAGTGCGTCAGGGTTTCCAGTATGGCATTGGTGCGGGAGCGCTGGGCATCAAACTCGGCCAGCTTTTCTTCCAGCAGCCCGGCGCGGGCGCGGGCCTGCTCGCCTTGCTGAGCGGCCGTTTGCAACTGCAGTGTCAGGTCGCGCGTCTGCGTGCCCAGAAGCGCTAGGTTTTGGGCCAGTTGCTCGCGCATCTGGCTCTGGCTGCGCCACAGCAGCAGTACGGCCACCAATGCCGCCACCGCGATGGCCCAACCCAGTACGAGACCGATGCGTGCGCCCGCCGAAAGCCGTGCGGATTGCCCGGCGGAGACCGTTTCTCCGTCCAGCGGAACGCTGCCACTGCCTTCGGGCAACGCCTGTATAGGCGGGCTGGCGCCGGCAGCGTCGAGGGAGCGGTCTTCGGGCCAAGTATTCATGGGCAGGATTGTAACGATTGCACCACATCGTCAAGTGTCGGGCGGCACGTAACAACCTGTCCGAATCCAAGCCTGTGCGCTAGCCCGGCAATGCGCGGATGCGTGGCAAGGGCCACGGCAGTCGTCCAGGAGGTGCCGGGAAACAGCAGCGCGAGATTGTGCAGGGCCAGGCTGCTGCTGAAGAGCCAGACCGCCGGAGTGCCGGCCAGACTGCGTGCAGTTTGCGCCTGCTCGTCGTTCCACGCGGGAAGTCGGCGCCGGTAGGTCGCCACGCTTTCGAGCCCGACCCCGGCGCGGCGGATGGCGGCGCCCAGCCAGTCCCGTCCGGTTCCGCCGGCCAGGGCCTCATCGGCTGTGCCTGCCGGCATGGGCGAGGCTGGATGGTCCGTTCCGCGTACCCGCAGGATTTTCTTGCCACTGCGCAGGCAATGCGTCAACTGGGGTTGCACCAGTGGCCACAGGGCTTCCGACTCAAACTGGGCGGCACAGTCATCCGGGCTGTCGATGCATTGCGGAGCCACTCCCGCCTGTAGCAAGGCATGACGCGTGCCGGGGCCCACCGCCCAGGCGCGCAGCCCCTTTTCCTGCCATGTCGCAGAGGCAGCCGGGACGGCCGCGAAGAAGGATTCGACCGCCGCGGGACTCACGAACACGGCGGCATGAAAGTGTGACAGTTCCTGCCAGCACTGCTGCAGATGTAGTTGCAACAGGGAATCCGCAACGGGCTCGATGGCGATCAGTGGCAGTGCATGACAGGTCCTGGTGCCGTTCAGACGCAGTTGCAAGGACCCGCACCATTGCCAGGCCTGCGTTGCGGGCCGGGTGATGATGACCGGAAGCTGCATGATTGCAACTCCCTTACCCGGCAACAACTGCGCCCTGCTGGATCAGTTGCTGCGCCACCGCTACTCCCATCTGCTCGGCCTCTGCGATGCTGGTGCAGGTGGCTTGGTGCTGCGCGCGAAGAAGGCTTCCGTCGGCCGTTCCCCATGCTGCTTGCAGGAGCAGCTCGTCCTTGCCCAGAGACAGGGCGTGCGCCGCCAGCGGCACCGTGCAGCTTCCCCCCAGTGCGCGGCTGACGGCACGCTCTGCAGCCACCTGCAGCCAGGTGGGCTGGTGCGCCAATGGTGCCAGCACCGGCAGCAAGTCCGTGCGGTCGGCCCGGATTTCGATGGCCAGCGCGCCCTGTGCTGCAGCCGGCAACAGGGTGGCAGGCTCCAGGTATTGGCGGATGTGGTCCTGAAGCCCCAGGCGTTTCAGTCCGGCGGCTGCAAGCACGATGGCGTCGAAGTGCCCCTCCTCCAGCTTGCGCAGGCGGGTATCCACGTTGCCGCGCAGTGGCGCGGTCTGCACATCGGGGCGCAAGGCACGTAACTGGGCCATGCGCCGCAGGCTGGATGTGCCGACCACGCAGCCGGGGGGGGCATCATGCATCGAGGCATGGCGGACAGACACCCAGGCGTCGCGCGGATCTTCACGCTCCAGCACACAGGCCAGCATCAGGTCTTCGGGCAAGGTCATCGGCACGTCCTTCAGGGAGTGCACCGCGATGTCGGCGCGCCTGTCCTGCAGGGCGTGTTCGATTTCCTTGACAAACAGTCCCTTGCCACCGGTTTCGCTCAGGGGGCGATCCAGAATCCGGTCCCCCTCGGTGGTCAGCCCCAGTATCTGTATCCGATGCCCCTGGCGTTGCAGCAGGGCCTGTATGTGGTGTGCCTGCCACAGGGCCAGACGGCTTTGCCGGGTGGCGATCGTGAGGCTGCGGGGGGCGGGGTGGGCGGATTCTGGCATGGGGCGATAGGCGAAATGGCTGCGATGCTAGCATGCTTGGCCGGCTGGGGTGCGGGCTGCGGGCCGGCCCATCCGGTTCGGGATATTGCTTTTCGGATCTGCGTCTTGTTCATGCGATCGATCCATGCGGGCCCTGGTTTTTGACGAAAAATATGCAAAGGGCCTTGATCCGGTCAAAAAAATGCGCCATAATCGCCGCTTCGCTCCGCTTTGGGGTGAAGTTTTCTGCCCAAACATGGGTCGCAAATGGTTTGCGGCTGCATGACGGGCCCAAGACTGGTTTGCGGCGCCTTTTGCCTGTGTGCTTCTGGCGTTTGCGGATTCAAGTTGGGAAATATACAAATGATCCAAACAGAATCTCGTCTAGAGGTTGCCGACAACACGGGCGCCAAATCCGTGCTGTGCATCAAGGTGCTTGGCGGTTCCAAGCGCCGTTATGCAAGTGTTGGCGACATCATCAAGGTCAGCGTCAAAGAGGCCGCTCCGCGTGGTCGCGTCAAGAAGGGCGAAATCTACAGCGCCGTCGTGGTGCGCACCGCCAAGGGCATTCGCCGTGGCGATGGTTCGCTCATCAAGTTTGATGGCAACGCTGCCGTTTTGCTCAACACCAAGCTCGAGCCGATTGGCACGCGCATCTTTGGCCCGGTCACGCGCGAACTGCGTACCGAGCGCTTCATGAAGATCGTGTCGCTCGCGCCCGAAGTGCTGTAAGGAGTTGTCGACATGAACA
The DNA here is from genome assembly GCA_039808005.1 of Allobrachymonas sp. GTDB lineage: Bacteria > Pseudomonadota > Gammaproteobacteria > Burkholderiales > Burkholderiaceae_C > Brachymonas. The sequence goes on along the minus strand of JBDHSG010000006.1, from coordinate 8,684 downwards.
AGATCCGCAAGGGCGACCAGGTGATTGTCATCGCCGGGCGCGACAAGGGCAAGCGCGGCGCGGTCGCGCAGCGCAAGTGCGATTCCTATCTGGTGGTTGAGGGCGTGAACGTGGTCAAGAAGCACGTCAAGCCCAACCCCATGACGGGAGTGGAGGGTGGCATCGTGGAAAAAAACATGCCCATCCATCAGTCGAATGTGGCCATTTACAACGCGGCGACCGGCAAGGCCGACCGTGTGGGCATCAAGACCCTGGAAGACGGCAAGCGTGTGCGCGTCTACAAATCCAGCGGCGCAGAAATCAAGGTGGCATGACCATGGCACGTTTGCAACAACATTACCGTGAAAAAGTCGCTCCCGCACTGACCAAGCAGTTCGGGTACAAATCGCCGATGCAGGTGCCGCGACTGACCAAGATCACCCTCAACATGGGTGTTGGCGAAGCCATTGCCGACAAAAAAGTGATGGACAACGCCGTGGCCGATCTGACCAAGATCGCTGGCCAGAAGCCGGTGGTTACCAAGGCCAAGAAGGCTATCGCTGGTTTCAAGCTGCGTGAAGGCCAGCCGCTGGGTTGCATGGTCACCCTGCGCGGTGCACAAATGTACGAATTCCTCGATCGCTTCGTCACTATCGCATTGCCGCGTGTGCGCGATTTCCGCGGTATTTCGGTGCGTTCCTTCGATGGCCGTGGCAACTACAACATCGGCGTCAAGGAACAGATCATTTTCCCGGAAATCGAATACGACAAGGTGGATGCGCTGCGTGGCCTGAACATCAGCATCACCACCACGGCCAAGACCGACGAGGAATGCAAGGCCTTGCTCGCTGGCTTCCGTTTCCCCTTCAAGAACTGAGGTGCTCTGTGGCTAAAGTTGCACTTATTCAACGTGAACTCAAGCGCGAACGACTCGTCGCCAAGTTCGCCAAAAAGCATGCCGAGCTCAAGGCCATCGCCAATGATGCCGGCAAAAGCCCGGAAGAGCGTGATGCGGCTCGTTTGGCGCTGCAGAAACTGCCGCGCAATGCGAATCCGACGCGTCAGCGCAATCGCTGCGAGCTGACGGGCCGTCCGCGTGGAACATTCCGCCAGTTTGGCCTGGGCCGCGCAAAAATCCGTGAAATTGCCTTCGCTGGTGGCATCCCCGGCGTCACCAAGGGCAGCTGGTAATCGGCAGGAGAAAACAAGATGAGCATGAGTGATCCCATTGCCGATCTGCTGACCCGCATCCGCAATGCCCAACTGGTCAACAAGTCCAGCGTGAGCGTTCCGGCTTCGAAGGTCAAGGCGGCCATTGCCCAGGTTCTCAAGGACGAGGGCTATATCGACGACTTCCGGCTCAAGACCGAAGATGGCAAGTCCGTGCTGGACATTGCCCTCAAGTACTATGCCGGCCGTCCTGTCATCGAGCGCATCGAGCGCGTCAGCCGTCCCGGTCTGCGTATCTACAAGGGCAGCAAGACGTTGCCGCAGGTCATGAACGGCCTGGGAGTGGCTATCGTTACCACCCCTCAGGGCGTGATGACCGATCGCAAGGCTCGCGCTGCCGGGATCGGTGGCGAAGTGCTGTGTTACGTAGCCTAACCGCGACGAGGAGAGAAGCAAAATGTCCCGTGTAGGTAAGCTCCCCATCGTCATTCCGCAAGGAGTGGAAGTCGCCATTGCAGGTGATGTCATCAGCGTCAAAGGCGCTGGCGGCAATATGTCCATGACGCGCAACAGCCTGGTGCAGGTCGAAAATAAGGACGGTAAGATCAGCTTCGTTCCGGCCAACGAAAGCCGTGAAGCCAACGCCATGTCCGGCACCATGCGTCAACTGGTCAACAACATGGTTGTTGGCGTGAGCAAGGGTTTCGAGAAGAAACTTTCGCTCGTTGGCGTGGGTTTCAAGGCCGCCGCCCAAGGCAAGACTCTGAATCTTTCCATTGGTTTTTCGCATCCGGTGAACAAAGAGATGCCGGAAGGCATCACGGTGACTACACCGTCGCCGACCGATGTCGTGATCAAAGGTGCCGATCGCCAGCGTGTCGGCCAGGTGGCTGCCGAGATCCGCGCCATCCGTCCGCCGGAGCCCTACAAGGGCAAAGGCATCCGGTATGCCGATGAGCGCGTCATCATCAAAGAAACCAAGAAGAAATAAGGAGCGGCATCATGTTGAACAAGAAAGAGCAACGTTTGCGCCGTGCCCGCCAGACCCGCATCCGCATCAAGACGCAGGGCGTTCCGCGGCTGTCGGTCAATCGCACCAATCTGCATATGTATGCAGCCCTGATTTCTGCCTGTGGCAGCAAGGTGCTGGCTTCGGCCTCCACCAACGAAGCCGATGTGCGCAAGGAACTGGGCGCGGTAGGCAAGGGCAGCAACGTATCGGCTGCCGCCATGATTGGCAAGCGCATTGCCGAAAGGGCAAAAGCTGCCGGTATCGAGAAGGTTGCCTTCGACCGCGCGGGTTACGCGTACCATGGCCGCGTCAAGGCGCTGGCAGAAGCGGCCCGTGAAGCGGGTCTGCAGTTCTGAATGGATGGGAAATAGAAATGGCAAGAGTACAAGCTAAACCCCAGGACGACGCCCGCGACGACGGCATGCGCGAAAAAATGATCGCGGTCAACCGCGTGACCAAGGTCGTCAAGGGCGGCCGTATCCTGAGCTTTGCCGCGCTTACCGTGGTGGGCGATGGCGACGGCGGTGTGGGCATGGGCAAGGGAAAGTCCAAGGAAGTGCCTTCGGCCGTGCAGAAAGCGATGGAAGAGGCGCGCCGCAATATGGTGAAGATCGCATTGAAAAATGGCACGGTTCATCATAAGCTGATGGGCCACCACGGCGCTTCGCGCGTCATGGTCGCACCGGCTCCCAAGGGTACCGGCATCATTGCTGGCGGCCCGATGCGCGCGGTATTCGAGGTGATGGGCATTACCGATATCGTGGCCAAGAGCCATGGGTCGTCCAATCCCTACAACATGGTGCGTGCAACGCTCGATGCCCTGCGCAACGCCACGACTCCGTCCGAAGTGGCGGCCAAGCGCGGCAAGAGCGTGGAAGACATCTTTGCCGCCTGATGGAGAACAACATGTCTGACAAGCAATTCCTGAAGGTGCAACTGGTCCGCAGCCCTATCGGCACCAAGCAGTCCCACCGCGACACCGTGCGCGGCCTGGGCCTGCGCAAGCTCAACAGCGTGGCCGAGCTGGAGGACACTCCTGCAGTGCGCGGCATGATCAACAAGATCGCCTATCTGGTGAAAGTTCTGTAAGGTCTGAAAATGGAACTCAACAACCTCAAGCCCGCAGAAGGCGCCAAGCATGCCAAACGCCGTGTTGGTCGTGGCATTGGCTCTGGCCTGGGCAAGACCGCCGGTCGTGGCCACAAAGGCCAGAAATCGCGTGCGGGCGGCTACCACAAGGTCGGTTTCGAAGGCGGCCAGATGCCGCTGCAGCGCCGGCTTCCCAAGCGTGGCTTCAAGTCGCGTTCGCTGCGTTACAACGCCGAAATCAATCTTTCCGAACTTGCCATGCTCAACTTGGCAGAAGTGGATCTGCTGGCTCTCAAGCAGGCCGGCTTGGTAGGCCAGATGGTCAAAACCGTCAAGCTCATCAAGAGCGGTGAAATCCGTTCGGCAGTGAAGCTTACCGGTGTTGTGGCTACTGCCGGTGCCAAGGCAGCCGTTGAGGCGGCCGGTGGCAGCATAGCGTAAACTTTCCTGAGGCATTGCACGTGGCAACCGGTCCAAGTCTCGGAAACGTCTCTGGCTCCAAGATGTCAGAGTTGCGTCGGCGTCTGGTTTTCCTGGTGCTGGCACTGGTGGTGTTTCGCATTGGCGCGCACATTCCGGTGCCGGGCATCGATCCGACCCAATTGCAGAAGATGTTCCAGGATCAGGGCCAGGGTGGCATTCTGAACCTGTTCAACATGTTCTCGGGAGGGGCGCTGCAGCGGTTCTCCGTCTTTGCATTGGGCATCATGCCGTACATTTCGGCATCGATCGTGATCCAGCTCGTGACATACGTCATTCCCACGCTGGAGCAGCTCAAGAAAGAGGGCGAAGCCGGACAGCGCAAGATCAGCCAATATACGCGTTATGCAGCCCTTGCTCTGGCCATTTTCCAGTCGCTGGGCATCGCAGCGATGCTGGAAGGCAGTCCTGGTCTCGTGTTGGCTCCGGGCCTGATGTTCAAGCTCACGACTGCTGTGACGCTGACCACTGGCACCATGTTCCTGATGTGGCTGGGCGAGCAGATTACCGAGCGCGGCATTGGCAATGGCACGTCCATCATCATTTTTGCGGGTATTGCTTCGGGCCTTCCCACTGCCGTGGTCAGCCTGCTGGATCTGGTGCGCAACAATGCCATGAATCCGGCTTTTGCCCTGCTGATTCTGGTTGCAGTAGCCCTGGTGACCGTTTTCCTGGTCTTCGTCGAGCGCGGACAGCGCAAGATTCTGGTGAACTATGCTCGCCGTCAGGTTGGGAACAAGGTCTATGGCGGTCAGGCTTCGCATCTGCCGTTGAAGATCAATATGGCCGGTGTGATTCCGCCGATCTTTGCATCTTCCATCATCCTGATGCCTGCGACGGTGGCCAGCTGGTTTGGCAACAGTGAAAGCATGCGCTGGCTTCAGAACATTGCTACCGCATTGATGCCGGGGCAGCCCATCTATGTCGCTCTGTATGCGCTGGCGATCGTGTTTTTCTGCTTTTTCTATACCGGCTTGGTGTTCAACAGCCGGGAAACGGCCGATAACCTGAAGAAAAGCGGCGCATTCGTCCCAGGCATTCGTCCCGGAGAGAACACGGCACGTTATCTGGACAAGGTTTTGTTGCGGCTGACATTCGTTGGTGCCATCTACATCACTGCCGTGTGCCTGTTGCCGGAGTTTGTGCGGATGCGCTTCAGCTCCATTCCGTTCAATTTTGGCGGAACGTCGCTGCTCATCGTGGTGGGTGTCACCATGGAATTGATGTCGCAGATCCAGAACTATCTGATGACGCAGCAATATGAAAGTTTGATGAAGAAAGCCAATTTCAAATTGCCGGGCAAATAAATCATGTCCAAGGACGATGTCATCCAGATGCAGGGGGAGGTGCTGGAGAATCTCCCCAACGCCACTTTCCGGGTCAAACTGGAAAACGGCCATGAAGTTTTGGGGCATATTTCCGGGAAGATGCGTATGCACTACATCCGCATTTTGCCGGGCGACAAGGTCACGGTAGAATTAACCCCTTACGACTTGAGCAAGGCGCGTATTGTTTTTCGTGCCAAATAAAACGATATTCAAGAGCAGTTGAACGAAGAGATTTGAGGAGAGAAGCATGAAAGTTTTGGCTTCGGTAAAGAAAATTTGCCGCAATTGCAAGGTCATCCGCCGCAAGGGTGTCGTGCGCATCATCTGCACCGACCCCCGTCACAAGCAGCGTCAGGGCTGATCGAGAATTTAACAGAGGAAGAACATGGCACGTATTGCTGGTATCAACATTCCGCCGCATCAGCACGCTGAAATCGGTCTTACCGCTATTTTTGGTATTGGCCGTACGCGTGCGCGCAAAATCTGCGAGGCTTGCGGCATCGACTATTCCAAGAAAATCAAAGATCTCTCGGATAACGATCTGGAAAAGATTCGCGAGGCCCTGACGCATTTCACGCTCGAAGGCGATCTGCGTCGCGAAGTGACCATCAACATCAAGCGTCTCATGGACATTGGTTGCTACCGTGGCTTCCGCCATCGTCGTGGATTGCCCGTGCACGGACAGCGTACCCGCACCAACGCCCGCACCCGCAAAGGCCCACGCAAGGCCGCCCAGTCCCTGAAAAAATAACTGAAGGCAAGCATTCACTATGGCTAAAGCACCCTCCAATACCGCCGCTTCCCGCGTGCGCAAGAAGGTCCGCAAGAACATTGCCGATGGCATTGCACACGTGCATGCATCGTTCAACAACACCATCATTACCATCAGCGACCGTCAGGGCAATTCGCTGGCTTGGGCTTCCTCCGGTGGCCAGGGCTTCAAGGGTTCGCGCAAATCCACTCCCTTCGCCGCTCAGGTGGCTTCCGAGGTGGCTGGCCGTGCTGCGGTGGAACAAGGCATCAAGAATCTGGAAGTCGAGATCAAGGGCCCCGGTCCCGGTCGCGAATCGTCCGTGCGTGCACTGGCAGCGCTGGGTATCCGCATCACCTCGATTTCGGACGTGACGCCGGTGCCGCACAACGGCTGCCGCCCGCAGAAGCGCCGTCGCATCTAATCATCAACCCCAAGCCCACCGCCGCCAGCCTTCGTGGCCATTGGCGGCTCCTGTCTTTTAAAAGGCAGCAGTTTAAAAAGGAAGAAACGTGGCACGTTATCTCGGCCCCAAGGCCAAACTCTCCCGCCGTGAAGGCACCGATCTGTTCCTCAAGAGCGCTCGCCGTTCGGTCAGCGACAAGTGCAAATTTGAAGCCAAACCTGGGCAGCACGGCCGGATTTCTGGCACGCGCATGTCCGATTTCGGTCTGCAATTGCGTGAAAAGCAGAAGGTTAAGCGCATGTATGGCATCCTGGAGCGCCAGTTCCGCCGCTACTTCGAAGAAGCAGAGCGCCGCCGGGGCAACACGGGTTCCAACTTGCTGTCCTTGCTGGAATCCCGTCTCGACAACGTTGTCTACCGCATGGGCTTCGGTTCCACGCGCGCAGAAGCACGCCAACTGGTGTCCCACAAGGCGATCCTGGTCAACGGAAAACCGGTCAATATTCCGTCACTGATGGTCAAGGCTGGCGACGTCATAGCGGTGCGCGAGAAGTCCGCCAAACAGGCCCGTGTCATCGAAGCCCTGCAACTGGCTGGCCAGATCGGTTTTCCGGCTTGGGTGGAAGTCAACAGCGACAAGGCCGAAGGTACTTTCAAGAAGGCGCCTGATCGCGACGAATTCGGGGCCGACATCAACGAGTCGTTGATTGTGGAACTGTATTCGCGTTGATGTTCCTTTTGCATCGCAGCAGGTCATGTGCCTGCTGCAAACGCCTGGTGGTTGCGGATTAAAAACCCCGCTTTCAAATTACCGGCTCCCTGGGCAGCAGGCATGCAGCAGGAGAGCCCCATCAGCCTTACCGGTGTAACGAGCCGGGGGTATTGAGAAGGAAGCCAGAATGCAAACCAATCTATTGAAGCCCAAGAACATCCAGGTCGAGCAGATCAGCGCCAACCGCGCAAAAGTCACGCTCGAGCCGTTCGAGCGTGGCTATGGCCATACGCTGGGCAACGCCCTGCGCCGTGTCTTGCTGTCGTCCATGGTCGGTTATGCCGTTACCGAAGTGACGATCGCCGGCGTGGTGCATGAGTATTCCTCCATCGACGGCGTGCAGGAAGATGTCGTTGAGATCCTGCTGAATCTCAAGGGTGTGGTGTTCAAGCTGCACAACCGCGACGAGGTCACCCTGTCGCTGCGCAAGGAAACCGAAGGTCCTGTCAAGGCCTCCGACATCCAGGTGCCGCATGATGTGGAAATCATCAATCCCAATCATGTGATCTGCCATCTTTCGCAAAATGGCAAGATCGACATGCAGCTCAAGGTCGAGAAGGGCGTGGGCTATGTGCCTGGTTCCATGCGCCGCCATGCCGACGAACCGTTCAAGTTCATCGGTCGCATCGTGCTGGATGCGTCTTTTTCACCGATCCGCCGCGTGAGCTATGCGGTGGAAAGCGCCCGCGTGGAGCAGCGCACCGACCTGGACAAGCTGGTGATCGACATCGAAACCAACGGCGGTATTTCGGCAGAAGACGCCGTCCGTTCGTCGGCCAAGATTCTGGTGGAACAACTGGCTGTATTTGCTCAGCTCGAAGGCAGTGCCCTCGACGCCTTTGATGCGCCGGCTCGCAGCGCCGCCCAGTTCGATCCGATGCTGCTGCGTCCGGTCGATGAACTGGAACTCACGGTTCGTTCGGCCAACTGCCTCAAGGCGGAAAACATTTACTACATTGGCGACTTGATCCAGCGCACCGAAAACGAGTTGCTCAAGACGCCAAACCTTGGGCGCAAGTCGCTCAATGAAATCAAGGAAGTGCTCGCTTCGCGCGGCCTGACCCTTGGCATGAAGCTGGAAAGCTGGCCGCCCGCCGGTCTGGAAAAGCGCTGATAAGCAGCACCGCAATCGAACCGCTGTGCACCCGGCAGTACCTGATACGGCTGTCGGTATTTTGAGAAGGAAAGGAACCGCACCATGCGTCATGGACTCAAACTCCGTAAACTCAACCGAACCAGCAGCCACCGTCTGGCCATGCTGCGCAACATGATGAACTCGCTCATCGAGCACGAGGCCATCAAAACGACCGTGCCAAAGGCCAAGGAACTGCGCAAGGTGATCGAACCCATGATCACCCTGGCCAAAAAAGACACCGTGGCCAACAAGCGCCTGGCGTTCAACCGTCTGCGCGACCGCGATAGCGTGGTCAAGCTGTTTGCCGATCTGGGCCCGCGTTTTGCGACTCGCCCGGGCGGATACACGCGCATCCTGAAAATGGGTTTCCGTGTCGGTGACAACGCTCCCATGGCACTGATCGAGCTGGTGGATCGCCCCGAGCAAGCCACAGAAGCTGGAAAGGAATAACTGGCCCATTCTGGCCAGCTGTGCTACAATCAAATTCTGCCGCGCGATGGAGCAGTCTGGTAGCTCGTTGGGCTCATAACCCAAAGGTCGGAGGTTCAAATCCTTCTCGCGC